>CAYXHF010000015.1:40821-50205 GCA_964464815.1 uncultured Faecalibacterium sp.
CACCGTCGGGCTTGCTCATGCCGTCGGGCGGTGTCATCCCATCCGGCATCATCGGCATTTCGGGCTGTGTCTCCATATCCGGCGCCTCCGTTGCCGCTGGCGCATCGGATTGGGGCGCATTCTTGCGGTCATCCTTGCGTTTGTCCTGCTTGCCAAAGCCGCCGCCGAAGCCACCCATGCCACGGCCGCCGCCACCAAAGTCGCCAAACCCAAAGCCATCCGCGCCGCCATTGGCATTCACGCCGTCATCCGTCGCGGTAATATCGAGATTACCACCGGCCAGCGTAATCTGGTTCGCCTCAAAGCCCTCATAGGCGGTCAGCACCGTCACGCTACCGTCCAGCATCGTCAAAGACACATCCGCATGTGCGCCATCGTCGCCGCTGCTCAGGACGCATTCGCCGCCGGAAATGGTCATATCACCATCCGTATGGAGTGCATCGTCATAGGCGTCAACCGTCAGCGAGCCGCCGGAAATCACCAGTGCCTTGCCAGCCTTGAGGCCCTTGCAGCTGACGGTTTCCTCCTCATCATTGCCGGAGGAGAAGAAATCAAAGTCCCACCAGCGATCGCGGGAGCTGTTCTGCGCCATTGTGCTTCCACCACCGCTGAGGACGGAAATCATGCCGCCACTGACCGTCAGGGTCGTTTCGGCCGCAATGCCGTCACCATCGCTGGTGATGATGATTTCGCCGCCCTCCACGGTCACAAAGCCCTTGTCCTCACGCTCCAATTCGTCGCTGGTGATGCCGTCCTTGCCGGAGGTAATAACCAGCGAGCCGCCGGAGACGATGACGCTCTTTTTGCCCTTGATGCCGTGATTGACCGCCGTAACGGTAATGCTGCCGCCCTTGATTTTCACATCCGCGGTGCAGTGGATGCCGTTGTTCACATAGCCCAGCACCTGCAATGCACCATCGCCCCTGATGGTCAAATCGTCCCGGCTATGCAGCGCACCGCCGGAGGCATCGTCTGACACGCCTGCGTCATCCAATATCTCTGCGTCGGTTTCTGTCTCCGCGTCCTTCGCTGTTTCCACGCCGGATTGCAGCACGTTGACCGTGCCCTGCGTCAGCTCAATGACCACCTTGTCTGCCTGCTGGATGTACAGGGCGGCCTCCTCGCCGTTGCGGATGGTCACGCCATCGAGTACCAGCGTCACCTTCGCCGTTTCTGATGTTTCCACGCGCAACGTACCGTCGGTCAATTCGCCCGAAATATGGTACGTGCCTTCTTGCGTAATGGTGACGGTCTGTCCGTCAATCGTGACGGTGCTGTCCGTTGCGGTCGTATTGGCCGGAGACAAAACAATCTGTTCATCCGCCAGCGCCGTGCCGCCAAGCAGCCATGCGCCTGCCAGCACCGCCATCAGCCATTTCTTCATGATGCCATTCGCTCCTCAAGCCTGTTACAGGCTTTCCTTTTCGCCGGGCGCGGTAAAGAGGATTGGCAGGTTGCTGTTGCGCTCCCGCAAATCATCCATCAGTGCCTTTTCCGGCACATGGCCCGGCAGCTTCACGCTCCACGTCAGTTCAAAGAGCGTGCCCATGCTGACCAGCTTCACGCGTTCCAGCTTGGCCTTGACGTGATGCGCCGCGAACACCTCCGTGAAGGCGGTTTCGTAGTCAAGGTCCTCCGGCACGGTGATGCGCAGCAGCTTTTCATTTTCCGGCGCCGCGCCAAAGTGGAGCGCCGTCAGCACCAGCGTCGCCACCGCCGAGAGCAGGAAGAAGATAACCGCCACGCCCAACATGCCCATGCCCAGCGCCAGACCCAGCGCCACCGCCGTGAAGATGGCCGCGATTTCCCGCGCCGTACCGGGCAGGGAGCGGAAGCGCACCAGCGCAAACGTACCCGCAACCGCCAGTCCCGTGCCGATGCTGCCATTGACCATCATGATAACCATCGCCACCGACATGGGCAGCAGCGTCAGCGTCAGCGCAAAGGACGCCGTGTGGCGGCATCCGCGCGTGAACACCAGCGCCGTCAGCAGACCCAGCACCAGTGCCGAGCCAAAACACAGCAAAAGTGAGGAAAACGTCAGCGGCGTGGTCAAAATCGAATCGAGCAAAGAATCAAGATGCATTTTCACAAATTCCTTCCGTTGTATGATGCGTTTCGTTTTCATCCGCGCCGTCCTGCTGTTTGTCAGGGCGCGCCAGATAGTTCAGATAACAAGTGCCGTACTTGGAAAAGCTGGACATATAGATGTGGTGACGGCTGAGCAGCCTTGCCAGCCACAGGGGTGCGGCATGCATCAGCTTGATTTCCAGAATCACCGGGTCATCAGGGCAAATCAGCATACCCGAATCGTCGGTGAAGCGCTCCAGATGATCCGTGCGGAAGCGCAAATGCCTGTCCAGCGTCATGCGCAGGGAGGCATCCTCCAGGCCGTAGAGGGCCACGCGCTCATAGGCCAAAAAGACCCTGGGTTGAATCGGATGCTCCTGCAAATACCGATGCAGCTCCCTCTGGATTTGCCGATCCGCACCCAGCAGCGTTTCGCCCTGCAAAAAGCGCGTCATTTCCTCCGGCGATGCGGCAATGCGCCGCTTGTAGACGATGCCGCGGTACTTCTTTTTCAGCTCCGCAAAAATCTGCGTATCCTCCGCTTTTCTGCCATAGGCGCGCACGCGGAATTTCGCTTTGTACGCCGGCTTCATGACCGATGCACGAATCAGGTCATAATGCTCCGTATCGTAATACAGGTTCCGGATGGTATGCTCCCCATATTGATCGACCGCCATATAGGCCGTCAAATCCTGCATCAGACGCTCCGCTTGTTCGCTGGTCAGGATGAATTTCTTCTCCACGCGCTCAAAGCTACCCTGTATATTGGCCATGTGCTTCTCACCTCCATTGCGGCTCACTTCTCTATCTTACCGCATTTTTGTGTAAAAAGAAAGTCCTGCATGTGATGATTCTTTGAAAAAGGTCGTCATTTTTCCTTCATATTTTAGACAAAAATGTCTTTTTTGCTTTTCAGGGACTGTTTTCGCCTTTTTATCAGGCTTTCGCTATTCCTCTGGCGCAAAGTACCGCCTTCCGCTCATTTCCTCCAACACCACGGCGTAGATGACCTTTTCATCTTCCTCCTCCACACATTCCGCTTCGCCTTCGCCCAGCACCACCTCAATGCCCGACACGCGTGGCCATTCCCATTCCAGACACACATGCGGACAGCGCCGCAGCGCCTCCGCCTTGCGGCCATGGCTTGGCATCATCAGGCAAATCACCGGCTGCCAGCCCTGCGAAAACCACTCAAACCCCATCGGCACCAGATACGGCGACTGGCCATCAAAAACCGCCAGACGCACCGCATGCGCCGCACGCAGCACCTCCATGCACTCCCACACGCTCATCTCCTGATAGCGCAGCATGCCCATTTCATCGCCTCCCTTGCTTGTCATCCTATGCCGGATTCGCCTTTTCGTGACGACAAAACAGGTCTTTTCCGGCGATTTTGCCCACAAAAAGCATCATTTTCGGCATTTTTCACCCCAAATACCGGATATTCCCGCAAGAAGTGCAGCAAAAGTACAGCAAAAAGCCGAAAAAGCCCTTTACGGCACGGAAGAAGGCGGTTATAATTGTCACATGATGCTTCACACGGACGCAGCCCGTACATAGCGCGCCTTTGTGGCATCAGCAATTGTCGCCACCTGTCCGTATTGCACAGGCGGCCAAAGTAGGAGGATGGTTTCCATGAAGAAGTTCTGTAGTATGGTTCTGGCGCTTGTCATGGCGCTGAGCATGGCTTCCTTCGCGTGCGCTGATGAAGCGGTCACGCTCAAGATTGGTATTATCGGCCCGATTACCGGCGGCGCTGCCGTGTATGGTCTGGCCGTTGTCCGTGGCGCGGAAATCGCTGTGGAAGAAATCAACGCCAAGGGCGGCATCCAGATTGTGCTGGACATTCAGGACGATGAAAATGACGCCGAAAAGTCCATCAACGCCTACAACGCGACGCTGGACAACAACACGCAGGTCATTCTGGGCAGCGTGACGACGAACCCCTGCATCGCCGTCTCCGCGCAGGCGTATGACGAGCGCGTGTTCATGCTCACGCCCTCCGCGTCCTCTCTGGACGTCATCGACGGCAAGGACAACATGTATCAGGTCTGCTTCACCGACCCGGCACAGGGTTCTGCCTCCGCTGACTACATCTTCAACCATCAGGTTGGCCAGAAGGTCGCGATTATCTACAACAACGCCGATGCCTACTCCACCGGCATCTATCAGACCTTTGAAAGCAAGGCCAAGGAGCTGGGTCTGGAAATCGTGTCTGTGACCACCTTCACCAACGACACCACGGACTTCTCCGTTCAGGTGACTGAGGCGAAGAACGCTGGCGCTGATGTGGTCTTCCTGCCCATCTACTACACGCCTGCTTCCATGATTCTCAATGCCGCCGCCACCATGGCCTACAAGCCCGTGTTCTTCGGCGTGGACGGCATGGACGGCATCCTGACCATGCCCGGCTTTGACACCGCGCTGGCCGAAGACGTCATGCTGCTGACGCCCTTCTCCGCTGACGCGCCCGACGAAATGACCCAGAGCTTCGTGAGCAAGTATCAGGCAAAGTGGGGCGAGGTGCCCAACCAGTTCGCTGCGGACGCCTACGACGGCATCTGCGCGCTGGCCGCTGCCGCTGAGGTTGCGGGTGTCCAGACGGATGATGCGCCCGAAGACATCTGCGACGCGATGATTGCCGCCATGCAGACCCTGGAATTGAAGGGCCTGACCGGCACGATGGTGTGGAGCGCCACGGGCGAAGTCACCAAGACGCCGACCGCTGTGATCATCAAGAACGGCGTGTACGTGGGTGCTGACGCTGCTGTCGCTGAGTAATAGTCGCATATTTCCCATCCCGGAGAGGGCGTTTTTCCACCTCTCCGGGATGGGTCTATCCCGCCCATCCTGCACAGCAGAAGCAGAAGGTAATCAGCAGCAGTTGGTGCGTGGCGCACGGACTGCTGCTGATTGCGTTTTCCCCAGTTTGTAACGCATCGCAAAAATCCGGTTTTCTCTTTCGCAACAATTTCGGGAGGTGGCATCCGAATGCTTCAATTCTTCTCTTACCTCATCAACGGCCTGAGCCTGGGCAGTGTCTACGCCATTATCGCCCTGGGCTACTCCATGGTCTATGGCATTGCAAAAATGCTGAACTTCGCCCATGGTGATGTCATCATGATTGGCGCCTACATTTCCTTCTGCGCCACGCAGTATTGGGGCCTGCCGCCGCTGGTGTCTGTGCTGGCGGCCATGCTGGTTTGCACGGTGCTGGGCATTGTGATTGAGCGTCTGGCCTACAAGCCGCTGCGTCAGGCCACGAGCCTGGCCGTGCTGATTACGGCCATCGGCGTGAGCTATCTGCTGCAAAACACGGCCCTGCTTGTCTTTGGCGCAAACCCCATGTCCTTCCCGTCCATCATCAGCATTCCCGCCATCAGCCTGTTTGATGGTCAGCTGATTATCACCGGCGAAACGATTGTCACCGTGCTGGCCAACATCGTCATCATGGTGGCGCTGACGCTCTTCACCTCCCGCACGAAGATGGGCAAGGCCATGCGTGCCGTCAGCGAGGACCGCAGTGCGGCCGAATTAATGGGCATCAAGGTGAATGCCACCATCTCCCTGACCTTTGCCATTGGTAGCGCACTGGCCGCGATTGCGGGCGTGCTGCTGTGCTCCACGTACCACACGCTGATGCCCACCACGGGTTCGATGCCGGGCATCAAGGCGTTCACGGCGGCTGTGTTTGGCGGCATTGGCTCGATTCCCGGTGCTTTGCTGGGCGGCCTGCTGCTGGGCGTGATTGAGATTCTGGGCAAAGCCTATGTGTCCATGGAGCTGGGCGACGCGCTGGTGTTCGCCGTGCTGATTATCGTGCTGCTGGTCAAGCCGACCGGTCTGCTGGGCAAACAGATGCGAGAGAAGGTGTAATGCAAGATGAAGAAATCCCGCAAAGCATTTCTGAACAACCTCGTCACCTACCTGATTGTGATTGTGGCCTTCATTGTCGCCCAGCTGGCGCTGAACAAGACCATTCCCGGCTTCACGATGAGCCGCTCCCTCAAGGGACAGCTGATTCCGATTTGCGTCTACATCGTCATGGCCGTTTCGCTGAACCTGACGGTCGGCATTTCCGGTGAATTGTCCCTGGGCCATGCTGGCTTCATGAGCGTTGGCGCATTCTCCGGCATCATCATGTCCGGCTATCTGCTCAACGCCTTCCAGCTGGAAAACGAAACGGTGCGCCTGATTCTTTCCATGCTCACCGGCGGCGTGTTTGCTGCGGCTGCGGGCGTGCTGATTGGCATTCCTGTTCTGCGCCTGCGCGGTGACTATCTGGCCATCGTGACCCTGGCCTTTGGCGAAATCATCCGTAACGTCATGAACTGCCTGTACTTCGCCGTCAGCGAGGGCAAGCTGCTTGTCAATTTCAACAACCCGCGCATTGATGGCACGCTCCTGTACAATGGCCCTGCCGGTGCGGTGCGTGTGGGCCGCATTGCCACCTTTGAGGCTGGCTTTGTGCTGGTCCTCTTCACGCTCTTTGTTGTCCTGAACCTCATCAACAGCCGTTCCGGCCGCGCCATCATGGCCAGCCGCGACAACCGCATCGCCGCCGAGGCCATGGGCGTGAACGTGACCAAGTACAAGCTGATGGCCTTTGTCACCTCTGCCGCGCTGGCAGGCATGGCCGGTGCGCTCTTTGGCCTGAACTTCTCCACCGTCGCACCGGACAAGTTCAAGTTCGACACGTCCATTCTGGTGCTGGTGTTCGTCGTCCTGGGCGGCATTGGCAACATCCGCGGCTCGGTAATTGCGGCGGCGCTGCTGACCGTGCTGCCGGAGGTGCTGCGTGAATTCGGCGACTACCGCATGCTGATTTACGCCATCGTCCTGATTGTCGTGATGCTGTTGGGCAACGCGCCGATCGTTCGCCAGATTCTGGACCGTCTGTCTCTCCTGCGCAAAAAGCCGCACGCCCGGAAGGAGGAGGAAGCTGCATGACTGAGCCGCTCAAGCGTTTTAAGCCCGACACCAAAATGGTTCCCGTGCCTTCGCGCAGCATCATCCCTGAGCGCGATGTGCATCAAAGCCCCGTGCTGGAGGCCAGCCATCTGGGCATTGAGTTCGGCGGCCTGAAAGCCGTCGATGACGTCAACCTCGCCATTGGCCGCACGGAAATCTGCGGTCTGATTGGCCCCAACGGCGCCGGCAAGACCACCGTCTTCAACCTGCTGACCAAGGTCTATCAGCCCACAACCGGCACGGTGCTTATCAACGGCAAGGACACCGCTGGCATGAACACCGTTCAGGCCAACAAGCTGGGCATCGCCCGCACCTTCCAGAACATCCGCCTGTTTGACAACATGACCGTGGAGGAAAACGTCCGCATCGGTCTGCACAATCAGGTCAAGTACGGCATGTTCTCCGGCATTTTCCGTCTGCCCGCCTACTGGCAGGGTGAAAAGAAGCAGCATGAGCAGGCGCTTGATTTGCTCAGCATCTTCGGCATGCAGGACATGGGCAATGTCATGGCCGGCTCTCTCCCCTACGGTGCGCAGCGCCGCCTGGAGATTGTCCGCGCGCTGGCCACGAATCCTTCCCTGCTGCTGCTGGACGAACCGGCCGCTGGCATGAACCCGCACGAAACGGCCGAGCTGATGGAGAACATCATCAAAATCCGCGACAAGTTCCAGATTGCCGTCCTGCTCATTGAGCATGACATGAATCTGGTCATGGGCATTTGCGAGGGCATCTGCGTGCTGAACTACGGCCGCATCATCGCCAAGGGCACGGCGGAGGAAATCCAGAACAACCCGGTCGTTATCGAGGCGTACCTGGGCAAGCAAAAGGAGGCACAGGCATGAGTCTGCTGGATGTCAAAGACGTACACGTATACTACGGCGCGATTCACGCCATCAAGGGCATCTCCTTCCAGGTTGAAGAGGGCGAGGTCGTCACGCTGATTGGTGCAAACGGCGCAGGCAAATCCACGACGCTGAACACCGTGGCGGGTCTTCTGCGCCCGCGTGGCGGCTCCATCACCTTTGACGGCAAGGATCTTTCCCACGTCCACGCGGCCGACATGGTCAAGCTGGGCATGGCGCTTTGCCCTGAAGGACGCCGCATCTTCCAGCAAATGACCGTGCAGGAGAATCTGGAAATGGGCGGCTTCACGCGCCCGGACAAGGAGATTCCCGCCAGCATGGAGGAGATGTTCGAGCGCTTCCCGCGCCTGAAGGAGCGCCAGAAGCAGATTGCCGGCACGCTCTCCGGTGGTGAGCAACAGATGCTGGCCATGGCGCGCGCGCTGATGTCCAAGCCGCGTCTGCTGATGCTGGACGAGCCGTCCATGGGTCTTGCTCCGATTCTGGTCGAGCAGATTTTCGACATCATCAAGGAGCTGCACAAGGCCGGCACGACCATCCTGCTGGTGGAGCAGAATGCGCAGATGGCGCTTTCCGTCGCCGACCGCGCCTACGTGCTGGAAACCGGCAAGATTTCCATGTCCGGCAACGCCGACACGCTCCTGCACAACGACGCCGTCCGTAAGGCGTATCTGGGTGCATAAATCGTTTTTTCTCCCGTCGCATCGGTAGCATGCGGCGGGATTTTTTTCTCCGCGAAAATATTTGCGTGTTCCCCTTGCAAACTTCTGTTCGCTGTGGTACGATAATGAGGAAGCAATGTTCCGGGTGCGTGCCCTTGCAGCGCCCGTTATTTTCCCCGATATGGGGTACATGAAAGGAAGCATCATTATGGCAGCGAAGAAGGCCTCAAAGGCAGAAAAAGCAGCTCCCGTGACGGGCGCACAGGAAGAAAAGCTCAAGGCGCTTGAGCATGCACTGGCCGATTTGGACAAGCAGTTCGGCAAGGGTGCCGTCATGAAGCTGGGTGAGCATGCCGAGCAGAATATTCAGGTCATCCCGACCGGCTGTCTGACGCTGGACGAGGCGTTGGGCGTTGGCGGCATTCCGCGTGGCCGTATTGTCGAAATCTATGGCCCGGAATCCTCCGGTAAGACGACCGTTGCCCTGCACATCGTTGCACAGGCGCAGAAGATGGGTGGCATCGCCGCTTTCGTTGACGCGGAGCATGCCCTTGACCCTGTTTACGCCAAGAATCTGGGTGTCAACATTGACGACCTGTATGTTTCTCAGCCCGACACGGGTGAGCAGGCGCTGGAAATTGTCGAGGCGCTGGTTCGCTCCGGGGCGCTGGACGTCATCGTCATTGACTCCGTCGCCGCGCTGGTACCCAAGGCCGAAATCGACGGCGAAATGGGCGATTCCTTCGTCGGCTTGCAGGCGCGTCTGATGAGCCAGGCCCTGCGCAAGCTGGCTGGCATCATCAACAAGACCGGCTGCG
>CAYXHF010000016.1:0-46080 GCA_964464815.1 uncultured Faecalibacterium sp.
GAGTGGGAATAAGGCTTTTTTCGTTATCAGAAGAAAAAATAGAAGCTACATGAGAATGCGAGGTAATACAGCGTTGGAAAGAACAGTGGAGTTTATACGAATTTGCATCTGAACCATGTCATTTGCACAGCGTTTTTCTGCGCAAGTATCGACAGCGCTAGTCAGGCAAAAGCTTGACCTCATGCTGGCTTTGCTTCGTTCCGCTCGCGTGTACTTCCAGTACGCATCGCTGTACGCAGCTTTGCCCGGACGAAAAATCCAACATGCTTCGGTGCCCTGCTTTAGACGTATATTAGTATAAAAGGAAAATAACATAACGTGATGATGCAATAGGCGATTCCTCGTTTGGGGGGAGTCGCCTGTTTTTTTCACATATTACGGCATGTTAAATATTGACATTTAGATAATCATATGATAGAATACGTCTAACAGAACGTTTTTACTACAGAAACCGACGTTGAATCGAGGCGAATTGAATGCATCGTGCGCATATGGCGATTGATGTGGCTTCGTTGGAAGAGCGGGTTCAAACATGTACGGAGCATGCACAATCCGTGGCGAAGCTGGGAAAAGCGTACTTAGCAACGGTAGAGTTGGAAAATACAGGAGAATTACTGGGCCTGCTACATGATATGGGGAAATTCACGGATGAATTTGATGATTACATAAACCGTGCGTTTCATGGCGAAAAGGTACGCAAGGGCAGCGTAATTCACACATTTGCAGGTGTGCGATATTTGCTTGAACAGTTCCATCGGCAAGGAGGACAACTGTCACTCCAAGATGTGATGATAGAAGTGTTAGCGGTGAGCGTTGGCAGTCATCACGGCTATTTCGATTTGTGGGACGAAAACCATACGTCTGGCTTTCAGCACCGTCTGACATGCCAAGCGATGTATGATCATCACGCAATCGCGGCGTTTCATCAGGAATGCGCAGAAGCTGAAAAAATCAAGCATCTTGTCCAGCATGCTGTGGAGGAACTGTGCGAATGCTGGCGCCATGCTTTTCGTCCGCAGCAAAAGCCTTCGCGAGGAGAACCTGAATTTGCGTTGGGCGTGCTGGTTCGCTTGCTGACATCCGCGCTGATTGATGCCGACCGAACTGACACGCGTTGCTTCATGCAATCTTTGCCGTGCCCGATGCCGAGTAAAACAGATTGGTCGGCATGTGTGGCACATGTCAATGCATATGTGTGTGGATTCTCTCGGGAAAGTCCGATTCAGCAGGCAAGAGGTGTGTTTTCAGACCAATGCGCCGCTGCTGCGGTGGAAAAAGCACCCGGTGTGTATCGGCTGGATTTGCCAACGGGTGGCGGAAAAACGCTGGCGGCATTGCGCTTTGCGGTGTTGCATGCAGAAAAATATCAGTTGGACAGAGTTTTCTACGTTGCGCCGCTGCTGTCAGTGATTGATCAGAATGTGCAGGCAATCCGCGAAGCGGTTGGAAAAACGATGCCGGTGCTTGAGCATCATTCAGATGTGTTGCGGGATGATATGTCACCAGAAGAAGCGGCCGAGGTGGAGCTGCTGCAGGAAAATTGGGATGCACCGATGATTGTAACGACCATGGTGCAGCTACTGAATACGATGTTTAGTGGAAAAACAAGCTGCATGCGGCGATTCCACCGATTGTGCCATAGTGTGCTGATTCTGGATGAAGTGCAGTCGCTCCCGACACGGCTCATGTCCATGTTTAATTGTACCATCAATTTCCTGGTGAATGTGTGCGGTGCGACGGTTGTGCTTTGCTCGGCAACACAGCCAGCTCTGGATGGGGCAAAGGTGGCACATCCTTTGATTTCGCCAGAGCGGCTGATTTCTCAGGCACTGTTTGACCAATACGCACCGTGTTTCCGGCGCACGAAAATTCAGAAGGCACAGAATTGCAGGCTAGAGCAGCTTTCCGCATGGACAGAAGAAATCGTGGAGCAGGAAGGGCGCGTGCTTGTTGTCTGCAATACCAAGCGCGAAGCAAGAGAATTGTTCCAATTACTGACGGAAATATCGAGTGCGCATCTATACCATCTATCTGCGGGCATGTGCATGGCGCATCGTGAAAATGTGTTGCGGGAGCTTCGGACGGCATTGCAAGCAAAAGAAAAACTTATCTGTGTCTCCACTCAGGTGATAGAAGCAGGTATCGACATCTCCTTTGATTGTGTCATTCGCCTGTCGGCTGGACTGGATAGCGTGGTGCAGACTGCGGGACGTTGCAACCGGCATGGAGAGCATGCAACGCCACAGCCGGTTTGGGTATGCGGCCTGATAGACGAACAACTCGGCAGCCTGAAGGAAATTGTCGCGGGTCAAAATGCATTGGCGGCATTGCTGGCAGAAAATCCAGAAAAATATCACCACGATTTATCATCCGACGAGGCGGTTCGCATGTATTACGGCTACCTCTATGCGGATATGCCCGTTGGTGCGCAGAATGATGTTCGGGGAAGTACGTCATTGTTTGAAATGCTGTCAACGAATCGGCAATTTGCAAAAGCAACGAATGAATATTATCTCAATCAAGCATTTCGCACGGCAGGGGAAGAATTCTCGGTGTTCGATGAGGAAAACGAGACGATTCTTGTCCCGTACGCCGCAGGAAAAGAAGTAATTGCTGGTTTGCAGGCGATGACGCTGTACGGAAATTGGAAAGAAGCCGAAAAGCAATTGGAGCAGGCCAAGAAATACAGCGTGTCCGTTAGCAAGAACCAGTTGAAAAAGATGCTTCAAAATGGCGTAGCGTTCCCGATGTTGGACGGTCGGTGCTACGCGATGAACGAAGGGTACTATGATGAACATGCCATCGGCATGAATGAGGAGGCAGGGAAATGCAATACCCTAATTCTATAGAATTCGAGGTAACAGGTGCGTATGCACTGTTTTCCGATCCATTGACGCGCGTTGGTGGAGAAAAGAGTACCTATCAAGTGCCAACATACGAAGCACTCAAAGGTGTTGCTGCATCTATCTTCTGGAAACCGACATTTGTTTGGGTGATTGACGAGGTTCGCGTCATGAATCGCATTCAGACAGAGGTGAAAGGAATTCGGCCAATCAAATATAGTGGCGGGAATGATTTGTCCTACTATACGTATTTGAAGGATTGCCGGTATCAGGTGCGTGCGCATTTTGAGTGGAACATGAATCGCCCTGAATTGGCGGAGGACCGCAACGAACACAAGCATTACATGATGGCGAAGAAAATGCTCAAACGCGGTGGCCGAAGAGATATTTTCCTTGGAACACGGGAGTGTCAGGCATATGTTGAACCGTGTGTGTTTGGCGAAGGAGATGGATATTACGATGATTTGCCACAACGTGCCTTTGGCCTGATGTATCATGGAATCACCTATCCGGACGAAGCATATTCGGAAGAAACCAAGAACATGATGACGGTGAATCTGTGGCGTCCCGTGATGGAAAATGGCGTAATTCGTTTTGCACGCCCGGAAAACTGTCCAATCCATAAGCCGATTCGGCAAATGTCAATGAAGACCTTCGGTGAAAGGGAAGGGAATTTCACAAAGCTACAGGAGCGTGAGGAGGTGATCTGATGGGACTTTTTCAAAAGGCGCTTGAGACATATGACACGATGGAACGATTTGCAGGCATATACGAGGAAGGAAAAGCAGAACCGCTGGCGCCGATAGCACATATCGTAACGAAGGCACAGATTGAAATTACCATTACGGCGGATGGAAAATTGGTGTCCATTAACCAAGCGGAGAAGGATAAAAAAATCATCATTCCAGTGACGGAGGAATCGGCGGGTAGAACAAGCAGCCCGGCAGCACATCCACTTTGTGAGCAGCTAGGGTATTTGCTGGAGGATGATGCCGAAAAGCATGCCTTATATATGGATGGTTTGCAAAAGTGGGTGCAATCGGCGTATAGTCATCCAAAGGCCCAAGCGGTACTGCAATACATGGAGAGTGGTACACTTCGTACTGATTTGAATGTGGCACAAATTCCAAAAACAGATGAAAAGATATTCGTTTGTTGGCGTGTGGTCGGGTTGGGCGAGGACAGTGGCCCTGTATGGACAGATGTATCGTTGATGAAGGCATATGCAGCATACTACTTGTCCACAAGGGAAGAAGCGGAAAAACAAATTTGCATGCTAACGGGAGAGGAATGCTACACCACGTGGCAGCATCTGAAAGGCGCATTTTCCTTAAATGGTAATGCAAAGCTGATTTCAGCCAACGACCATACGAACTACACATATCGCGGACGCTTTTTGGAAGCAGAGGAAGCGGCATCTGTCGGATATGTAGCATCGCAAAAGGCACATAATGCGCTCAAATGGCTGGTTGGCACGCAGGGCACAGTGCAAGGTAATCGTGCTTTTGTCTGCTGGAACCCACACGGACTGATGATTCCGCAGCCGACGCTCTCTCTTGGGTATCAGGTGGAGGAAGAAGCCTGTATCAGCGATTGGAAAGACTATCATGCTGATCTGCAAAAGCGCCTACAAGGCTATCGAACACAAGAAAACTGGAATGAAAACGAAGAGGTGGTAATTGCGGCATTCGATGCAGCGACGACTGGAAGATTGGCTGTGACATACTACAATGAGTTGCCGTGTTCAGATTTTCTGGATCGATTGGTTCGCTGGGAAGAAAGCTGCTGCTGGAAGGATTCGCGCTGGGGAATCCTGTCGCCGTCCTTGTATAACATTATTCGCTTTGCCTTTGGTACGTTGCGCCAAACGGATGGACTTCCAGAAGTAGATAAAAAGCTTGCGGCGCAACAGGTGCAGCGACTGATAGCGTGTCGCATCGACCAGGCGGCCTTCCCGACTGATGTCATGCGGGCAATGGTTATTAAGGCCAATCAGATGCAGCTCTATGGTGCAAAGCGGACACAAATGCTGCTGACAGCGTGTGCTGTAATTCGGAAATACCACATCGACCATTTTAAGGAGGAGTTTCAATTGGCACTAGAACCCGAAAGAAATGACCGCAGCTACCAATGGGGTCGCATGCTGGCTATCGTGGAGAAGATAGAACGCGACACCTATTCCAATGGCGAGAATCGCGAAACAAACGCAATTCGGATGCAGTCTGTATTTGTTCGGCGCCCGGCATATGCGTTTGACTTGGTGATGACCAAGTTAAAAACGGCATATTATCCACAACTTCAACCGGGGCAGCGCGTTAACTATGACCGTTTGATTGGTGAAGTGATGGAACAGCTGTCGCAGCATATGAATGAATACGAGAATCCGCTGACAGAAACATATTTGCTTGGCTACTACCTACAGAAAAATGCATTGTATACCAAAAAGAACGTAAAAGAAACGGAGGAAGAATGACAATGAAATTTGAACACAAGGTAGACTTTGCGGTGCTGGTGTCTGTGACCAATGCGAACCCGAATGGTGATCCGCTCAATGGCAATCGTCCGCGAACGGATTATAACGGAATAGGCGAAATGAGCGATGTGTGCATCAAGCGGAAAATCCGCAATCGTATGCAAGATATGGGTCAACGAGTGTTTGTTCAGTCGGATGACCGCAGCGATGATGAATGCATCTCTCTGCGCGAACGTGCAGAATGCTTGGCAAAAATCAAAACGCAGGACGAAGTGGCACAGAAAGCTTGCGAAACATGGCTGGATGTGCGTACCTTTGGTCAAGTCTTTGCATTCAACAAAAAGAAGTTGGCTTGTGCGTCTGTGGGTGTCCGTGGCCCGGTGTCGATTCATCAGGCGGTCAGCATGGATCCTGTGGATGTGAACAGCCTGCAAATTACGAAGAGTGTGAGTGGTGAACGCGAAAAAGAATCCGAGCGTGGCAGCGACACGATGGGCATGAAGCATTTTGTTCGCTTCGGTCTGTATGAAATCAAGGGCGCTATCAATGTACAGCTGGCAGAAAAGACGGGCTTCACCCAGGAGGACGCGCAAATTGTGAAGGAGGCGCTGCGGACGCTGTTTGTCAACGATGCTTCGGCTGCACGCCCGGATGGCTCGATGGAAGTTGTGCGCGTCTATTGGTGGGAGCATAATTGCAAGGATGGTCAGTATTCTTCTGCACGGGTGCATCGCTTGCTGAAGGTGCAGAAAAAGGAGGAAGTTGTGGTGCCTTCGTCAGTGGAGGACTATGAGATTGTGCTGGATGAACTGCCGGATTTGACGTGCGAGGTGATTGAGGGCATGTAAGATGGATGAGGAGCGGCTACAAATATCGGGCATTCAGCTGACGTTTCTAACACCCAATGGTCGTTTTCTGGCGCGTGAAAATGGTATGTCGCAGGGGAATGTGTTGCTACGCCGGGAGCAGTACCGCATTGCAGACAGTGAAGCGCGGAGCTGCATCGTTGCCAGAAACATGATTACAGGCAAGGTGTACAATGCACGTTGGGTACTGGAACGCACACTGCGGGATCATGCCCTGCGCATTGACCAGCGGCGGGTCAGGGAGGCCTCCGAGCATCTGCGACAAGCGAATCTGCAAATTCAGCAGGTGGAGGAATTAGAACAGCTTCGTGGTCTGGAAGGCGAAGCTGCGGTGAAGTATTTCGGCGTGCTGGATGAGCTGATTCTGAGCCAGAAGGCAGATTTCCTCTTTGATGGTCGGAATCGCCGTCCGCCGCAGGATAACGTTAATGCGATGCTCTTGTTTGCCTATACGCTACTTGCCAACGATTGCGCCACTGCACTGGAAACAAACGGTCTGGATGCCTATGTGGGATTCCTTCATCGGGATCGGGCTGGCAGAAAATCGCTTGCGCTGGACTTAGAGGAAGAGCTTCGTGCACCGTTTGCGGACCGATTTGTGTTAACGCTCATCAACAACCGCATTGTGCAGGACAAGCATTTCGAACGCCAAGAAAGCGGAACAGTATTCCTCAATGATACCGGACGCAAACTCTTTCTGAAGCATTGGCAAGAAAAGAAAAGGGATGAAATAACGCACCCGTTCCTAAAAGAAAAAATGCCATGGGGTTTAGTACCACATGTGCAGGCGCTGTTGCTGGCGCGTCATATACGCGGCGATTTGGATGCCTATCCACCGTTTTTATGGAAATAGTTGCAAAGACGTGCATAGGAGGAGGCAAGCTGCATGTTGGTTTTAATCACCTACGATGTTAACACAACAACGCCAGAAGGCAAGCGTCGTCTGCGGATGGTGGCGAAGAAGTGTGTCGCGCATGGAACGCGTGTGCAGAACTCGGTGTTTGAGTGCGTGCTGGATCATTCGCAGTTCAAACTGCTACAGCATGAGTTGGAGCAGATGATTGATGCTGAAAAGGACAGTTTGCGTTTTTACACGCTCGGGAACAACTATCAAAGCAAAGTTACGCACATCGGCGCGAAGGACACGTATGCGATAGAAGGGGAGCTTATTCTATAAGCATGCGAACCTCAAGTGCTCAGGAAAGCACCGGCCGGTTCGCACCGATTTTCGGGGTCAATTCCGGCTGCTAGCAGTATTTTTTGCTTGATACAGGTATTTACAGGGAATCTTTCAGAACTCTTTTTGTCAGAAATGACGAAGATACAGGGTATGTATCTGGTTGTTTCTGCTGTCCCGCTCCGCTTGGAGCGGGTGGATTGAAATCAAGCTCCGCGCGCCGGATAATAGCAAGTATGAGTCCCGCTCCGCTTGGAGCGGGTGGATTGAAATCTACATCGAAGCAGAAGCGCAGCGGGCAGAAAAGTCCCGCTCCGCTTGGAGCGGGTGGATTGAAATACAATGGCAACGCGACAGAAATGCAGACAGCAAGCGTCCCGCTCCGCTTGGAGCGGGTGGATTGAAATAGCTGAAAAAAGCAAATAAAGCAAATTGATTTTTGTCCCGCTCCGCTTGGAGCGGGTGGATTGAAATCTGACGAATCTCAAGCATCCGCTGAACCTGCGCGCGTCCCGCTCCGCTTGGAGCGGGTGGATTGAAATGGTTCTTGGGTGTATTCCCGCCGCCCACAAGGGGTCCCGCTCCGCTTGGAGCGGGTGGATTGAAATACCGAGTGCTGTCACGTCCTTTTGGTCGGCCTTGAGTCCCGCTCCGCTTGGAGCGGGTGGATTGAAATCTGCTTGCGCGTGGGCTTGAATGGGTACTCATGCTGGTCCCGCTCCGCTCGGAGCGGGTGGATTGAAATGGTCGACCCATGACGCGCATCCAGCAGGGAGAAAGTCCCACTCTACTCGGGTTTACTCTTTTTGAATTTCAAAAAAACAAAAATCCCGGAAGTTCATCCGAACTTCCGGGCGACGTGGGGTTAAATGGGCTCGAACCATCGACCTTCACGATGTCAACGTGACGCTCTAACCAACTGAGCTATAACCCCATGTGGTGGTGACTGTGCCTGTAAGCGGCGCCGTCAACATTTGATAGTATACCAGAGAAGTGGAGATTTGTCAAGGGGTAAAATGCAGATTTTTGCGTGTTTTTCAAAGAATTTTGCAAAAAAAGCAGGGCAACGAAGAAAAAGTCACTGACTTGCAGGAAGAGGCAGCATCATGTCGTACTTGCTATGCCTGTGTCGGCAGATAGGGAAGGCACGGAAAAGATGTGCGCAGGTGCTGTGCTGTCAATGGGCAGTGGTAGAAGGCATCAAAAAACCGCATGCGCCTGAGAAGTAACGCATGCGGTGATATTTACTTAGCCGGGATGTATTCGCCGTAGATGAATTCGTGCAGCGACTGCACATTCTTGGGGAAGGACTTGCTGCCCATGTTGATGACGCTGGCACCGTTCACATCCAGGTAGGAGTACGTGCCGTCCATCGGGATGCGGTGCTGTTCCAGCAGCTCATCGCCATTTTCCAGCTTGTCGGTGATGCCGGAGCGCAGGACGCACAGGGCAAGATCCAGAATGGTGCTGGCCTTCATGTTCGTCTGCACATAGGGCATGCACGCGGAGAGCAGGTTGGTCAGCTTGCCCATGTCCATGCCGTCCGACAGCACCTTTTCCAGCAGCAGCTCCATCAGCTTGCGCTGACGTGCCGTGCGGCCAAAGTCGTTATCGACCTTGCGCAGACGGGCGTACATGACCGCCTGCACACCATCGCAGTGGTGCGTGCCGTCCTTGCCCGGCAGGTTGACGCGGGTGTAATCCTTGTCCTGATTGTCGTACTTCGGCGGATGCTGACGCAGGTAGGTGTTGATGGCCTTGGCTTCCTGGGCGGTCATCTCAATGTCAATGCCACCGAGGCTGTCGATGATGGAGGCCAGGCCGTAGAAGTTGATGGTGATGTAGTTTTCGATATTCAGCTCGAAATTCTTATTGATGGTGCGCATCGCCAGCTGACCGCCGCCACGGGCATAGGCCACGTTGATGCGGTTCTTGTTCTTGTAGCCGGGAATGGACACATACAGGTCGCGCAGGATGGAGGTCAGCTTAATCGAGCCATCATCCTTGTTGATGGAGACGACAATCTGCACATCACCGTTCTGCAAGCCATTATCCAGCGTGGAATCGCGCGTGTCGATGCCAACCAGCAGGATGTTGACGACGTTGGAGGGCAGATTTTCGTTCAAATCCAGCTTGTCAGGGTCGATGCTCTCATCAATTTCCATATCCAGAATTTCGATGGTTGCCGCGTCCTCGTCACCAATCTGGTATTCGTCGTCTTCCGGCTCATCCAGCATGATGTCGCCATCATCGTCGATGATGTAGTCTTCGCCTTCCACAACCGGGTCGGTGATTGTTCCCACATCCTCCTCCAGGCTGTCCATCAAATCTTCTGCCAGTACAGTGGGCAGCATCAGGCACAGCGCGGAGAGCAGGGCAAGCATGCGCTTCCAGAGCTTCATAGGCTAATCAGCCTCCTTTAATGCAATGTTCAACAGTATTATAACGGCTTTTGCTGAAAAAAGCAATTCCTTCACGCAGGGAATGCGGAAATTGTTACAAAATCGCAGAAGGTGTATAGGAACACGGGCAAGAGAACACATCGCGCAGGAAGGCAATGCTCTCCTTCAATGCGTCCTCGTTTTCCACCAGCGCGGCGTATGGCTCGATGATGATGGCGCCGTCAAAGCCTTCGTCCTGCAAAACGCGATGCAGGCGCTTCCAGTCAAAGCAGCCTCGGCCGGGCAGGGTCAAATGGCCGTCAGCTGTCCAGTCCAGCACGTGCAGATGACGCACGCGACCGGACATGGCCGAAAGCATCTGGAAGGGATCGACATTGGCCCGGAGGGCTTGTTTTACGTCCAGCACGAAGGACAAATCCGGCACACGGGCAAGAAGCGTCCTGACCTCCTCCGGACGTGCCAGCGCACACCAGAACACGTTCTCCCACAGGATGGTCAGGCCGTTTTTTGCCGCAATGGCTTGCATGGCCGGAAAACGTTCCTCCAGAAAGCGGATTTTCTCCGGTGGCATGTGGCCGTAGACAGAATATGGCCCGTGAAAGATGTAGTATTCTGCTTTCAGGCGCGGTGCAACGGCGCAAACCTGCTCAAAGACGGCAAAGGCATCCTGCGTCTGCCGCTGAGAAGGCGAAAAGAGCTGCGCCTCGAACTGTGTGCCCAGCGGATGAATGGACGTGACAGGCAGTGTGTCCAGCTGATACAAGGCACGCGTGGCGAAGCGCTGGGTATACTCGCTCGGAGAGGAGAGGAAGACCTCGCACGTGTCCAGCGGCAGATGCGACATGCGCATGAGCGCCTCTTCTGTTTCGCACATGCCGAAATAAGCGCCCGTACTCAGGCCAATCTTCACTTGCCGTCGCCTCCCGGTTGATTCAGTTCATCCAGCGTCAGGGAGAAGGAAGGCGCGAACTGCTCGATGAAGTCCTGCACCTCCGGCAGCGGAATCGCGTCCAGCTGGGCGCGGATGGCTTCTCCGGCGGCGTCGAATTCGTGATTGCCCGCGTGGCGCTCCTCCATGCATTTCAGATACGCGCTCAGGGAGTCGGCAGCCTTTACGATTTGATGGTCGTAGTCCTTGCTTTCCTCCAGATACGGCGCGAAATCGTCACGCATGTCCTCTGGCAGCATGGCCAGCAGACGCTGATTCGCCATGTGTTCCACATCCTTGTATGCGCCGCGCAATTCCAGCGAGTGATACTTGACCGGCGTGGGCATATCGCCTGTGATGACTTCGCTTGCGTCGTGATAGACGGCAAGGGTCACAATATGCTCCGGATTGCAGACGCGGCCGTAGCGCTTCTGGCCCAGCAGCGCCATGCCGTGCGCCAGCATGGCCACCTGCAGGGAATGCTCCGCGTCATTTTCCGGCATGGACGAGCGCATCAGGCCCCAACGGCGAATATAGCGCAAACGCGCCAAATAAGCGAAAAAATGGTGAATCATCAGAGTTTCCTCCTCGAAAAAACAGTTTTCCTGTCTTCTATTGTATCGCATTTTGCAGGGGAATCAAGGGGAACGGCAAAAAAAGCATTGACAAATTTCTGATAAAGCGATATGATATGCATGACAATCATATCAACCGCGATGGGAGTCACGGACGGAAACGTAGCGTGGCTGAGAGGGCGTAGACCGACCATTTGAACCTGTTTGTAGGTCATCCTACCGTAGGGACTGCGGGAGCTTCTTTTCATCCGCTAAAGAGGAAAGGGCGCTGTGGTATGTGCTTTGTGGACGCATGAAGCATCGCATATCAGGGCGTGTGACCTCTGGCGCAGCTTGGCCAGCTGAGACAGATGGAAAGAACGAGAAAGGGGCAACTCTTTCACACTCCTGCATCCTGCGTGAAAACGCAGGATTTTTTCGTGTGATGGATTGTCAGAAAAATCGTCCGCACAGACGGACAGCAGGAGGAAAAACAAATGAATCTCTTCTTTTTGCCGCATGCATTGGCCGAGGAGGCTGCGGAGGAAAGCGCATGGGCGCTCCTTGGCGAAGGTGCTACCTTCTGGGAAGCGATTGCGCTGCTGGCGGTGCTGGGTGTCGCCGGGTATCTGCTGACACGGCGCAAGACAAGCAGCAAGCCCTTCTGGACGGCCAAGACGATGGCGGTTGGCGCGATGTGCATGGCGCTTTCGTCGGTGCTGAGCCTCATCAAGCTGATGCCGATGCCCATGGGTGGCACGATTACACCGGCCAGCATGCTGCCGCTGCTTGTGTTTGCCTATTGCTATGGCGCAGGGCCGGGCATTGTGCTGGGTCTGCTCTATGGCGTGATGCAATTCTTGCTGGATGGCATGGCGTGGCTGGCGCTGGGCGCACTGCCGAATCTGCTGGATTATCCGCTGGCGTTTGGTGCGCTGGGCCTGGCGGGCTTTTTCCGTAAGGATCAAAAGCAAATGTGTGTGGGCTTCACGCTGGGTTGCTTCGGGCGCTTTTGCTGCTCGTTCCTCTCCGGCTTTGTGTTCTACGGTCAGTATGCACCGGACGGCATGAATCCGGCTTGGTATTCCTTCCTCTATAATGGTGCGTATATGCTGCCGGAATGCATCATCTGCGTGCTGCTGGGCCTGCTCATTGCGCCGCGACTGGTGCGGGAGCTGCGCCGAGGCGTATAACGGTATGACCAATGTCCTGCTTCACGGGAAAGGGGTGCCCTGTGAAGCAGGATTTTTTTTGTTCCATCGGCAAACAAACCGTGAATTTTTACAATTCCTTATTTACAAGCCTTTTTTTTGTGATATACTGTAATATGCGTTAAAATGCGCCGAAGTGTATCTATACCAGATACTGGGCGCAGGCCGCAGTCATTTTTCCGGAAGCCGCCGGAAAAAAAGCGGCGGGCAGATTCGCTTTTACGGCGAGGAAAGGACAGGAAATCGGATGAGCAACAACCGTCCTCCGCACGACGGACAAGAGAATCCGTATCAGGGCAACCCTGTTCAGGGCAATCCCTATCAAGGAAATTCGTATCAGCCGGGCGCATATCAGCAGGGCTATGGATACCAGGATATGAATGCCGGCTATCAGAATCAGGGGCAGGCGTATCAGGGACAAGGCTACGCCAATCAAGGCATGGGCTACCAGCCGCCGGTACAGGGCTATGGCTATCAGGCACAAAATGCGCCCTATCAGGGACAGGGGAATCCATATCCCGATTATGCGCAAATGCAAAATGGCTATGGCCAGCAGTCGTATGACCAGCAGGGCTTTGTGCAGCCCGCTTGGAATGGCACGCAGCAGCAAAGCCAAATGTATGGCGGCGCGCAGGAAATGCCGCCGGAATACCCGCAGTACACGCAGGAAGGCCAGCGCTATTACCCTGTGTCAGGGCGCAGTGGCTTCCATGTCCAGAAGGTCGAAAAGAAGGAAATCCCGTGGGACACCATTGCGCGAATTGCCATGCTGGGCGTTCTGCCGGTGCTGTTCGTGCTGAGCATGATTTTCTCCTTCACTGTGGGCAAGTGGCTGGTGCTTATTGGCGCCATCGTGAGCGTTACGGCGATGTGGCTGCGGGAAATGTACACGCCCAATGCGCGACTGATTTTGTCGCTTTTGTTGGTGTGTGCGGCCATTATCTGTCTGGTCAGCACCGCATCGCCTGATGTGAGTGAACAGCAGACGGCGCAAATGAATCAGGGCAACATGCATGTGCTTGCCCAAAACGGCACGGTGCAAAATGGCAACACGACCAACAACGGCAATTCCCTGGGCGTCAACCTGACGATGACAGAAGTGCCGGCCGAGGCACCTACGCCCACGCCTGAACCGGAGGATGACTCCAACGAGTGCTATGCGCAGCTGCATTCCTTCTTTACCCTGTGGAAGAACAATGCGGTGGGTCAGATGGTGAACCTGACCGCGCCCTCCTGGCGTAAGACCATCAAGGGCGGCACGACCGAAGCGGTGGAGACGGCGCTGTTCTCCCAGATTCTGAACAACCGCACGCCGGTGGAATGGACGTTTGAAAGCATCACCGGTACGTCCAGCGACAGCTCCCGCAAGGTGACGGTTCGCGCGGTCATTAACAAGAACAACACCCTGGCGAATTCTGTGTACATGTGGAAGGTGCTGATGGTCAAGGAGGACGGCGTGTGGTATGTCGATCCTCTGTCCCTGCAAAGCAACGAGCAGGAGAGTACCGCCACGCCCACCAACGCCAAGGCGACCCAGCCGGTACTCAACACCAGCCATCCGGATTTGATGCTCTATTACAATCCCGAGGGTGGCACGAAGTATCACATCGACCCCAATTGTACATCGACCAACAAGAAGTATCTGCCGTTCTCCGGCAGCTTCAAGTATTCCCAAATCAACAATTCTCCCTACAGCGAGCTGAAGCAGTGCAGCGAATGTGGCGCACCGCTTCGGGAACAATGATACGTAAACGACAAGCAGGAGGATAACACAATGGAAACGACCGCTAAGCTGTATAATGATGTAACGAAGGTTCTGGTGCGTCGCGAGGAAATTCAGGAGGCCGTGAAGAAGCTGGGTGAGCAGATTACCCACGACTATCAGGGCAAGGATCTGGTGATGGTCTGCATTCTGAAGGGCGCGAGCGTCTTCTTCTCCGACCTCATTCGTGAGGTGGATTTGCCGGTCACGCTGGACTTTATGGCACTGTCGAGCTATCGCAATGCCACCAAGTCCTCGGGCGTGGTGAATCTGGAAAAGGATCTGTCCGTTTCCATCAAGGGCCGCGATGTGCTGATTGTGGAGGATATCGTGGACAGCGGCAACACCCTGTTCTATCTGAGCAAGTATTTGAAGGGCCGTGGTGCGACCTCGATTCGCATCGCCACCTTGCTGGATAAGCCCGAGCGCCGCAATCCGGAAATCAATCTGTCTGTGGATTACCACTGCTTCAAGATTCCGGACGAATTCGTTGTGGGCTATGGCCTGGACTTTGCGGAAAAGTACCGCAACCTGCCGGACATCGGCGTGCTGGACAGCCGCGTGTACGGCGCCGCTCATGAGTAATCAAATGAAAAGCAGCGTGGCCGTGCGTGCATAAAACGTAGGCACGCGCTGGCGGACGCGCAGAGAAGCTCTCTGCGCGTCAGGCATGGAAGGAGGATTTTTTCCATTGAAGAAGAATCACGGCATGATGGGCTATATCATTGCACTGGTTGCGCTGGTGCTGCTGCTGTCCCTCATGCTCTCAGGCTTCAGCACGGGAGCAAATGATAAGCGGATTACGTATCCGCAGCTCCTGACGATGATGAAGGAAGACAAAATTTCCGCCGTGGCCATCCGTGGCACGTCGCTGGTCGGTCTGTACAAGGACACGAAGGTGACGGAAAAGGAATTCCCGGACAAGAAGTATGACTTTGAAACGGTCATCGGTGCGGACTTCCTGGAAACGGCGCGTCAGATTCAGGCCAATAAGCTGGATGTGGATTTGGACGAGGTTTCCGTGGGCGATTTGTCCTTTACCGTCCAGTATCGTGCGCCGCTGACCACGCCGTGGTGGTATGAGCTGATTCCGCTGGGACTGACGCTGCTGCTGTGCGGCGGCATGTTCTACCTGATGATGCGCGCACAGGGTGGCGGCAATGGCGGCGTGATGAACTTTGGCCGCAGCAAGGCCCGCATGAACGAGCCGTCGAAGAATCCGGTCAAGTTCACCGATGTCGCCGGTGCGGAGGAGGAGAAGGAAGAACTCAAGGAAATGGTGGACTTCCTGCGCAATCCCAAGACCTACATCGACATGGGTGCGCGCATTCCCAAGGGCGTGCTGCTGGTTGGCCCGCCTGGTACGGGCAAGACGCTGCTGGCCAAGGCCGTGGCCGGTGAAGCCGGTGTGCCGTTCTTCTCCATTTCCGGCTCTGACTTTGTGGAAATGTTCGTTGGCGTGGGTGCAAGCCGCGTCCGCGACCTGTTCGATCAGGCCAAGCGTTCGGCGCCCTCCATTATCTTCATTGACGAAATTGATGCCGTGGGTCGTCACCGTGGTGCGGGCCTTGGCGGTGGACATGATGAGCGTGAACAGACGCTCAACCAGCTGCTGGTGGAAATGGACGGTTTCGCCATCAATGAGGGCGTGATTGTCATGGCCGCGACCAACCGCCGCGACATTCTGGATCCTGCGCTGCTGCGTCCGGGACGCTTTGACCGCACGATTACGGTCAACTATCCGGATATGGATGGCCGCGTGGAAATCCTGAAGGTGCATGCCAAGGGCAAGCCGCTGGCCGATGATGTGGATTTGGACAACATCGCCAAGCGAGTGCCCTTCTCCACCGGTGCGGAGCTGGCCAACATCATGAACGAGGCGGCGATTCTGGCCGCGCGTGGCCGCATGAAGGCCATCAATCAGCAGACGCTGGTGGAGGCCATTGCACGCGTGCAGATGGGTCCGGAAAAGCGCAGCCACAAGGTGAACGAGCGCGATCGCCGCAACACGGCCATTCACGAGATTGGCCATGCGATGGTGTCGCACCTGCTGCCGGAGTGCGAAGAGGTGCATCTGGTGACCATCGTGCCGCGTGGTCAGGCGGCAGGTCATACGCTGACCCTGCCCGCGGAGGAGTATGACAACCTGACGCAGTCCCAGCTGATGGCGCGTATCGCGATGATTCTGGGCGGTCGCGCGGCAGAAGAGGTTGGCATTGGTCAGTTCGAGACGGGCGCCGTCAGCGATTTGCAGCGTGCGACGGATTTGTGCCGCCGCATGGTGACGCAGTTCGGTATGAGCGAGAAGATTGGCCCGGTCTGCCTGGACGACAATCAGGAAGTGTTTGTCGGCAACAGCTATGGCCGCAGCAGCAGCTACTCCGGCAAGACGGCTGCCATCATTGACGAGGAAGTCAAGCGCATTGCCGAGGAATGCTACCAGACGGCGGTGCGTGTGCTGCAGGAGAACCGCGACAAGCTGGATCTGCTGACCGAGGCACTGCTCAAGTATGAGACGCTCAGCCGCCGCGAATTCGTTACGATGATGGAAACGGGCGAAATGGTGGAAATCAAGAATGCGGACACCCGCACCGCTGGCGACGTGATGATGGAAGAAATGAATGCGGAAAAGGCAGCAAAGGCCGCTGACACCGTAGAAGAAATCGCACCCAACGCCGACGAAACGGCAAAGGCAGACGACGTGACTGAGCAGCCCGACGAGGACAGTCATGAAGCCTGATTTACACACCCACACCACCAGCTCCGACGGCCTTTATTCGCCACAGGAGCTGGTGGCGCTGGCCGACAAGTACCGCATCACGCATCTGGCCATCACCGACCATGACACCTTCGATGGCGTGGAGCAGATGCGGGCGCAGGAAACGCCGATGCTGCTCCTGCCGGGTGTGGAATTGTCCCTGCGCGATATGCATGGCCTGCATTTGCTGGGCTACGGCTTGCGGCGCGATACGCCCTTGCACAAAACCGTGCGGGAGCTGTCCGAGTGCCGCATCAACCGGGCGCAGATGATGCTGGACAAATTGGCGGCGCTGGGGTATCCGCTGGACATGGCGCAAATCGCGCAGGATGCGCAGGGGAGCGTCGGTCGGCCGCACATTGCCCGCGCAATGGTCGAGAAGGGCTATGTGGGCGATATGCATGAGGCGTTTGACCGCTTCATCGGTGATGGCGGCCCGGCGTATGTATCCGGGGAGCGCCTGAGCATGGAGGAAGCGCTGCCGCTGATGCAGCAAAGCGGCTTCGTGCCGGTGCTGGCGCATCCGATGGAGCTGGACAAGACGGATGCCATGCTGCGTGTCCTGCTGGACAAATGGCAGGGCATGGGGCTGATGGGCGTGGAGGTGTATCACCCGTCCGCTGGAAAGGCGATGCCGCTGCTTGACCTGACGGCGCGGCGCATGGGCTTTCTGGTCACGGGCGGCAGCGACTTCCATGGTGATGGCGACCGGCACGGTGTGCCGGGCTGCACCGCAGCCCTCTGGCCCAAGGCGGCAGCGGATGTCGAAAAGCTGCTGATAACCGTGAACGATTTGGCATAACAAACAGTGCAAAGGAAGATGGCAAGGAAACACCGGAAGGGAGCAAACCGCCCCAAGGAATATGCGTTTCATTCCGCTGTGACCTTCGTAGGAAAGGAGTGCTGTCCATGACGCAGGACGGAGAACAAACACCGCGTCGCAGAAGAACGCAAATGCATGCCGCAGAATACGGCATACAGAATGAACCCAATCAGCTCCTGACAAATCATGGCGCACAGGAGAACAATCAAGCAACCACACAGCCCGCACGTGCGGCCAACGTCCTGCCGTTCCCGGAGGAGCGGCTGATTCAGCCCTTACAGCAGACGGCGATTCCGCTGATGCCGCAGGGACAGGCAGAGACTTCGCATACGACTGCGCGACGGACGAGTGACGCACAGCGCACCGCGTCTGCACCGGTGCAGGGGATGCAAAATCAGCAGGGCCAGCAGACGTGGCAGCAGCACCCCAATGTGTATGCGCCCACGAATCCCCAAGCGAACAATGCAAGGGGCTATGCACCCCAGCAGGGCTGGCGGCCGAGCAATGACAATCAGCAGCGGATGACGCAACAAACAGGGCAATATCCGCAAATGCCGCAGCAGGGCAATCAGGCCTGGCAGCGACAGCAGCAGATGCCGCAAAATCCCTACGCCTATCAGCAGACAAGGCAGACGACGAACCAGATGCCGCAAAACGGCTATTCGTCCATGCAGAACCAGCCGGCGTATGGCTGGCATCCCGCCAATCAGGGAAACGCCTCCGGCTCGGGCAACGGCAAGGTGCCGCCGAGCAGCTATGGTGGCTTTGTGCCGCCGGGTGGCGGCAATGGCGGTGGCAACCGTGGGCATCATTCGGAAAGGAACAACCCGGCGGCGACCTTCCGGCGCTTGTTGAAATGGCTGGCGCTGGTGCTGGGGATTGTGCTGCTGGTGTTCCTGATTCGGCTGGTATCGGCCAATATCGCCGAAAGCAATGCCCGTAACGCCATGATTGCGGAGGTCACCTCCTACGACGAGCGGTACGTGCCGGGCGTGCATGTGGACGGCATTGACCTTGGCGGCATGACCCGCGAGGAGGCAGAAGCTGCCGTTACCGCACAGGCGAATCAGCAGCGCGACAGCTGGAAGGTGCGCCTGATGCTGGAAGGACTGCTGGTGCAGGAAATCACCAATGCGGATTTGAACATGACCGTGGACGTGAAGGTGGCACTGGACGAAGCCTGGAGGATTGGTCATGAGGAGGAATCCGTGGACGCGCGCAAGGCGACCATGGAGGCCCTGCTGGAAACGCCGTATCAGGGCTACTCCGCGACGCCCAGCGGTGACAACAGCGCCATTGACAACATTCTGCTGAGCATCTCCAGCAAGGCGTACATCAGCCCGGTGGATGCGCAGATTGTCTTTGACAGCAACAACTTCACGAATCCGCTGAGCATCATCCCGGAGACGTATGGCCGCTATATGGACATCACCGAGACGAAGCAGCAGGTCTATCAGATGATGTCGTCGCTGGAAAGTGGCGAAATCACGCTGGAAATGCAGGCGATAGCGCCGAAGGTGACGAAGGAAATGCTGGAATCGCAGATTCAGCTGCGTGCCACGGCCTACACGCCGATTTCCACCACCAGCACCACCGAACGCACCATGAATATCGAGGTTGCCTCCGCACGCATCAACGGCACGGTGCTTCAGCCTGGGGAAACGTTCTCCTTCAATGGCATTGTGGGCAACCGCACGAAGGAAAACGGCTTCTATGAGGCGATTGAGTACGCCTACGGTGCGGAGCGCATGGGCTACGGCGGTGGCGTGTGTCAGGTCAGCACGACCATGTATCTGGCATCGGTCAAGGCAAATTTGCAGATTGTCAAGCGCGAACCGCACTCCGACGCCGTGGGCTACACCGCCTATGGCAAGGACGCAACGGTCAACATGGATGGCCGCAAAATCGACTTCCAGTTCAAGAATGATACGGATCACCCCATCTACATTGTCACCAAGGTTGGCAACGACCGCAAGTACGACAAGACGCACAAGGTGTGTGTCGTCTCCATCTACGGCGAAACGCTGGGGCAAGGCGTCACCTACGACATTGTGACGGAGACGGTGGAGATTCTGCAACCGCCGGAAAAGGTGGAAACCATCAAGGATACCAAGCAAACGTACGTGACCTATGTTGACCAGACCTACACCTATCGTGAGGCGAAGGAAGGCTGCAAGGTCACCAGTTACCGCGTCAAGTATCAGAACGGCAACGAAGTGGAGCGCACGACGCTTTACACGGACACCTACAAGGCCAAGGGCATGATCGTCTACGTTGGTACGGTCGAGCGCCCGGCGGATTACTACGACCAGTAAGCGGGATACATATCAATAGCAAACGCCCTGCGGCAGGGGAGGAGAGATACCTCCACGGCCGCAGGGCGCGTTTTTTGTTGTTGGGGAAACTGTTAACAGGCATCATTGCCAGCTAAAGCACATACCGCGGAAACCGTCGGCTTGTTCTTTGGTGCTAAACACAATCCTGATTTCTTTTTCTACAGTGCAGTTTTCGCTGACAACCATGATGTGACGCTGAGAAAAGTCGTAATTAAATGTGACTGTGGGAGACGTATACAGTACGTCGTCTACATAAATATCGGCTTTGTTATCACCGGATTCAAATTTGTAATCGATTCCGAGAGTACCGGATGCAGATACATTTAGTGTGAAGGTCGTATCATCAATACGCTTGAAGTTTTTATTTGCATCATACCAAACAAAATGGTCAAATTGGTGAACGCCTTCGTTGATTGGGGCGACTGTTTCCATTTTTCCGGTCGAGGCGGCAACATTTTCGTCAATAACGGCCTTTACCACTTCATAGTAAATTTTTTGACCAGTGATGTTGGGATGAACACCATCATCTGTTAATGTATCATATGCTTTTCCGGAATTGTTAAATCCGGCAATGGTATCTGCGATGGGAATATGATAATGAGCGCAAATGTTTTGTATGGTAATCATCTTTTCTGTGTAGGTGCGTTGAGACGATTCAAGAATAGAGATGATAGAGCAATCGGGATACTTGCTACGAATCGCACGAATGATGGATTCATAGTAGGTAGAAAAATTATAGAGTCCATCGTTTTGACCATAACAAATGATAGCAAGGTCGTAATCGACAAAATCATTTAAGGCCATCGTGCGAACATAGCCAGCGTAGGAAGCATTGCCACCCATCGAAACGTTGGTAAAAGAAACATCGACCTGATAGTTCTTTCGGATATCGTTTCTTAGTAAGGTACACCAACCGGATTCGCCCTGAGCGCCTTCGGCAATCGAATCACCGATAATCAAGACGTTCACGTCGAAGCCGTCTGCAAGCTTTTGATAAAAGCTATCCGTCATTTCTTTCTGGCGTAGTGCAGCAGCTTGTTCCTCTGCCTCTTGCGCGCGCTTTATATTCAAAGCATGAAGCTCGTTGTAGCGTTTTTCCTCTGCGGCATCACCGATGAAAAACAAAATGACAAGAAGAATGGAAAGAAAAATGATGATGACAGACAGAACGGTATTCTTAGTGGAAATACGAGTGCTTCTTTTATGACTCATTTGTTTTTCTCCTTTTGACTGTCTTGTGTTGGAGGGAAGAAAATGATAAAGCTTCTAGGAGTGTTTCAGTAATGCACAAAACCGTATAATTATTCCCTCCTTCTAGTTGGTCAATTACATTATACCCCCCCCCGAAAAATGTCAAGGATTTTTTGATAATTTATATATATTCAGTCTGGCTGCGATGTTTATGCATGCCCAATCCTGCTTTTTGCACAAAAAAAGCAGGAGACGCGCCCGAATCAGCGCATCTCCTGCGAGGAAAACCGAAGGGATTCTTACAGCTTGGTGATTACGAAGGTGACTTCGCCGCCCTCAACGGGAGCGATGATTTCCTGCGTGGTGTCGAACTCGTAGCCTTCCGGAATGGTCAGCACGTGCAGCACGTAGGCGTAGGAGGCCGCATCGAAGGCCAGGACGCCGTTCTCATCCACGGGGGAAGGCGTGCAGGTTTCGTCGGTGCAGACGTTAATCAACACGCCGGTCACGGGATCGCCGTTCTGGTCAACGCACTTGATGGTGTAGCTGGAAACACCCGCCACTTCATCAGCCGCCGCAGCAATCGCGTCGGTGGAAGGCAGCGTGCCGTCAGCGTACTTCCAGCCGGTCAGGCCGAAGCCGTAGGCGTTCAGGTACGCCATGAAGCCATTGGCATTCTCCTCGGAGGCGCAGGCAATCGCGGAAATCATGGTGTTGCCACCGTCGATATAAAGGGTGTAGGTGGTGTAGGGATAGCCGGTCACTTCGTTGCTGTCAATGGGCATGGTCAGGACGTAGCCATCCTCGGTGATGGTCGCATCCGTCAAGGCGTAGTAGCCACCATCGGCCTCGCAGACGACGAAAATCGTGTCAGGGTCGCAGTCGGCGGTCAGCGTAATCTTCAACGTCACAGCGCCGTCAACGGGCGTCACGACGTAGTAGTTGCACAGGCCGAACTGGCTCATCAGGTTGAAGGAAGGATCGACGTAGAAAATCTGCTTGGCATCGCCCTCGAAATTCATGGTCGTGGCCTTCGCGGTCGGGTAAACCGGCAGGGCAGCCAGTGCAGCCGCAGCTTCATCGCCGCTCAGGATGCAGACGTTGTCAAAGCAAACCGTGTCGTCATTTTCGGAGGAGTACATGTCCTTCACATACGCCAGCGTCACGGTGTAGGTGCCGTCAGCGGTGAATTCATAGGCGTAGGAAGACCAGTCGCGCACGCCGCCGAACGCCTTCTTCTGCACACCATCGACGAACAGGGTCGCCAGGTCGCAGCCAGTTTCGGTGGACACCTTGTAGTCGAAGGCCAGCACGTCGCCAGCCTTGGCTTCCACAACCAGGTCAACAGACGCGGTGGTGTTGTCCTGCTGGACGTTGCTGTTGGTGATGTAGGTGCGGTCGCCTTCGGTGGCAACCACCATCGGCCAGGTCATCTCGTCCGTGGGATTGACGCAGGTCAGCGCGCCGCCTTCCACATTCACGGCAGCAGCCAGCGCAGCCACATCCTCAGCGGGCACGTTGGGCTTGGGCGCGGGAATCGCAACCAGGACGATGCTCTCGGTGTACGCGTCGCCAACGAACACGTCAAACAGACGGGTGAAGTTGCCAACGGACGTCTGAGAACCAATCTCCAGGAACGCAACGTTGCCGAAGCGGTCCACCACCAGAGAGGTGGGAACGCCATTCAGACCGAAGCCGCCGAAGATGTTGGTATCGTCGCGGCCGATGGGGAAGGTCAGGCCGTATTCAGCAGCGAAGGCGGTCAGGGTCTCCACATCGTCGGTTTCTTCAACAGACAGGGCGAAGATTTCAATCTTGTCCTTGTACTGCTCGTAGGCTTCCTCCATGTAGGGGAATTCAGCACGGCACGGGCCGCACCAGGTCGCCCACAGGTTGATGAGCACCATATCCTTCTCCTTGAGTACCTCGGAGAGGGTATAGGTCGTGCCATCAATGGCGGTGAAGGTGAAATCCGGCAGGGGAGCGCCCATAGCGTAGGTGGGAGTGGCTTCCTCCGCAAAAGCCACACAGCCCAGGCACATCGCCAGAGCCAGAATTAACGCAAGAATCTTCTTCATAAGTAGGTAAGCTCCTTTCTTTCCCTCCCATGCGTCAAGCGGCGCAAAGGGATATTACCCCAAATTATAGCGGGTGACTCGCCGGGTGTCAACCAAAAAACTTCATAAATACAATCCTGTATCAAAAGGGGCGAAAAAGCACAGAATTTTCCGTGGGAAATGTGTTCCTTTTATCAAAGACGAAAAAAAACCCCTTTTCTAATTCGACAGGATGTGCTATAATAGACACGGTGAAAAAATCCCGCAAGGGAAAAAGTATCAGGAGGGAATATCCAATGGCGCTTGTAACGACCAAGGAAATGTTCAAGAAGGCTTATGACGGCGGCTATGCTGTCGGCGCTTTCAACGTCAACAACATGGAAATCATTCAGGGCATCACGGAGGCTGCTGGTGAGCTGAAGGCTCCCGTCATCCTGCAGGTGTCCAAGGGCGCGCGTGCGTATGCCAACCACACCTATCTGGTGAAGCTGGTGGAAGCCGCTGTGCTGGAAAATCCGGAAATCCCGATTGCTCTGCATCTGGACCACGGCGACAGCTTCGAGCTGTGCAAGAGCTGCATCGACGGCGGCTTCACCTCCGTCATGATTGATGCTTCCTCTAAGTCCTTTGAGGACAACATCGCCCTGACCCGCAAGGTCGTTGAGTATGCGCACGACCACGGCGTGGTGGTTGAGGCTGAGCTGGGCACCCTGGCTGGCGTGGAAGACGAAGTGGTCGTCGAGGCTGGCAAGGAAATGTTCACCCGTCCCGAAGAGGTCGAAGAGTTCGTCAGCCGCACCGGCTGTGACTCCCTGGCCATCGCCATCGGCACGTCCCACGGCGCGTATAAGTTCAAGCCCGGCACCAAGCCGCAGCTGCACTTCGAGGTGCTGGAGGAGTGCTCCAAGCGCCTGCCCGGCTTCCCGATTGTTCTGCACGGTGCTTCTTCTGTCCCGCAGGACTTCGTTGCCGAAATCAACAAGTACGGCGGCCATATGCCCGACGCTATCGGCATTCCGGAAGAGCAGCTGGCTCAGGCTGCGAAGCTGGCTGTCTGCAAGATCAACATCGACTCCGACATTCGTCTGGGCATGACGGCCAGCATCCGCAAGTACTTCGCGGAGCATCCGGATCACTTCGATCCCCGTCAGTACCTGAAGCCCGCGCGTGCGGCCGTGAAGGAAATGGTCGCCCACAAGATCGTGGACGTTCTGGGCTGCGCTGGCAAGGCCTAATCGGTTTTCAAACAAACAGGGGAAGTCTGCTGCAAATGTGTGGCAGACTCCTTTTTTGTTGCAAATTGTGTCGGCATGCAGAAAACAGGGACAAAATCGGCAAAAAGTGGCGCGGAAAACAAGAAAAATGCAATTTCTCTGAAAAAAAGCTGCAAAAAGACTTGTCAAAGAATTATCAAGGTGCTATAATCATGAACAACCTGCTTCGGCAGGCAAGAAAACATTTCTCTCCGGGCCAATGCATGACAGCTGGCTTGGGGAGAAATTCGTGCAAAAAGGAGATTTGCAGGCATGGGAAAGGTCAGTTCGTTCCTGAAGAGGAAAAACGTGCTGTTCTCTGCAAAGCGCTACGGCATTGATGCAATGGGTGCTATGGCGCAGGGTCTGTTTGCGTCCTTGCTGATTGGTACCATCATCAAGACGCTGGGACAGCAGCTGAATGTAGATTTTCTGGTGGCTGCGGGCGATGTGGCCAGCAGCGTGGCTGGCCCGGCGATGGCGGTGTCCATCGGTTCGGCCCTGGCGGCGCCGCAGCTGGTGCTCTACAGCCTGATTGCCGTGGGCATGGCGGCCAACAAGCTTGGCGGCGCTGGTGGCCCGCTGGCGGTATACATCATCACCATCATTGCGGCCGAATGTGGCAAGATGGTGAGCAAGGAAACGAAGATTGATATTCTCGTGACCCCTGCGGTGACGATTCTGATTGGTTACGCCCTGTCTGCCCTGTGCGCACCGGCGATTGGTGCGGCGGCCAGTGCGGTGGGCGAATTCATCAAGTGGGCGACGAATTTGCAGCCCTTCCTGATGGGCATTCTGGTGTCCGTGGTGGTCGGCGTTGTGCTGACGCTACCGATTTCCAGTGCGGCGATTTGCGCGGCGCTTTCTCTGACCGGACTGGCAGGTGGCGCGGCGGTGGCTGGCTGCTGTGCGCAGATGGTTGGCTTCGCGGTCATGTCCTTCCGGGAAAACGGCGTGGGTGGTCTGGTCAGCCAGGGCCTTGGCACGTCGATGCTGCAAATGCCCAACATCACCCGCAACCCGCGCATCTGGATTCCGCCGACGCTGGCTTCGGCCATCACGGGCCCGATTGCTACGTGCGTTTTCCATCTGCAAATGAACGGCACGCCGGTCTCCAGCGGTATGGGTACGTGCGGTCTGGTTGGCCAGATTGGCGTCTACACCGGCTGGCTGAACGACATCGCCGCTGGCACGAAGGCCGCCATCGTCCCGATGGACTGGATTGGTCTGGTGCTGATCTGCTTCGTGCTGCCCGCAATCCTGAGCGTTCTGTTCTGCGAGGTGCTTCGCAAGTGGAACTGGATTCAGCCCGATGACCTGAAGCTGCAATAATACAAAAACGTCCGTCAAGGAATGCAATGCATGCACCTTGACGGACGTTATTTTACCCAATCAGGGAGTGAAGCAAGTGCCGCACGCGCTGCACCAGCTGCCCAAAGGCTTCGCTGTGCCGGAAGCACCCATACATCACGCCAGCAAACACAACGCTGTACACCACGCACCCGAGCAGCAGTCCCGGAATGTCCGTTGCCAGCGGTGTCAGCAGTTTGTACCCAAGCGCACAGAGGAGCATCACCAGCACCAGGCGCGTGCCGTAGCACAGGAAGTACAGCCGCAGCTTCTCGCGCCACCCTTCGCCGATGCCGTGGCGCATCAGAATCAACGGCTCCACCCAGACGCAGGTCAGCAGGCTCGACAGCACCGTACCGCCGAGAATGCCTGCGACGCCAAAGGGCTTGACCAAAGCGAGGGAGAAAACCAGATTCAGCACGGCCTCTGCAATGGCCTTCCAGCGGTCATGGCGGAAAAGTCCGCGTGCCTCGCGGAAGAGCAGGTTCATTTGCCGCATGCCGCTGAGATAGAATTCCAGCACAATCACCGTCAGCGTCCCGAGGGAGAAGCAGTACTCCGCGCCAAACATCAGGCGCAAAAGCGGCGTCAGGAACAGAAAGAGTCCGCCGGTCAGATAGGCATACAGGAGATAGAGCATCAAATCAAGCTCCCGATAGACCGCATAGACACGTGTGGGCGATTCCGTCGCGTTCAGGTTGCCGATGCCGCCCGAAAACGCGCCAAGGAGCTTCGCCATCAGGCCGTTCAGGCTGCCGAGAAGCATCCGGTAGTTGGCGTAGATGCCGACCGTGTTCAGCCCGATGAAGGCAGACATCAGGAGATTGTCGGTATTACGCACCACGGCGGTGGAAAAGCGGTGAATGCTCATCGCGCCGACGTCACGGAAGATGGTTCGCCGCTCCACTTTGTCCGGCAGACCAGGAATTTCAGCAAGATACGGATAGTCCTTGCGTACCTTGTACGCGATGATGAGATTTGGGCAGAAGGGCAAAACGAGCTGCGCGAGCAAATACAGATAGAAATTCTGCGTGAAGATGAGGAGGAAAATCTGCACAGCGACGCGCAGAATCTCAAACACCTGACACCAGACGGCACGCACATATGCCTTCTGATGCGCCACATAAATGCTATTATGATAGGAAAGCAAATATGAGCAAGCGGTGGAAAGCAGATAGAGCAAATAAATCAGCGGCAGCTGCGCCACGTCGCCGCTATCCCGGACGAGCCACGGCAAAAACGGCAGCAGCAACAGCCCGAGCAGCAGCACCACTGCCGCCACGATGTGATACATCCGCCGGTATAGGCGCATCAGGTGCGCCAGCTGAACCTTGTTTTCCTCCGCCGCGGGCTTGTAGAGGCTGTAGAGCATGGCCGTGCCGATGCCAAGCTCCGAAAGCGTCAGGACGCCGAGCAAATCGCTGAACAATCCGTTGACACCCAGATACGCGGCGGATAGGTAGCGCACGAACAGCATCCGGCTCACGAAGGTGAGTAGCAGGGTAATCATCTGCCCTGTGACGCTGACCAGCAGATTACGCAGCATGAACCTGGTTCGCATGGAATGTATCCTTTCGTACAAAAATCAAATGAGACGCGCAACCGTGCAGCGGGTATGCAGGGCAAGGGAGCGCAGGGCGGCACGCGGCCGCAGCTGTTCATGACGAAGCAGCAGACGCAGGGAGTGCGCGTGCTGTTGCAGCGCCTGACGCATGTCGGGTGATTTCCGCTCGGCGGCAGAAAGCGCCTGCCAGACGTTCTGAATGGCATAATATTGGTAGGATTCCAGCTGGGCAATCGCATCCGGCACGTGCAGGGCGCACAGCTGCTCAATGCAATGCGCAAAGGCGGCTGCCTCATCCAAATGCCGCAGGGTCTTGCGGCACTTCATGATGCTGCCCGGCGTTTGACGATAATAGTAGTAGCAATCGGAAACTGTCACGACACGCGTCGCAGTGGCATAAAGCGATACGGCCAGAAAGTCATCCTCGTTCAGATGGCCTTCCGGATAGCGAAGGGTAGCGAATATCTCCCGGCGATAGAGCTTGTTCCAGGCGACCAGAAAATGTGGATTGCTGACGGCGCGCAGGGCATCCTGCTGCGAAAGCGTTTGCGATGCAAGGCGTGGCCACTGCCTTTCCAGCGGCACACCAGTGGCATCTGTTTTGCATACGCCGCACAGGGCAATATCGGCTTGCGCGTCCTGTGCGGAAACATACAGCGCCTGCAAGCAATCCGGATGCAGAAAATCGTCCGAATCGACGAAGAAGAGCCATTGACCACGGGCAAGGTCGATGCCCGCATTTCGTGCGGCACTCAGGCCACGGTTGCGCTGGTGCAGCACGCGGATGCGCTTGTCCTGTGCGGCGGCCTCGTCGCACAGTGCGCCGCATCGGTCGGGCGAACCATCATCCACCAGAATCAGCTCAAAATCGGCCATGCGCTGCGCCAAAACGGAGGAAATGGCCTGCGGCAAATAGGCTTCCACATCGTAAACGGGCATAATGACACTAATCAGAGGCTGCATGCGATATTTCCTCCTGCGTACTTTGTCTTATTGTAGCATGTTTGCGGGTAAAACACAACAGCGTGTCATCTTCTGGCACGCTTTCGCCATGCATGCAGGAGTTTTGCGCCTGTCCGTCGAAAAAGACAAGGACGGAGGAAATGGCAACAACATTGGGATGGAAGGAGCAGGTATGCAGTACGATTATCTGGTCGTGGGCGCTGGCCTCTACGGCGCAACCTTTGCCCAGCAGATGCAGGAGGCTGGCAAGCGCGTGCTGGTGGTGGAGAAGCGGGCGCACATCGGTGGCAATGTGTACACGGAGGACGTGAACGGCATTCCTGTACACCGCTATGGGGCGCACATTTTCCATACGGATGATGCGCAGGTGTGGCAGTATGTGAACCGCTTTGCGACGTTCAACAGCTTCACCAATTCGCCGTGGGCGCGCTATCAGGGGCGCTTGTATCCGCTTCCGTTTCATATGAATACGTTCTATGCCATGTGGGGCGTGACCAAGCCTGAGGAGGCGCGTGCCATTATTGCCAGCCAGCGAGCGGAAATGGATCATGAGCCGCGCAATTTGGAGGAGCAGGCCATTTCGCTTGTCGGGCGCGACCTCTACGAGGCGCTGGTGCGTGGCTACAGCGAGAAACAGTGGGGCAGACCGTGCAGGGAGCTGCCGGCGTTCCTGATTCGCCGCTTGCCGGTGCGCTTTACGTATGACAATCATTATTTCAGCGACCGCTATCAGGGTGTGCCGGAAAACGGCTATACGGCGATGGTAGAAAAGCTGCTTGCGCATGTGGAGGTGCGCTTGCAGACGGATTTTCTGGCGCAGCGGGAGGTTTTGACGCCTTTGGCGAAGAAAATCGTGTTCACAGGCGCGGTGGATCAATACTACGCCTCCTGCTTCGGGCCGCTGGCCTATCGGACACTGCGCTTTGAAACGAAGGATTTGCCGGTCGTGTCGTATCAGGGGAATGCGGTGATGAACGAATGCGATGCCGATGTACCCTACACGCGCGTGATTGAGCACAAGTATTTCGCCTATGGTCAGACGGCGGTGCTTTCACAGCCGCATACGGTCGTGACGTGGGAGTATCCGCTGGCGTGGCATCCGGGCGACGAGCCGTACTATCCCATCAATGATGATGCGAACAATGCACTGTATGCACGCTATCAGGCGCTTGCGGAAAAAGAGGAAAACGTGTGCTTTGGCGGGCGCTTGGGATTATACCGCTATATGGACATGGACGATACCATCCGTGCCGCGCTGGATGCGGCGAAAAAAGAAATCACCCCATAAAGAGAGGTCAGCCATGGGCAGGGCGCAGCGGATGCGTTTGTCCCTGGCTGACCGTTTTTATTCAATGCAGATGATGGTGCCGGAGGAAAAATCGCTGGGCAGCAGCGTCGGATTCAGCGCCAGCAGACGACCACGCGTTGTGCGCAGCGATGCGGCGAGGGAGTCAAGCGTTTCCTCAGGACGAATCGTATAGCTGGCGCGTTCCGGCGGGCGGCGCACAGTAGGGCGTACCACTGACCAGATACCCGGGCTGCAATTGCGGATTGCTGCTGCGCATGGCGCGGTAGCTGACGTTGTGACGAATCAGCAGATCGGCATAGCTTTCGCCGGGCTGCACGGTGGCGGCGGTATATCCTGCCGGGCAGGAAAGCGGTCGGTCGGGAATGGGCGTGCCTTCGTTTTCATCGGGCAGGGGAATGACGGGCGTTTGTGCGCTGTCGTCATCTTCATCGGCGGTGGCAGGAACGCAAAGAATCTGACCCGGTGTCAAACTGTCCGGCGATACGCCCGGATTGCGCTCCGCCAGCTCATAGGTGGTGATGCCGAGGCGCTGGGCGATGGCGGCAAAGGTATCGCCCGACTGGACGGTGTAGGGCTGACCGCTGATGCAGGTGTAGGCAAAGAAAGGCAGACAAATCTCCGAGCCTGCGGTGAGGGTAGCAAAATCCACACCGGGATTGATGACAGAAAGCGCCTGAACGGTCGTTGCATGCTGCAAGGCAACGCTGCTGGCGGTGTCACCGTCCTGCCACGTGTAGCGTTCTGAGCCTCGTGGACAGGTGCGAAACTGGATGTTGCGGCTCTGTTCCATAATTGTTTTCCTCCTGTTTGCACTTTTCGGCGGGTTTTGCGCCCACCATTCAAAATTTATGCGCCGAGAGTTGAATCTATCCCTTGCCCTCTGCCGGATTCTATGATATAATGGCTCGAGGTGTGCGAGGCGCCCATTTTGGTGTGCCAATGTTCACCGATTGGCATGGACTTTGCAGGAGGGTTTTCTGTTTATCGTTCGGAAAACGAGAAAACAGATATTGCATAAAAATGCAAAGTTTGTGTGTTTTGATACACTATGAGTTCGGATATCTGTGATGGAGGGAAAACGAATGAAGCATCTTTTGAAGCTGCTTGACCTGTCCCAAGAAGAAATCACCGAGCTGCTCGACCTCGCCGACCGCTTAAAGGCGGAGAATAAGGCGGGTATCGCGCATCCCATCCTCAAGGGCAAGACGCTGGGCATGATCTTTGAAAAGTCCTCGACGCGCACCCGTGTCAGCTTTGAAACGGGTATGTATCAACTGGGTGGACACGCCCTGTTCCTGTCCAGCCGGGATTTGCAGATTGGGCGCGGCGAACCGGTGGAGGATACGGCCCGTGTGCTGAGCCGCTATCTGGACGGCATCATGATTCGCACCTTCCAGCAAGAGGAAGTGGAGACGCTGGCCCGCGTGGGCAGCATTCCGATTATCAACGGCCTGACCGACTTCTGCCATCCCTGCCAGGTGCTGGCGGACTTGCAGACGGTGCGTGAGCATAAGGGCAAGATTGCGGGACTGAACATGTGCTACATTGGCGATGGCAACAACATGGCTAATTCCCTGATTGTGGGCTTCCTCAAGATGGGCGCGCATGTGGCTATCGCGTGTCCGGATGCGTACCAGCCGGATGAAACCATTCTGGCATTCACCAAGCAGTATCCGGGCCAGTTCCTGATGACGGACAAGCCCCTGGAGGCGGCTAAGGATGCGGATGTGATCTTCACCGACGTCTGGGCGTCCATGGGTCAGGAGGAAGAAAAGGCGATTCGCGAAAAGGCGTTCCGTGGCTATCAGGTCAATAGCGATCTGCTGGCTGTGGCGCATGAGGGCTGCATGGTGCAGCACTGTCTGCCGGCACACCGCGGCGAGGAAATCACGGCGGAGGTGTTTGAACAGCACGCGGATGAAATTTTCGATGAGGCGGAGAATCGTCTGCACGCGCAGAAGGCGGTCATGGTGGCTGTCATGGCGGACAAGCCGGTTTGCTGAGCGGTAGGAAACGTTTTTGGCTGCAATTAGAACAGAAAAACGGAGGAATAATGCATGAAGGGCTATCTGCTGCTGGCCAATGGTCAGCTCTATGAAGGGACGCTGATGGGTGCTGCGAAGCCGGTCATGGCGGAGCTGGTGTTCACCACGGCCATGACGGGATATCTGGAAACGCTGACCGACCCGTCCTACGAAGGCGAAATCGTCATCCAGACCTTCCCTTGCATCGGCAACTATGGCGTGATTGAGGAAGACTTTGAGTCGCCGGGTCCGCGCCTGTCGGCCTACATCGTGCGCGAGCTGTGCGACACGCCGAATAACTTCCGCACGCAGGGCAAGCTCAACGACTATCTGGTCAAGGCCGGCATTCCCTGCCTGACGGATGTGGATACCCGTGCCCTGACGCGCACCATCCGCAACGCGGGCGTCATGAACGCCGCTCTGCTGACGGAAAAGCCGGAAAATATCGAAGAAATTTGCGAGAAGCTGCGCAATCTGCCCTTCCACCCCTCGATTCAGGATGTGACCACAAAGAGCATCATCGAGCCGAAGAAGCCTGGTCGTCATCATGTGGTGCTGTGGGACTTTGGCACGAAGGAAAGCATCCAGCATGAGCTGGAAAAACGCGGCTGCGCGGTGACGGTCGTTCCGGCCAGCACCACGGCGCAGGAGATTCTGGCCATGAATCCCGACGGCCTGATGCTCTCCAACGGCCCGGGCAACCCGGCGGACAATCCCTCGGTGATTGCCAATATTCGCGAGGTGATGCGCCATCGCATCCCGACCTTCGGCATCTGCCTGGGTCATCAGCTGCTGGCGCTGAGCCAGGGCGCGAAGGCGGTCAAGCTCAAGTACGGCCATCGCGGCGAAAATCAGCCGGCCAAGGACGTCAAGACGGGTCTGTCCTACATGACCAGCCAGAATCACGGCTTTGCGCTGGATTCCGATTCGCTGCCGTCCAATGCGTCCCTGCGCTTTGTCAATGGCAATGACGGCACGTGCGAGGGCCTTGACTATACGGATATGCCTGCCTTCTCCGTCCAGTTCCATCCGGAAGCATGCGCTGGCCCGCTGGACACCCGCTTCCTGTTCGACCGTTTTATCGCTATGATGGGAGGAAATAAGGAATGCCGCTGAATCCTGAACTCCACAAAGTAATGATTATCGGTTCTGGCCCCATTGTCATCGGTCAGGCCGCTGAATTCGACTATGCCGGCTCTCAGGCCTGCCGCGCCCTGAAGGCTGCGGGTCTGGAGGTCGTGCTGGTCAACCCGAACCCTGCGACCATCATGACTGACCATGCGTCGGCTGACCATATCTACATTGAGCCTCTGACGCTGGAAACCCTGCGCCGCATCATCCTGAAGGAAAAGCCTGACTCCCTGCTGTCCACGCTGGGCGGCCAGAGTGGTCTGACGCTCTCCATGCAGCTGGCCAAGGAAGGCTTCCTGGAGCAGCATGGCGTGAAGCTGCTGGGTGCAAAGTGCGAAACGATTGAGAAGGCTGAGGACCGCCAGCAGTTCAAGGACACGATGATGTCCATCCACCAGCCTGTGATTCCCTCCGAGGTCGTGGAGACGGTGGAGGATGCGCTTGCCTTTGCGGACAAGATTGGCTACCCGGTGATTGTGCGTCCGGCGTACACGATGGGTGGCTCGGGCGGCGGCATCTGCGCGAATGCGGAGGAATTGAAGGAGATTGGCGAAAACGGCCTGCGCCTGTCGCCCATCACGCAGATTCTGGTCGAGAAGTGCATCTCCGGCTGGAAGGAAATCGAATTCGAGGTTATGCGCGACAAGCTGGGCAACGCGATTGCTGTCTGCTCGATGGAAAACATCGACCCTGTTGGCGTGCATACGGGTGACTCCATTGTCGTGGCGCCGGCACTGACGCTGGCTGACCGCGAGTATCAGATGCTGCGCCGTGCCGCGCTGGACATCATTACCGCGCTGGAGGTGGAGGGCGGCTGCAACTGCCAGTTCGCGCTCAATCCCGATTCCTTTGAATACGCGGTTATCGAGGTCAACCCGCGCGTCAGCCGCTCTTCTGCCCTGGCGTCCAAGGCGACCGGCTATCCGATTGCCAAGTGTGCGACGCAGATTGCTATCGGCTACACGCTGGATGAAATGAAGAACGCCGTGACTGGCAAGACCTGCGCGGCCTTTGAACCGGCGATTGACTACATCGTGGCGAAGGTGCCGAAGTGGCCGTTTGACAAGTTCGTCTATGGCAAGCGTACCCTGGGCACGCAGATGAAGGCCACGGGCGAGGTCATGTCCATTGGCGTCAATGTTGAGCAGGCCCTGATGAAGGCTGTCCGTGGTGCGGAAATCGGCTGCGATACGCTGCGCATGAAGTCCATGGCAGATTTGTCGGTGGACGAGTTGCTGGACCTGATTGGCAAGTGTACCGACCAGCGCATGTTCGCCATGTATGAGGCGATTGCGCGTGGCGTGTCGCTGGAAACGCTGCACGAAATCACGAAGATTGACTACTTCTTCCTGAACAAGTACCTGAACCTGTACAATATGGAATGCCGCCTGAAGGAAGGCAATATTGACGAGGAAACGTACCTGCGCGCCAAGAAGATGGGCTATCCGGACAAGGCGATTGAACGTCTCTCCGGCGAAAAGCTGAACATGCACCGCAACCCGGTCTACAAGATGGTTGATACCTGCGCGGCCGAGTTTGAGGCAGAGACGCCCTACTTCTATGCCACCTACGATGACGAAAACGAAGCCAAGGAGTTCCTCGAAGCGCGTCCGAAGAAGCCGTGCATCGTCGTGCTTGGCTCCGGCCCGATTCGTATTGGTCAGGGCATTGAGTTTGACTATGCCTCCGTCCACTGCGTGAGCATGCTCAAGCAGGCCGGATACGAGGTTGTCATGATTAACAACAACCCGGAGACGGTTTCCACGGACTTTGACACGGCCGACCGCCTGTACTTTGAGCCGCTGACGGCAGAAGACGTGCTGGGCGTGATTGCCACGGAGAAGCCGGTTGGTGTTGTGGCTGCCTTCGGTGGCCAGACCGCCATTAAGCTGACCCATGCGCTGGAAGAGGCGGGCATTCGCATCATGGGTACGTCTGCGGACATGATTGACGCCGCCGAAGACCGTGAGCGCTTTGACGCCGCGATGGAAAAGTACGGCATCAAGCGTGCACTGGGCCGCACGGTCATGACCAGCGAGGAGGCTGTCAAGGCTGCCAATGAGCTGGGCTATCCTGTGCTGGTGCGTCCGTCCTACGTGCTGGGCGGCCAGAACATGATTATCGCCTATCAGGACAGCGACATTATCGAGTACATGCAGATCATTCTGGCGCAGGGCATTGAGAACCCGGTGCTGATTGACCAGTACCTGATGGGTGTCGAGGCCGAAGCGGATGCCATCTGCGACGGCACGGATGTGCTGATTCCGGGCATCATGGAGCACGTGGAGCGCTCCGGTATTCACTCCGGCGACTCCATTGCCGTCTATCCGGCATGGAATCTGACCGGTGCCATGACGCAGCGCCTGATTGAGGTTACGCGCCAGATTGCACTGGAATTGGGCACGATTGGCCTGATTAACATCCAGTACATCGTCTATCACAACGAAGTGTATGTCATTGAGGCGAACCCGCGTGCCAGCCGTACCGTGCCGTATATCAGCAAGGTGACGGGTGTGCCGATGGTTGACCTGGCCGTTCGCGCTATGCTGGGCGAAAAGATTCGCGACATGGGCTATGGCACGGGTCTGTATCGCCAGAGCCCGTACTATGCGGTCAAGGTGCCGTGCTTCTCCTTTGAAAAGCTGGCCGACGTTGACACGCATCTGGGCCCGGAGATGAAGTCCACGGGTGAGGTGCTGGGTATCGGCACGAACCTGCAGGAGGCTATCTACAAGGGCCTGGTGGCTGCGGGCTACAAGATGCGCCATCAGGGCGGCATTCTGGTTTCTGTCCGCGATAAGGATAAGGCGGAAGCGGTTGACTGCGCGCGTAAGTTTGCGCAGCTGGGCTTCAACATCTTCGCTACGCCCGGTACGGCGCGCGCCATGCAGGAGCATGGTCTCTACGCCGCCGTCGTGAAGAAGGAAGCGCAGGAAAAGATGCTGGAAATGGGCAAGGTGCAGTATGTCATCTCCACGTCCAACAAGGGCCGTCTGCCGCAGCTGGAATCCGTCCGCATGCGCCGCAAGGCCGTGGAACGCGGCATCCCGCTCTTCACCAGCCTGGACACGGCAAACGCGCTGGCCAATGCCTTGACGAGCCGCTACACGCTGGGCAATGTGGAGCTGGTGGATATCAACAACATGCGCACCAAGCACAAGAAGCTCTCCTTCACCAAGATGCGTGGTACGGGCAATGATTACCTGTACTTTGACTGCTTCGATCAGGTGGTGGAAAGCCCTGAATCTCTGGCGGTGCGTCTGTCCAATCGCCGCACGAGCGTTGGCTCTGACGGTATCGTGCTGATTATGCCCTCCGACATTGCGGATGCGAAGATGCGCATGTTCAATGCCGACGGCACGGAAGGCATGGTGGCGGCTAATGCACTGCGCTGCGTGTGCAAGTATCTGTATGAGAACGGCCACGTCTGCAAGGACGAAATGACCGTGGAAACCGGCAGCGGCGTGAAGACGGCCAAGCTCTTCATCCGCGAGAACGAGGTCTTCTCCGTGCTGGTGGATATGGACTGCCCGGCATTTGCGCCGAGTCAGATTCCGGTCAACCTCGACGGCGACCGCGTGATGATGCGTCCGGTCTTCCTGGCTGGCGAAAAGCGCGAAATCAGCTGCGTCAGCATGGGCAACCCGCATGTGGTCATCTTCGTGCCGGACGTGAATGCGATTTCGCTGGCGCAGATTGGCGCCCAGATTGAGCAGGATCCGCTCTTCCCGGAGCGCGTGAATGTCTCCTTTGCACAGATTGTGGATCGCAACGACATCGTGATGCGCGTGTGGGAACGCGGCATTGGCGAGACGGCTGCCTGCGGCACGGGTGCGTGCGCGGTGGCGGTCGCGGCGGTGGAGAACGGCTTCTGCACCCGCGGTGCGGACATTGATGTGCGCCTGCCCGGCGGTACGCTGGTTGTGCGCTATCAGGAGGATGGCCACGTCTGGCTGACGGGCGATGCCATGACCGACTTCACGGGTACGATTGAAATTTAAGGTATCTCTGAATCCTTCGGTAGCGCGCTAGCGTATCACCTCATTGATTCAGAGCTTCCTTAACCATTACACAGCGCCTCTGTCCATGCCGCAAAAGCATGTGGCAGAGGCGCTTTTTGCGAAAAGAGGGGAATGATTCGATGAAGAACGTTCTTTGCATGGGCGACAGCAACACCTGGGGCTTTACGCCCGGTACGTACAAGCGCTATGACGAGCATACGCGCTGGACAGGCGTGTTGCAGGATGAATTGGGCGCAGGCTGGCGCATCCACGAGAACGGCCAGAGCGGCCGCACGACGGTGTTTGAATCGCCCACGCGGCAATTCATGACCGGCATTGGTGCCCTGCCGTATGCGCTGGACACCCTGCGTCCGCTGGATGCGGTGGTCATCATGCTGGGCACGAATGACCTGCATGACCACTCCGTGGCGGAAAGTGTTGATGGATTGGGGCATATCATCCGCACCATCCAGACCTTCGACAAGCTCTATCCGGGCACCGAACCCGTCTTCCGGGACGGCAAGGAGCATATTCTGGTGCTGACGCCCATCACCATTGGTGAACATGTCTGGGAAGGCGATTCCCTGCACGAAAAGATTCAGGAATCGCATGACTTCCCCAAGCACATCAAGGGCCTGTGCGAATGGCTGCAAGTGGACTGGCTGGACATTCAGTCCATTGCCAAGCCGTCGGACATTGACGGTCTTCACATGCTGCCTGAGGACCATCGCAATATTGCGCTGGCCGTGAAGGACAAGCTGATAGAAATGCTGGGTGAATGATACAAGCATACAAAAAGCCCGTTGCAGACGTGTGAATCTGCAACGGGCTTTTGTGTATTACTTGGTGTTCTTGATTTCCATCCACATGGATTCATAGACCTTGCGGAAGGTATCGTCGATGTCGTGGAAGAATTCGCAGCGCGCCTGCACATCCTCGGAGGGATTGAGCACGTGGTTGCTCTCGTATTCTTCGCCCATCAGCTCGATGGCGCCCATGTTCGGGCTGGAATACCAGACGTATTCGCAGTTCATCTGCGCCACGTCGGGACGGCAGAGGAAGTTGATGAACTTCTCGGCGTTTTCCTTATTGCGGGCCGTCTTGAGGATGACCGCGCCGTCCACCCAGATGTTCGAGCCTTCCTGCGGCACGAAGTAGTCCAGATGGTCGTTCAGGTCGATGGCATACTGTGCATCGCCGGACCACATCAGCGCCAGCGCGGCTTCACCGGCGACCATCTTGTCCTTCGTTTCGTCCACCTGATACGCCTTCACGACGCCGGACTGCTTCTGCTCAATCAGCTTGCTCTTGGCGGTCATCAGCTCCGGAATCTCACGGCTGTTCATGCTGTAGCCCAGATACTTCAGCGCCACGCCCATGCTGTCACGGTAGGAGTCCAGCATGAACACGTTCTTCTGATACTGCTCATCCCAGAGGATGTGCCAGGACTGCTCGGGTTCGGGAATCATGTCCTTGTTGTAGAGGATGCCGACCGTGCCCCAGAGGTAGGGAACAGAGTACTTGTTCTCCGGGTCATAATCGGGATTGCGCAGGGAAGGCAGAATCTGCTCAAAGTTCGGCACGTTGTCGAAATTGATTTCCGCCACCAAATCCTTGGCAATCATGCGCTCGATGATGTAGTCGGACGGGAAGCAGACGTCGAATGCGCCAGGATTGGCCTCGACCTGCACAATCATGTCCTCATTGGTGGTGAAGCACATGTAGTTGACCTTGATGCCGGTCTCCTGGGTGAAGAGCGTCAGCACCTCGGGCGCGATGTAATCCTCCCAATTGTAGACGTTGATGACCTCCTCCGCCATGGCGGCAGGCAGGCAGGCAAGCGTCAGGCACAGGAGCATCAGCAGGGAAAGCAGCTTTTTCATCAGAGATGTTCCTCCTTCAAGAGCATGGTGCGTCAATCATTATTGGATGCGGTGCGGCGGTTGACAATCAGCAGCAGCACCAGCAACGCGACAAACATCAGCGCCGACAGGGCATTCAGCGTCGGCTCAATGCCGCGACGGGCGGCGGAGTAAATCAGGGTCGAGAGGTTCTGCACCAAGGGCGACGTGGTGAAGTAGCTGATGGTGAAGTCATCCAGCGACAGCGTGAAGGCCAGCATTGCGCCGGTGATGATGCCGGGCATGCATTCGGGGATGATCACGTGAATCAGCGCGTACATTGGCGTCGCGCCCAAATCCAGCGCCGCCTCGTAGGTGTGGCGGTTCATCTGCTTCAGCTTGGGCAGAACGGACAATATGACGTATGGCACGTCGAAGGTGATATGCGCCAGCAGCATCGTGAAGTAGCCACGCTCCACCTTCGTGAAGAGGAACAGCAGCATCAGGCTGATACCGGTGACGATATCCGGCATGGTGTTGGGCAGGTTCGTCAGCGTCATCATGAACGCCTGCGGGCGCTTCTTCATGGCGTGGATGCCAATGGCCGCCAGCGTACCCAGAATGGTGGAGACGACCATGGCAAGCAGTGCGATGGTGACGGTGACGGTCAGGGCGTTCATGATACGGGAATCGGAGAACAGCTCCACATACCAGCGCAGGGAGAAGCCTTCCCACTTGGCGCGGCTCTTGCCCGCGTTGAAGCTCTGCACAATCAGCACGACAATCGGCACATACAGGAACAGCAGAATCAAGCCCAGATAGGCACGTTTGAAGAACTTTTTCATGCGATGCCGCCTCCTTCACCATTGGGGTCGGCCTTGCGCAGGATGGACAGGGAAATCAGAATCAGCAGCATCATAATCAGCGACAGCGCCGAGCCGACGTTCCAGTTGCCTTCGGTCAGGAACTTTGCTTCAATCAGGTCGCCGAACATCATCGTGTTGCCGCCACCCAGCACGCGCGGAATGAAGAAAGTGGTGACGGAAGGCATGAAGACCATCGTGATGCCACTGACAATGCCCGGAACGGACAGGGGCAGCGTCACCTTGCACAGCGTCTGGAAGTTGTTGCAGCCAAGGTCGGCCGCCGCCTCGCTCAGGCGGTAATCCATCTTGCTCAGCAGCGTGTAAATCGGGAAGACCATGAACGGCAGGAAGTTATACACCATGCCCAGCAGCACCGCGCCGGAGTTATACATCAGCTGCACGCCGTTAAACCCAAGCGAACGCAGGAAGTTGTTAATCAGGCCGTTGTCCTCCAGCAGGCTCATCCAGGCGATGGTGCGCAGCAGGAAGTTCATCCACATGGGGATGATGAACAGCACCACCAGCGTCGGGCCGAGCTTCATCTCGCGATCGGCCATAATCAGCGCCGCCGGATAGCCCAGCAGCAGGCAAATGACCGTACACTGGAAGGCCATCCACAGTGAGTAGAGCAGGGTATCGACATTGACCGTGCCGCGGGAAATGTAAGCCTGTCCGGCATCGCCCATGGCGTCCAGGATAATCTTGTTTGACTCGTAGTTGGAGTCCCAGAAGTTCCGGAAGTTATCCAGGGTGAAGGCACCCGATGCGTCTGTGAAGGCGTAATAGCCAATCAGAATAACGGGAACGACGGTGAAAATCATCATCCACAGTGCGTAGGGAGAGGCAAAGAGCGAACGATGCATGCCACGATTGCGGCGCACGGTGATGGCCACCAGTGCCACAAAGACGCCCAAGCCGCACACCATCAGCGCGATGGCCCACCAAGGCAGAGAAAGGTTCGTCAGCATATCACTCATCGACCTCCGGTGCGGGCGCTTCCTCGAGGCGCTTCATGATGTGAATGTTGAAGGGCACGATGTTCAGGCCCACACGGCTGCCCTGCGGCTGCATGGAGGTGGAATGCACCTTGAAGGTGTATTCGCCGGTGTCAATCATCATCTCGTAATGCACGCCCTTGAACAGCACGCTCTTGATGACGCCGACCATCTGGCCCACATCCTCACCAACCAGCATGATGTCCTCGGGGCGAATGACGACATCGACCGGCGCGTTATCGCCAAAGCCGAAGTCAACGCAGGGGAAGGTCGTGCCGGCGAATTCCACCAGTTCGTCGCGAATCATCGTGCCGCGCAGGATGTTGCTCTCGCCGATGAAGTCCGCCACGAAGGCGTTGGCCGGCTCGTCGTAGATGGTTTTTGGGTCGCCAATCTGCTGAATCGTGCCGTCCTTCATGACCACGATGGTGTCGGACATGGTCAGGGCTTCCTCCTGGTCATGGGTGACGAAGATGAAGGTGATGCCCAGACGCTGCTGCATGGCTTTAAGCTCCAGCTGCATTTCCTTGCGCAGCTTGAGGTCCAGCGCGCCCAGCGGTTCGTCCAGCAGAAGCACCTCCGGCTCGTTGACCAGACTGCGGGCAATGGCTACACGCTGCTGCTGGCCGCCCGAAAGCGCGTCCACGTGGCGCTTTTCATAGCCCTTCAGGTTGACCAGCTCCAGCATCTGCGCGACTTTTTCCTCAATAATCTTTTTCGGCAGCTTTTTGAGCTTCAGGCCGAAGGCAATGTTGTCCTGCACATTCAGGTGCGGGAAGAGCGCGTACTTCTGGAAAACGGTGTTCACGCGGCGCTTATAGGGCGGCAGCGCGGAAACATCCTGACCGTCGAAAAGCACCTGACCCGCATCGGGCGTTTCAAAGCCGCCGATGATGCGCAGCGTGGTCGTCTTGCCGCAGCCGGACGGGCCAAGAAGGGTAATAAATTCCTTCTTACGGATGTAGAGGTTGATATTCTTGAGAACCTGCGTACCGTCATACTCCTTGGAGATGCCGACGAGGTCAATCAAATGCTCCTTTTCCACCATGGTGTATGGACACTTCCTTCCAACATATGATTGATGTGAGGGGCGGCCGCATCAAAACGACGGCGGCGTGGAGACCCAGAGGATTTTGGCGCGGTTTTTGCCCGCGTTCATGAGATAGTGCGTTTCATGCGGATGCAGGCAAAAGCTGCTTCCGGCGCGCACACGGGTTTTTGTTTCGCCATCGACCAGAAAAATGCTGCCCGAGAGGACATAGCCGAATTCCTCCCCTTGATGGGGTGGCAGCTCATAGGTGCTGCCGTCCTCGCCCAAATCCACCAGAATCGGCTCCATGGTGTTTTTCTGGGCATCGGGCACCAGCCACGTGATGCTGCCGTGCATCTGTTCATCTTCCTTGACGAACATGTCCTGCGGGGTAAAGACCTTTTTCTCATCGTGATCTTCGCTGAAAAACTGGCTCAGGCTGGAGCCGAGGCATTCCAGCATATCGGTTAGCGTGGCAATCGACGGGGAAGCGAGATTGCGCTCGACCTGCGAAATGAAGCCCTTGCTCAATTCGCATCGGCCGGCCATGTCTTCCTGGGTCAGCCCGCGCCTGATACGGAGCAAGCGGAGCTTTTCACCAATATCCATGTTTTGTGACTCCTTCCTACGCTTTCAGGAGCTATGCGACCGAAAGTTCAGAAATACTAAACCGGACGGCCGAAAAAATTGGTTTAGTGAAACTAAACCTGAAAGCAGAATTCATTAAACCACATTTCTTTGCTGATGTCAAGGGCTTTGCCGAAAAAAGAGGATGGAAGACGAAAAAAACATTTTCCAGCGCAGCAAAAGCTTGCTGTTTTGCGGAATTTTTCGCCCAGTACTTGCAAATCGGTGGCGAATGTGCTATGATATACAAAACCGATGAGAAGCAGGGAATGCGCAAGCTCACCCGCAGCGAGCCGGAGAGAGTGCAAGTCCGGTGGCAGAGGGCGCAAACCGTGGGGCTTCGAGGGCGTGGGGGAACGGACGACAAGCTGCTGTGGCCGTGTGGCGCAGGAAAAGGCTTGCGGTGTCTGAGTATCCCGCGACGGCTTTTCCCCGTGATCGGAACGAAAGAGGCGTGAAGGCAATACTGTCTTTTGCGCAAGTGGGGTGGCACCGCAGTCATCTGTCCCCAATCGTAGGGGATGGGATGGCTTTTTTTATTGGCGGCAAGGGGCGTCCCCGGCATCTGGCCGCAGCAAAAGCAGAAAGGAGAATCCCCATGTCCGAAACCGTAAACACCCAGGCCGCGCAGAAGCCGGCCAAGAAGCCCATCATTTTCTCCGGCATTCAGCCTTCCGGCACGCTGACGCTGGGCAACTACATTGGCGCACTGCGCAATTTCTCCAAGTTGCAGGATGAATACGACTGCATCTATTCCATCGTGGATATGCATGCCATCACGGTGCGCCAGAATCCGGCGGATCTGCGCCGCCGCTGCATGGAGCTGGCGGCCATCTATATCGCCAGTGGCGTTGATCCCAAGAAGAGTCTGATTTATTGCCAGAGCCATGTGTCCGCGCATGCGGAGCTGGCATGGATTCTGAACTGCTTCACCTACATGGGTGAAATGAACCGCATGACCCAGTACAAGGACAAGTGCGCCAAGCATGCGGACAACATCAACGTCGGCCTGTTTGACTATCCGGTCCTGATGGCGGCGGACATTCTGCTCTACCAGACCAATCTGGTGCCTGTGGGCATTGACCAGCGCCAGCATCTGGAAATCTGCCGCGATATTGCCATGCGCTTCAACGGCATCTATGGTGACGTGTTCACCATTCCGGAGGGCTACATCTCCAAGGTCGGCGCGAAGGTCATGAGCCTGCAGGAGCCGACGCGCAAGATGTCCAAGTCCGATCCTGAGGACACCTTCATCGCCCTGCTTGACGATGCGGACACGATTCGCCGCAAGATTCGCCGCGCCGTGACCGACTCCGACGGCTGCATCCGCTTCGATCCGGAAAACAAGCCCGGCGTGAGCAACCTGCTGAGCATCATGAGTGCGCTGGGTGCTGGCGACGTGGAGGCCATTGCCGCCGAGATGGAAGGCAAGGGCTACGGCGACCTGAAGGCCCGCACGGCAGACTGCGTAATCGCGACGCTGGAACCGCTACAGGCGGAGTACAAGCGCCTGATTGCCGACAAGGCGTACCTACAGGGCATCCTGGACGAAAACGCCAAGACGGCTACCTACCTGGCCAACAAGACCCTGCGCAAGGTGCAGAAGAAGGTTGGCTTCGCGGCACGCGGATAATTGCAAACGAAAAAATGCTCCGTCCTGTCCGGAAAAACCGGCATGGGACGGAGCATTTTTGTGTCATCAGGGCTGTACGTACACGTAGGAATAGGAATTTGCCACGCAGAACTGCTCGGCATACGAGGCAGGCGAGACGGCAGGTGTGAAATTCGCAATATCCAGGAAGGCGTATTTCCCGATGGCGGTGACGCTTTCCGGTATGGTTGGATTGGTCAAGGCCCAGCAGCCCAGGAAGGCATAATCACCAATGGCTGTGATGCCTTCGGGCAGATTCACCTCCTGCAAGGCACGGCAGGAGGCAAACAGGTGCGCCGGAATTTCCGTCAAGCTTGCGGACAGCTGGACGCGGGTCAGGTTGGAACAACCAGAGAAGGCCAGTTCGCCAATTTCCGTTACGCTATCGGGCAGAAGCACCTCCTGCACCGAGGCACACGCCCAAAAGGCAGAAGCGCTGATGCTGGTGATTCCCTCCGGTACTGAATACACGGTGCTGTCAAAGGAAGGCAGGGCGCAAATCAGCTGCTGCTTCTGTGTGTCAAACAGCACGCCATCCTGGATGATAAAATGCGGATGATTTTTCGCCAATTTGACACTGACCAGAGAAGTGCAATTGGTGAAGGGATTGCCGGTGATGGTCGTGACCGTTTCCGGAATTACAAACGATTTCTGCCGTGCCATCGGACAATACGATGAAGTGATAGTCCTTTGTGCCATAAACGCGCACGGAGTCCTCTGCCTGTGCGGCGGTTGCACAAAACAGCATCGAAAGCATGACCAACAGCGCAAAAAGTCGTTTCATATGTAAGCGCCTTTTAAGCATTAGTAAACATCGGGGTAGACAGATACCGTTCACCGCTATCGGGCAGGATGACCACGATATTCTTTCCCGCGAATTCCTTTCGCTGCGCCACCTGAATGGCCGCAAAAAGTGCCGCGCCGGAGGAAATACCGCACAGCATGCCTTCCTTCGTCGCCAATTCGCGTCCCGTCCGGTAGGCATCCTCCTCCGTGACGGTGATGATTTCATCCATCAATGCGCGATTGAGCACCTCCGGCACGAAGTTCGCGCCAATGCCCATCAGGCCATGCTTGCCCGTGCGTCCTTCCGACAGCAAGGGCGAGGAGGCCGGCTCAACCGCCACAATATGCAATGCAGGATTCTTCTGGCGCAGATACGTTCCCACACCCGTCAGTGTGCCACCCGTACCAACGCCCGCAACCAGTACATCAACCTGACCATCCGTATCATCCCAGATTTCCGGCCCAGTGGTCATGATATGTGCCGTCGGATTTGCCGGATTAACGAATTGTCCCGCGACGATGGCATTCGGCGACGCCGCCGCCAATTCATTCGCCCGATCGACTGCACCCTGCATGCCCAGCGCACCTGGTGTCAGCACGACCTCCGCGCCATACGCCTGCATCAGCTGTTGACGCTCCACGCTCATGCTATCCGGCATGACGATGACCGCGTGATACCCTCGGCTGGCGGCGACCATCGCCAGGCCAATTCCGGTATTTCCGCTTGTCGGCTCAATGACCGTTCCTCCCGGCGTCAAGCGTCCGCGCATCTCCGCGTCCTCAATCATGGCCAGCGCAATACGATCCTTACTACTGCCACCCGGATTGAAGGCTTCTACCTTTGCCAGCAAATGTGCAGACAAGCCATGTTTTTCTTCCACATGGTGCAGCGCCAACAAAGGCGTGCGACCAACAAGCTCAGTAACAGAATGTGCAATGCGCATAAGACAGAAGACCTCCTTCAAAATGTTTTCTGCATGATAGCCGATTTGCTGTCTTTTGTCAAGGCCCAAATGCATCTTGGCGCAACGGATTGGGGCGAAAATGCTATTGCTACAAAAACGGCTTATCAAAAAAGGAAAAATTCCAGTATGAAAGAAAAATCAATCAAGAAAACAATCACATCAACTTAACGCAAACGAAGCATCAATGCCAATGAAAGCTCAACTCCAAACATAAAAACTCAACATCTACCAAACAAAACAAACAGACAAACACAACCTACAAAAAAGGCGCCCCCGAAGGAGTCCAGCGGGCGACCGGAAAGCCCCTTGGTTGTGGCATGCAAAGTCTGGCCGCATCAGGAAA
>CAYXHF010000017.1:0-44859 GCA_964464815.1 uncultured Faecalibacterium sp.
TCACTGAGCCGAAGGCCGCAGCGATTGCTGCCGCCGACGCGGTCGTTACCGCCGACGCGGTCGCTGAACTGCCGCGTAAGCAGGAGAAGAAAGTCCGCAAGGCAGAAGTCAGTAAGGTGAAGAAGACAGACAAGCCCAAGGACAGTAAGGAGCAAGACGCGAAAAAGCATCACAAGGACAAGCCGTCCAAGGATGCAACCGAAAAGTCAGAAAAGAAGGCCAAGAAGGCCGACAAAGCAGAGAAGAAGGCCGACAAGGTCAAGAAATCCGACAAGCCCAAGGTCAAAAAGCCCTCGAAGGACAAAAAAACCACAAAAGACAAGAAGGCCGACAAGAAGAAGGCTTCCCTGCCGCTGTTGCCGGAAACGCACCACGCAAAGATTGTCCGTCTGCCACTTCCGGCGGATGCGCCGCATGCGCATTTGTCCAAGGCATCCGGTGGCAAGCACAAAAAGGACAAGAAGGTCAAAAAAACAAAGCATGCATAACCGCATGCCATTCAAAAGAAAGGAGGACAGCCCATGGATTTGCCAGAAATCTACGTCCTGCTGATTCTGGTGCTGAACACGCTGCTGGCGCTCATCGTCTGCATCGTGGGATGCTTCCTGCCAAAGGGACGCCGAATCACGACGCTGCAATACGGGCTGATTCTCCTTTTTTGTCCGGTTGTCGGGCTGATTTTCCTGCTGGTCTGCGCGATTTTCAACCGCCTGACGGAGGAAACGCCCGTTGACATGTCCGACATCAGCTTCGACAAAACCCGCGAGAAGCAGCACCTGATGCCCGACAGCGAGTCAGAGCGCAACCTGACCTCCATCGACGATGCCATTGCCTTCACCGACACGGCCGAATTGCGCCGTCTGCTGATTGAGGTGCTCAAACGCAACCGCCGCGAGACACTCACCAGCGTTGCCCTGGCACTGGACAGCGAGGACACGGAGGTTTCCCACTACGCCGCCTCTGCCGTGCAGGATGCCCTGAGCGAATTCCGCCAGACGTCCCAGCGACTGCAATCGGCACTGATGCATTCACCTGAGGATGCAGAATTGAACCTGAAGGCGTTTGATTATCTGGTGGCTGGCCTGTCACTGAAAATCATGACGCCCATTGAGCAGCGCTCCTACATCTACGTCACCAACGACGTGGCGCAGGTGCTGTTTGACCACAACGTGTGGTACATGGACGCCGAGCATTACCTGACGCTGGTCAAGATGCTCTTGTCCATTCAGGATTACGACCTCGCACAAACCTGGTGCGAACGCGCCGCGCTCTATCGCCCAGACAAGCTGGAAACGTACAAGGCGCAGATGCGCTGCTGCTACGAAATGGGCAAGCGCGAAGCCTTCCTGGGCCTGATTCAGCAATTCAAAACAACCGACATCAAGGCGGATGAGGAGATGCTGGAATTGATTCGTATGTTCCAGCCTGCTCCGACCGCCGCGCCGGTCAGAAAGGATGCTGCCCCATGCTGACCCGACAGGGCTATTTTCTGATTGTGCTGCTGTTTGTGGTCATCACGGCCATGTTTATGCTGGTCAACGTCAGCAGCAGCGCCCAGATTGTTGAAAACGGCAGCACACGTCCCGACAATCTGCTTTTTGACCCGCTGGACACGCAGGGCGATTCAGCCGCTTCTTCGCCGACCACTGGCAACGGCGATGCCGGCATTCCTCATGCGTCTCCGTCTGCCACCAATATCGTCTCCACCTTTCCCGTGGCACCCAACCAGTTCCGCGCCGCCCTGCTGGTCACAGACACGGACAGCCCGGAGACCAAGCTGCTGGAGGAGTGGTGTCGCTACAGCCAGTGTTCCTACCGCGTGCTGACCTCCTTGTCCGATGCATCGGCGTTGGATGGCTGCAACCTGATTCTTATTCATGGCTGGGATGAAGCCTGGACGGATGCCCTGCTTGCCGCCACGGACACGCCGCGCCAGATGATTCTGACGAGCATGCCGGACTATGCGCAGGTCGCTGCCTCCCCTGCCCTGCGAAAGCTGCTGGGCATCAGCAAAGCCATTGCTCCCTCCTGCACGCTGGAGGACGTCTACTTTTTCGACGACTTTTTCATCGCTGGCGCCCGCATCTACGAATCCGAGGAGGATGCGCCCTACGCCGTGCCGCATTACGCCCTGCGCAGTGGCTATCTTGTTTTCGCCAACGGCACGCCGGAGGACGAAAGCATTGCGTACACTGACTATCCGCCGGTGCTTTGGCGCACGCGCACGAATCAGGCGGACGTGTTTGTCACCAACACGGACATGTTCACCGGCAAGCGCGTTTTGGGACTGATTACGTCCTTCGTTTCCCAGCTGCCGCCCTGCTATGTGTACCCCATCGTCAATGCACGCACCCTGTCGGTGGAGAACTTTCCCTGCCTGTCGGAGGAAAACACCGAGCAGATGCGCGCCCTGTACAGCACGACCAGTGGCGCATTGACACGCGACCAGCTTTTCCCGAGCGTGGAGAAGATTATGCGCAACTACAACCAGCTGCCGACCTTCTTCCTCGCGCCGCGGCTGACGTATGCGGGAGAAATCTCCGGCGTGACGGAGCTAATCAGCTACTACTACAACCAGATTCTGAAGCTGGGTGGTGCGCTGGAATTGGCCGTCAAGCCGCAGGACGACACCCCACTTGAGGATGTGCTGGCGCAACTTGAACGCTTCACGAGGGAATCCATCGCCAGCTACCGCTTCACCGCCTGCACGGTGGACAGCACGCGACTGGATGAGCTGCTCGCCTGCACCTCCCCGATGCTGGAGGAAGTCACCATCATCACCACCGACCTGACGGACGATTTGCCCGTTTTGTCCCTGACGGATAATCAGCGCATGGTCGTTTCCTTTACCGACAACGGCGTGGCGCATGACGACCTGACGCTGGTTACACTCGTTACCGCTTTAGGGCTGACGAACCAGCAGATGGACATGGCCGATGTCTATTTTCCGGAGGACAACACGGCCAACTGGACGAAAATCAGCCGCGAATGGTCGCGAAACGTCACGCACCTGAATAACTACATGTTTCTGGACACCGCGTCCCTCTACACGCTGGAAAGCAAGGCACGCACCTTCCTGTCCATGGATTACACCGCCCAATGGGATGGCACATGCCTGACCGTGACCTCCAGCGCCTCGCAGAATACGGAGTGCTGCTTTCTGCTTCGCCTGCACAACCTGAATGTGGTGCGCATCACTGGTGATGCCGAGTGCCAGCAGCTGGCGGATGGTCAGTATCTGCTTTGCGCACACGCACCCGAAATTGTTCTGGAAACCGAAAGCATCTACCAGGTGCCCATTCCGCGCTGGAAGGAGGATGATTTCCAATGAGAGTCGCCCTGATTGCCGAGGGCTGTTACCCCTACGTCGTCGGTGGCGTTTCCAGCTGGATTCACAGCCTGATTCAGTCCTTCCCGCAGATTGACTTTTGCGTCATCGCCATTTTGGGCACGCGCAGCCAACGCGGCAAGTTTGTTTACCAATTGCCCGACAATCTGGTGGAAATTTACGAGGTTTACTTGCAGGACGTGGACTGGTCGCCTCGCGATCGTCGCGGCACCGAAAGTGACGAGATTTCCCACATGCGCCTTTCGCCCGCGCAGTATAACGCCCTGCGCAGCCTGATTTTCGGCGAAAATATCGACTGGGAGAACATCTTCCACCTCTTTCAGGGGCGGCACTTTTCCCTCAGTAAGCTGCTGATGAGTCCACCGTATCTGAGCATCGTGACGGAGTACTACAAGGCGCACTTTCACAGCATCACCTTCGCGGACTTTCTGTGGACACTGCGTTCCCTGTATCTGCCAATGTTCTTTGCCCTGAGCTTCACGCCGCCCAAGGCCGATATTTACCACTGCGTCGCCACGGGCTATTCCGGCATCATCGGCAGCATGGCCAAGACGCTCTATCCCGGCAGCAAGATGATTATCTCCGAGCACGGCATCTACACCCGTGAACGCGAGGAGGAAATCATCAAGGCCAAGTGGGTATCCGGCATCTACAAGGACATCTGGATTCAGCAGTTCCGCAAAATGTCCCTATGTGCCTATCAGCACGCGGAGTATGTGACCGCACTGTTTGCCACCGCACGTGATTTACAGCGGGAGCTTGGCTGTCCGCCGGAAAAGCAGCTTGTCACGCCCAACGGCATCAAGGTCGACCGTTTGGCCAACTGCCCTGGAAAAGACCCGGATGATCACCACATCAACGTGGGCGCGGTGCTGCGTGTGACGCCCATCAAGGACGTCAAGACCATGATTAACGCCTTCCACTTTGCCCGACAGCAAAACGACCGCCTGAAATTGTGGATTATGGGCCCGGAGGATGAAGACCCGCAGTACGCCGCCGAATGCCACCAGCTGGTGGAGACGCTGCACACGCCGGATGTCGTCTTCACCGGGCGCGTGCAGATTGTCGATTATCTGGGCAAGATGGACTTCACCATCCTGACCAGCATCAGCGAAGGTCAGCCGCTGACGATTCTGGAAAGCTACGCGGCGCACAAGCCTTGCATCGCCACGAACGTGGGCAACTGCTACGGCCTGATTCATGGCGAGGATGACGACCTGCTTGGCGCGGCCGGCATTGTCACACCGGTCATGAACATTTCCGCGATTGCTGAGGCCATCCTGACCATGGCCGAAAGCGAGGAGCTTCGCCACACGATGGGCGAAATCGGCTATCAGCGCCTGCAGCGCAAATACCGCATTGAATACATGACCCGGCAGTATGCCGAGCTATATGAAAAGCTTGCCCCCAAGCAATAACACGAAAGGAGGTCGCACATGGCTGGCATTGGCATTCAGCTCAACCGCATTTTCAATAAGCGCACGTTTTTAAGCACCCTGCACGGCGTGCTGTTCAGCGTCGTGAACACGGTTGCTCCCATGCTGGTGGTGATTGGCTGCCTGCTGCTGATGTTTTCCCTCCTGGGCTTTGACCAGACGTCCATGTTTGAGCGCGAGCTGTTCTCCTGCTCCATCCTCTACGTCTTCATCTTTGCCCTGCTCACCTCCTCTCCGTTCAACTCGGTGCTGTCCAAATACATGACCGACCGCATCTACGCCGAGCATATTGAGGATGTGCGTCCCTGCATCATCGTCGGCACGACGCTGAACATGGTTTTCTCCTCGGCCATTGCCATTCCGTTTTACCTGCACGAATTCTTTGTCGGCCAGGTGAATGCGTGGTATGTGCTGTTTTCCTTCCTGTGCTACCTGTCCCTGACCTTCGTTTTCTCCTCGATGGTCTATAACTCTATCCTGAAGGCGTATAAGCGCATCACGCAGTATTTCATTGAGGGCATGATCATCACGCTCCTGCTTTCGCTCCTGTTTGTGTATGTGGTGCATTTGTCCATCGGCATCAGCATGCTGATTGCCCTGACGATTGGCTTTCTGTTCATCGCCCTGCGCGAAATCAACAACGCCCTGCGCTACTTCAAAACAAACAGCTATCAGTATCGCCCGGTGCTGCACTACTTCTCCCGCTACTGGAAGCTGATTGTCTCCAACTTCTGCTACACCTTCGGCATGTTCATCCACAACCTCGTCTTCTGGACGCATCCCTGGCGCATGGTGCTGGCCAACACCTACATCTACAATCAAGCCTACGACATGGCCACGTGTATCGCCATGTTCACTAACATTTCGGCCAGTACCTTCTTCATTTCCCGCGTGGAAATGCACTTCCATGACAGCTATGCCGATTACATGGAGTCCGTCATTGGTGGCCGCCTGGACACGATTGAAAAGTGCAAGCAGCGCATGTTCGCGGCGCTGAACAACCAGATTTTCTCCCTTGTCCGACTGCAATTCTGCATCTCCGTCGTCATCTTCTTTGCCTGCATGGTCATTTTGCCCATGATGGGCATTTCCGGCCTGACGATGAAGATTTACCCGCTGATGGCCGCGGCGTACTTCATCTCCTTCCTGTATTATTCTGAGCTATTGTTCCTGTATTACTTCAACGACCTTTCCGGCGCGGCGATGAGTGCCACCATCTACTGCATCATTTCCGGCGTCGGGTCGTATTTCGCCATGCAGCTGCCCATTATCTGGTATGGCGCAGGCTTCGCGCTGGCGGCCTTTGCGGCCTTTACCTATTGCTACTTCCGCTTGCGCTGGATTGAGCGCAACCTCAATACCTTCATCTTCTGTCGCGGCTCCATTCTGGAGCATGGCAACGGCCCTATGCCTCCTTCGCTGGTCTATCAGCGTGAAGGAGGAAGCAATACAACCACCACATAAGGAGGAACAAAAGCGATGTCACTCGTCCTGCGCATTTTCATCATCCTGGCTGGCTTTGTCCTGGAGGGCATTGTCGTGCGCGACCTTGCCAAGCACCGCATGACCGAAAAGCAGTGTCTCTTCTGGCTCTTCAGCGGCATCATCCTGATGATTGCCGGTCTGTTCCCGGACCTGACGTTCGTGCTGGCCAACTTCTTTGGCGTTGAATACGCGCCGTCCATGGTCTTCGCCATGGGTCTGCTGCTGGCCATCTACGGCATTTACCGTTGCTTTGCCACCAATGCAGTGCTGATGCGCCAAATGACGGAAATGGTGGAGCAGGTTTCCCTGCTCAAGCATGAGTTGAACGAATTGCAAAAGAAGGTTGACGAGCGCAACCAGAAGTAAGAAAGAAGGCGTCCCCGCGATGAAAAAGGTTCTTTTCGTCATCAACACCATGGGACGTGCCGGTGCGGAGACGGCGCTGCTGGAAATGCTGCGCCGGATGCTGGAAACGGGCGAATACGAGCTTTCCCTGTTTGCCATCATTCCGCGCGGCGAGCTGTTCTCCCGCGTTCCGGAGGGCGTACACATCCTCAACCCGCATGTGTCCACTGACTCCGTGCTGTCCACGTCCGGGCGCATGGCCATTGCCCGACAGGCGCTGCTGTGCGCGTGCAAGCACCTGTATGGCATACGCCATCTGGGCGACATTGTCCGTAACATTCGCCAGCAGAAGCAGCTGACCGGCCGTGTGCAGCTGGACAAGGTGCTTTGGCGCGTCCTGTCCGACGGTGCCGCGCTACCGGAGGAGGAATACGACCTTGCCGTTGCCTATCTGGAAGGCGCGGCCACCTACTACGTTTCCGAGCGCGTACACGCCAAGGCCAAGGCCGCCTTTGTCCACATCGACTATCAGCAGGCTGGCTACACACCCCTGATGGACAAGGGCTGCTATGACCGCATCGACCGCATCTTCATGGTGTCGGACAACGTGCGCGAGCGCTTCTGTCAGGTCTATCCGCAGTACCGCGACAAAGCATTCCTGTTCCGCAATCTGCTCAACCGCAGGGCCATTGAGGAAAAGAGCCTTGCGCAGGGCTTTACCGATGGCTTCACCGGCACACGGCTGGTGACGGTCGGGCGCTTGCATTACCAGAAGGCATACGACATTGCCATTGACGCCTGTGCGCGTCTGGTGGCGCGTGGCTACAACATCCGCTGGTACGTGCTGGGCGAAGGCGCAGAGCGTCCGGCGCTGGAAAAGCAGATTGCCGCAACAGGCATGCAGGAGCATTTCTGCCTGATGGGTGCGGTGGACAATCCCTACCCCTATCTGCGCCAGGCCGACATTTACGTTCATGCCTCCCGCTATGAGGGCAAGAGCATCGCCATTGAGGAGGCGCAGATTCTGGGCAAGCCGATTGTCGCCTCCAACTGCACCGGCAACCGGGAGCAGATTGTCCACGAGGTCGATGGTCTGCTGCTGGATTTGTCCACCGAGAATCTGGTGGACACCCTTTGCCGCGTGCTGGACGATACCGACCTTCGCGCACGCCTTGCCCAAAACGTTCGCACCAAAGCATTGGAACATCCTGAAGACATGGCGAATCTGCTTGCCCTTGTGCATCCGGACGCCGAAAGGAGCACTGCCCCATGAACAAGACGCTTCTTCTGATTCCCGCATACAACGAGGAGGAATCCATCGGCGACCTCTTGCAGCGCCTGCTGGATGCCAAGGTTCCCTCCTTTGCCGATATTCTGGTCATTAACGATGCTTCCAGCGACCACACAGCACAGATTGTCCACCAGTATCCCGACATTCACCTGATTTCGCAGGTCATCAATCAGGGCTACGGCGCGGCCTTGCAGCTGGGCTACAAATACGCCCACCGTCATGGCTATGAATACGTCATTCAGATTGACGCCGATGGTCAGCACGATGTCTGCAACGTGGCACGCATTCAAAAGGCGCTGGAAACAAACGACGAAACGGGCAATCCGCCGGATATCGTCATTGGCTCGCGCTTCATGGATGGCAGTGAAACCTTCTATGTCTCCAAGCTGAAGATGGTGGCCATTCACTTCTTCCGCTTCATCATTCAGCGCATCACGGGCTATAAGGTGCTTGACCCGACCTCCGGCCTGCAGGGGCTGAACCGCCGCACGTTCTCCTACTACGCCAGCTTCATGAAGTTCGACACCAAGTACCCTGACGCCAACGTGCTGGTGCAGATGCTGATTCTGGGCTGCCGCCTGACGGAGATTCCCAGCATCATGCACGAGCGCAAGGCGGGCGTGAGCATGCATTCGGGCTTGATTAAGCCGCTGCTGTATATGATGACGATGCCGCTGAGCATCTTCTCGGTCTATCTTCGCCTGTATTCCAAGCCGCATCTGCGCATCGACAACGCAGTGGAGGAAGAAGCATGATTCTCTTTGGCAAAAAGAATCTGTTCCGTCCGACCAAGTGGCAGGAGACGACACAGCCGCTGCTCAACCCATGGCGCGGCACGTACACCATCTACCGCTTGGATGCCACAACGGATGTGCTGCCACAGTTTTCGCTCCCCTACAGTGCCTGCACCCGCACAGCGGATGAAACGCTGGCGCTGGTGGAGGTCAATCTGGCCGCCTACCGCGAAAGCGCCATTGCAGATACTGCGCTGGATCGCATCGACCGCGCCTTAGAGCATTTCCGCAGTCTGGGGCTGGATTTGATTGTCCGTTTTCTCTACGACTGGGACGGTCTGGGCATTCAGCATGAGCCGCTGGTGCTGCAAACGATTCTGGATCACATGCAGCAGCTTTCTCCCCTGCTCAAGCGCCACACGGAGGCCATTTTCATCCTGCAAGGGCTGCTGATTGGCAGCTGGGGCGAGATGCACTGCACGCGCTTTTCCTCCGAACGCGACATGACCAAGCTCATGCAGACCATGGCGGAGGTGTCGGGCGAGAAGACCTTTCTGGCTGTGCGTTGCCCCAACATCTGGCGCAATGTGCATCGCTCCTTCCAGCCGCTTGAGGAGCGTGAAGCCTACACCACCACGGCCAAGGCACGCACGGGCCTGTTCAACGACGCCATCATGGGTTCAGAAACGGATTTAGGCACCTACGGCAGCACCAGCCGGGAGCTGGCCACGAGCCTGCAAGCCAAGTACCTGCCCGAAGAGGAATTGGGCTTTCAAAGTCAATTGTGCCGCTATGTGCCCAACGGTGGTGAGGTCGTCAACGTCTCCGCGCTCAATGCATCGGGCCGCGCCATTCAGACCCTGCGCCAGATACACGCCACGTACCTCAACAACGCCTATGACCCTGAAGTCCTGGCGCAGTGGAAGAGCAGTAGCATCAATGAACGGCACAGCGTGTGGAACGGCCACACCGCCTATGACTACATTGCCGCGCATTTGGGCTATCGCTATCTGGTGCAGGAGGTCACGGCCGTCAAGCGCAAGGAGCTGCCCGGCCATGCTCTGCTGACGATTCATCTTGTCAACAGTGGCTTTGCGCCCTGCTATCGCCCGGTATCGGTGTCCGTCTGTCTGCAAGGTGACAACGGCTTGCAGGAATTCCCGGTTTCCACCGACATTCGCCATTGGCAGCCGCAAGCACCTGTGCAATTGCAGGTGCTCGTACCCATTGACGGTAAGGAGCGCCCGTTGGGGCTGCTGCTGCGCACAGAGGATGGCCGTGAGCTTCGTCTGGCCAACACCAGCGCACAAGGGCCGATTACCAACTACTTAGGAGGCCTGCGCGCATGATGGAGGAAGGCCAGCAGCTTAGCGTCGTCATCCTGTCCCGCAAAAACGCCAGCGCCAGCATTCTTGCCGCCATTCAGGCCATTCGGGCGCAGGAGACTGTTCCGGTGACGCTGTATCTGCTCAACCTGAACGACCCGGCCGACCCTTACACCCTGAGCTTGCAGGACGATCTGCTCTCCATGCCAGATGTGCATTTGCTGACCGTCAAGGGAACGCATACCATGGGACAGCTGCGCAACATCGTCCTGGAGAAAATCACCACACCCTTTGTCTCCTTCGCCTTCACAGAGGAGCGCTGGATGCCGGAAAAAGCACGCTTGCAGCTGCAAGCACTTTGCGCTACGGAAACATCCAATGCGCCGGATGCTCCGGACACGCCGAACGCACCAGACGTCCCATCCGAACCAGCCACACCCGCAGCTCCGGAGGATTCCCTGCCGCCTGTCTGCTACTGTGGCTACGAGCTGCTGGCGCATTCCGGCAGCGCCGTCAAGCGCACCTTGCTCCCACCGGAGCATCTGACCATGGAAGGCCTACTGCTCCTGCCGGACGAAATTGCGCCGTCTGCCTTTGTCTACCGCACCGATGCGATTCGTCAGGCCGGTGGCTTTCATCCCAGCCTTGACGCGCATCTGGATATTGAATTTTGTCTGCGTCTGCTGTCGCAGGGAAAGACCATCGCTGGCATTTACCAAAAGCTGTTCACGCAGAACGGTCAGAGCGGCATGGTCACGCCCGAAAAGCAATACAAGAGCGTCAAGGCACTCTACTATCAGTTCTACGACCTCTTCCTGCGCCGCAAGAAGCTGATGTTCAGCTACAACATGCTGCTGGCGCATCACGCGGCGCAGTGCAAGGAATGGGTGCTGATGCTCATCCACATGGTGGTGGCCATCGCGCGTGCGCCGTTCCATGCCTTGGGGCGTGCCAGCCGAAGCAGCTTGCAGTTCCTGCGGTATCTGCTGTTCTATCATTTTAGCCATCTGCGTGTCGCCCGCTGCAAATCGGCGCTTCGCAAGGCTTTGAAGCCCTTGCATCAGAGTGAGTATCAGCCCTTGTCCGTCCAGCTGCCCAGCATCGACAGCGCAGTATCGGGCGAGGCGGTGCAGATTGTCAGCGCCGTGCGACCGTTCCTGTTTGCCTTCCGTCGCACAGGCATGCAGGTCATTTTGCCTGATGACCTGACGGTATTGCCGCGCGGCCTGTTCGCAGGATGCAAGACGCTGGTGTCCGTGCGCATTCCCGCATCTGTGCAGCGCATTGAGGAGGGCGCGTTTCTGGACTGCACGTCCCTGGAGCATGTCATTTTCGAGCGCGACGCCATGCTGTCCACTGTCGGCGACTATGCCTTTGCGGGCTGCCGAAAGCTCCGCACGCTGGAGCTGCCCGGTACGATTACCAGCTTTGGCGCATATGCCTTTGCGGGCTGCGAAATGCTGGACACGCCGACCTTCCGCTACGCCACAGGCGTTGAGGACACCTTCCCAGCCATGCTGACAACCTTACCCGAGGGCATTTTCGCCGGATGCAAGGCGCTATCGCAAATTCTCTTTCCGGAGAACAGCATGCTGTCTTCCATCAACACGGATGCCTTTCTGGGCTGCGAAAGTATGCACAGTGTGCGATTCACCAGCGTGATCCAGACCATTGGCGCCTATGCCTTTGCGCAGTGCGTTTCCTTTGAGCATCTGGTCATGCCGCGCATTGACGCGGTGCAGGTGCTGGGGCGCGGCTGCTTCATGAATTGCCGCCACCTGAATTACTTCCGCATTCCGTATGCGCTGACGCAGGTGCCGCCGTATGGGTTTTATGGCTGCACATCCCTGCGCAACGTCAAATTCAATCGTAATTTGCAGATTATCGCCACGAAGGCGTTTTCGCATTGCGACCAGCTGACCAGCGTCAGCTTTCTCATGAGCGTCAACTGCGCCACCGATGCCTTTGATGCCACCACACAGATCACGCTGGAATAAGCTCACCAAGGAAGGTGACACGATGAAAAAAACTGCTTCCGCTATGGGCAGCAACTACATCTACAACCTGCTCTACCGCCTGTCCATCTGCATCCTGCCGCTGCTGATTACGCCATATACAGCGCGCGTGCTGGGCAGTGACGGCGCAGGGCTGTATTCCTTTTCCAGCTGCGTGGCATGCTACTTCATCATGTTTGCCAAGCTCGGACTGGATCACTACGGCAGCCGCAGCATCGCCTGTCTGCGCGATGACCCGAAGGCGCTGAATCATGCGTTCTGTAGCATCTACGCCATGCAGCTGGTGACGTCGCTTTGCTCCATTGCGGTATATGTCGCGCTGGTGCTGACCGTGTTCCGCGACGAGCAGGTCATTTACTGGATGCAGCTGCTGTATGTGCTGTCCGCGCTGTTTGATGTCAGCTGGTTCTTCTTCGGCACGGAGCGCTTCAAGGCCACCACCATCCGCAGCTTGATTACGCGGGCACTGGTGGTCGTGTGCGTGTTCCTGTTTGTGCATACGGCTGATGATTTGTGGATTTACACGCTCATTTTGTCCCTGAGCTTTTTGGTGGAGCAGGTCATTCTCTTTTGCCTCTTGTTCCGCCACGTGCATTTCGAGCGCGTCCACTGGTCGGATATTCGCCCGCACATCGTGCCGAATCTGCGCCTGTTCTTCCCGCTGGCGGTGCTGAGCATCTACAACTGGATGGACAAGCTGATGGTCGGCCTCCTGTCCGGCAACGGGGAGGTTGCCTTCTACAACTACGCCGAGAGCATCATCAATTTACCCAAGGGCATTCTGCTGACGCTGGGCACGGTCATGCTGCCACACGTGTCGCGCCTTGCCGCCACCAAGCAGCACGAGGAGGCCGCCCGGATGCTCCGCCAGTCGATGAGCTTCACCTGCTGCCTGTGCTGTCTGCTTTGCTTCGGCATTGCGGCCGTCGCACCGGTCTTCATCCCGCTGTTTTTAGGCCCGGGCTATGAGGCCACCATCTCCCTGACGATGTATCTGGCGCTGGTGATGATTCCCCTGAGCCTGACGGACACCCTGCAAAACCAGTATCTTGTACCCTTCAAGCAGGAAAAGGTCTACACCATGTCCGTCACCGTGGGCGCCATCACGAATCTGATTCTCAATTCGCTGCTGATTCCCATTTGGGGCGGTGCGGGTGCTGTCATTGGCACGATTGGCGCGTCGCTGGGTGCATTTTTGTACCAAATGGTGCACGTGCGGAAGATATTCTCCTTCCGCAGCCTGCTGTCGTCGCTCCTGCCGTTCATGCTGTGTGGCACGGTAGAATTCCTCTGTGCGTACAGTCTGCGCGGCATTTCCTCCTCACCCTTCGTGGTGCTGGCGGTGCAGCTGCTTGTCGGCGGCGGCAGCTACCTCATCTGCTGCATTCCCGTCCTGCTTTTCTGGAAAAAAGACCTGTATCACTTCTTGAAGCGTTTTATCGGAAAGTAATCCACAATGCATCCACACAAAGGAGGTATTCGACATGGACCAGCAAACCCTGTATGTCACCTACTCCGCGGATGACAACTACGCCAAGTACCTCGGCGCATCCATGCTGACGCTGCTGGAACACAACCGGGATTTTGCCCGCATTGTCGTTTTCGCGCTGGACTGCGGCATGCAAGTGGAAAGCCGTGAGAAGCTGCGCCACATTGCCGCACAATATCAGCGCGAAATCCGCTTCATCCCCATGCAGGATGCCGTAAATTCCCTTGACTTGCATTTGGGTGCGCACAAGATTGCTGTGGCATCCTACGCACGCCTCTTTCTGGCCAACGTCTTGCCAGAGGAATGCGACCGCGTGCTGTATCTGGACTGCGACACCATCGTGCTGGACTCCCTGCGCGACATGTGGAACACACCGCTGGGTGACAGCCTGATTGCGGGCGTGCAGGACACGGTGGACAGCTACTTCCTGGATGTGATTGGGCTGGAAAAGACGATTCCTTACTTCAACGCGGGCATTTTGCTGATTCACCTGAAGCGCTGGCGCGAGGAAAACCTCTTCTCCCGCTTTGAGGAAATCATTCGCCGCTTTGACGGCAACGTTCCGCATCACGATCAGGGCACCATCAACGCCGCCTGTGCCGCACGGCGCACGCTGCTGCCGGTTCGCTACAACCTGACCGCGAATCTCTACTCCTTCCCGGCCTCCACGGTCAAGCAGATTTACTTTCTGGACAGCTTCTATTCACAGGAGGAGATTGATGCGGCCATTGCCCATCCGGCGATTGTCCACTTCACCACTGGTCTGCTGGGTCGTCCCTGGGAGGAGAACAGCCGCCATCCGCAGCGCGACGCCTACGCCGCCGCCATGGCCGCAACGCCATGGGGAGAACAGCCGCTGCTGCCCGACAGCCGCTATTTCGGTCTGAAAGCCTTCACCTTTGTCTATGAGCACTGCCCGCGCCGCGTGTTTGAAGCATGCTATCGCCGGTTGTGCTTCCTGCTCCATCTGCGCAAATAAGCACACCATTTTCTGCGAAAGGAGGCGAAGCATGCTCGTTGACCGCATCACCTATCTGCTGACGATGGGACAAATTTACGCATGGGTTGCGCTGCTGGAAATCGCATTCCCGATGCTGATGTGGCGCGACTATCTGCGCCGCAAGCCCATGGGCGAACGCTTCATGTTTTGCGTCCTGACCCAAACGGCCTTTCTGGTCAACACCGTCATTTTTCTGGGCGTGCTCAAAATCTGCAACCGCTGGACGATTTTGCTTTCCCTTGTGGTGGAATACGCCGCGGTGCGCTGGACCTTCTCGGACAAGCAGCAGGTAAAACGCCTGCTGGCCGTTATCCACCTCATCAAGCGCCTTTTGTCGGGTGAGGTCACGCTTCAGCACGTCCTGCGCACCCTGCGTGGGCGCTCCACGCGCATTCGCCTGCACAACAAGCGTCAAAGCACGACCGGCGGCTGGCTGCGCAAGCACTACCTGCACGTCCTCATCGGCGCCATCATCCTGACCTACAACGCCTTTTTCCTGACGCATAACGCCAACATCTATCACAGCTATCAGTTCTCTGATATTCCTGTGCATACGTCGTGGGTGTATGCGCTGGAGCAAGGGACGGTGTTCGTCGCTGGCGTGTATCCCTTTGCCATGCACGCCGTGATTTATGTGGTGCGTGTGCTATCGAATATCAGTCTGCGCGAGGTCATGCTGTACTTCGGCTCTTTCCACGCCCTACTGATGTTCTCCACGCTATATTTATTCAGCCGGAGGCTCTTCCGCTCCAAATACGCCTCCGCATTAACCACCATCGCCCTGACGCTTATGCTCAATCAGGGGCGCTTCGGCGCCTCTCTTCCGCAGGAATGTGGCGTATTTGCCATGTTCACCATGGGCTACTACCTCATAAAGTACTTGGAGACGCCTCGTGAGTGCCACCTGGTGCAGGGCGATTCCAAATTTCGTGCTTGTCGGCGCATCAATCAATATTGGTCACGCCAATACCTCAACTTCGACTTTTTCATGATTGCCCTGAGTGTCGCTCAGATTATCGCCTTTCACTTCTATACCGCCATTGCCGCGGTCATGCTGGCGGTAGCGATTGTCGGCACGCATCTGTTCACATTCCTGAAAAAGCAGTACCTTGTGCCCATTGTCACCGCCGCCGTCACGGGCGCGATGATTGCCATTATTCCCTTCATGTTTGCGCTGGCCAACGGCATTCCTTTTCAGGAATCCATGAACTGGGCGTTGAGCGTCATGCAGGGTACAGAATGGGAAGGCACAGGCACGGGCTACGTCATCACGGACGAATCCGGCGCAACCACGGAGCTGCAAGACCTTGGCAAAAGCGACGAACAGGTTGAGGTAACCGACCCGGTTCATTCCGACATTTCCACCAAGGAAAAGCTGCTTATCATCGGCCAGCATATGTTCACCTTCAACGATGAATATATCTACGGCCCCAAAACGACACCGATTTTCCTTGTCTGCCTTGGCTGTGCATGCCTCTTCGGCTTTGTGTTTCTGTTTTTCCCGCGATTACGACGTTGGGGTATGAATTACTTGGCGATTGCATGCTTTGTGCTGCTGATGATCATTCTGGGCATTTCCGCTGCGGTCGGCCTGCCGGTGCTGCTGGAGCCGAGCCGTGCCAGCGTATTCCTCGGGCCGGTGTTGATTCAGCTGCTTGGCGTACCACTTGACATTCTCTTTGTTTTCTTGCAGCCGGAGCAGCGTCCCGTGCTTCGTCGCCTCATGGCGTGCTTCTCTGTCGCCGTGTGCGCCGCCATGTGCTACTGGATTGTCCAAAGTGGCGTAATGCACAATCACTTCGACGTCAACCTCGCCTACTACAACGAACCCGACTATGTGATTCGTCAGATTCAGAAGCAGTTTCCGGCCTTCTCCTACACCATCGTATCACCGACGGATGAGTATTACACCTCCATCGAATACGGCTATCACACCGAATTATCGGAAATCGTCAGCATCACGGAAGGAACAACGCCGGAATACACCATTCCCACACAGTATGTGTTCTTCTTCATCGAGAAGTACACCTTGCAGGATTACTTCCACGGGCAAGATTGGGTCAGCGAGGACTACGCCGCCGCGACATTCAACTATCAGGCATCCACGCAGGACTACTACTTCCAGCGCAACACCATGGAATCAAAAGCCTACTATTGGGCGCAGGAGTACGCCAAGCTCTATCCCAACAACATGACGGTGTATTTTGAAAACGATATTTACATCGTCTATTGCTTGGAGCAAGAGGTAAAGGCACCCTTTTCCATCCGTCTTCCCGATTTTTCGGAAACGAATTGAAAAATTTTTTGCTAAAAAACAGGCGATTGCAGACACACTTACTGCAATCGCCCGTTTTATGCTATTTTGTATTATTCTCCTCTCTCCTGATACATCATCCCAAAGCACCGCTTCGCCTCCTGCAAGAATCCATCAACGGTCAGGTTGCCCTCAGCCAGACGATGGACAAGCTTCTTGAGCTGGGATAGCCGACGGGCGTCATTATCTCATCGGTAAACACATTGGCTTCATCCAGCGTTGTAATCTGCTGGCACATTTCCAGCAAGGTTGTGGGGAAGGGCATGTCGTAATCATACAGAATCTCATTGAACAATTCTGGCAGGTAGTTGTCCACATAGTCATACCAGCCAACCAGCTTGCCGTCCTCGGTCATCAGCGCCGATTTCAGACCCGGATACAGGCGGTTCACCTGCGCCATGATGATGTCGTTGCCGCTCAAATCGACAAAGAAGCCCTTCTGCTTGACAACGCTCAAATTCACATCAGTCCAGTTATCCGTGCGGATAGCAATGATGTCCACGTCGCTGTTGCGGGTGTTCGGAATATCCGCCACACGAAAAAAAGCAGACGGCATTTTGCGTTGCCATCTGCTCTTATTTTCCTTATTCAGCCACTTCAACGACCTTTTCCATCAGCATCGCGATTTCCAGGCCATCCACGTTCATGGTGAAGTTCAGGCGACCATCCGCCAGCAGACCAAGCATCCAAACCTGGGTGCTGGTTTCGTCCTGCAGCTCCATGCGCAACGTACCCTCGGAGAATTCCAGCGGCACCAGAACGCCTTCCAGAGAGGTGTCGCCCATCAGGTCATGGAACACAACGTTGTTGTCCTGCACACCGATTGACGCGGTCGTGCCAGCCAGTTCAGCGCTCATCTCAAAGCCCATCATGACAATGCTGGTCATCGACCATTCGCCCTGCAGCTCTTCCAGCGTCGCATCCGCACGCATTGCGAAATCAGTCGTTCCCGCCAGACCTTCCTCGCCGCGCACGAAGTTCAGCGCCATGCCGCTCTCGGTCACACTCAGGGTTTCGTCACCAACAACCGCCACAGCTTCTTCGTCCGTGCCCTTGTCCAGCAGCAGGTTGCCGTCCTCCTGATATTCCCACGTGCCGTTTACGGACTCCAGGCCCGCAATGTCCAGCGTGTAGGTACCGTCAGCATTGATTACGAACATCACGTTCATGCCCATCAGGGTCGTGGACCACGTGCCGGTCACATCAACCGTTTCCGCCACAGCACCAGCAAGCATCGTCAGCGCCAGCACCATTGCCAGCAGGACAGAAAGCAGCTTCTTCATTTTGTTTGTCTTCCTTTCATTTCCCCTCGGGTGACGTTTGTCATCCGGTCTATTGTCAGTGTATCATTGGGTCTGATATTTGTCAAGGCGGCATGCGAACATTCCGTCCCGCATACCGCCGAAAATGCATGAAATTGTGAAAAAAGCTTACGCGTTCATTTCGCGGATGATGCGCACCGCCTCATCGGAAATCTGCGCCGGAATCGTCGCCGGGCGCACCAGGAAGTAGCCCTGCAACAAGTCCACACCCAATTGAATCAGCTTTCGCAGCTCGCTGGCCGTTTCCACGCCCTCGGCCACCACCAGCATCTTGCGCGCATGGGCATAGGTAATCAGGTCCACAATCATCTGCTGACGATCCAGACTCGTGTCAATGTCGCGCACGATGCTGATATCGACCTTGATGTACTTGGGCGCAAGGCGTAGCAGCTGATTGCTGTTGCTGTATCCGCTGCCGTAGTCATCCAGCGCGAAGACCGCATTTTCGCCCAGCTGGCGGCGCTTGATGTCAAGCACGTCTTCCCGGGAATCCTCTTCCTCGGTAATCTCCACCACCAGCTTATCCAGCACCCACGGGAAGCGCTGACGGAAGAACAGCACGTCCTCATCCGTCATGACTGCGTTGGCGATGGAGTTAATGAACAGCTTCGCATCGCCCTGCACATCACCCTGATGGCGCAGGGTTTCAAAGCACTCTGCCGCGCGGAAGAACGTCAGCTTCTCCACGGCATAGAGCTGATCCATTTCGCGTGCCAGCTTCATCACCTGCGCGGGCGATTTCAGCAGCTCCTGATTGACGCGCATCAGCGCCTCATAGGCGTACACATTGCCCGTCTTGGCGCTCAAAATGGGCTGGAAGTGATAGTTTATGTCACGCTCGGCAATGATATGCAGGAATTCACGCTGCAACTGTACCTGATGCACCGCTTGCAGGTAAGCGCCCATGTCAAAGTCGCAAATATCGTTCTTCCCACGGCGCTTGACCTGATAGAGCGCAAAGTCCGCAAAGCGCTTGAGCGTCTTTATGTCCTGTCCGTCCTGCGGATACCATGCCACACCGCCAGACATGGAGATGCGCATGGTTTCGCCATTGGGCAGCTCCGCGCTGTAGCTCTTGGCCGCCTTTTGGATGCGGCTTAAATCCACGCGCAGCTTTTCGTCGCTTTCGTAGCCGTAGAGGAGCATCACAAACTCGTCACCGGACATGCGGGCATAGACGCTGTTGGCTGGTGCGTTCTCCCGGAGGCAGCGACCCGCCAGACAAATGTAGCGGTCGCCCCAGTCATGCCCATACGTATCGTTGATGCCCTTCAAATTGTCCAGGTCAGCCATCAGCAGGGCCGCATGTCCCAGCTTTTCCGGCTGCGCAAATAGCTCCGTCGTCAGCCGCTCAAAGGAGAAGCGGTTGTATAGTCCGGTCAGCACGTCAAAATCGCGTTCATGCTCAATGCGGCGGCGTTCCAGCATCGCAGAGGTCACATCCTCCACCAGACCGACCAGCACGCCGTTTTCCTCCGCCGATTGCAGCAGCACATACCGCTTTTCGCCTTCTGGCAGCGGAATCGTCACCACCGTACCGCCCAGCACGTTGTATGCCACCTGATGCGTGCGCAGCAGCTCCGCCAACAGTGCATCAAACGCATCCCGCGTCAGCTCCTCGCGCGGAATCACTGGCACGTCCAGCAGGGTGAAGAAGTTGTCCGTCACATACACCAGTTCACTGTCATCACGGCGCTCATAGCCGCCCATTTCCATACTGGCCATGCGCATAATGCGCAGGAACTTGGTGGACGTATCCAGAATCGCCTGTGAGCGCTGGGTAAACGCATCAGAGAACTGATCCATCTCCTTGATGCCCGTGGGTGAGAGTGTTGGAATTGCGCCGCTGTCCTCCTGCGCCGCCGCCACCTGCTTGGACAGACGCGATATGGGCCGCGCCAGGCGTCCGGCGACCATCAGCGAACCAAACAGGCCCGATGCAATCGTCAGAATTACGGTAATCGCCAGCATTTCCTGCACCGTTTGTGAAAAACGGTACAGCTGCGTCGTCGGCACAAGGCCAACCAGCAGCCATTTCTCCTGCGAGAACGGCGCGTTGCGGTTGTAGAGCTTCAATTGCTGTGTGCAGGCGTAATAGCGCTTGCCATTGAGAAAGACCGTGTGCGTGTGTTCCTCCTCGCCCGGCTGAAGGGTCATGGTCGTCTGTTCCGCCATGGCCGTGTCACGCGTGGAGCTGACGCTGACATTCAGGTGCATTTCATCCTGAACATCATCCGTCGTGTTGACCAGCAGATACGTGCCTTTTTCCGCATTCTGCAATTCGCTGCTGGGAATGCGTTCCTCCATATAACCACACAGCATGCTCACGCCAATGACGCCATACACCGTGCCATCGGGCAGAATCAGCGGCTGAGAATACGCCAGCGCGTCGCGCTTGTCGTCCGGCAGGCGGAAGGGCGTTGTCGTCCAGCGACCGTATTCCTCCGCATCCAGCTTGCCACCGTCCTGATATGCCGCCTGAAAGGGCGCATAGATGAAGTCCGCATTCTGTCTGAGATAGCTGTAGGTCGGCTGCCACGCCTGCTCGGTGTAGATGTTCATCGACTGCACCAGCGCGGCCGGGCCGAATTCAATGGCCAAATCGTCATTGCGGTCGGAGTACGGGCCTTCCGGATCGAGGTCACGCAGGTACAGACCCGGCAGGTGCGTTTCTTCCTCACACGCATCCAGGTCATTTGTATTCAGCACGATGAAGATGCCGTTGACGCGCTTGGTGCGCATCTGCTCAATCATGGTTTCTCCCACAGCCTTGAGCAGCGGCTCACAATACGCGCTGCCGCGGGACAGCGTATCCAGCGAAATTTCGCCGCTTGCCAGCAGTTCCTGCGTCACCTCATTGACCTTGCCCGCCAGAATGGATAGCTCCTGCGCATCGACAAGGAAGTTTTCCAGATAGCCGCTGCGGTTTTCCACCTGCTGTAGCAGGATTTCCTCCGCATTTTCGTTCAGCTGGCGCGGCACATGGCCCAGCGCCATGGTCGATACCAGCAGGGATAATTCAATGCCCAGCACAATCAGCATCGCGCCGAAAATGGTGGAAAAGACAGTGTGCTTCTTCAATTGCTTTTTCATTTCGCGCTTCTTCATCACTGTCTTTTCTCCTTTATCGTCCATTGCTTCTTGCAAATCGCTGCTATGTTAGTTCGCGTAGGCTTCCAGCTTTTCCAGCGTTTGTTGATACCACGCATCAAAGTACGCATCCGTCAGGAATTCTGCCGTGGCCTCCTGGCGCGACATGCCCTGCGCAACGCGTTCCTGCACCGTCTGCCAGTCGGCGGCCGCGCGGTCGCTCATGCCGTATTCCAGCACCTTGCGTGCCGCCTGACCATCCGCAAAGGGACGCGGCGTGTACAGGCGATTCTGGTTGACGGTATCGACCGCGATGGTCAGCACCTGTTCCAGCGTGGGCGTCATTTCCACACCCGATGCGCGAATGGCCTGCATATCGTTGGCCGCCTTCTTCACGGGCAGATAGCCAGAATTGACGGAGAAGCCGATGTTGTTTTCCTGTTGGGTGAACCATTTGAGGAAGGCCACGCTGGCCTCCACCTCACGCATCGTACCCGCGGTAACGACCATGCCCGCACCCTGCTGCACCGCCACGCCTTCGCCACCCGCGAATTGCGGCGTCGGCAGCACGCGCAGGGCAATATCATGGCTGTCCGTGTCACTGGTAATGACACGGGTCGGGAAATACGTGCCGCTGGTGCTGGAACCCACATAGCATAGGAGATTGCCGGTCTTGATGTCGTCGCTGCGGAAACGCCCTGCCGCGCCAAAGTAGCCCTTGACGAACGGCACGTAGTAGCAATCCCACAGCCGGCGCACCACATCCCGGTCAAAATTCAGCGTCATATGGCCTTCGCCGTCCACCTGGAAGATGGTGCAGCCCAGCTGCTGGGCGCCAATGAGCATATAGTTCGCCATCGCGTCACGGCCAAAGAAGGTGCGACCATCATCCGGCGTTTCCGTCTGCGCATCCGTCCATTCGTAGTAGCGCTGTGCCACGGCAATCAGGCCCTCGATGGTTGCCAGCTCGTCCACGGACGTGCCGGTTGCATCAGAAAAGGGCTGCCAGTCGGTTTCGTTCAGGAACATCAATTCTGTAGACTTGGCCACAGGGAAAATCTTGATGCTGCCTGTCGCGCCGAAATCACCTTCGGTCAGGTAGTTTTCATAGTACGCCGACTTTTCCGCCGTCGTCAGATAGCCGCTGATGTCAGCCACCAGCCCCATCTTGTCCAGCGCAAAGGCGGTATCCGCATAGGCGGAGAAGATATTGGGCAACGGATCAACACCGACCTTGCCCTGTGCCGAGTTGAGGACACTCGTTTCCAGCTCATTCACACTGCCCTGGCTGTAGCTTTCCACCGTGATATTCTGTTCCTTGCCCACGGTTTCGTTGAAGACCTTAATCTGCGCATTGAAGCTATCCAGCTGTTGGCTGTTATAGTACGTCCAGATGGTGATGGTGACCGGCTCGGCCAACTCCTGCCCCTGTTGCGCCGTGCAGGAAACGCATAGCAGCGCCATCATGGCACACAGCAGCATGGCCATCATTTTCTTCAGACGTCTTCTCATGTCGCTCATCTTCTCCTCTTGCGGGGCAGCATTTGTCTTGTTGTTTTGCCCTGCGATTTCATCCGCATCGCACAGGGCCACTCATCCCAGCATACCTAGTATACCTCTTTTTTCTAGAGATTGCAAATGTTACACGGCTTCCCGAGAGATACGACAGCTTCGCCCAAAGGCGCAAAAATCCCTCCACCGCAAGGGGTTGCGGGGAGGGACGCATCGTATTATTTCTTTTTGCAAATAGTTGAAATCAGCGCCCTGGTTACAAGCGCCATGTCCTCTTTTGTGCCAATGGTTACACGGAGGTAGGGCTTCAAGCCCTCCGAGGCGAAATGGCGCACCAGAATCCCCTGCTCGCGCAGTTGCTGCTGCACCGGCGCGGCATCCTCCGCATCGGCCCGAACGAAGAGGAAGTTCGTGCGGCTTTCCAGTACCTCAATGCCATGTTCACGCAGCGCCTTTGCGCATGCATCGCGGTCACGGCAGACCGACGCCACCGTCTGGCGGGTATAATCCGTATCCAGCACCGCCGCACGTGCCGCCACCTGTGCCACACGATCCAGCGGATAGCTGTTGAAGCTGTCGCGAATGCGGCGCATGGCGGCAATCAGGTTTTCCTGCCCGATGGCATAGCCCACACGCATGCCTGCCAGCGCATGGCTCTTGCTGAACGTGCGCGTCAGCAGCACATTGTCGAATTCCCGCACCAGCGCAACGGCGGTTTCCTCCGCAAAGGCGGCATAGGCTTCATCCACCAGCAGCACCTCACCCTGCTCCCGCGCGTGAAGCGCCAGCTTGCGCACCTCAGACAAGGGCAGCTCCAAGCCCGTCGGCGCATTGGGATTGGCCAGCGCCATCGGTGCGCCTTCCAGCATGCCCTCCACATCCACCGTGAAGTCCGGCCGCATTTTCACCCGGCGCACCTTGGCACCAAACAGATTCGCATACACCGGATAGAAGGAGTACGTCACCTCCGGCACGCTCAGCGTCTTACCGGCAAAGAAGGCCGCAAAGGCAAACGCCAGCACCTCGTCCGAGCCGTTGCCGCAAAACACCCACGATGCTGGAATGTCCTCCACCTGCGCAATGGCCTGGCAAAGCGCTGTTGCCTCCATATCAGGATAAAGGCGCAGGGTTTCCGCATCAAAGTCACGCAGGGCCGCAAATACTGCTGGCGACGGCGGATACGGATTCTCATTCGTGTTCAGCTTGATAAATTTCCTGTCCTTGGGCTGTTCACCGGCCGTATAGGGAATCAGCCGCAGCGCCAGTTCACTTTCATACGCCATCCTGCAACCTCCTGACCGGCACATTTTCCCGCGCCAGATAGTCCTTCAAATCGCTGATTTTCATCAGTCCGAAGTGGAATAGCGTGGCCGCCAGCGCCGCATCCGCACCGCCTACGGTCAGCACATCCCGGAAATGCTCCAATTTACCTGCACCGCCACTGGCAATGACCGGCACGCCCACGGCATCGGCCACCGCCTTGGTCACATCCAGCGCAAAGCCGTCGCCCACGCCGTCACAGTCCATGCTCGTCAGCAGGATTTCGCCCGCGCCACGGCGCACACCCTCTGCCGCCCATTCCAGCGCATCCAGCCCTGTGTTTTCGCGGCCACCGCGCACATAGACCTCCCAGCCAGTGCCGTTTTCGCGGCGCTTGACGTCCATGGCCAGCACAATGCACTGGCTGCCAAAACGCAGGGCGCTTTCCTCAATCAGGGCAGGATTGCGCACAGCGGGCGAATTGATGCTCACCTTGTCTGCACCCAAGCGCAGCAAATCGCGAATTTGCTCCACGCTGCTGATGCCGCCACCCACGGTAAAGGGAATGAACACCTGCTCTGCCACGCGCGACACCACATCCAGCATCGTCCCACGCTTTTCGTGCGAGGCGTTGATGTCCAGCAGCACCAATTCGTCAGCGCCCGCTTCGTTGTAGCGGATGGCCGCCTCCACCGGGTCGCCCGCATCGCGGATGTCCACGAAATTCACGCCTTTGACCACACGGCCATCACGAATGTCCAGACAGGGAATGATTCGCTTGCTTAGCATGTTCCTTCTCCCTTCCATTCGGCAAAGCGCCGCAGCATTTTCAGACCCGCCGCACCCGATTTCTCCGGATGGAACTGCGTGGCCATCACACTTCCCTTCTGCACCGCCGCGGTGAAGGTCTGGCCGTAAACGCACGTTGCACTCGTCCATTCCGGCGATACATCCGGCATGCAGTAGCTGTGTACAAAGTAGACGCAAGGGTTTTCGCCCTTATCAAACAGCACGCTGTCTCGCGTTTCCAGCGTGTTCCAGCCCATGTGGGGAATTTTCAGGCCGGGTGCATCCAGTCGCTTCACCGTACCCGGCAGAAGCCCCAGGCCATCATGCAAGCCGTTCTCCTCGCTGTGCTCAAAGAGCATCTGCATCCCCAGGCAAATGCCCAGGACAGGCTTTCCGTCCTTCGCGGCCGCCAGCAGCACCTTGTCCAGCTCCGTTTGATGCAGGGCCGCCATTGCATCGGCAAACGCGCCCACACCCGGCAGAATCACATGGCTTGCCGCAGCGATTTCCGTCGCCTCATGCGTAATCAGCGCCGGATGACCCAGGTATTCCAGCGCCTTCTGAACACTGCGCAGATTGCCCATCCCATAGTCGATGATTGCGATCATGATGCCGCCCCCTGTACACAATTGTTTTTCTCGTTAGCGTACTAAAGTAAATTTGTCTGAAAAAGGGCAGGGAGATACTCTCTGCCCTTTTTTTGGGTTAACGATACAGAATCTCGTGACGCTTCGGGCCGATGGAAACCATCTTCACCGGTGCGCCGCATTCCTTCTCGATGAACTCCACGTACTTCCGGCAGTTCTCCGGCAGCTCGTCGTAGCTCTTCGCGCCGCGAATGTCGCACTTCCAGCCCGGCAGCACGGTATACACCGGCTTGCAACGGCTCAGAGTCGGCGTCGCGGGGAATTCCGTAATCTGCTTGCCATCCACCTCGTAGGCGGTGCAAACCGGAATCTCGTCCAGATAGCCCAGCACGTCCAGATTCGTCAGCACGACCTGGGTTGCGCCCTGCACCAGCACGCCATAGCGCGTTGCCACTGCGTCAAACCAACCCACATCGCGTGCGCGACCCGTCGTCGCGCCAAACTCGCCCGCGTCACCACCACGGCGGCGCAGCTCGTCACCCTCCGGACCTTCCAGCTTGCTGACAAACGCGCCCGCACCCACGCAGGAGGAATACGCCTTCGTCACGCAAACAATATCGGTCATGTCGCGCGGAGAAACGCCCGCACCCACGCAGCCATAGCCCGCCAGGGGCGAGGAAGACGTGGTGTAGGGATAAATGCCATGATCCGGATCACGCAGGGAACCCAGCTGACCCTCCAGCAGGATGGTCTTGCCTTCCTGATTCGCCTGATGCAGGAAATAGGTCGTGTCGCAAACCATGGGGCGAATCTTCTCCGCCAGCACCTTGAGGTGCGCCATCAGCGCGTCCACATCAATCGGCGGCTGGTGATACAGATGCTCCAGCAGCACATTCTTCTTCACCAGCGCCATTTCCAGACGCTGACGCAGCAGCTGCTCATCATAGAGCTGGCAGACCTGAATGCCCACCTTGGCAAACTTGTCAGAATAGAAGGGCGCAATGCCGCTCTTGGTCGAGCCGAACGCGCTCTTGCCCAGACGCTCTTCCTCCAGCTTGTCAAAGTCGATGTGATAAGGCATCATGACCTGGCAGCGGTCGGAAATCAGGAGCTTGGGCATCGGCACACCACGCGAGGTGATGGATTCCAGCTCCGACAGCAATGCTTCGATATTCAGGGCCACACCTGGGCCGATGACGTTGACCACGTTCTGGTGGAAAACGCCCGACGGCAGCAGATGCAGCGCAAACTTTCCGTACTCGTTGATGATGGTATGTCCCGCATTCGCGCCGCCCTGGAAACGGACGACGACATCGCTTTCCTCGGCCAGCAGGTCAGTAACCTTGCCCTTGCCTTCATCGCCCCAGTTAGCGCCTACGATGGTACGAACCATGAATAGTATCCTCCCTTAAAGCGGCGTGTCAAGCACATAACCGCGTTTTCGGCATTACATCTTATTATGCAACACCTATTTGTCCTTGTCAAGCAAAAAACAGAAGAAAGCCCAAGCAAAATGTATTTTCCGTCAATTTCCGAATGTTTCTTCCCCATCCGTCCAGGGCTTCACTTCCGCCATCAGCTTTTTGTAGGGCATCAGCATGCCTTCCGTCATCTTGCTGCCCATCTTTTTCTGTAGCTTTTTGCTGCCCAGCATCCAGCCGACCAGATACATCAGCATGATGCGTCCCTTCTGCTTTTGCGGGAAATCATACTGGCCGTGTGCCTTGTAGAAGCGGTGGTCAGCCTTCATCATGCCACGCATGACATAAATCAGGTCGCGGAAAATCTTCATGCCGCCCACACCCAGGAAATTCGCCGGTTGCGTGTAGTGGTGGCCGATTGCATATTCAATCGTATTCGCCAATTGGTCAATGGCGCCGTCCGGATTTTGCTCATCCGTGGCCACACCGCACAGGAAGTTGCCGCCAACCTCGGCGCGTCCCTCAATGACCATGCGCAAATTGCCTTCCGCCGCATACGAGCCGCTGACGAGGTAACCCATGGGCATGCCCATCGTGACCGTGCGGTGGCCGTTGCAGAACTGGCGGTCGTCGTATTGCTTCATTGCCGCGCCCATGGAGTGATCGCTGATGGTGAAGGCAAACACAATGGCATCCGCAGTCTGAATCTGCTCCCGCAGGAAGGTGTCAAAGCCATCCTGATAGACGCACGTGCCATCCATCGCGCAGTGGAAGCACCCAAGGCAGCCACCTCGGAACGGATACTTCCGGATATTGACCACCTCGCTCTTGCGCGGCAGCACCGCCCGGAAGCGTGCAATCATGCTTTCCAGCTGCGTGTCCTCATCGCGCTGGTCGGTCACAATCACGACCTTGCCTTCGCCCTTTGGGGCATCATTCGCCTTCGTCACCGGCATGTGGCGCGGCGCAGGCTGGGGCGGCAGCGCAGGCTCAAAGCATTGATGCTGGATGCAGTGCATCAAATAGCAGAAGAAGGCATCAGCCTCCTGCTGCCCCTTTTTCGTCGTCAGGTCGTCCATATCTGCCGACAGGCCGCGCACAAAGTGCATGCCCATGTCCTGACAGTTTTCCATCACATACCGATGCGCCGTCACGTCGTAGAAGTGCTTGGAGGTCGTTATCTGCGTGGCAACCTTCCCCTGCACCTGAACGTGATGCGCCTTCATCAGCTCCACAAAGCGGTGCAGCTGGCTGGGCGCAAGGAAGGTATACACCGGGTAGGCAAACAGAAGCAGCTCCGCCTTTTCGATTTCCTCCTGCACCTTGGTGAAGTCCTTTTCCAGCGCCTTGATGCGCGCGCCCGCATGCAACACCTGCCAGTCGTGCTTGGGGAAGCGCAGGCGCAGATACTCGGCCGTTTGCAGGGTGATGCTGTTTGCACCCTTCGGACTGCCGGTAATGACCAGAATTCGCATAGCTTTTCTCCTTGGAGGTATTTTTTCCTTCATATTATATTGTATCATAGATTTAGTTTTCCGCAAGGGGCTGACGTTCGCATTTCTCATGCATTTTTCATGACAGCAAAGGGAAACTGTGCTATACTGTATATATTCCATGCACAAAGGAGGCTATCGCCCATGGAGACGTTGATTCCACGCTGGTACCGGGAATGGGAGCTATTCCGCAGCATCAAGCCGATGCTGATTCTGGAAGGCTGTGTGCTCGATCAGGTTCGCTGCCCTGTTTCGGGCACGATTGAAGAGGATACCCTGCTGCCCCTGTCCAGCTTTTTATATCACGACCTGCAAGATGCCGGATATGAGCAGGTTGTGTTCTATTCCAATCTGGTTGGCTTCATGAACCCTGATGCACCGTCCCAGCTGACCGCCTTTGCACAGACGAACGGCTGCACAGTGGAAAACGGCGTCATTCCGGCGGAATTCAAGGGCAACACGGCCGACACCGCGCCCAACATCATCCGCCGCGCCATGATGCAATCCCAGCACGCGACGGCCATCATTCTGGAAATGACCAGCCGTTATATCGTTTCGCCGGAGCGCTTGGACATGCAGGAGGTCAACAGCTTTAACCTGCTGATGCAATCGGCCCTTTCCGGCGCAACCACGCGCACGCCGCAGGGCAAGCGCCCGAACCTGCTGATTCTGCTCGTCTCCAAGCTCAATGACCTGCCGGCGTGGTTCTATCTGAACAACCCGGTTTGCCAGTCCATCACCCTGGAGGCGCCCGACCGTGAGGAGCGCATGCGCTTTTTCAGCGGCAACGCGTGGCCGTCCTTCTTTGATGCCGCCATCTACCGCACGGATATGCCCTACTATCAGCAGCATCCGGAGGATTTGCGCAAGCTGCGCGAAAAGCTGGTCGGCCTGACGGAAGGCATGACCTTCACGGAGCTGGATGCACTGCGTCGCTTGTCGCGCCAGCAATGCACGCCCATGCGCGACCTGTGCAGCATCGTGGATTTGTACAAATATGGCATTCACGAAAACCCGTGGGCAAAATTATCCATGGAGAGCCTGAAAACAGCCAAAGCTGATTTCCAGAAGCGCATCAAGGGACAGGACGTTGCCTTGGAGCGTTCGCTGGATGTCATCAAGCGTGCCGTTACCGGGCTGAATGGCGCGAATTCCTCCGGCACGGGCAAGCCTAAGGGCGTCCTCTTCTTCGCCGGGCCAACGGGTACAGGCAAAACCGAAACAGCCAAGGCACTGGCCGAGAAAATCTTCGGTGACGAATCCACCTGCATCCGCTTTGACATGAGCGAATACGGCCAAAGCCACTCCGACCAAAAGCTGCTGGGCGCACCGCCCGGCTATGTCGGCTATGAGGCCGGTGGTCAGCTGACAAACGCTGTCAAGAAGAATCCCTTCTGCATCCTGCTGTTTGACGAAATCGAAAAGGCACATCCGTCGATTTTCGATAAGTTCCTGCAAATTCTGGAGGATGGCCGCCTTACCGATGGTCAGGGACACACCGTCTACTTCTCCGAATGCATCATCATCTTCACCAGCAACCTGGGCATGTATGTCGAGGATGAATTTGGTCAGCGCCAGCAAAACGTCTCCTACGACATGCCCTATGAGGAGGTCACGACACGCCTGCGCAACGCCATCGGCGATTATTTCAAATTGGAGCTTGGCCGTCCGGAAATTCTGAACCGCATTGGCGAAAACATCGTCATCTTCGACTTCATTCGTCCAGAGGCCGGACAGGCGATTCTGCGCGCACAGGTCGATAAGCTGATTCGCCGCTTGCAGGAGGAAAAGGATTTGACGCTTGTCATTCCTGAAGGCAGCTACGCGCAGCTGGCTGATGCTGCCCTGCATGATTTGACCAACGGCGGTCGCGGCATCGGCAATCAGGTGGAAGCGCTGCTGATTAACCCGCTTTCGCGCTATCTGTTTGACAGTGGCGTCATTTCGCATGCCACCATCACCATTGATGCCTTTGAACCGACCGCACAGCCGCCGTGCATTCATTGCACCACCTGCCCAAAGGAGGAAAACGAATGAGTACACAGCCTACGCGCCGCCGCACCGGATCGTTGCTGGACGGTCTGGCCGATATTGCGCAGGATCTTTGGGAGAGCCTGCCCGAAAGCACACCGAGCGACACACCCAACGCTTCGCCCAGCAAGGCGGCGTCCCTGCCGACAGAGGAAACGCCCAGCGACGCGCCTGCCGCATTCCAACCGGTTTCCCTGCCCTTCACGAACCTGTGGAGCGTCGCCGATGAGCCGATTGACTGGACAGAGGTGCTTTCCTCCGCCACGCCGACGGATGCCTTCACCACGCAGGAAAAGTGGACACGCTACCGCCAATGGGCCAATCAGGTGCTGGCCGGAGATACGGATGTATACCTGCAAGTCCTGAAGGCCGTCAATCCCATGGCCGACCTGACCGCCTACACCCAATCGCTGAGCGTCACCACGCGCAGCAGCGATGTGGTTGAAGCCGTTTTCTGTGTGCGCGACGACCTGCTGGAAAACGACGGTGAGCACTACCTGTGCGGGCTGTCCCTGCGCATTGCGCGTGACCTGTTCGCGACACTGCCCATCAATCATGTGATTGTGATTGCCAAAAAGCAGGACACCATCTGCAAGACCATCGATTTTTCCCGCACCGCGCTGCATGGCGTTCGCTTTGCCTTCATTGACCCGGTGGACTTTGTGAACCAGCTGTAATTTTCACCCGACGGTGCGTTTGTGCCGCCGGGTGCTTTGGTGTATAACAAAAAAGTGCTGCGTGATTTTTTCACACAGCACTTTTTTATGGGCTATTTTCTCTTCAATTTCGCCACAAAGAAGCCTTCAAAGCGTTCATCCGGGCAAACACAAATCGTTCCGGGAAGCTTGACCGGCAGGCATGGCACATCCGCAACAAACGGATGGTCAATCGGCACGACGTCGCACAGTCCGGCGCTGACGGCGCTTTGCACCACGTCCTCGTTTTCCATTGCCAGCACGGAGCAGGTCGAGTAGACCATCTCGTGACCCTTCGATAAAAGCGACAAGGCTTTGAGCAGCATCGTCTTCTGCGTCTTGGCGGTCTTTTGCAGCCAGTCGGCCGTCATGCGGCGCTGCGGCTGTCCTTCCTCCAGCAGAATCGTGCCACTGCCTGAGCAGGGCGCATCCAGCAAAATGCGATCGAACTTGAACAGGCTATCCAATAGCCGCGCATCCTGCCGCAGCACGCTCACGCGGCCTGCACCCTGCCGATTCAGGTTGAATTGCAGTCGGTCGGCACGCACGGCATTCTTTTCGCACGCAGTAATCAGCGCCTGACCGCCGGACAGCGCCGCCATCTGGGTCGTCTTGCCACCGGGCGCGGCCGCCATATCCAGCACGGATTCACCCGCCTTGGGCGCAAGCACCAGCGCTGGCAGCATCGAGGACAGCGACTGCATGTAGATGCCGCCTGTTTCATAGCACGGTAGCGCCCGCAATGCTTCCTCATCCGCTTGCGGCAGGAGCAGCGCATCGTCATACCAGGCAATCGTTTCATAGGCAATTTGCGCCTGTGCCAGCTGTTGCAGGACGTCCTCGCGCTTTGCCCGCAGGGGATTAACGCGGAAGGTCGTGCGCTTGCTGACAAAGCCCGCTTGAATCCGCGCCGCCGTCTCCTTGCCATATTGTGCTTCAAGCCGCTCTTGCAGCAGCGGCGGAATCTCCGGTACCATGGTTCTTTCCTCCTACGCCGTCATCATCAGGAAACCGGATGCGACCGGGACATGCGGCGTTTGATTCTGGCTTTGTCAAATAGGACGATGGGCTTTTGCTCCTCCTTTGGGAGCCCTTGGGCTTGCTTTTTCATCGCAGGAACACCTCCTGCAAAAAGGTTATCCACAATTTTTTCCCATCATGCGCCTGTTTGTGGATTGTTTATCGTCCAAGGGTATGAATGCGCATAATATCCGCCGCCGGATTCTGGCTGCGGAACATGGCCGTGCCCATCACCGCCACATCCAGCCCGCATGAGGCCAGCATCGGCAGATTCTGCATCGTCACACCGCCGTCTGTCTCGGTCAGGCCCTGATAGCCCATGCCGCGCAGCAGACGCAGCTTGTCCAGCACCACCGGATTGAACTTCTGGCCGCCAAAGCCCGGCTCGACCGCCATGAGCAACACCATGTCGCACTCGGGCAGCAAATCGCGCACGCTCTCCACGCTCGTGCCCGGCTTGAGCGCCAGACCCGTGCGCACACCCATCGCATGGATTTTTTGCAGCAGCGCCCGCTTGTCCGTCGGCACCTCGGCATGAATCGTCAGGGAGTATGCTCCGGCACGGCAGAATTCATCCACATACTTTTCCGGCTGGGAAATCATCAGATGCACATCCAGCGGAATGGAAAAGCGCTGGTGCAGCGTCCGCACCACGCTCATGCCAAAGCCCATGTTCGGCACAAAATGGCCGTCCATCACGTCCACATGAATCCAGTCTGCCCCTGCGGAAACCATCTTCCGCACACCAGATTCCAAATTCAGCACGTCGGCCGCAAGAATCGAAGGGGATACTATCATGGTCTGCCTCCCGGTTCAGTCGGTGTTGTTGTATTTCGTTCAAGGCATCCTCTTTTGCGATTGGGGTGCAGCCTTCCGTCAGGTACGAAATATCTTCCGGTTCGATGCCGCTACACCTTGCTCCCTGAAAACATGACTTCCCAATTCCATTATAGTCTAAATCGGGGAATTATGCAAATTTTCTTTGCAGAAAATCGTCACATTCCCCGGATGCTCCCCTGGTGTTATTGGTATCTGTTCTTCCACGCCAGCCGGACATCTGCCAGCAGCGCCCGGTAGCGCTCCACACGCTGGGCGTTGACCTGACCTTCCTGCACCGCCTGTGTTACGGCACAGCCCGGTTCGCGGTCATGCAGGCACGGCTGGAAGCGACACAGGCCACTGTATGGTTCAAATTCCGGATACAGCTCCTGCAATTGCTCCGGCTCCATGCCCTTTTCCGTTTCCAGCAGGCTGAAGCCGGCCGTATCCAGCACGCGGATGCCGTCTGAAATGAGCAGCTGGGCATAGCGCGTGGTGTTCTTGCCGCGCTGGATTTTCTGGCTGATTTCGCCCGTTTCCAGCTGTAAGCCCAGCAGCGCATTGAGCAGCGTGGACTTGCCCACACCGCTTTGACCCGCCAGACAGCAGCAGTCCTCACCGCGCATGAAGTCTCGCAGCGCCTCCAAGCCCTGCTTTTCCCGCGCACTGACGCAGAAAACAGGACAGCGTGCCTCACGGTACTCCTCCTGCATTTTTGCATAGAGCGCACCGCCATCCAGGTCGCATTTACCCACGATGAGTGCCGTCTTCATTCCCTGCTTTTTCGCCCGCGCCAGCAGACGATCCACCAGCAGCAAATCCGGTTCGGGCGACGGACAGATAACGGCCAGCAGCAGCGTCACATTCGCCACGGGCGGCCGGATGCACTCCGTCTTGCGCGGCAGGATTTCCTCCAACCAGCCTTCCTCCTCGCCCTGACCGGGATGAAAGCGGACAAAGTCGCCCACCAGGGGCGATAGCTTCATATGCCGGAATTTTTTCGGGCAGCGCAGGGTGTACTCCGTGCCGTCCTCATCGGCCGCGATGTAAAAGCCGCCGAAGAAGCGCACCAGCACCCCCTGCTTGCAATCGTTTTCGTCTCCGCAGAGCATCATTTGGTCCTTCATTCCAGTTCCACCTGCTGTTGATAGGCAAATTCGTCATTCAGATACACGCGGTAGGTGTAGGTGCCTGCCGTCGTGCCACTGAGTTCTACCTCCGGCTCGCGGCTGGCATTGGCAGGATAGTTGCCCTCGTAGGCATTACATTCCACGCCACCATCCACCAGCGTCACACGCACCTTGGTCATGCCGTCCGTCTGGGGCAGCACCAGCTGCACCCGCGCCCGTGCCATCATGGAGGTCATGCGGCAAATGGTCAGGGATACCTGCACATCCAGCACCGCCTCCGAGCCAGCGGAGGGCAGCTGCTGGGCAACCTTGCCATGCATGTCAGGGTTGTCCGTTTCCATATACACAACGGTCGGATTCGCGCTCAAGCCCGCTGCGGAGAGCAGAATCTGCGCCTCGGACAGCGTCTTGCCAAAGCAACTGGGCACATTGGCCATGCCGCCGGAGACGACGACGTTCACCACGTCATTGGCCATGCACACACTGCCCGCTTCGGGCGTCTGGCTGATGATGCGTCCCACCGGTACGGTCGGGCTGACCACCTTCTCCACCACCTGCAAGGTCAAACCGTAGGGCGATAGCGTCGTCAGCGCATCCTCCACCAGCAGATCGACCAGCTTCGGCACGGTCTGCGTGGACGGTCCTTTGGATACCGTCAGGACGACCACATCGTTTTTGCGCATGGTCGTGCCTTCCTGCGGTGCTTGCAGGATGACCTCACCAGACTTGATGGTCGGGTGATTGATTTCCATGATTTCGGTTCTCAGTCCAGCACGCGTGATTTGCCGCTGTGCCACCGATGCATCCAGGCCGATGTAATCATCCACCACTGCGCTGTTGACCACGCTTTCGTAGATGGCCATCGTGCCCACAAACAGACCGTAGCAAACCACCAGCGCCACCACCACGGTAATCAGCCACCATGCGCCGGTGTGCTTTTTGCGCACCATGCGGCCGCTGGGCTGACGGCGCGGCATACCTGTCATGGCCGGTGCGACGCTGGAATCTCCCGCGATAATGCGCGGTTCCAGCTGCGCCACCTGACCGTTGATGGCCAGCTTCAAGTCACGTGCCATTTCGTATGCCGACTGATAGCGGTACGCAGGATTCTTGTCCAGCGCCTTCATGCACACATGGCATACCGCCTGAGAGACCTCGGGCGCAAACTGCTGGATGGCCGGCGGCTCACTGCGCAGATGCTGCATGGCCACCGACACCGCGTTCGGGCCGTCAAAGGGCACATGCCCGGTCAGCATTTCGTAGAGCGTCACACCGACGCTGTAGAGATCGCTGGTCACATCAGCCGGCTTGCCCGATGCCTGCTCAGGGCTGAAATAATGCACCGTACCCATCACCGAATCGCCCTTGGAGAGCGTGTTGCGGTCGGCAATACGGGCAATACCGAAGTCAGACACCTTCACGTGACCGTCGGACTGCATCAGGATATTCTGCGGCTTGATGTCACGATGAATGATGCCGTTGTTGTGTGCATGCTGGAGTGCCGATAGGATGCGGATGGTAATCTGCACCGCGCTGCCTTCCGTCAGGCGGCCCTTCTCCTGAATGACCTCCTTGAGCGTCTGACCCTCGACATATTCCATGATGAGATAGCGGTTGCCGTTCTCATCCATGCCCACATCCAGCAAATTGACAATGTTGTGATGCGTCATTTTGGATGCAGCCTCGGCCTCCCGCTGAAAACGGGCGACGTATTCTGCATCGCGGTTATATTCGGGCTTTAAGACCTTGACGGCGACGAAATGGCTTGTGTTCAAATCCGTTGCGCGGTACACCACAGCCATGCCGCCGACGCCAATTTCCTGCTCGATTCGATAGCGCCCTGCGAGGATGCGTCCGGGCTGAATGAATCCATTCATGCCCTTTCCTCCCCATCATAGACGATTGCCAGCGTCACATTGTCGCGGCCACCAGCATCCAGCGCGGCTTGCAGCAGCAAATCTGCCGCCTTTTCCGGCGCATGCAGGCGCAGGGTATCACTCAGCTGCTTGTTGCTCACCATGCCATGCAGGCCATCGGAGCAAATCAGCCAGATGTCGCCCTGCTTGCGTTCCTCCACCGTCACGTCCACCAGCACCTCTTCATCCGTACCCACGGCGCGGGTGATGATGTTCTTCATCGGGTGATTCTGCGCTTCTTCCTCGCTAATCATGCCCGCACGCACCATCTCCTCCACCAGGGAATGGTCGAAGGTCTTCTGGGTCAATTCGCCATTGCGCAAAAGGTACACACGGCTATCACCCACATGGCCGATGTAGGCAAACGTATCGTTCATCCAGATAACGGAGAGCGTCGTGCCCATGCCTGTGAGCGATTCATCCTTCTCCTGCTGATGATAGAGCTGCAAATTCGCCTCTTCAATGGCCGCACGCAGCACCGCCACGGACGGCTGCTGGTCTTCCAATGCCTCCAGCAGGGCATCACGCGCGCCAGCGGAGGCAATTTCGCCACCCTTGTGGCCGCCCATGCCATCCGCCACGCCAAACAAACGACCCTTTTCCCAAATCACCAGAGAATCCTGATTGTTCTTGCGCACCTTGCCCACATCCGTGCGGGAGGCACAGACAAGCGCCTTGGGCATTTCCTCGGCCACAGGCATGGGCATCTGCGGTTCGGCGCTCCGGTGCGCCAGAAAATCTATGAGCGAGCTTTGTCCTTCCTTGCTGAAGCGAACTTTTCGGCTCATGCGTTTTCTCCCTCCTGTGACTGCTGGAGCGTTTTTCGGCGCAGCTGACCACACGCGCCCTCAATATCGTCACCCATTTCACGGCGGCGCGTGGCGGAAATATGCTTTTCCTCCAATTTGCGCAGGAAGCGCTGCACGGTTGCCTCGTTGACGCCCTGCAAATCGCGCTCCTCCACCGCATTGAGCGGAATCAGGTTCACGTGGCACTGCATGCCACGCAGACGCGATGCCAGCTCCTCGGCGTGCTTTTCCTCGCAGTTCACATGACCCACCAGCGCGTATTCAAAAATCACGCGGCGGCCCGTTTTTTCGATATAATTGCGGCATGCCGCCAGCAATTCGTCCATGGGATAGGCGTTGGCAATCGGCATCGTGCGGCGGCGAATCTCGTCATTGGGCGCGTGCAGGGAGACAGACAGTGTCACCGGCAGGTTTTCCTCGGCGAACTGGTACATTTTCGGCACCAGACCGCACGTGGACAAGCTGACATTGCGCAGACCGATATTCACGCCGTCCTCCTCGCGCAGCAGGCGCAGGAAGCGGCACACATTGTCGTAATTGTCAAACGGCTCGCCACTGCCCATCAGGACGATGTTATGCACGCGATCCTTTCCGGCCAGATAGCGGTTGGCGGCAAACACCTCGCCCAGCATTTCACCTGCCGTCAGGGAGCGAACACACCCTTCCAGCGTGCTGGCGCAGAATTTGCAGCCCATGCGGCAACCAACCTGTGTGGAAATGCACAGGGTGTAGCCGTGGTGGTAGTGCATCAGCACGCCCTCCACGCAGTTGCCATCGCGTAGCCCGAAGAGGAATTTAACCGTGTCATCCAGCTGGCTCTTGCGCTCCTCGATGATGGTGACGGGCTGAGCAATCGCCGTTTCCTTCAGCTGCTGGCGCAGGGAGACAGGCAGATTCGTCATTGCGTCAAAATCCGCACCCTGATGCATCCAGCGGAAAATTTGCTTGCCGCGGAAGGCGGGCATTCCCTGTTCCTTGCACCACTGGCTGATTTCCAGCGGCGTCATTCCCGTCAGCTCCGTCATACGCGCTTCCTCCGCATACGGCACAGATAGAAGCCTTCCACGCCGTCACGCTGCGGCAGCAGCTGCAAGCCCGTCTCCTCATACTGACGGTACTTTTCCGGAATCGTTTCGGGCAGCGGCAGCAGCTCGAACTCCGGATGACGGCTCAGGAACTGCTCCGCCTGGCGCACGTTTTCATCCTTGAGGACAGAACAGGTCGAATACACCAGCGTGCCACCCTTCTTGACATAGGGGCAGACCGCATCGAGCAGCTGGCGCTGTAGGGCCACCAGCTCATTGACGCTTTCCTGCGTCACGCGATACTTCACATCCGGCTTTTCGCTCATCACGCCAAGACCCGAGCAGGGCGCGTCCAGCAGCACGATATCCATCGTGTTTTCCAGCTCCGGACGGTTCTTCAGGGCATCACGCGCCATCGGGCGCACATTTTCCAGACCCAGACGCTCCACCTGCGCGCGAATCAAGTCCGCACGATGCGGGTGCAGCTCCCACGCCTGCACGCGACCTGTGCCCTGCATCATTTCGGCCATCAGGCAGCTCTTGCCACCCGGTGCGGCGCAGGCATCGAGAATCTGCATGCCATTCTTGGGCGCGGCTGCCATGCACACCATCATGCTGCTTTCGCTCTGGATGGAGAACTTGCCGCCAACAAAGCCCGCGTCATGGGCAATTTCCGCCATGTTGCGGATGTGCCAGCTGTGCGGCACCGTGCCCTTGTCATGCTCCCACACCTTGCCGCGCAGGAATTCCTCGAACGCCTCGTCGCTCATGCGCAGCATGTTGGGACGCACGGTAATGGCCGCGTTGGGCTGATGATAGCCCATCAGGCGCTCCGCATCCTCACCCCAGTCAGCCATCAGGCGTTCCACCAGCCATTCCGGCACGCTGTAGCGAATCGACAGCGCCTTCACCGGCTCTTCATCGAAATTCGGATAGACGATTTCATCCTTCTGGCGCACCAGGTTGCGCAGGATGCCGTTGCACACGCCTGCCAGGCCTTCCATGCCCAGCTCCTTGCACAGCGCCACCGACGTGTTGCACGCCGCGCTTTCCGGAATGCGGTCCTCCAGCAGAATCTGGCATGCACCCAGACGCAGCACATTGCGCAGCTTGATATCCGTATCCGGCTTGGCCATCAGGGAATTCAGCGCCCAGTCCAGCGTCATCAGGTGTTCCAGCGTGTCATACACCAGACGGGACGCCAGGCGACGATCCACCAGCGGCAGACCGCACTTGTTCAGCTTCTCATCCAGCACCAGGGACGCATACGCGTCGTTTTCCGTCACCGCACGAATGACCTCCAGCGCCAGACGGCGTGCCGGCAAGCCATCGCTGCCCTCCACCTTGGGTGCTGCGGGACGTGCCGGATAGGCCGGCTTGCGGAAACCGTCCTTTCCACCAAAAGAGGGCTTTCTGTCGCCATACGGACGCTTATCCCCACCAAAAGACGGCTTTCTATCGCCAAAAGAACGTTTTTCCCCACTAAAACCAGTTTTCGCCGGGCGTTTTTCGCCATACGCAGGGCGATCCCCACTGAAAGAGCGCTTTTCGCCGTCAAAAGAAGGCTTATTTCCACCGAAGGGACGCTTTTCGCCGTTAAAAGACGGCTTTTTGTCCCCAAATGCGCGTTTCTCTCCACCAAAGGACGGCTTTTTATCCCCAAACGAGCGCTTTTCCCCACTGAAAGAACGCTTCTCACCATCAAACGGACGCTTTTCCCCACCGAAGGAGCGCTTCTCGCCGTTAAAGGAGCGCTTTTCGCCATTGTAGGAGCGCTTCTCACCACTGAACGAGCGCTTTTCGCCATTGAAGGAACGCTTCTCACCGTTGTAGGAGCGCTTTTCGCCGTTGAAGGAACGCTTCTCGCCATTAAAGGAGCGCTTTTCCCCATTGTAGGAGCGCTTCTCACCATCAAAAGAACGACCGGTGCCACGACCAGAACGATTCTCGTCACTCATTTTCCTTATCCTCTTTCAACATAGTCCCCACGGCCATCGCATGGCCGCGCAAATAATCGCCTGCATTCATGGGTTTTCCACCCGGTACTTGCAGCTGACGGACGCGCACCGCATCCTGTCCGGCTGCCACAACCAGTCCGTTCTTGCCATCGGCCACCAGCACCTCGCCCGGCTTGCCTTCACCCGCAACCACCTCGGCGCGCAGCAGCTTCCACGTGCCAACAGGGGTGTAGGTCGTGCAGCCCGGCCACGGATTGAGCGCATGGATGCGGTGGACGATGCTTTCCGCCGTTTCATCCCAGCAAATGATGCCCATGTCCTTTTCCAGCTTCGGGTCGTAGGTCATCTGGCTTTCATCCTGCGGGATGCGGCGCAGCGTGCCGTTTTCCATCTCACGCAGGGTATCCAGCAGCAGCTGTGCACCCATGTGGCTCAGCCGCTGTGTCAATTCGCCGCACGTTTCCTGCGGGTCAATGGGCGTTTCCGCCTTGAGCAGCATATCGCCATTGTCGATGCCGCGTGCGGTCATCATGGTCGTCACGCCTGCCACCTTATCGCCCTGTAGCATGGCCCAGGCAATCGGCGCCGAACCACGATGGCGCGGCAGGAGGGAGGCATGCACATTCACCGTTCCCATGGGCGGAATATCCAAAATCCGCTGGGAGAGAATCTGCCCAAACGCCGCCGTTACGCACAGGTCGGGCGCAAGGGCAAGCAAATCATCATAGCCATCGCGGCTGATTCTCTCCGGCTGGAAGACCGGGATGCCCTTTTCCAGCGCATATTCCTTCACCGGAGACATCGCCAGCTTCTTTCCGCGTCCCTTGGGGCGATCCGGCTGGGTGAAAACACCCACCACCTCATAGCCATTCTCCACCAGTGCCGCCAGGGACGGCACGGCAAAGTCCGGCGTACCCATCATTACGATTCTCACTCGTTATCATCCTCCGGGATATGTCCCTCGATTTCCTCCGGCGTCAGCTCGCGATCCATCACGTCAATGTAGAGCGTGCCATCCAGATGATCCAGCTCATGGCAGACCGCACGGGCGAAGAAGCCCTCGACCGTCATTTCGCACGCTTCGCCATCGCGGTTCTGGTACTGCACCGTCACCTTGTTCGGGCGCGTCACCACACCCTGACGGCCGGGCAGGGACAGGCAGCCCTCACGGCCGCACTGCTGACCATCCCGCGCGGTAATCACAGGGTTAATCAGCTCCACCAGTCCTTCGCCCACGTCAATGACCACCACACGGCGCAGGATGCCTACCTGCGGCGCGGCCAGGCCAACGCCTTCTGCCTTGTACATCGTGTCTGCCATATCCTTGAGCAGAATCTTGAGGCGCAGGTCAAACTTCTCCTGCTTGCGGCATGCCTGACGGAGGCAATCGTCTCCCAGCGTTACAATCTTGCGAATCGCCATTGTTTTTTACTCCTTCACTATTACACACACAATTACATCATCGTGGTCGGGTTATATTCAAACCAGACCTCCGCTCCATCCTGCTTTTCGCGCGCCATGTCACTGAGCGCCGCGGCCAGTCGCTCCGTCTCCGGATTGACCAGGAGCTTAAAAATCACATGCCAGCGCGTTTTGCCGCGCAGCAGCTTGATACCCGGTTGATCCAAACGCATCATCAGCGTTCGTTTTTTCCATAGTGGATGTTCCTCCAGCAGGGCTTCGCATCGCCCATGCAGGGCCGTGGCCACCTGAAACGCCTTTCTGGGGTCGCTGCTTTCCACCAGCAGACGCGCCAGAATCGTGAACGGCGGATACAGCGAGGTTCTGCGCCGCTGGAACTCCATCTCAAAGAATGTGCGATAATCCTGCGCGGCGGCGGCCTTGATAATTTCATCCTCCGGCTTGTAGGTCTGCACAATCACCTGACCCGGCAATGTGCCGCGTCCGGCGCGTCCTGCCACCTGTGTCAGCAGCTGGAAGGTGCGCTCTCTGGCGCGATAGTCGGGTAAATTCAGCGTCATATCCGCCGCAATCACGCCAACTACCGTTACCTTGGGAAAGTCCAGCCCCTTGGCAATCATTTGCGTACCCACCAGCAGATGCGCCCGTCCGGAACGGAATTCGTCCAGGAGCTTGGCGTGCCCTTCCTTGCCGGAGGTCGTGTCAATGTCCATGCGAACGATTTTTTCTTCCGGGAAGAGCTTTTGCAGCTCCTCGGCCACCTTCTGCGTTCCCGCACCAAAATAACGGATATACTTGCTTGCACACTGCGGACACGTCTGCGGCGGCGCGGCGGCATAGCCGCAATAGTGGCAATGCATCTGCGAATGGTCGCCGCCACTGTCCGTCACGTGGTATGTCATGGCCACATCGCAGTTGGGGCATTTGACCACATACCCGCAGCTGCGGCAGCTGACAAAGCTGTGATAGCCGCGCCGGTTCATCAGCAGCATCGCCTGTTCGCCGCGCGCCATGCAGCGCTTGAGTGCCATCACCAATTGGCCGGAGAAGATGCTGCGGTTGCCGCTATCCATCTCCTGGCGCATATCCACCACCGTCACCTGCGGCATGGGACGATTGCCCACACGGTCGGGCATTTCCAGCAGCACATAATCGCCACGCCGCGCCCGCGCAAAGGACAGAATGCTGGGCGTCGCCGAGGCAAGCAGCAGCGTCGCGCCTTCATTGTCGCATCGGCGCTGTGCCACCTCGCGCGCATCGTAGCGTGGATGGCGGTCGGACAGATACGTCGCCTCATGCTCCTCATCGACAATAATCAGCCCCAAATCGCCACAGGGCGCAAACACGGCCGAGCGTGCGCCAATGACCACACGCGCGTCGCCGCGCCGGATGCGCCGCCATTCGTCATATCTTTCGCCCGCACTCAGCCGAGAATGAAGCACCGCAGCCACCGCGCCGAACCGCGCCCGAAACCACGATACCATCTGCGGCGTCAGGGCAATTTCCGGCACGAGAATCATGGCTGACTTACCTTCCATCAGTGCCTGACGAACCAGACGAATAAAGACCTCGGTCTTGCCGCTGCCCGTCACGCCGTGGAGCAGATACCGCCCTTTTCCCTGCCGGAGGCTGGGCAGCATTTCCGTCAGCACCTCCTGCTGGCCGGGTGTCAGCACCGGGTCTGGGGCAGGCTTTTCCTGCGCATCTCCGCCCGGGCGGCGAAGCACCTCCCGCTCCGACAGCACCACCAGACCAGCCGTTGCCAATTGCTGCAAGGCCGGCAGTGGATCCTTCACCAGCAGCTTCAAATCATCGACCGGACGCGCCTTGCCATCGGCCAGGAGCGTAAGCAGCAAGCGCCGTTTGGGCGACCGTTTTTCGGCCTGTGAGGCCGCCGTCATCTGCTCCTGACTGACAGATGCCTGCACCATCTTCTGCTTCTTGACCTGAATGCGCCCACCGCGCATCTGGGCCGGCAGCATCAGGCGCAGCGTCTCGGCCAGCGGACAATGTGCATCCTCGGCCATCTGCTGTGCCAGCAATAGCAGGGACGGCTGAATCGCGGCATATTCCTCCAGCGGACGAATCACGTCCTTGAGCTTTTCCGGCGGCACATCTGCCGTTTCACTCAGGGACAGCACAACGCCTTCCTTCCGCATGCGGCCAAAGGGAACTTCCACACGCTGTCCCGCTGTCAGCGTCATGCCCTGCGGAATCCGGTAGGAGAATGTGTGCGCCACGTTTTCGTGAACAATGTCCACAATCACCTGCGCCAGCATCCCTTCAGCCTCCTTTCTGCGTCATGGAATGACGACAATACACCATTCTTTATTATACAACGTAATCGGAAAGGGGTCAAGGGTTTTCCGTTGTCAGAAAGCAGGGCAATTCTGCATAGGTGCAGGGTTTTTCCCAGTCAAAAAGACGCTTTCCTCTGGTATTTTCATATCATTTGTGCTATGATAAAGAACGAAAAGCCGCTTGTGCTTTTGACCCAATTGATACGGAGGATAAAAGTAATGAAGCGTCGTCCCCTGCTCCTTCCCATCTGCGCCGTGACTGCCCTGCTGTTCATTGCACTCATCGTCTTCCTCTTCGCGCCCAAGCCCGAGAAAAGCTCCATTTACGAATCCGTTGCTGACCCGTCCTGCTTTTCCGTCACCGCCGAGGCGCTCAATACCACCGTGCAGGAAACGTACTCACTCCACCGTGGCGATACCATCATCGTGAGCTATCTGCGCACATCCGGCACGCTCGCCCTGCGCATCTGCAAGGATGCACAAGCCCCGATTTACGAGGGCACGAATCCCGACCTGAGTACCTTCCACGTGACCATTCCGATGGACGGCGATTACACCATCGCCATTTCCGGCAAGGACGGACAGGGCAAAATCGCCTGTGAGCTACAATGCATTCAAGCCGAATAACGCATGCTTCCCGCTGTACACGCCTTTGTGTGCGGCGGTTTTTTTACTAAGCTGCACTCAGCTTTGCCAGAGAGAAAAATCCACTATGCTCGGTGACATGTTTTAGACGAAAATTAGTATTACTTTCGACAAAGCTTCTCCTTTTTCGTCGCAGGAGTTTTTTTCGCCATGCAGAATTCCTCCATTCATTCCTGCAAGGAGGTCTTCGCATCATGCATTTCCTGCTCGTTGCGGAAAGCTCACTGACCCTTTCGCTTTCCCAGGCCACGTTGGAGAACGTGAGCGACCGCATCACCTGCCACACCGCGCTTCACGCCGCTCAGGCCGTGCATTGCCTGACGCAGTTTCCGATTCGCGCCGTGCTGCTCCTTCCCTGCCCGGTCAGTACGGCGCTGTCGCAGGCGCTGATGGCGCAGCCGCCGCTTGTGCCGCCGTATCTGCTGGGCGGTGTGGATGGCGACTTGCCACGTGCGGACGAATTGCTCCCATGGCTGGATGCCGCAAAAGCATCCCTGCGTCTGCCACAGCTGGCACTGCAAAGCCTGACAACGTATCTGCCACTGGCCACGCAGTTGCTGGGGACTCTGGACATTGCTCCACGCCTGCGCGCGTGGGCGTTTCTGCCGGAAATGATTACGCTGACGATGCTGCACCCGCCGCTTTTGGAGGACTTGCAGCACTTCCTCTACCCATTGATGGCCACACGCCACCACATCAGCAGCGCCGCCGTGGAGCGCCGACTGCGTTCGGCCGTGGAATCAACCTGGAATCAAGGCAATTACGCCACACTGGAACGCTTTTTCGGCCAATCCGTTGACCCTGATAAAGGCAAGCCGACCAACCGCGAATT
>CAYXHF010000018.1:0-44815 GCA_964464815.1 uncultured Faecalibacterium sp.
AATTAGTCTCCGCGGCTCTGCGAGCGCGTGCTTTGCTGGTTCGTGGAGAGGATTGCGTGCGTTTTTCTTGTTGCACCTCTGGGGTTTTACCCCAGACCCCAGCAGGACGCTGTCCTGCACCTGCGAAGGGCCGTTGGCCCTCTCGACACCCATTTCGCGATTTAGTTGGCGCGCTATGCTGGCAATTTCCGCGTGGAAGGCTTTTGCGTGTGTGCCTACTTTTTGCCTTTTTCCTTCCTTTTCCTTCCCTAAGAAGGAAATTTCATACCTTATCTCGAATAATAGAAAAGAATATCCTGGAAGGAGTATTTTACATGCTGATACGATACCTATTACCGCTTCTCCTCTCCCTACTCTTCTGCTTTACCTTCGCCTGTGCAGAAGACCTCCAAATCACCTTGGGTGGTAATATCCAAAGCTTTGCCGAAAATCAAATCACCGTCAAAGCACCTCAACAGGGGCAATTGACGATCACCTTGACCGATGCCTATGGCACCTATCGTACATTGGTGCAGGAGGTGTCGGCTGGAACGACAATTATCAATTGGGATGGTGCAGGCGAAAATGAAGAACGCCTCCAAACGGGAACATATACCCTGCGTGCGACGCTGAAGACGGAAAACGGCGAATTCGCAACCGAACAGTCCGTGAAGGTCGTGAAGGCGGCACAGGCGCTTCTGTTTGCGCTGCGGAGTAGTGAAACGCTCTATCTGGATAGTAGCGATTGGTTCTGTGAAGTCAAGCCCGTGCGAACGGGTACAATGGTGATGGAAATCTATGCGGCGGATGCGCCGGAAACGCTGCTCGGTACGCGCACAAAGGGATTGGGGAGCGTGACCAAGTGGACGTGGGATGGCCGCGTTGATAAAAAGAAGCTTCCGGCAGGGAAGTATATCCTGCGCTATTACGCGAAGGAAAATAAGGCGTATGTGCGTCAGGTGGAAGTCACCATTTGCGAAGGTAAGCGCCCGGAGCTGCCGGTGAAGGTGACCGGCAGTATCATGCCCACGTGGGATATGAGCGATGAGGAAATCTGGGAGCTGATGATGAAGCCGTCCGTGGTGGTGGATATCATCCAGACGAATCATCAGAAGGTGTATGATAAGCCGTCCACATCGGGAAAATCATTGGGAACACTGCATGGCCAAAGCCAGGGCGTGGAGGTCATGAAGATTGAAGGCAAATGGGCGTATATCGGCGCATGGGAGCATGAGGACGGCGGCTATGTCGAAGGCTGGGTGCCGCTGAGTAAGCTCAAGGTTGTCACGCCGAATCAGGAATATGGTCTGCTGGTGGATAAGAAGACGCAGCAGATGAAGGTGTACTATCAGGGCACGTGCATTGCGCAGTTCGCCATTTCAACGGGCCTGGCAGGGAAGAATCGCCTGATTCGTGAAACGGCGTCCGGCGCGTTTGTGACGGTGGACCGCATCACCGATTTTGAGGATAGCGGCTATCATTATCAGTACGCGATTCGCTATGATGGCGGTAATCTGCTGCATCAGCTGGGGTATAAGGCGAAGAATACGAAGAAGGACTTCTCCGACCAGGAACCGCTGCTTGGGCAGAAGGGGTCGCATGGCTGCGTGCGAATTCCGCGTGCTGTGGATGAAAGTGGCGTGAATGTGTATTACCTGTGGACACATTTGCCGTATAACACGCGCCTGTTCATTCTGGATGATCCGGATGCGCGTGTGCTGCAAGGTGCGGCGGTGAGTGACAAAATCAAGGTCACGCCGGATGAACCGCAGCAGGCGCCCGAATTGCAGGAAGGCGAGACGGAGCTGGTGCTGACGCTGGGCGGCGATGCAGTGCTGGGTACGCGCGAGTACTGGTGGAAGAGCGACGAAAGCCTGCCGGCATATCTGAAAAAGAACGGCATGGCCTATCCGTTCAGTGGCTTGCAGGAGCTGTTCGGCACGGATGACATGACGTTCATCAATCTGGAATGCGTCCTCAAGGACACGGCGGCTGGTGAAAACAAGAATAAGGAATGGCGCTTCCGTGGCCTGCCGTCGTATACGCAAATTCTCTTCGATGGCTCGATTGAGCAGGTCAATATCGCCAATAATCACTACATCGACTACGGCAAGGCTGGTCAGGAGGCGACCCGTCAGGCGCTGACGGATGCGGGCATGCCCTTCAGCGGGTTTGGCTACACCTACGTCTGGGAGCAGGATGGCCACAAGATTGGCTTTGCCGGATGCCGCGAAACGACTTATAAGCAGGACGAGTTTGTAATTGCGCGGGACATTCTTTCCCTCCGGGAGCAGGGGTGCGAGGTCATCATCTACAGCTGCCATTGGGGCACGGAGTACAAGACGGCGCACAATGACTTGCAGGAGGAAATGGCCTACCGTGCGGTGGCGGCCGGTGCGGATATCGTTGTCGGCAACCATCCGCATGTGACGCAGGGCATGACCAGCGTCGGCGGCTCGGTTGTCTTCTACAGCTTTGGTAACCTGATGTTTGGTGGCACGCATGATATGACGACCTTTGATGCCATGGTGGCGCAGGTGAAGCTGCGCTTTGGCGAAAACGGCTATCAGGGGTGCACGGTGGAGCTGCATCCGATTCTGACCAGCAGCAGCGCAGCGGAAGGCATCAATGACTTCCATCCTGTGCTGGCCGAGGGTGAGGATAAGGCCCGCATCTGGCAGCAGGTGCAGGACGATACGCCCTTCACGCTGACGGAAAGCATGTATTTCCCGACAAGGTAAGGAAAATAGCAAAGGTGTTGCAGAAGCGATTTTCTGCAACACCTTTGTTATGTTTTATGATAATTACTTTCCGCTTTGACTTTTCAGCAACGTCATCATGGCCGTGAAGTCCTGCGTGAGCATGAGGGAAATCTGCTCCTGCGTGAAATGACACATGCCGGTGGCACAGAGCGCACCGATGCCGAAGGTGTGAATCCAGGTATGTTCAAACAGCGTCTTAGCGTCCGTCAGGGATAGATTGTACGTGCGCTGAATCGCGTCCAACGACTCATCGGCCACCGGGCCTAAATGCATGTAAATATCATCAAAGGAGGCGTTGCCGGTATGCTCGGCCATGAAAATCAGGCGGTAGAGCTGCGGCTCTTCAAGAGCAAAGCGGAGCATCTGCATGCCAGTTTGCTTGAAGGGCGGTGTGTCCGTATCGGTGGTGTGTGCGTATTCCTCAAAGCGGGCCATGGCGGCCTCTTTGGTGGCGTCAATGACCTCCTGCATGGATGTGAAAACGGTGAAAATCGGCGTGGTGGAGGTGTGCAGTGCCTTGGCCAGAGACTTGGCGGTCAGGGCATCGACACCCGCTTCGGACACGACGGACAAGGCGGCGGAGACAATTTCCGCGCGGGTGTATTTCGGCTTGGGCGGCATGGGGAAACCTCCTTGCGGTATGGAAAATTTGCGTTCTGCAATATCAATTCTATTATACTGACCGAAAAGACGCTTGTCAATGGTGGTTGCTGGCGTGGCAGCAAAAAAGCGCCAGGTCCGCACAAATGGCATACCTGACGCCAATATCATAGCTTTGTCCGCACCGCCTGAACGGCCATGAAGGACAAGAAGGTGCATTCAATCAGCAGCATGAAGCCGTCGCCAGCGCGCTTGGTCAGCAGCTGGAAAACGACGATGCCAAAGATAACCGCCATGGGCACAAACAGCAGGGATGCGAATGGCTCCTTGCGCCGCGTTGCCCCGCACAGCGGAAGCATCAGCGCCAGCAGTGCGCCCAGAATCAGTCCCTGCAATACCTTCGACCACAGCCCGAAGGTATCCAAAATCGGCAGGAAGAAGGCACACAGGCCGCAGAAAACAAGCGGTAGAACGATGACGAGCAGCTTTCTCAAAAACATTACAATTCCTCCAACAAACGCTTCTCCTTGTCCGTCAGGGGCGCAGAGGAAAGCAGGTCGGGACGATGTTTTTTCGTGGCGCGAAGGGATTCCACACGCCGCCATGCCTTGATTTTTGCGTGGTCGCCGGACAAAAGCACCTCCGGCACTTCCATGCCGCGCAGCTCCCGGGGACGCGTGTACTGCGGGTATTCCAGCAAGCCGTCGGAGAAGGATTCCTCCTCCGGAGAGTCGGCAGAACCCAGCACGCCCGGAATAAAGCGGGCCACGCAGTCCGTCAGCACCATCGCACCCAGCTCGCCACCGGTCAGAATGTAGTCGCCGATGCTGATTTCCTCATCAATGCAGCTGTCCAGCGCGCGCTGATCCACACCCTCGTAGTGGCCGCAGAGCAGCACCAGCTCCTTTTCCTGCGCCAGCTCACGGGCCAGTGCCGTGGTCAGGGTGCGGCCGCGCGGGCCGAGATAAATCCGGCGCCCATGAAAGCCATCGGGTGACGAATTGGTGACGCTGTCCATCGCATCCATAATGGGCTGCGCCATCATGACCATGCCAGCGCCGCCGCCAAAGGGATAATCGTCCGTGTTCTTGTGCTTACGGTCGGAGAAAGGGCGAATGTCCACACAGCGCACATCCAGAATGCCCTGCGCCCGTGCGCGCCCCAGAATGCTGCTGTTCAGCACGCTTTCAAACATTTCGGGGAAGATGGTCAGGATGGTGATTTTCATGGCAGGGGATTGCTGTTCACTCATTCCAGACGGCCACCTCATCCAGCTTTTCGCGCACGACATGAATGCGGCGTGCGGCTACATCCACCTGCGGGAAGACGGCCTTGAGCGCTGGCGCCATCCATTCGCCCTTTGCGCCACGGAAGACATAAACGTCCACCGCGCCGTGCTGCAAAACGTCCTTGAGGACGCCAAGCTCCTCGCCGTTTTCGTCCACGGCGACGCAGTCCATCAGGTCGCTGATGTACACCTCGTCCTCCTCCAGCGGGAGCGCGTGGGCGCGGTCGATGTAGAGCTTTTCGCCGCGCAGCTTTTCCGCATCGTCCATGCTGCGGCAATCGCCCAGCGTCAGGTACGCAAAGCCGTCATGCACGCGCGCGCAAACGGAGGAAATCGGCTCGTACACGCCGCTATGGAGCACATACAGCGTCTTCCAGTCGTGGAAGGCATCCGTGTCTGCGGCGTAGGGCTTGACCTTCACTTCACCGCGAATGCCCTGCGGCTTCAATACCTCGCCAATCATCAGATAATCATTCATAACCATACCTCCTGAGGAACAAAAGCCCCCGGTTTGAAAAGAGGCGTGGAAACATTGCTGCTCCCACGCCTGGTTTTCAGTTCTGCACTTCGTCGTCTTCGGGCTTGTGAATTTCGACAAAAACAGGCTTGCTGTTCTTGGCAGTCGCAGCGGAGACCACCGTGCGGATGGCCTTCGCGATGCGTCCCTGCTTGCCGATGACCTTGCCCATGTCATCCTCGGCCACACAGAGCTCGAGAATAACGGCCTCCGGGCCTTCGGTTTCGCGGACGACAACCTGGTCGGGATGATCCACCAGGGACTGCGCCACAAAGGTGAGCAATTCTCGCATAGGGGTGTCCTTTCTGCCTGTCGGCTGTCAGATACGGCCGTGTGACCGCATCTCTCCATCTCGCAGAGAAAGACTCCCTTACTTCTCGATGACGCCGGTCTTCTTCAGCAGCACGCGCACGGTATCCGTGGGCTGAGCGCCGCAGGTGAGCCAGTACTTCGCGCGCTCGCCATCGACCTTGATCTCAGCGGGCTGCGTCATGGGGTTGTAGTAGCCGATCTCTTCGATGAAACGGCCATCACGGGGGGAGCGGATGTCAGCAACGACAACACGGTAGAAGGGCTTCTTCTTCATACCCATTCTCTTCAGACGAATCTTTACGGCCATGGTTTTGTTCCTCCTCAAAATGTCGGGAATTAATGTATATGGAAATCATATAAGCTTGTTATATGATACCACGCGGTAGTTGGGGAAGCGGGATTAGCGCATGCCAGGGAAGCGCATTCTCATGCGGCCCTTGCCCTTCATTTGCGTGACCTGCTTCATCATCTGCTTCGCCTGCTCAAACTGACGAATCAGCTGATTGACATCCTGCACGGTCGTGCCGGAGCCGGCGGCGATGCGCTTGCGGCGGCTGGCGTTCAGGACGCCGGGATTGCGACGCTCCTTGGGCGTCATGGAGCGGATGATGGCCTCGGGCTTTTTCATGGCGTCTTCATCCACGTCGATGTCCTTGCCCGACATGCCAGGCAGCATGTCCAGCATGGCCTTGATGCCACCCATCTTCTTCATGTTCTGCATCTGATCCAGGAAGTCCTCCAGGGACAAATCAGAAGTGCGAACCTTCTTGGCCAGCTTGTCGGCGTCCGCCTCGTCAAAGGCTTCACTGGCGCGGTCAATCAGCGTCAGCACGTCGCCCATGCCCAGAATGCGGCTGGCCATGCGGTCAGGGTGGAAGGGCTCGATTTCCGTCAGCTTTTCGCCCGTGCCGCTGAACTTAATCGGCTTGCCGGTGACAGCGCGCACAGACAGTGCCGCACCGCCACGGGTGTCGCCATCGAGCTTGGTCAGGATGACACCGTCAATGTTCAGCTTCTCGTTAAAGGTCTGGGCGACGTTGACCGCGTCCTGACCGGTCATGGCGTCAACAACCAGCAGGATTTCCTGCGGCTTGACGTTTTCCTTGATGCGAACCAGCTCATCCATCAATTCCTGATCGATGTGCAGGCGACCGGCGGTGTCGATAATCAGCACGTCGCGGCCCAGATAACGGGCGCGCTCCACAGCCTCCATCGCTGTTTTGACGGGATCCTGCGTGCCGTGCTCATAGACGGGGACATTGACCTGCTTACCAACGACTTGCAGCTGATTGATAGCCGCAGGACGGTAGATATCGCAGGCGGCAAGCATCGGCTTCTTGCCCTGCTTGGCCAGATAGTTGGCCAGCTTGGCCGCCATCGTGGTTTTACCAGCACCCTGCAAGCCGCAGAGCATGTAAACCGTCAGCGGGCCGGAAGACCAGGTCAGACGGGCGTTTTCGCCGCCCATCAGCGCGGTCATTTCCTCATTGACAATCTTGATGACCTGTTGGGATGCGCTCAGCGTGGCGGTAATTTCCGTCCCAACGCAGCGGGCCGTCACCTTCTTGATGAAGTCCTTGGCCACGGCGTAGTTAACGTCAGCCTCAAGCAGGGCCATGCGAACCTCACGCATGCCTTCCTTGATGTTTTCCTCCGTCAGCTTGCCCTTGCTGCTCAGCTTGCGCAATGCGCCCTGTAGTTTTTCCGTCAAGCCCTCAAAGGCCATTGTTCTCCTCCTGATCGAGGCGAATCAGCGCATCAATGGTCATTTCCGCCTCAGCGTACTGACCCTGGCGCAGAAGCGCCCGGCATTTTTCCAACCCGGATTCCATGCGCTGGAAACGGGCGACCGCGTGCAGCGTGTTCTCCATTTCAAACAGCTTGTGCGCGGCACGGGTGAGCAAATCATGCACACCCTGACGGCTGATGCCAGCTTCTTGTGCAATTTCCGCGAGGGACAAGTCTTCCTCACAGTGCAGCGAAAGCACTTCCCGCTGCTTGTCGGTGAGCAAACCGCCGTAGAACGCGGCGAGCAGATTCAGCTCAACCTTCTTGCTGATTTCATCCTGAGACATGTCAGCGCTCCTTGCTGTCAAGCATTTTTCGTTGACACTGGGATATGATACATCATTTTGCCCTTCCTGTCAAGGGGTTTTGCATGACAGAATCACATTTTTTTTGCGAATTGTAACATTCTTTGTCCTTGTCTTGACCTTTACGCACGGCTGAATTATAATAAGGAAGAAGAATTCTCTGGAAACGCTTTTTTACTTTCGAGGAGGTACACCATGTTGCAGAAATTCCGGCGCGCTTGCGCTGTCCTGATGACCGTGATGCTGCTGACGCCGACGCTCCCTGTTTGGGCGGAGGAAGCAGCGGATGCGCCTGAAATCGTGGTGGATGAAGTATTATCGTCTGCACCCGCTGCGCCGGAAATGCCGACAGAAGCGCCGAATGAAGCACCGGCAGCAACGGAAGCTCCCACGGAAGTGCCGACCGAAGCACCGGTTGTGACGGAAGCCCCCACGGAAGTGCCGACCGAAGTGCCGACTGCAACGGAAATTCCCACAGAAGAGCCAACGGAAGCACCGATTGCAACGGAAAATCCCACCGAAGTGCCAACGGAAACGCCGAATGCAACGGAAATTCCCACCGAAGTGCCAATGGAAACGCCGAATGTAACGGAAAATCCCACCGAAGTGCCAACTGAGGCACCGACCGAAGCGCCGACGCCCGAGCAGGAGCGTGACGTCTTCCAGCCCGGCCTGGCGAACCTGCGCAGCGGCGCAAAGCTCTATGACAATGAAAATCTGTTTGGCGAAGCGTTCCGCGCCACGCAGGGCGGCGTGGTCTATGCCGAGCGGCAGTCCGAAAACGAAAAGGCAATCCGCATTGCTATCTATGACGGCGATACCGTGCGCACCTTCTGGACGAACACGGGCGCTTTGACCATGATGACGGCGGATGAAACGCTGGTCTACGATACCATTCCGCGCAACGAGGAAGACGACGTGATGCTGGCGCATGGCCATCTGCTTGCGCCGATTGCGATTCGTCCCGAGGAGCAGGCAACCGAAGCACCGACCGCCGAGCCGGAAGTAACCGAAGCGCCGACGACCGAACCGGAAGTAACCGAAGCACCGACCGCCGAACCGGAAGTAACCGAAGCACCGACTGCCGAGCCGGAAGTAACCGAAGCGCCGACAACCGAGCCGGAAGTAACCGAAGCACCGACGACCGAACCGGAAGTGACGGATGAAATCATCTCCGATTACACGCCCGCACCCATCCTGCCCGAGGCCACCGAAGCACTGCCCACGGAGGGAATTCAGGAGGAACCGACGATTCCGGAGCTGCCGGATGCGCTTGATCAGCTGGTGATTGGCCGCGCATTGGAGCAGCCGACCGGCCTGGATGCCTCCTATGACCGCGCGGGACGCATGACGCTGACGTGGCTGCCCGTGGAGGGCGCAAATGCCTACGAGGTGTACTTCAAGCCCTCCAACGGCACGGAATATGCACTGCTGGACACGACCACGAAGACAAGCATCACCACCAGCCGTCCGGAAATGGGCACGGTCTATTACTTCCGCGTGCAGGCACTCTACTGCGTGGATGGTCAGACCGTCAGCAAGGGCGAGCAGTCGCTGTCCTTCCCGTATATCATGCTGGGCGATGTGGTGATTGCCGATCCTCGCGGCAAGAACGAATCGACCATTCGCCTGAACTGGACAAAGGTCAAGGGCGCGACACACTACGACGTGCTGATGTCCCTGCATGACCAGAATGATTACAAAATTGTACGCACCGACCTGACGGGCGATTTGTGCGATATTGCGAACATCTCCTTCAACGAAACGTATGATTTCCGCATCATTCCCAAGCGCAAGCTCAACAGCGGCGTGGTGCTGACGGGCCTACCATCGGTCAATCGCATGGTCGGCAGCCCGATGGAGAAGCCTTCCTTCACCAGCTACGAATGGACGGAAAATGGCCTGCGCCTGAACTGGAATGCGATTCCGGGCGCGATGGGCTATGTCATTTATCGCCGTGGCTTCCATGAAACGGGCTATCACAAATTGATGGTGTCCGAAAATACGGAAACGACCTATGTCGATACGACCATGCAGCCGGGTGAGGTGTACTACTACTTCGTCTACTCCTACCGTCTGGCGCAGCCGCAGGGATGGCGCTGCTTCTCCCTGAAGGGCGAAATTGGCATGGGCGTCTGGCTACCGCAGACGACGGGCATCACCGCCACCAGCGCGCAGGAAAACAGCGTGCGCATCAGCTGGCCGGCCACCACGGGTGCAAATCAGTATGACGTGTGCATTTCCACCACCGCGGGCAGCACGCCCAAGGCCAATGGCCGGCTCAAGAATGCGTATGGCTACCACAACAGTGCCGTGCTTGGCAAGACGTACTACTACCGTGTGCGTCCGGTGCGCGTGTTCTCCAATGGCGATATCAGCGTTGGCCCGTGGTCGGAGGAGGTTGCCTTCACCCATCAGGAGCAGGTCGGTGCATACCGTGCGCTGCTGATTGGCAACACATACGAGGGCGAAAGCAACGAGCTGCTGGGCTGCGACAATGACGTCAAGGGCATGCGCTCCATGCTCTCGCAGATGAAGTCCACGCCCTACAGCGTGACGACGAAGACGAATCTGCGCGCCGAGGAAATCCTCTCCGCGATTTCCAGCACCTTTGCTGGCGCGAATTACAACGACGTGTCCCTGTTCTACTACTCCGGTCACGGCGCGAACAGCGTGGATACCGATGGCACGCCGACGAATTACCACGCCGCACTGGTTGGTACATTCCAGACCTATGTGTCTATTTCCCGTTTGAAGACCGAGCTGGACAAGATTCCGGGCAAGAAGGTCATCATCATTGACGCATGCCATTCGGGCCAGTTCATCAGCCGCGATGGCGAAGCAACGCCTATTTCCTCCTCTGCCTTCAACCAGCAGGTGGTTAACCTGTTTGCCAACGATGAGCAGCTGGTGCAGCCGCTGACGCGCTCACAGAATGTGGTGCTTGCGCCGGATGGTAGTGAAGTCCTTGCCGAGGAGGCACCGGTGTCGCTCACGCGTGACGCGAATGTGTCCTTTGCCACCAGCAGCTACTACGTCATTACCGCCTGCCGCTCGGATGAAAAGAGCGTCAGCACCGGCTATGACAGCAACGGCGATGGCAAGATTGACCGCTATTTCGGCCTGTTCACCTACGGCCTGTGCTACGGCAACGGCTGGAATCTGGCGCGCAACACCGCCATGTCCTCGATGGCGGCAGACCTGAACAAGGACAACCAGATTTCCCTCTACGAGGCGTATGTGTACGCCAAGGTCATGGCGCAGTCGCACAATCCCAACCAGACGGCGCAAATCTGGCCGGAAAACAGCGCACTCGTGCTTTGGGCAAAATAAGGAAGCTTCATCAGCGTCTGATGCATGTGCGGAAGATACTGCCGTGTTGATTCACGGCAGTATCTTTTTGCAAAGTGTATAAGGAGAAGAAAGCACCATGTTGATTCGCAATGTGCATTTGCAAATGGCATCCGGAGAAAAAGTGCAGACGGATTTACGCATGATGCACGGCTGTGTGCAGGAGATTGGCGCGAATCTGGAAAAAGGGCTGTACGAAGCGGAAATCGACCTGCAAGGCGATGAGCTTCGTCCGCCGCGGCTGGTGGAGGACATCACGCATGTGGAAAGCCTGTCGGAATTACAGCGTTTGTGTCGCAGCTTCTATCGCCAGGGCGCAGGGTACTTTTGCACCGATGCGCCGGAAACGCTGCTTCGGGCCATTCGCGGCGCGATGCACAAGAAGATGGCCGTGCCGCTGGGCGTGGGGGAGGCTGAAAGTGTGCAGCAAGGCGCATACATCAGCGTTGGGACGGTCGCGCCCCTGAACCGCTTTGACCGGAGCGGCGTATGGTTGGGTGTACTCGATGCGCATTCGGGAGACTGAATATAATGAAAGAAAAATGCGAAAAGCGTCCGGAACTTCGGGCCAGTGAGCTGTTTTTCCTGCCTTTTTTGACGGAGGATGCGTTTTACGTGCTGCTGGAGCAGCAGGTGCGGGTGCGTATGGGGCTGACGGATCATCTGGAAATGGCCGCTCTGCTCAATACGCCCTATGGAAAGCGCTGTGCAGAAAGCTATGAATGGCTGCAAACGACCACCGGCATCGACATGCAGGTGGCGCAACAGGCTGACGTGTCCCTGCAGGAAGAATTGATGCAGGCCGACTTGGACAAATGCGAGCAGGTACGCATCTGGCAAGGGCAGGGAAAGCAAATACTGCTGCACAACGACTTGCCACTGCCCAAAGCGGCGATACAGCGCCTGTGCCAGAAAAATGGCTTGCTGGCGATGGAAATCGTGCCACAAGGGCCGGAAAAGACGGTTCGGTCGCTCACGTGGGCGCAGAAGCGCTTCCTCAAACGTGTGTATGGACGGCAAGGCAGCTTCATCAGCGCCTATGAAGGCGAACGCTTTGCGGGCCTGCAAGCCATCATGGCCATGCAGCTGCGCCACATGCAGGATGACGGCTACACGGCGCTGGGTGCATATCTGTTCAGCCAGGCCATGTGGCTCATGTGGCAGGTGCAAAGGCACGGCTACGACACGCTGATTTTTCTGGCGCGGGATGGCTATTGGGTGAAGGAGGCGTTTGACTGCCTGAATGCGGTACTCCAGCTGCCGGTACGCACGGAGTATCTGCGTGTGTCGCGTCAGGCGGTGCTGCCCTTGTATTTTGAGCGTCCGGAGGATGCCTTGTCCCTGCCGGTGCTGGTGAACATGAAGGCGCACACGCCACGAACGCTGCTGCATCTGCTGCAAGCGGTGCTGCCGGACAACGCCCTGCAAATGGCGCAGGAGGCGCAGTTTCAGCTGGATGTGCCACTGGAAGATGCTGAAGGCACGCGCCTGATTGGCTTTTTCCGTGACAAGCTGTTTGACGAAAAGCGCTTTGCGGCCTATCGTCAATGCGCCAAGGAATACTGGCAGCCCTTCTTTGAAGGGAAGTGTGCGACGTTTGATGTGGGCTACAACCTGCGCTCGGAGTACATCATGCAGCGCGTGACAGGTGCCGATGTGACGGCGTATGTGACGCATGTGGACAGCGATTTGCCCTATCGGCGTGCCCTGCCGTTTGAAACGCTTTATGCGGCATCACCCTATGTATCATGGGTGGCGCGGGAGCAATTCCTGCTGGAGGATGCACCGGGCTGCGCGTGGTATCGACCGGACGGCATACAGGAAGGCGAAAAGCCGCAGACGCCGGAGCGCATCCGGCAAATGCAGCAATCTGCCATGCGCTTTGTGTGCGATATGCGCGATACGTTTGGGGCGCATTTGTTGCAGCTCTATTTCCGGCCGCAGGATGGCTGTGTGGCGTTTGAGCGCCTGCTGCACAGTGGACATACGCGCCTGAGGGCGACGCTGGAAAACGACTTCCACGGTGTGGAGGAAAACACATTTGTCCAGTGGCGACTGATGCAGACGGACTATCAAAAAGCATGCCACCGCCGTCCCAAAGCATGGTGGAAAATGAAGCGTGCGATGCTGATTGCCTTGGGCGACCCGAAGACGCTGCGGCGCAAGCTGCACATGAAAAGAAAATGAGAAAATGTCCTGCCCCTTTACGAAGATGACGCTTTTGTGATACAATAGGATGGTAAACTGACGAAAGGGGCCTTTTGGCTTTGAAGAAAAAGAACTGGGGAAGAATCCTCAGCATAGGGTTTATCTTGCTGTCCATGGTGATGGTTATCCTGATTGCGTTCAACAACCCGGAACTGATGAATGCTTGGGATGTGCTGTTCACGCTGGATAAGCGGTATCTATTGCTTTGTCTGCTGGCGATGGTCGGATATGTGGTGGCCGAGGGTGCGGGCTTGTATGCCTTCCTGCGGATGGAAGGGTATAAGGTCAGGTTGTCCACGGCGTCGCATTTCTCCTTCGCGGGCATTTACTACGCCAACATCACGCCCGGCTCCTCCGGTGGTCAGCCGATGCAGGTTTACCTGATGGCACAGCGGAAGATTCCTGCGGGCGTGGCGACATCGGCATTGACGGCGCGGTATTTCTTCAACCAGCTGACCGTGGTAGGGCTGACGCTGCTGCTTTGGCTGAACAATCGCGAATTCGTGGCCAATCAGCTGGGCGGTGTGATTCCGCTGGTGATTCTGGGCTGTGCGGTCAATTTCTTTTGTGTGCCGTCGATTCTGCTGGTGATGTTCAATCGTCCGTGGGTGGAGAAAATCGTGCGTTGGGGCATCCGCCTGCTGACGAAATGGCATTTGTGCAAGCATCCGGAGAAGTGGCAGCAGTCGGCTGACACGACGATTGAGCATTTCCACGGCTCGCTGATGGACTTGATTCATCATCCACTGCATCTGCTGGCGCAATTGGCGCTTTCCGTGGTGGAGATGAGCTGCATGATGTCTGTTCCGCTGCTGGTCTACTGGGCCATGGGGCAGTCGGGCACGCCATGGTATCAGGTGCTGACGGTGTCCTACATGCTGTTTGTTTCGGCCAGCTACACGCCGCTGCCCGGTGCATCCGGTGCGCAGGAAGGCGGCTTTCTGGTCTATTTCCGCGGCATCTTTTCCGGCGGAACGGTGTCGGTGGCGCTATTGGTGTGGCGCTTTGTGACGTATTATTTGTGCCTGCTGTCGGGCTGTGCGGATTCCCTCTACACCAGCCTGCGCAAGCGCAAGAACCCGATTGCCCATGAGCGACGCGAGGAGAAAAAGGAGAAAGTATGAAGCAACAGGTGCATGGCAATGTGACCGGCATTCGCGATACGGTGCTGGAGGCATTGGCACAGCTTTATGATTATGAGGTGGGCGAGGATGAATTCCTGCCGCGCGAATTGATGCAGGTGCTGGCGCGGTTTACGGCCATCTTCAACCGTGAAATTGCCATTTATATTACCAGAGACGGTGAAATCGTGGATGTTTCCATCGGTACGGATCGTGATGTGGAGCTGCGCGATTATCGCCTGCGCCGCAACACCCAGCGACTGAGCTGTGTGCGGTGCGTGCATACGCATCCCAATGGCGATGGTCGTTTGTCGGATGTGGATTTGTCGGCCCTGCGCTCCTTCCGCTATGATGCGATGGTGGCAATCGGCTGCCTGAAGGGCGAACCGACCTTTGTCCAGAGTGCCTTTTTGGTGGAGAAGCAGAATATTCTGATGGACGAGCCGCAGCGCTGGTACAAGCTGCCGGACAGCGACTGGATGCATCAGATTGACCAGAGCGACCGCATTGTTGGCTGGGAAGCGGACGAGAAGGAAACCCATGTCCGCGAACGCGCGGTGCTGATGGGCATTGAGAGCATGGAGTCCCTGGAGGAGCTGGCGCGTCTGGCCGACACGGCGGGCGCGGAGGTTGTGGGCAAGTTCCTGCAAAAGAAGGATCGCCCTGATACGGCCATGTTCATCGGCCGTGGTCGCGCGGATGAGCTGTGCCGCCAGTGTCAGGCGCTGGAAGCCGATTTGTGCATCTTCGATGAGGAGCTGACCGGCATTCAGGCGCGCAATCTGGAAGAAATTCTGCACGTGAAGGTCGTTGACCGCACGACGCTGATTCTGGATATTTTCGCCCAGCGTGCCTCCTCCTCGGAAGGCAAGCTACAGGTCGAGCTGGCCCAGCTGCAATATCAGTCCAGTCGTCTGATTGGTCAGGGTCTGGTGCTGTCGCGTCTGGCGGGCGGCATCGGCACGCGTGGACCGGGTGAATCGAAGCTGGAAATGAACCGCCGCCGCATCCGTGAGCGCATCACGGAGCTGCGCCGCCGTCTGGATGCGGTGGAGAAGCAGCGCGAGCTGCGCCGCAAGAGCCGCGAAAAGAACGAAGTGCCGATTGTGGCGTTGGTGGGCTACACCAACGCGGGCAAGTCCACGCTGCTGAACAAAATGACGGGCAGCGATGTGTATGTGCAGGATCAGCTCTTTGCCACACTGGATGCCGTCAGCCGCCGTATTGAGACGGCGGAGCATACGCCATTTTTGCTGGTGGATACGGTTGGCTTCATCCGCAAATTGCCGCATGCGCTGATTAGCGCCTTCCGCTCAACGCTGGAGGAGGCGGCACTGGCCGATGTGCTGGTGATTGTCAATGACGGCGCGTCACCGGAAATCATGCAGCAGCATGACACGGTATTGCAGGTGCTTTCTGACCTGGGCGCGACGGAGCAGGCGCGGATTGAGGTCATTAACAAGTGTGACATCTTCACCGGGGAAGCGGGTGCGCCCATGGCGATTCCCGGTGCGGTGCTGCTCAGCGCCCAGACAGGAGAGGGCATTCCGGAATTGCAAAAGCGCATTGCCGACCAGCTGCAAAAGACGTATGCACCGGTGACGTTTGTGCTGCCCTTTGACCGCTTCTCCCTCGTGGGACAGATTCGTCCGCTGGGACGCGTGGTGCGCGAGGAATATACGGACACGGGCGTGGAAATGACGGTCGTGCTGTCCAATGCCGACCGCGATCGCCTGATAAGCAAATATGGTCGGAACATCATCAAGGATAAGGAATAAAAGGAAGTAAAATCAGCATGCAGAAGCTTCAGCAGTACCTCAAGGATTACGCATTGATGACGCTGGGCGCGGTCTTTATGACCTTGGGTATCTATTTCTTCAAATTCCCGAATCACTTCTCCACCGGTGGCGTGAGCGGTATCGCGGTGATTCTGAGCCACTATGTGCCGGGCTTGTCCAACGCGGACTTTGTGATGATCATCAACGTCCTGCTGCTGATTGTCGGGTATCTGGTGCTGGGCAAGGAATTTGGCGGTCGCACGACGTATGTCAGCCTGCTGATGTCCGGCCTGACGTGGGTGCTTGAACGCGTGATTCCCATGAACGCCCCGATGACGACGCAGCCGCTGATGGAATTGATTTTCGCTGTCAGCCTGCCGGCGGTCGGCTCGGCCATCCTCTTTAACCTCGATGCGTCCTCCGGTGGCACGGACATTGTGGCTATGATTCTGCGCAAGTACACCAGCCTCAACATCGGCAAGGCGCTGATGTGCAGCGACCTGGCCATTACGCTGATGGCGTGTGTGGCCTTCGGGATGGAAACGGGCCTGTTCTGTATTCTGGGTCTGGTGATGAAGAGCCTGCTGGTGGACATGGTGCTGGAAAACATCAACACGCACAAGTACTTCCACATCATCACCACGCATCCGGTGGAAATTGAAAAGTACATCACCGGCACGCTCAAGCGTGGCGCAACGGAGCTGCATGGTGAGGGTGCATACACGCATGAGGGCCGCACGGTGCTGATGACTGTGATGAAGCGCCACGAGGCGATTATGCTGCGCAAATATGTCAAGTCGGTTGATCCGCAGGCGTTTGTGCTGATTATGAACACGGGCGAAATCATCGGCAAGGGCTTCCGCGGGACGAACTGACACGACTCTCCCGCATGGTCGGGAGGAGGAGAGAGCATGGAACACATTACCAGCATGAAAAACCCGAAGGTGACGGCGTGGAAGGCGCTCAAGGATCGCAAGGGTCGCCGGGAAAGCGGCTGCTTTCTGGTTGAAGGGCGCAAGATGGTTGAGGAGGCGCTGCAATCGGGCTTTCCGGTGGAGGCGCTACTGATTGGTGAAGAATTCCCGCAAGCGGACATGCCGCAGCTGACGGCGCTGACGAACAAGACGTACCTGCTGCCGATGCACGTGCTGAGTGCCATCTGCGACACCAAAACGCCGCAGGGCATTGCTGCCGTGGTGCGCATCCAGCAGCAGACGGCGCTGGGCAAGCACATTGTGGTGCTTGATGGCGTGCAGGATCCGGGCAATGTGGGCACCATCATCCGCACCGCTGATGCGGCTGGACTCACGGGGGTGCTGCTTTCCACGCAGTGCGCGGATGTGTTCAGCCCCAAGGTACTCAGGGCCACGATGGGCAGCATCTTCCGCATGGGCATCTGTGTGTCGGATGATCTGCCGCAGGAATTGACGCGCTTGCGTGAGGCAGGCTACAGCATCCTCTCTTCCCAGCTGGACGGCGAGCCGTTCTATGAGCGCCACCCGGTCGGGGAGCAATTCGCACTGATTATCGGCAACGAGGGCAACGGCGTCAGCGACGCGGTGAGTGCCACGGCGACACATCGGGTGCGACTGCCCATGCGTGGTGGTGCGGAAAGTCTCAATGCCGCCATTGCCGCCGCTATCATGATGTATGAATTGATGCGCTAAGCAACTTTTGTATCAAAAAAACGAGAAATGTCAAAAAACAATTGACAGAGGCAGAACGGCATGCTATAATAGTATTCCAACCTGTGCAAGCCTTGCAAAACAAGGCAAAGCGACATCTGCCAAGCATAACAGGCAGCGCTGTCTTCTGACGCTGAACGAAACTGCGGCGAAGCGGCGCTGCCTTTTTGGCATGCGAAAAATTGCTTGCACAGCAGAAGGAGGATGAAAACCATGGAACACGCAGGAAACAGGGAGACAGGAGCGCCCTTCATCCAGGCAGAAGGGCTGAGCAAGACCTACATCCGTCGCCAGACACCCAAGAGCGGTGGCATCACGCGCTTGTGGCGGCGCGAAACGAAGGAAGTGCATGCCTTGCAGGAGGCAAGCTTCACCATCCATCGAGGAGAGCTGGTCGGTCTGATTGGCCCCAACGGTGCGGGCAAGTCCACCACCGTCAAGATGCTGACCGGCATTCTGACACCTACCGCGGGCACATGCACGGTGGATGGGCGTGTGCCGTGGCTGGAAAGAAAGGCGCATGTGCGCCATCTGGGCGCTGTGTTTGGTCAGCGCATGCAGCTTTGGTGGGATGTGCCGATTTGCGATTCGTTCGATTTGCTGCGCGATATCTATGGCGTGGAGCAGGGGCGCTATCGCCAGCGGCTGGACGAATTGGTGACGGCGCTGGATTTGGGAGACATCCTGCATTCGCCGCTGCGGCAATTGTCCCTGGGACAGCGCATGCGCGCGGAGCTGTGCGGATCGTTGCTGCATGAGCCGTCCCTGCTGTTTCTGGATGAGCCGACCATTGGTCTGGATGCGGTGAGCAAGCTGAAGCTCCGCGCCTTCCTGAAGGAGGAAAACGAGAAGCGCCACACCACCATTCTCCTGACCACGCACGACATGGAGGACATGCTGGCACTTTGCAAGCGCGTGATGGTGCTCGGGCATGGACAGCTGCTCTACGACGGTGCGCTTGATGCGCTGATGCACCGATATGATACGGCGCGCACGCTGAGGGTGAAGTTTGCAGGGGATGTGGATACGCGCTTCCTGCCACAGGGCGCGGTGCAGGATGGCGACGAGTGGCACATTCTGCTGGACAAGCAGGTGGATTTGTCCCAAACGATGCAGCAGGTGACAAGTGCGGGCAAAATGCGCGAAATGAGCATGGAAGAACAAAGCGTGGATGAGCTGATTGCCCGGATGTACAAGGAGATGTCGCTATGAGACGATACAAAGCCTATTTGGCGCAGTATCGTCTGCGGGCGATACAGGAAATGCAGTACCGTGGCGCAGCGCTGGGCGGCGCTGTGACGCAGGTGTTTTTCGGCCTGGTGTATGTGTTTTTGTACACAAGTCTCTATGCTGGCAAGGATCCGGCGGCCTTGCAGGAGACAGTCACCTACGTCTGGATTCAGCAGATGTGCTTCGCCCTGCTGGTTCGCTCCGATGATGAATTGCCCACGCAGGTGCGCACGGGCTCGCTGGCCTATGCGGTGCTGCGTCCGGTGGACCAGTACGGCTTTTGCTTTGTGCGAAATCTGGCGATGCGCCACGTCATGGCCTTCATGCGGTCAATGCCCATCATTCTGGTGCAGTTCATCCTGCCAGCAGGCATTCGCATGACGTTGCCAGAAAGTCCGCTGGCGCTCATGCAAGCGGTGGTGGCGCTCTTCTTTGGTACGATGGTGAGTGTGTCCATCCTCTGCATCAGCTCGGTGTTCATCATCATGACGCTGGATTCGCGTGGCATCAGCGCCATGATTACGCTGCTGTGCAATGCTTTTGCGGGCAACATTGTGCCGCTGACGCTGTTTCCGGAAAAATTGCAGCTACTCATCCGTTACCAGCCCTTCGCACAGGCGCTGGATGCGCCCATCCGCATGTATCTGCATGCGCAGCCGATGGGCCAGTGGTGCATGAACATCGGCGTGCAGCTGATGTGGCTGGTGATTCTTGTGGCGCTGGGCCATGCCATGTGGCAAAAGCAATTGCGGAATTTGACGATACAGGGAGGCTGAAGGGCAATGCGATTCTTTTTTCAATCCATCAGGATGCAATGGCGCTGTGCCATGCAGTATCGTGCCTCCTTCATCATGCAGTCGATGGCACAATTGGCGATGGTCGGTGGCGAATTGATGGCGGTGCTGGTGCTGCTGGATCGCTTCACGCACATCGGCAGCTGGTCGCCGGCGGAAATTCTGTTCTTCTTTGGCATGATGCAGATGACCTTCGCTGTGACGGAATGCATTGGGCGTGGCATCACGGCGTTTGTTGCGCTGGTGCGCGATGGTGATTTTGACACCATGCTCCTTCGGCCACGGCCGCTATTGCTACAGGTGATGTGCGCAAAGCTCGATCCGCGGCGCTTGATTATCGCGCTGGTGGGTATGTTGGCCATTGCCGTGTCATCGCATTCGCTGGGCATTGTCTGGACGGCAGGAAAGGTAACGCTGCTGGTGGTATCCACCGTGGGTACGGTGCTGCTCCTGCTGGGGCTGTTTCTGGTGGAGGCGACAATGTGCTTCTTCTCGGTGAAGTCCATTGAGATAGTGAACGTGTTGACCTACGGCGGACGCACAGCGTGTGAATATCCTGTGGATGTTTATCCCGCACCGATTCGGCTGTTGTTTACATATGTTGCACCGTTTGCGCTGTGCATGCACTACCCGGTCAGCGTGATTTTGTCGCATCCGATGATGAATGCGCCAGCCTGGACGGCGTATTTGTCTCCGCTGGCGGGCGCGGTGATATTTGCCGCGATGGCGCTGGTGTGGCGCTATGTGGGCGTGAGGCATTATGCATCGACGGGATCTTAAAATAAACGGAGCGAACGGGTATAACGCACCATCAGCACCACCACGGGGAGGGCCACGATGTCCTCCATGATGGGCATGTTGAGAAAAGCCAAGACCATTTGCCTCCTTTGACTGCCCGGATACGAAAGAAAAAGCCGGATAAGACGCAGACGTTTCAGTCCGTGGCTTATCCGGCTTATCATTTCCAGTGAATGATTTACCTCCGGTATTTTACACCGAATCAGGGAAGATTTCTATATGGTTTTACGGAGCGGTGCGCTCTGTGACCGGCGAGTCGGCCAGCAGCGTTTCGATGCGCTGACGTGCCTTTCGCATGTAGCCAGCCTGCTCATCGCTCATGCCCGCTGGGGCGTCCTGATTGCTGGCGACGACGCGGTACTGGTACTGGCCGTCCAGCTTCTGGCGCCAGATGTAGGTCGGCGTGTAGGAAACCTGGTAGAAGCTGATGTTGCTGCCGTCCCAGCTAATTTGCAGGTGCAGCAGCATCGCGGCGACGTTGCCATCCTTACGCGATTCATTCAGCAGACTGCCCAGCGACCATGCGCAGAGTGTCTGGCCAACCGTGCCATCGGCGTTTTTGCGGGTCAGCCACGTGATGGGCTGTGCCACACGCGTGCCAGCACCGACAATGACATCTGCACCGGCATCGGCAATGGATTGCGCCAGCTTCTTTTGTGCCGTGGTTGGCTTGGATGCACCTGTCGCGCCCCAATCGAGCGTGACGATGACAACTGCCGCACCCATGTCACGTGCCTTGCCAATGTCCGCGGCAATCGTGTCAGCCTCCGCCAGGGGAATGGCATAAGCGGCTTTTGCGACGCCCTTTTTGCTGGTGGCGGACAGCGTGCCGGTATAATGCAGGAAGGCAACCGGTACGTCTTGCAGCGTCAGAATCAGCGGCGTGGCGGCCTCCTCGGCGGTGTTATAGGCACCGATGGTGTAGCGATTGCGACTGGAAAACGCATCCAGCGTGGTGCGAAGACCATCCGCGCCCTTGTCGTATGCCTTGGAGAAGCCCGTTGTGACCATCTGAATGCCCCAGGAGCGAATCGCCTCGGCAAAGGCATCGGGTGCAATCAGGCTGGATACCTTGCTGTCTGGCACAATCAGGTTTTCCGTCATGACCATGGTCATATCGCCCGTCATCACGTCGGAAAGCTGCGCCAGCATGTTGGAGAAGTCATACTTTTGCGAATCGCTGTAATATCCGGCCTTGCGCACGGCATCATCCATGTTTACTGTGCCGCCAATGGTCAGGGTGAAGGTGCCACCAACCTTAGGGGTTGGGGTTGGCGCCAGCGTGGCGGTCGGTGCGGGCGTGGCCGTTTGCAGGGCGGGAAGTGGGTTTTCCTCCGGGGAAGACGGCGGAACCTGCGTGACGGTGCTGGCAATGGGAATGTCGCTGAGCTGCAAGGATGGGAGACTGGTTGTTTCAAAAATCTTCAGTACCTGCTGCACGTTGAACTGTCCATTGGGCTGGCCCATCAGTCCGGGCAGAATCATCGCGCAGCCCAGCAGCACAACGCCGGTGATGCTCAGCATGAGAATTGTGCCGAGGGAGATTCCGCGATGCTCCTTTTCCATCATACCCTCCGAATTATACTAATTTTCATCTACCCCATGACATTCGCACAGTGTATTTTCTCGCATCGACCATCACCGGGCAAAGCCCGGCACCAGTCAGGCAAAAGCCTGACCTCCATCTGGCTTTGCTTCGTTCCGCTTGCGCGTACCTCCAGTACGCCTCGCTGCACTCAGCTTTGCCAGAGAGAAAAATTCACTATGCTTGGTGCCATGTTTTAGACGTAAATTGGTATTAGTTGTAAATGGGGAAAATGCTGATCAGGGAAGTGAGCAGCAGGGCCGCCACAATCACGATGCACACGGTGCTGACGATGATTTGGCGCTTATCGCGCTTGGGTGCGTTCTTGTTTGCCATAAATACAATTCCTCCGTTGCTGTGGCCGCTTACGTTTCGTCCACGGTGTCTTCTTTGCGCCAAATGCGCACCTGGGTCACGCGGCGCTTGTCCATTTTTGTCACCTTGCCGCGCAGGTGGTCGGTTTCAAAGGTTGCGCCGACAAAGGGAATACGCCCCATGACCTCGCTGACCCAACCGCCGACGGTTTCAGCCGAGAAGTAATCCTGGAAGCCGTAGCTTTCCAGCAGCTCCGTCAGCTCCATGCCGCCATCGACAATGCGGGAGCCGTCGCCCATGGTCACGACCTCTTCGCTTGCATCCTCGTCATGCTCGTCGTAGATTTCGCCTACCAGCTCCTCCAGCACGTCCTCCATCGTGACGATGCCTTCTGTGCCACCAAACTCGTCCAGCACAATCAGCAGATGCGCCTTTTCACTCTGGAACAGCTTGAGAAGCTTGGACAGCTTGAGCGTCGCAGGAGCATAGACCGGCGGCTTCATGATTTTCCCGATTTCCTGCACGCCATCGTGCTGGGAGGCATAGAAGTCCTTTTCGTTCAGGATGCCGACGATGTGATCCATGTCCTCATGGAAAATCGGAATCCGGCTATAGCCCGATTCGCGGAAGAGGTTGGCCGCCTCCGCCATGGTGGCGGTGTCCTCCAATGCCGTGACGTCCACGCGAGGCGTCATGATGTTCAGCACGTCGCGGTCGTCATTGAATTCCAGGACGGAGCGAATCAATTCGCCCTCATGCTCATCCATATCGCCGTCGTTTTGCGCTTCATCGACGATGGTCATGATTTCCGCCTCAACAAAGCTTTCTGAATCACCGGGACGAATGATGCGGTTAAGCAGCTTCTTCCACTGGACAAAGAGCATGTTGATGGGCGAAATGATGGTGCGCAACGCCATCAAAACGGGTGCGAACAGCACAGCAATGCGTTCCGGGCTTTCTTTGGCAATCGCCTTAGGGCTGATTTCGCCGAAAATCAGGATGATAATGGTCATCACGGCCGTGGAAACCGTCGTTGCCAGCGACTGATTTGTCAGCAGCTTCAAAAAAAGCCCTGTCGCCAGAGAGGAAGCGCCGATATTGACGATATTATTGCCGATGAGAATTGTCGTCAGCAGGCGGTCATAGTCCTCGGCCAGATTAAGGGCCATTTTAGCGCGCTTATTGCCCGTGTTGGCCATGGTTTTGAGCTTCACACGGTTAGCGGAGGTAAACGATGTTTCAGAGGCCGAAAAAAAGGCAGAAAGAGCCACCAGCACCAGCAGAATTGCAACGGTGCCGTATAATTCAGGCGTCATGGAAAATCAAGCATTCCTTTCCTTGTCAAAAGCCCGCATTGTCCGGAATGACAGACCGCGCAGGCATAGGACTATAGGGAGGCTGATCCACGAAGCCGTCACTCCTTTCGGGCAGATAAAATAAGATACGAAGTTATTATAGCATGAAGCAGGAGAAAAAGCAAATAGAAGAAATAGCCCGGTACAAAGTCCCAAAAAGCCAACCCAATCGAGAAACGGGTGTCAAGAGGGCCGGCCGAAAAGAGACGAAGTCTCCCCTTAACGGGTCAAGGGCTGTGGCCCGCTCAGTCACCTGCGGTGACAGCTCTCCCAGAGGGAGAGCCAAGGGGGCGTATCTGGCTGTCAGGTATGTGGTTTTGAGGCGTATTTAGTAGAAGCAAAAAGCCCGGCTTTCCCCAACGTCAATAGGGAAAGCCAGGCTCAAGCAATTACAGATCGTTGACCAGGTCGTACAGGTCGCGACGGAACGGACGCTCCATCTTGAGGGCGTCGGCAATGGGCATGTGGAACACTTCGCCCTTGCGCACGCCAATCACCTGATTGGAGATGCCGTCACGCAGCAGACGAACGGCCAGGTTGCCAGCCTCGAAGGCGAAGGCGCTGTCCTTGGCCACCGGCAGGGCACCACGCTGGGTGTAGCCGACGACGGTGGAGCGCACCTCGACCATGCCGCACATGCGCTTCATGATGGAGGCAAAGCGGTTCGCGCTCATCGGTTCGCCCTCAAAGCACTGCTTGCCACGGCTGGTCAGGAAGTTGTACATATCAAAGGGCGCCATGGATTCCCAGCAGCCTTCCGCCAGGACGATGGTGCTGCGGTAGTTGCCCTTGGCAATCTGGTTGTTCAGACGCGCCGCAACTTCCTCCACGGACCACGGCACTTCGGGCACAACCACGATTTCAGAGCCGGTCGCGCAGGCAGTCTTCAAAGCGACGTCGCCGCAGTGACGGCCCATGCACTCCACCACGTGGGGACGGTCATGAGAACGGCTGGTGGCGCGGATGGCACGGACGGCCTCGGTGCAAACCTGCACAGCCGTTTCGTAGCCCAGCGTCATTTCGGTGTAGGCCAGGTCGTTGTCAATCGTGCCGGGAATGCCGATGCAGGGGATGCCCAGCTCGCACAGATGCATGGCACCCTGGAAGGAGCCGTCGCCGCCAATGACAACCAGACCATCAATCTGCATGGCCTTGAGGGTCTGCACAGCCACCTCGCGCCACTTGGGATCCTTGAATTCGTCGCAGCGCGCCGTGCGCAGGTACGTGCCGGGCTGGTCAGCAATGTCCAGCACGGTGTCCAGATGCAGCTCCTGCAGGTCGTCGGCGATGTTGGTGGACTTGCGCAGCAGGCCGTTGTAGCCGTGCTTGATACCCACCAGCGGCATACCATACGCCGCGGCACTGCGGGCGATGGACATAACAGCCGCGTTCATGCCCGGTGCGTCGCCACCGGAGGTCAGAACACCAATCTTTCTAAGCATCGTTGGTTCACTCCTTATAAAAAAGCTGATACAGCATGCGGGCTGCATCAGCTCTGCTTGCTCTCCTAGTATACCACATCTGATAGGCAAATGACAAGCCATTGCAAACGCTTTCATCAAACGATTTCGGAAAAAAGTCGTCATGAAACTGATTTCAGATGGAAAAAGTAGGATGAGAATGACGGAATCTTCCTTGACAATCCTCCGAGGGCGTGTTATGATGAAATGAACACGCAAAGAAAGGCGGCGGACGGACGAAATGCGTCAGGAGCAAATGCAGCGCAAGCGGCATGGCAGGGAACTGCTCTCCACTGTGCTGCACATGACGGCGTATGGCGGCTGTCTGGTACTTTTTTTTGCGCTGCTGGCGATTCCAAACTGGCCGCTGCGGCATTTGTCGCGCACCAGTGCCACGACGCTGCTGACCTGGTGCGCCATGGGCGCGGCCATGACGGCGGTGTTTGGCGGCATGGAGGTGCGGCGTGGTAAAAAACGCCAGCGCATGGCCGGACAATGCCTGGGCGTGCTGATTACGGATGCGGTGACGTATCTGCAATTGGAAATCATGAACGTCAACCCCAACCACAATGCGCATTTGACGCTGCTGGATGAGGATTTTGCGTATTTGCTGTGCTGCATCGCGCTGCAAATGACACTGCTCGGGCTGTTGGCGGGCTTTGGTGCGCGGGTGCTGCCGCATATGGAATCGCTGCGTCCCTTGCTGCTGATTACCGGGGAGGAACGCAACATCGCCCTCTGGCGCGAAAAGCTGGAAAAAGAGGATGCCTCCTGGCGCATCACGGCGGTCTGCCACTGGCAGGACGCGGCGCTGGAAACGCAGCTGGCGCAGGCTGATGCGGTGCTGCTTGCCTCGGACATTCCGGCGCAGGAGCGCATGGCACTCCTCAAACGCTGCTATGCACTGCCCAAGACGGTGCTGCTCAGTCCGACGGTGCAGGAAATCATGGTTGCCTATGCAAAGCCCATGATTGTGGACGATGCGCCCCTGATGGAAATGCGGGCCGGTCAAATGACGCTATGGCAACGCGCGGTCAAGCGGAGCGCGGATGTGGTCATCTCGCTGGTGCTGCTGATTGGCCTCCTGCCGCTGCTTGCGGTGATTGCACTGCTGATTCGCCTGGAGGATGGCGGCCCGGTGCTGTTCCGTCAAAGAAGAATGACGCAGGACGGATGCAGCTTCACCATCTACAAATTCCGCACGATGCGCCAAGGCACAAAGGCGGTGTCTGCAAGGGTAGCGGATGCGCGGGTGACGCGTGTGGGACGCGTGCTTCGCCTGTGGCGTCTGGACGAGCTGCCGCAGCTGTATAACATCCTGCGCGGTGATATGTCCCTGGTCGGGCCACGGCCGGAAATGCTGGAAAACGTGGCGCTCTATCAGCAGGAATTACCGGACTTCCGCTTCCGGGAACGCATGCGTGCAGGCCTGACGGGCTATGCACAAATCGAAGGGCGCTACAACACATCGCCAGAGGATAAGCTGGCGCTAGACTTGATGTATATTGAAGGCTTCTCCCTGTGGACGGATGTCAAGCTTTTGCTGCGAACGGTGACGGTGTTGTTCCGGCCGGACAGCACGCAGGGCTTTGCACCGACGGAAACGGGAGAGGAAACCTCCGCTACATACATACATTTTGATGCAAACGACGATCAGAAAGAGAGGAATCAGGAATGAATACAACATTGCTCATTATGGCCGCAGGATTGGGTAGCCGGTATGGCGGTAATAAGCAGGTTGATCATATCGGTCCGCATGGGGAAATTTTGCTGGAATACTCCATCTACGATGCGGTGGAGGCTGGCTTTGATAAAGTGGTTTTTGTCATTAAGCGCAACATGGAGCAGACCTTCCGCGAGCTGATTGGCGATAAGATTGCCAAGCGCGTGCAGGTGGAATATGCCTTCCAGGAATACGATTCGCTGCCGGAGGGCTTCGTCGTGCCGGAAGGCCGCACCAAGCCCTATGGCACGGTGCATGCGGTGCTGGCCGCCAAGAATGTCATTCATGAGCCCTTTGCCGTCATTAACGCCGATGACTATTATGGCAAGGATGCCTTCTCGACCATTGTCAAGAGCCTGCACGGCATGCAGGGCAAGACGAACGTTGCCTCCATGGTGGCATATCGCCTGAAGAACACCGTTTCCGAAAACGGCACGGTGACGCGCGGTGTGTGCCAGTGCGACGAAAACAGACAGCTGCGCAAGGTGCAGGAGACGTACAAGATTATGCCGTTTGCCGATGGCACGATTCGTGACATCAACTTCCGCGAGGAAGGCGACGTGCTGGATCCGGAATCGCTGGTGTCGATGAACTTCTGGGGCCTGACGCCGTGGTTCTTCGAGGCGGCGGAGCGTGACTTCGTGGCCTTCCTGAACAATGGCGAGGGTGACCCGCTGAAGAAGGAATTCGTCCTGCCGACCGAAATCGACTCCCTGATGCACTCTGACGGCCTGACGGTGGACGTGCTGAGTACGGATGCGGTCTGGTTTGGCGTGACGTATCGCGAGGACAAGCCGTTTGTGGCGGGTGAGCTGAAGAAGCTGCACGACGCGGGCGCATATCCGGAAACGCTCGATTAATACTAATTTTCATCTACCCCATGACATTCGCACAGTGTATTTTCTCGCATCGGCCATCACCGGGCAAAGCCCGGCGCTGGCTACGCGCTATCGGCGCAAGCGCTGACAGCGCTAGTCAGGCAAAAGCCTGACCTCAATCTGGCTTTGCTTCGTTCCGCTCGCGCGTACCTCCAGTACGCCTCGTTGCACTCAGCTTTGCCAGAGAGAAAAATCCACTATGCTCGGTGTCATGTTTTAGACGCAAATGAGTATAATTACGAAAAAAACGAAAATTCCGCGCTGAATTATCGAAAAAAGGCCTGTCAAGCACTTGCTTGACAGGCCTTTTTGTCGTACAATAGAAGGGGTGTGCATGGGCGCACCGAGAAATAGAAAACCGGTTTCAAAAAAGGAGAGGCACTTATGAACATCTTGCTGACTGGCGGTGCTGGTTTTATTGCAACGCATACCTGCGTTGAACTCATGGCGGCAGGCCATGACGTTGTGGTGGTTGACAACTACATGAACTCCCAGCCCGAAGCGCTGCGCCGTGTGGAGCAGATTGCGGGCCGTGCGGTGAAGGCGTATGAAGCAGATGTATGCGATAGCGCCGCAATGGAGAAGATTTTCAGTGAAAATACGTTTGATGCGGTGGTACACTTCGCGGGTCTGAAGGCTGTGGGTGAATCGGTGCGCAAGCCGCTGGAATACTATCGTAACAACCTCGACTCCACGCTGACGCTGTGCGAGACGATGCGCCGCCATGGCTGCAAGCGCCTGGTGTTCTCCTCCTCGGCCACGGTGTATGGTGTGCCGGACGAGGTGCCGCTGCGTGAGGACATGTTCTGCAAGGGCTGCACGAATCCCTATGGCTGGACGAAGTACATGATTGAAAAAATCCTGCAGGGCGTTGTCGAGGCCGATCCGGAATGGTCGGTGGTGCTGCTGCGCTACTTCAACCCCATCGGTGCGCATGAATCTGGCCTGATTGGCGAAAATCCCAACGGCATTCCGAATAACCTGATGCCCTATATCACCAAGGTGGCGGTTGGCCAGCTCAAGCAGCTGACCGTGTTCGGCAATGACTACAACACGCCGGACGGCACAGGTGTGCGCGACTACATCCACGTGGTCGATCTGGCCAAGGGCCATGTGGCGGCGTGCGACTATGCCAAGCAGCACAACGGCTGCGAAATCATCAACCTCGGCACGGGCACGGGATACTCGGTGCTGGATATTGTCAACACCTTCAGCCGTGTTAACGACCTGGAAGTGCCCTATGTCATCGGCCCGCGCCGCGAAGGTGACGTGGATGCGTGCTTTGCCGATCCGACCAAGGCACGTGAGCTGCTGGGCTGGTCGGCGACCAAGACGCTGGAAGACATGTGCCGCGATTCCTGGCACTGGCAGAAGATGAATCCCAACGGCTATCAGAACGCATGATAATAGGGCGTGGTGGTCCTCCATTGGGGACAGCCGCGCCCTTTTTCCCAATTTTCTATCAGACGCGGAGGAGAATGTGGCATGAAACGAGTAATACTTCTTTTTGGCGGGAGTGGCGGACGCATGGCGGAGGCGCTGCTTTTTTCCGCATGCGCCGGTATTCTGCCGGAGGAGGAGCTGTCCATTCTGCTGTGCGATTCTGATGGAGACGGTATGCACGGTGCGACGCAGCTGCATCAGGAATTGCTGGATTATCAGCAAATCTGGGCATCCAGAACGTATGTGGATGCACCGGGCAATCCCTTCCGGACGGAAATGCACTTCCAAAGCTGGTGTGACCCGCTGCCCATGCAGGCCAGGACGCTGACGGACTGGCTGGATGGCAGTGACACGGACAGTCTGATTGCCAAGGCGCTTTTTGATGCGTCGCTGGAAACGCTGGACCTGCGTCAGGGCTTCCATGACCATCCGGAATTGGCGCGCCTGGCCTTTTCGGCGCTGCTTTGGCAGGCGGAGCATGATGAAAACGACGCCATGCACAGCATCACCGAGCAGATGCGTCAGGCACTTGATGCGGGTGAAGAGGTGCGCGTGGTGCTGGCTGGCTCCCTGTGCGGTGGCACGGGTGCGGCTGGCATGGCCTGTGTGGCGGCATATCTGAGAGAAAAATTCGCCGGACAGGAGCTGTTCCGGATGGGCGGCGTGGTGATGCTGCCCTGCGCCGAGAACGAATCGCCTGAGCGTGCCAAAAAGGCACTGGGCGATTTGGGCAAGGATGGCACGCTGGAGGCCGTCTGTCTGCTGGGTTTGCCGCAAAGCGTGCAGTCCTCCGGTGGCAATGATTTGCCACGACTCACGGACTGGCTGGGCGTGTATTGCATGGATGTGCTGTTGCATCGCCCGACGTGGCTGCGCGGTGTCTTCACCGTACAGGCAGAAAACGGCCGCGCCGACTGGTCGCTGTTTGGCAAGGGCGAGGCACGCTATCGTCAGGCGTTTGGTGGCCTGATGAAGGCGGCGCTGCTGTGGCAAAGAGAAATTGCACCGACGCTGGAAAAGGCACTGCAAAAGGACAACGCGCTCAAAAGCGGCCTGACGGGCTGGTATCCGCATTTCTTCCGCGGCGCGCAGGAGGATTTGGCCGACGTTCGCGCTGATGTGGCGGCGATTGACCGCTTGACGAAAATCGCGCTATTGTGGATGGCGGGGGTGGTGCGCTCCCTGCCGCTGGATATGCGCTATGCCTCCATTTTGGAGCAAACACGCCGGGAAAGCCGGACGCATTACGAAAGCCAACTGCGCCGTGCGGGTGAATTGGCAGTGATGCACTTTGACCTTAGCCGTAGCGCCACCACGGAGGACGAGCAGGTGCATCGTGGTGAGGTGACGGCGACGGAAAACGACGTGGCACGCAGCCGCATCCATGCCATGGAGCAGACGCTGCTCAACGAGGAGAGTGTGCAGACGACCTTCAACCGGCAAATGGGCGGCGACGAGGTACTGCGGATGGTCACGGAGCTGCTGGCAAAATCGGAAAAGGAACACACGCGCATGGCGCACGACCACGCCGAAGCGGAGCGCCGCATTGCACAGGCCGAGCAGATTGTCAAGCCCTCCGAGCGCTTCCGCATTGACGATGCGAGAACGAAATTGCAGCGCATGGAGCGCCATCAGGCCATGGTGGACGGCATGTATGACAAGGTGAAAACGGATGCCGCCGCCCTGCGCGATGGACAGCTGCGCTTTATGAAGCCGGCAATGGTATCTCCCGTGCCGGAAAACGGCCTGTTCCTGCAAGAAGCGATGGATCGCTTCCTGCGCGGCGAACAGGAGAGCAAGAAGGAGCTGGCGGCATGGTATCCGGCGCTGGTGTCGGGCGGCAGAACCGCTGATTTGCGCCAGACGATGAAGCAGCTTGGTCGCGCACAGCAGGAGAAGGAGGCGCCTGCCGTGGGACTGCTGCTGAGCGCCATGGAAGCGTCGATGCAGGAGGAAAATGCATGAGCAAGCTTGTATTTCTGCCCGATCGAAACGGTCGGCGAGACACGGCAGAGGGTGCAGGACTGATTCGTCAGGCGGCCGATGCATCGGAACTTGGGGCGATTGCGGACACGCTGGTCTTGCCGCCGAAAACGGACAAGCAGCAATTTGACACGGCCTACCGTGGCGCGCTGGCGACGGCGCTGCTGCTGGACAGCTGGAAGGACGCCGGCGTTCGTCTGGTGGTGGAAACGGTGGCGGCGTCGCATTCCCGCTTTGCCGCATGGGTGATTTCCTCGCGCCCGGAGGAGGAAAAGGACGATGTGCTTCGTCTGCTGCTGCTGGAAAAGGACAGCAAGCGGGCACTGCTGGGCATCGTCAGCCGGGTGCAGGGCTTGGTGCTGGCACGTCAGCTGGGCGATTTGAGCGACTTCCTGCCCAAGCGCGTGCGCTGGTATGACCGGGAGACGCACACATTTTCCGATCCGCTTCAGCTGCTTAACGAAGCGGACTGCGATTTGCTGTTGCGCCGCATGCACCAGATGAAATTGACGGGGCGCGAGACAACGGCCTTCCGCAATGCGCTGTCGCAGCAATTGAACGCTGAGCGAAGCCGCATGAACGATCAGGAGGAGGATGCCCTGCGGGAGATGCGCCTGCGCGTTCAGGCGACACTGGGCATGGAAAACGTGCCGGGCTTCACCTCGTATGCGGAGGAATATGCGGAAAAAAGCGACAATCCGCTGCTGCGCTGCTTCACGGAGGAAACCGTGTGCGTCAGTCCTGCACTGATGGAGCAGAAAATCTGGTGCTATCACGGCAAGCCGTATGCGCGCACGTCTCAATTGCTGGGCTGGTCGGAAACGCATGATGAGGAGGAGCAGGAGACGCTGCAAGCCGTTGCGCAGGAGATAGAAGGGATTTCCTCACAGCTTGTCTGGTGGCATCATGAGCTGGGACAGGCGCTGGATGCATATCTGCGCCGTCGCAGTGACCGGGCGCTGCTGCCAAGCGTCCGGCAGTATTTGACATTGCTCAAAAACGAGGCGGAGGAAAACAGCCGTCAGGTGCAAGGCATCATCACCCTGCAATATCCGCTGACGGAGAAGCTGGGTGCATCGGCGGTGTTGCTGGAACAAGCACTGGGCGACGGCTGGACGGCGGCAGCGGCGCATCCCTTTGCGGATGCACTGGCCTGCATGACCGGGTATCAGCTGGGCGATCAGGTGCTGCGCAATTGCTGCATGCTGGAGGATGCACAGCTTTTGCCACCGCTGTCGCAGAAAATGGCACAGCAAATGCTCACGCAAACGGACATGCTGGCGCTGGAATCCTTCCGCTATCAGCTGGAGGAGGATGGCGGCATCACGGTGTCCTTCGTGGTGCATGGGCGCTATGACGTGCGCTTCCGGCGAACCTATGCGCCGGAGGAACAGGTTTTCCTGTCGAATCCGCCGCAGCTGGCGGTTTATCCGTGCGCGAACATGCCCTTCTGGCATTCGTATTGTGTGATGCGCTCGGAAGGTGAAGGCGATGTGTCCGTCTGGCAGGATGGTACGTGGCAGGACATGCCGCAGGGTGCTGGCTGGCAGACGCTGGTGATGGAAACATACCCGGCGTGCTTGCTCATCAGGCAGGAAGGGAAGACACTGGGCGTGCTGCCGAACCTGCTGCCGGAGGAGCAAAAGCCGTCGGTGCAGGGCGGTCACGCGGTTGCGTCGCTGGACCTGGGTACGTCCAAAACGGCGGTCACGCTGATGCTGGACGGCAAGCAGGTCTCCACGGCACACCGGCCGCTCCTGCGTCTGCTCCTGCTGGATGCACAGCAGAGGATGGACGATATGCTCCTGTCGCTGGCAAAGGCGAGCGACACAAGTGCCTCTGTCTGGGAAATTCCAACGGCCGTGGTGCTGACTGGCAAGGGAGACGTGCTGGGTCAGTATGGATATCTGTATCAGCCGGAAAGCCTTGCGGCGCTGTTTGCCAAAGAAGAAAACCGCCTCATGGGCGGCTTCAAGTGGCGCAGTGATGCACCCGGTGTCCGTGCGCGGCGGTTGCTGCTTCGCCAGACGATGATGGAAACGGCGCTCAGTGCCGTGTTGCAGGGTGCGGTGACGCTTTCCTGGCGCACGGTGATGGAAGACGACATGGGCGACAATGGCCGAAAAGCCGTGCTATCGGAAATTGAAGAAGGCGCACGTGCGGCCAAGGCGGCGTCGGGCCTGAGTGAAGCCGGCAACGAAAGCTTGCTCTCCTGCGCTGGCGAGGCGGTGGCGCTGGGTACCTTCCTGCGGGTGCAGGGCGGTTTGCGCGGTGCGTTTGTGGCGCTGGACTTGGGTGCGGGCAGCCTGCGCGCATCGCTGTTCCTGCCATCCCGCACACAGCCGGAGCGGATGCTGTCCACGTCCTATGGCTTGCAGCTGGCGCTGTATGAAACGTATCAGCATCATCCCGAGCGCGTGCAGTATGACCTGGGTGGCTGTGCTGCACCGGGTGTGCAGGAGGCGTGCGCCCTGCTGACGGAGTTTGTCAGCGCCAATGCCAACACGCGCATGCACGTGAGCAAGGGCTGCCTGCTGATGGAACGGCTGCTGTCGGAGCAGGCGATACCGCTGGGCATGCACATGAACCAGTGCATGAATGCGGGACAGGTGACATATCTGCAAAGCGCGGCCATCGAATACCTATGCGGTGCGCTGTATATCGCGGGACAATTGATTCTGGATGCACAGCAGGATACGCATTTGAGCCACTATCTGCCCAGCAACGTGACCGTGGCCTTGACGGGCGGCGGCGCATTGCTGACGAATCTGCTGCCCGCAGGCATGACGGCGAATTTGACGCAGCTGGTATCGGCCGGTACAGGGCGCGTGTTTGCGCCGGGCGCACTGGAGGTGCAGACGATGCACGACGCGCGACAAGCCGTCTGTCGTGGTCTGTCGCTGATGAAGGAAATCGTGGAGACGCAGGAAACGCCCGCTATTGAGCGCAAGCAATCCTTCTCCGAGCAGATGCTGCATTTGATGCAGACCATCATGACCGTTGCGCCGATGAGCGGCTGGCTGCTGCATCCGGGCATGTGCGACCAGCTGGGGCGCATGACGGTTGCGGGTATCGACACGGTGCGCCGTGTGGCCGGGCGTTGCTATCATCCGGAAGAGGATGTGGCGACGCAGGTGATGCAGTTCTTATCCCTGATGCAAAAGACCCCCATAGAGACGGACGAGCTGACGTCGCCGGGCAACTGACAGCTGGGTGCTATCCAGCGTCATGATGCGGTGCAGGCAAATCGGGCAAATGCCATAGCGCCCTATGTGCAGCGCTTGCGTGCCGGTGCGGCCACAGGTTAAGCAACTCATGGATGGAATCCTCCTATTACGTTTTCCAGCATTCTGCCAACCGGGATGGTATTTTATACGTCTGCGATGGAAAAAGGGTGCGGAAAAGAAAATGCAAAAACCGTGCGGAAGGCTGGATGCTTTCTGCACGGTTTTATTTTCGGAAAAAGCCGCCATGGGCAAGCGCATCATCGCGCTTTTCGCAGAAGTTTTGAGACCGTTTACAGTTCGTTCATGCATTTCCTTGCAATGTCTGTTATAATGAGGGTATTCCGTGGGGAGGTGTGCCGCTTGATTGAACTCAGGCATGTGACGAAACGATATGGCGCGGTCAATGCGCTTTGTGATGTATCCTTTGTGGCGCCGCAGGGACAGATTATTGGCCTGCTGGGGCAAAATGGCGCGGGCAAAACAACCACGCTGAACCTGATGACCGGGTATCTGCCGCCGAGTGAAGGGCAGGTGCTGGTTGATGGCATGGACATGCTGACGCAGGCACGGGCGTGCAAGCGGCTGATTGGCTATTTGCCGGAAAAGCCACCGCTGTATGAGGAAATGACGGTGCGGGCGTATTTGCGCTTCGTCTGCGAGCTTAAGGAGGTGCAGAAGAAGGCAATCGCGCCCCATGTGGAGGAAATCATGGCGACGTGCGGCCTGATGGAGGTGGCACATCGCCTGATTGGCCACCTGTCCAAGGGGTATCAGCAGCGTGTGGGCATTGCACAGGCGCTTTGCGGGAATCCGCGCGTGCTGGTGCTGGATGAACCGACCGTTGGCCTGGATCCGCGTCAGGTGGTGGAAATTCGCCAGCTGATTGCCGAATTGGGGAAGACGCATACGGTCATTTTCTCCTCACATCTGCTTTCCGAGGTGCAGCAGCTGTGCCAGCGCGTGCTGATTTTGAGCCATGGCCATCTGGAATATGAAGCGGACATGCAGCAATTGAGCCAGGCAGGCGAAATCCTGCGCTTACAGGCGAAAATTGCCATGGAGGAGCGCCAGCTGCTGCCGGCACTGCGGTCGCTTTCGTGCGTGCGACGCGTCAAAACGCTCCCCTGCGCGGAAAAGGGCATGACGCGCGTGCTGCTGGAATGCGACGCGAACAGCCAGCCCAATCCGCAGCAGAAGCTATTCCGTCTCCTGTGCGGGCTGGATGCGGCCATTATGGAGCTGATTCCGGAGAAGGATTCGCTGGAGGCGGTCTTCCTGCGCACAACGGATGAAAAAAATCAGACAGAGAAAACGGGTGAATAAGCGTGCGGGCCATCTGGAAAAGAGAATTGCAAGCCTACTTCTATACACCGGTAGGCTATGTGTATATGGGCGTCTTTCTGGCGCTGTCGTCGGTGTTCTTCTTTATGCAGATTTTGCAGACGCGCTCCTCGGATTTGCCGACCTTTATCGGCCAGCTGAGCTATCTGTGGATGCTGCTATCGCCGATTTTGACGATGCGCCTTCTGGCCGAGGAAAAGCAAAAGCGCACCGACCAATTGCTGCTGACAAGCCCGGTGTCCCTGCCGGGTGTGGTGCTGGGTAAGTATGCGGCGGCGTGTACGGTCATGGCAGGCACGGCCCTGCTGACGCTGGGCTTCGTGCTGGTCGTTGGCATCTACGGCCGGGTTTATCCGGGCGAGGTGGCGGTGGCGTATCTGGGCTTTTTGTTGCAGGGCGGCGCATTCCTGGCGATTGACCTGTTCATTTCCGGCTGTGCGGGCAGTCAGGTGACGGCGGCCGTGTTCGCCTTTGGCGCGAATCTGGTGCTGTGGATGCTGGATCTGCTCGAAAATGCGGTGAATTGGAGCTTCTTCTCCGATTTGCTGTCGTTTTTCAGCCTCTATCAGCGGGCAGAGCCGTTCTTCATGGGTCAGTTGTCCGCGGCGAGCATCGTCTACGACGTCAGCTTCGCAGTGGCGTTTTTGCTGCTGAGCATTCACCATCTGGATGCGCGTCGGTATCGGGGAGGTTGAGGCGGCATGAAAAAGCAGAAAAAGGAATTCCATCTGCCGTCCATCAGCGCCAAGGTGCGATATGGCAGCATGTCCACGGTGCTGGTGCTATTGCTGATTGCGGCGTTGGTGCTGGTGAATCTGGCGATGACGAAATTGGAGACGAAATATGCCTGGCGTGGCGATTTCTCCTTCAATGCCGTCACGACGCAGGGCGAAACGACCAAGCGTGTGCTATCGGAGCTGACGCACCCGGTCAAAATTTATGCGCTGTTTGAGCATGGCAAGGAGGATGCGCCCCTGTTGGAGCTGCTGAACCGCTATGCGGCCGCATCGGAGCTGGTGACATGGGAGCAGACGCCACCGAGTCTGAATCCGACGCTGCTGACGCGCTTTTCCAACAGCACAGAGGATGTGTCCGTGCAGGACCTGATTGTCTACTGCGAGGACACGAATCGCTATCGCATCCTGACGATGCAGGACTTCATCACGCTGTCGGTTGATACCGATAGTGGCAATTATACCATTTCTGGCCTGGCCTATGAGCAGAAAATCACCTCCGCGATTGCATATGTGACGCGGGAAACCGTGCCGACGCTGCATTTCGCCACGGGCCACGGCGAATTGGAGGAGGACACCCTGACGGCCTTCACGGGTCTGCTGGAGGAAAACCACTACGACACGGCGTTTGAAAGCATTCAGGAGATGACGCTGGAGGATGGCGACGTGCTGTGTCTGCTCTCTCCTGTGATGGACTTGACGGAAATGGAAATGGAAACCGTGCGCGCCTTCATTCAGAATGGCGGCTCGGTGCTGTTTACGACGGACTTCTCCGACCCGGTGGAAAAGCTGCCAAATCTGCTTTCGCTCCTGCGCTCCTACGGCTTCCAGCCCAAGAGTGGCGTTGTGGCCGCGTCGGAGGCAGAAAGCACGACGTATTACAATAACCGCTTGTTCCTGCGTCCGGAAATGCAGGCAACGGATGTGACGCTGAACATGATGCTCGATGGGCGCACGACGCTGCTGATGATTTACAGCCGTGCCTTTGAAAGCAATCCGGAGACGGACAATGCCCTGCTGGTGGATGCGGTGCTGACCAGCAGCGCAAACAGCTATCTGATTAGCACCAGCAGCTCCCTGTCCACGCTGGATAAGCAGCCGGATGCAGAATCCGGGCCGTTTGCGCTGGCGCTACAGGCCAAGCGCTTCACCGATACGGGTGATGTCAGCCGTGCCTTTGTGCTGGGCAGCTCCGCAATCCTGACCGAGGAGCAGCTCTACACCATGACCGACAGCGAGGAATTCCTGATGCGCATGGTCGAGTATCTGAGCGACACCGAGTCGGTGGACACGAGCATCATCGTCAAGACGGCATTGCGCCCCAGCTTGTCGATGGATGCGTCCTTTATGGGCAGCATGGTGCTGGTGCTCCTGCCGGCGGCGGTATTGCTGGCGGCGGCGCTGATACTCCTGCCGCGAAGGAGGCTGTAAGGATGCAGAATGTACCCAAAAGGGCGCACCGCACAGGACATATGAGCCGCTGGGTGCTGCTGGGACTGTGCATGCTGATTCTGCTTGGCGCACTGCTGCTCTGGCACAGCGCCAGGCAGCCCGCGCCGGAGACGGAAATTCAGCCGGTGGAGGATACCGCCGTGACGCTCTGGCAGGTGACGGAAGACGAAATTGCCTCCCTTGCCTTTGTCCTGCGCAATGACGAGGGCTTTGCCGTTGCGCATCAGGACGGCCAGTGGCGCTTGACGGATGGCACAGACCGGGCACTGGATGATTTCACGGCGGGTGTGATGATAGAAGCCGTCGCGAACGTGGAGGCGGAGGTGCTTGCGGACGAATGGGACGCCAGCGACACGAACATAGCCGCCTTCGGGCTGGACAATCCGGAAAACATCGTGACGCTGACGCTGACAGACGGTACGGTGTACGTCTTGCAGATTGGTGCATCGCCGTCCTACGACAAGACGTGGCAGTATGCACGCCTTCAGGGTGATGGACGGTTGCTGTCCGTCAGCCGCGGCACGGCAGAAGCCCTCTATCAGACGAAAAACAGCCTTTGGACGGTGGAACAGCCGACGATTCACGCCCAGCGACTGAGCAGCATCACCCTGCGTGACGCATCGGGTGAGATTCAGCTGCAATGGCAGCTGCGCGGCAGCATCACCGACAGCGACGCGCAGGACAAGTGGTGGCTGACCGTGCCGATGACATATCCAGCGGCGGCGGATACGCTTTCGACCCTGCGCAAGGCGGCAGAAAACCTGCGTCTGGGTGAATATCTGGGTGAGGCGACACAAGACAACTGCACCCGCTACGGCATCGACACGCCGCGCCTGCAAATTGAATTGCACATGGACGCCGGTACGATGGGCACCGTTGGCATGACCGGCAGCTACAGCACGACCGACTGGCCGGAAAGCGATGTGACGCTCGTGATTGGCGGTCAGGAAAGCGACATGATTGACTACGTGTGCTATGCGGGTAAAATCTATCGGTGCAGTGCGCTGATGTATCGGGCATTCTTTTCCGTCAGCGCGATGGATACGCTGACGCGCTATCCGGTTCTGACGGCGCTGGACAATCTGGCGACCCTGCAAATCACAACAGGCGATACGCAGACGCGCTATGTCATTACGCGTGTGGAGCAGATTGTCGAAAACAACGACCTGGCCGAGGATGACGAGGGCGAAACCCTCTACGACATAACGCTGACGTGCAACGGTGAGGCGGCAGATTATGCGGCCTTTGCCGCTGCGTATGAGCAGCTGATGATGGTGACTGTCTCCGGGCGACTCGACGAGGGCTGGACGGCGCAGGAAGCGCCCCATACCGAATACCGCTTTGAGGACATTGATGGCACGGTACACACCGTGGCGCTGACGACCTACGACGCGATGCACGATGCGGTGCTTGTCGATGGAACAGCGGTGTTCTATCTGATTCAGGGTGGATTCAAGCTGGAATAAGAAACGGGCTGAGCTGTTCGGCAGTCTGCCGCAAATCATCGAATACGCCGCCCTGCGCGGTGGATATGCGGCGTCCTGCATTGACGAAATGGCCTTTCCGGCGCAGGAAACATTGCCGAATCGCATGGTGTATCAGCTGACAGCGCCGTATGAGGGAAGTCACTATGCCTATCGGAACACGGGCGTGAATCTCTATCAGGAGGAAATGCCGGAATTCACCATCATCCTGCAATATACCAGCAATCCAGAAAGCGTGGCCGCGAAGAAGGGCGAAACGCTGCTATCGAACAACAATCAGGACAAGCATGGGTTGATTGTGGAAGCCTCGAACGCAGGGTACACGGTGTTCTATGCGGGCAAGCATCAGTACGAGGCGCTCTACGATTTGGAGCAGGAGGTACATTCGCTGGTGATTGTCAAGCAGCGCAATCGGTATTCCTTCTATGTCGATGATGTAGAGAACGTGCGCACGATCGAAGACCCGGAGGGCAACATTTTGTGCGATACGAACCTGTATCTGGGCGCGCGGAACCGCGTGACGAGTACAGGCAAGGTGGCGTGCGACAACAATTTCACCGGCACGGTGTGGCGCTTTGAGGTGTGGGACTACGCCATGTCCATCGGCAAGGTGACAACGCTGCTTGAAGAAATGCGAATGACAAACAATTGATAGAAAACACGGCCGGAGGTGCAAAAATGCATGCTCCGGCCGTGTTTTGCTGATTATTCCTCCACAACCAGCCACGTGCTTTCCTGGCCTGCGTTGGTCGGGATGAGATAGTCTAGCGGGCCAACCTGACCGATGATGATGCGCTGTGCCTTTTTGCTCTTGCCGTTGTAGATGTGAACCTCGTTCAGGTCGCTGAGCGGTACGCCGTCCACCACTGGCGTCGGCCAAAGGCAGCAGAGGCATGGGAAAGAAAATCCTCCGTTCTTGGCAAATTCACCGATATGACGTTTGAAAAGGGGCCGTTGTTTCATTTTTGCAAAACTTCTTCTTTTTGTAACCTTTACCCGCTGTTCTGTTTGTCCGCGTCCGTGCATACCATCCATCAGCCGAAATGAGTGCAAGGAGGCGCAAAGCAATGAAACTTCCGAAAATTCCTGCGGTGAAGGATTGGCATTTGCCCAGCCGGGTGACGATGGAGCGGCTATTGATTGTGGGCGCGGCGGCGCTGGTTGTGGTGCTGGCCCTGCGCGGTGGCGAAAGGGCGCAAAGCACGCAGACGTATGAGGAAACGCTGCTGGAATCGACGCAGACGCAGCAGACGGCCGTGATGACCGCCACCACGCCGGAGACGGAAATGACCTCTACCATCTGCTGGTATGAGGATGGCGACGGCTATCTGGTGCCGGTCACACGGCAAATTCCCATGCAGGAGGGCGTGGCGAAGGCGACGCTGAACCTGATGGTCAAGTCCTCCGAAAATGATCTGGCGGCGGCGCGGATGGGATTGCGCAACGTGATTCCCGAGGGCGTGACGTTCGACCTGGACATTTCCGGCGGCAAGGCACGTGTGGACATGAGCAAGCAGGCGCTTTCCTGCGAAAGCGCGGCAGAGGAGCTGCTGATGGTGCAGGGCACGGCGGCGGCACTATGCGGCTTTGACAGCGTGGAGGAGGTCACATTCCTTTTTGATGGCCAGAAGCGGTCACAACTGACACACGGCACGGATGTTTCCGGCGTGTTCAAGGCAGACGGCGTGAATCTGGAAAGCGTGGAAACCTTGGCGGCGGCCAGCACAGGGGAAAGAGTGCAGCTGTACTTCCCATCGGCGGATGGACGGCTGATGGTGCCGGTGACGCGCACGGTGTTTTCACCCGCTGACCTGACAACGGCCATGCTTGAGCTTGCCAAAGGCCCGAAGGAAGACAGTGGTCTGGAAATGCCGCTGCCCAAGGATTGTGGCCTGCGCTCCGTGTCGCTCAAGGATGGTGTGGCTACGATTGATTTCACGAAGGAATTTGCAGCCCTGACCAGTCAGGAGGACAGTGCCAGCGCCACCAATCAGGCGCTCCGGGCGATTGTCTTCACGGCCAGCCAGTTCCCCGGCGTGAAGCAGGTGCGTGTGCTGGTGGAGGGAGAGCCCTTCCGGCCCGAACCGAGTGCCGCAACGACCTTTGTCAACCAGGCAGAGGATGTGATGGCGCAGTATCCGGGTGTGGTGGTTGTTGATTAAAAAAAAACCAACGAAAAGCCCAGCATGGATGAAGTGAAGCATCCACGTTGGGCTTTTGTGACGAATCAGGAAAAGTATCTTGTTTTTGCCAGACGCTGCCGTACTACGCGCATGACCAGAAAGGCAACCGCAATCAGGACGATGAGCGACAGATATTGCATCAGGCTCAAGGTGGAGAAGAAGAAAATCTTCTTCAGGAAGCACACGGCCAGCACGAACAGCGCTGTCATGCACGCGCAAATCAGCATGCGCCAGCGCGTGAAGGGGATGCAGGTCTTGCAAAGCGTCATCAGACCAATCGCGCCCGTGCAGATGGTGGCCAGCGTCTTGCAATCCTCCATCGGCCAGGAAAGCAGCATGCCCGCCGTGGCCAGCAGGGAGCAGACACAGACCGCCGCGGCGCTTGGAATCGCGCGGGAAAGCACCGTGCGCAGGAAGTCGCCACGAATCGGCTCGTGATTGCCTTCCAGCGTCAGCAGGAAAGCAGGGAAGCCGATGGTCAGCGTGGAAATGAGCGTGAGCTGAATCGGCTGGAAGGGATATTCCACCGGCAGCACAATCGTGAGCAGCGCCAAGACGAAGGAATACAGCGTCTTGACCAGAAACAGCGATGCGGCACGGGTGATGTTACCCACCACGCGGCGGCCTTCCGCGACGATCAGGGGCAGATTGGCGAAATTGGAATCCAGCAGCGTCAGCTGGGCGGCCTGTTTGGTGGCATCGGAGCCACCGGCCATGGCGATGGAGCAATCCGCGGCCTTGAGGGCCGGAATGTCGTTCACGCCGTCACCCGTCATGGCAACGTGGTGGCCCTTCTGCTTGAGGGCCTCAACCAGCGCCTTTTTACGCGACGGTGTGACGCGCCCAAACACGGTGCAGCGCTCGCATGCGTCCAGCAGTGCGTCGTCGGTGAGGGTGGAGACGTCTACCGCTTCGCCGTCCAGACCGATTTTTCGGGCAATGGCGGCAACGGTCTTTTCATCATCACCGCTGATGATTTTGATGGTCACTTTCTGATCACGGAAGAAGGCCAGCGTTTCAGCAGCGGCAGGACGAATCTCGTCAGTCAGCAGACAAAGGCCGAGCGCTGTTGGATGCGGTGGCGTGTCCGTTTCGGTGACACAGCCCTGCGCCGTGGCCAGCACCAGCACGCGCAAGCCACGCGACGCGGCACCTAACAGCAGGGGCGACAGGGCCGCTACGTCGCCTTCGTCCAGCACGAAGGTCGGTGCGCCCAAAATGAGCGCCGTGCCATCCGCAAAGGAGACGGCCGACTTCTTGCGCTCCGAGGAAAACGGCAGGAAAGCCGTGGCGGCTTCCGTACCGGAAGGAATGGCCTTGCGCAGCGCTTCCAGCGTGGGAGAGGTTTCCTCCATTGCGCCAAGGAAGCGCGAAAACGCTTGCTGCAAGGTGCTTTCGTCACCCTGCAAGGGTTGCAGGGAGTCAAGCTGCATTTGCCCGGTCGTGATGGTGCCGGTTTTGTCCAGACACAGCACGTCCGCACGCGCCAGCGTCTCAATGCCATACAGCTCCTGCACCAAGGTGTTGTGACGCCCAAGCTTCACCACGCCAACGGACAGCGATACGCTGATGAGCAGCATCAGTCCCTCGGGAATCATGCCAATCATCGCCGCAACCGAGGTCGGCACGGCAGAAGTAAGCGTTTGATCCTGATAGAAGAATTGCTTGCAGAACAGCAGCAGTCCCACCGGAATCAACACGATGCTGACAAAGCGAATTAGCCGATTGACCTCCGTCATCAGGACGGATTTGGGACGGCGAATCACCCTTGCCGATGCGGTCAGGCGGGAGGCGTAGCTTTCATCGCCCACGGCGGTCAGCTGCGCGGTGAAGCTGCCCTCCACAATATAGCTGCCGGATAAGAGCATATCGCCTTCGCGCTTGATGACGGGTGTGCTTTCTCCGGTCAGCAGCGATTCGTTGGCCGCACCATGTCCCTTGCGGACAAGCGCATCGGCCATCACCTGATCGCCCGCATGCAGCAGCACCAGGTCGCCCTCGACCAGCTCCTCCGACAGGCAGGTGCGCTCCCGGCCATTGCGCAGAACATGCGCTGTAGGCGCATTGAGGAGCGTGAGCCGTCGGATGGTGTGGCGCGCGCGAAGCTCCTGCACCGTGCCAATCAATGTGTTGGAGAACACAACGCCCAGAAACAGCATGTTACGCCAGCTACCCACCAGCGCCAGACAAACGGCCAGCGCGGCATTTAAGGCATTGAAGGGCGTGAAAAGGTTCTCGGCGAGAATCTGCCAGACGGATTTGTCGGGTCGGTGATGCGAAATGTTCTGCTTATGGTGATTGGACTGCGCGTCCGTCCAGCCGCCGGGCGGTGTGGGTACAAAATGCTCCGGCGGCTGTTGGGCGGCATGTAATGGGTCAACGATACTCATGCGTTCAGTGCGTCCGCAACTGCCAGCAGAGACGGCATCAGCGTGGCATCCTTCACCTGACGCAGCACCTCATCACACTGGTGGCCACCGGAAATCAGCATGCAGCGGCAGCCGATGGCACGGGCAACCTCCGCGTCGTGATTCGTATCGCCCAGGAACACGGTGTCCTCGGCGCGGAAATGGCCACGGGCGAGATAGTCCTTGGCCAGCTGCACCTTGGAAACGGCAAACACGTTATCAAGGCCCAGCACGTCATCAAACATGCCCGTCAATTCCGGGAACAGCGCCACCTGCGCGCGCAGCTGATCAACCTGACTGGCGGAAACAATTGCCTGATGGAAGCCAGCCTCATGGAAGCGGCGAACCGTCTCGGCCGCGTCGTCATGGAGCTTGGCCAGATGGAAGTTAGCGACATAGCCTTCGTTCCATTCCTTAGCGATGATGGGGAAGTCCTCATCCGTTACGCCGATGTCGGTATAGTATTCCTTCACCGGGAAACGGAACAGACGGCGATATTCCTCCTCGCTCGTGTCACGATAGCCATGACGGCTAAAGACTTCATTGTTTACCTTGACGACCAGCGGCACGTCACTCAGCAGGGTGCCGTTCCAGTCCCACAAAATGGTCATATTGCATTCATCCTCCGATGTGGTATGTATTCAGATTTCTATTATAACACACTTTTCTGGAAAACAATAGCGTCCTGACGTTTTTTCATGAAATACTAATCAGGGGTTCATGAATGG
>CAYXHF010000019.1:0-43250 GCA_964464815.1 uncultured Faecalibacterium sp.
AACCGCATCGTTGGGCGACCGACACTCCCTTGGCTCTCCCTCTGGGAGAGCTGTCGGCCCTGGCCGACTGAGAGGGCCTACGCCATCACGATCCTCCACCAGACAGCGCATCCTCACAAAAAAAGGCAGGAATGCGCCTTTTGTCGCGCATTCCTGCCCTTGGAAATCATGAATTAGTCCTGACCGACCGCGTCCATTTCCTGCGTCAGCTGCCACTTGATGGCCGCTTCGCCTCTGCTCCACTCGTCGCAATCCTCATAACCGTAGTTCTTGCACTGGTTAATCATGTTGCGGATGTGCATGTTGAACTCGCCGTCAGCCTTGGCGTAGATGGCCATCCAGCTGTTGTTGCGGATGCTCTTGGCGCACTGATCCCACTTAACCTTCAGCTCGTCGCTCTTGCCGGACTCGGAGTAGGGCAGGTCGGGCATGATGGTGTACTTGCCGATCTTCTCGAAGTAGGGGTCAGCCAGCTGCGTGCCGGACCAGGTGGTCCAGTCAGACTGGATTGCGTAGCTTTCCGCGTTCTGCACGGACACCCAGGTATCCTTGTTGAACGCCTCGCCCAGCTTGCCATCGGGGTTGACGGCGTCCTTGCTGTAGGTGGTGTTGTTGATCTGCAGGCAGCCGTCGTTGAAGTTGCCAGACAGGGTGTACTGCTTGCCAGTGTAGGGAGACGTCCAGACGACGCCGTTCAGGTCGTACTTGCTGTCCGCGTTGGTCAGCTTGCCCAGCTCGGTGAAGTACATGCCGCCGTTCTCGTCATAGTCCCAGGTCAGACCACGCGGGCCGTACCACATCGTCATGGAGCCTTCGGGCGTGGCCAGGAAGTCCAGGATGGCCAGGCACAGTTCCGGATATTCCGCCTTGGAGCCAACCGTCCAAACGCGGTTGCCACCCAGGGTGGACAGACCGTACACGATGGGGTTCGCCTCATCCGGCACGCGGGCATACATCATCTTGCCCTGCTCCAGATGGGTCGTGGTGTTGTACGCCATGGAGGAGGCATAGTTGAAGATGCCCCAGAACACGCCGCCGTTCTTGACCTTCTGGCCCATTTCGTCATACGTCTGGGTCATGGAGTTCGGGTCAAGCAGGCCCTCGCGATACAGCTTGTTGAAGAAGCGCAGCATCTCGATGTACGGGCCGTTCTCGTCCAGGCAGTCGTAGTATTCGCCATTGGTGGGATTGTACAGACCGAAGCCCAGCTCGTCAAAGCCGTAGTAGGCCGTCGCCATGGCCTTGACGTACATGACCATGTTGCCGTCCCAGTCGGGCCACAGGGAAGCCGCGTAGGTTTCGTTACCCAGCTCGTCCGTGGGGCAGATTTCCTTCATCTGCTTGAAGACCTCAATCAGGCTGTCCAGATCGGTGATGGCCGGATAGCCCAGCTGAGAATACAAATCCCAGCGCAGGTCCCAGGAATACATGAAAGACCTGTGGCCTTTACGGGAGGTCGCCACGTCCATGCCGAAGCCGTAGAGCGTGTCATTGTTTTCGGACACCAGACGGTTGGAGGCCAGCGCGTCGGCGTAGTTCACCCACACATAGGGCGCATAGGTCTGGGCCAGATCATCCTCGTCCCAGTCCAGCAGCAGGCCGTTCTTGATGGCCTGCTTGTAGTCTTCGCCATTGCTGCCGAACACAACCAGGTCGCCCAGGTTGCCGGCCTGCGTGCGCGTTTCGTAGGTACCATCCTGATCGGGGATGATAACCACTTCCACGTTGAACAGGTCCTTGAGCAGCGCAGCGCTCCAGCCGGTCTGACGACCGGAGTAGTTCGCCAGCTGGCTGTACACTTCCAGCTTAATCGGATCGCCTTCCAGATCAATGAAGTCGTACAGGTCGCTTGTCACCGTGTAGTACGGGATGCCGGAGGGATTCTCCGGCGTTGCCTCTGCCATTGCTGGCAGGACGCCCAGAAGCATGGTCAGAGCCATCATCAGGGCAAGCAGACGGGTCAGTTTGCGCATGTATCACGCACTCCTTTCACCTTTTGAAGATAAGAACGTATGACCAAGCCGGATTAGCCCTTAACGGCACCCAGCATGATACCCTTAACAAAGTACCGCTGCATGAACGGATACACCAGCAGAATCGGGATGATGGACACCATGGCCACGGTGTACTTGATAACGCGGGTGTTGAGCATGTTCTGCGCCGCCTGCGCCGACAGACCACCCGAGCCATTGACCAGTGCCGACAGGTTGGAGGACTGGTTCAGGTACACATACAGACGATGCTGCAAGGTATACAGTTCCGGACGGGAGGACATGAGCAGCAGGGAGTCCTGGAAGGAGTTCCAGTTGCCAACTGCGCCGAAGATGGAGATGGTCGCCAGAATCGGCACAGACAGGGGCAGGATAATCTTCAGGAACACCGTGGGCGTATTCGCACCGTCGATGACCGCCGATTCCTCCAGGGAGGCCGGGATGGACTCGATGTACGTCTTCACCAGAATGATGTTGTAGGGCGCAATCATGCCCGGCAGGATGTAGGCCAGGAAGTTGTTCGTCAGGCCCAGCATCAGCATGTTCATGTACCACGGAATCAAGCCAGCGTTGAAATACATCGTCACGACCAGCGCGCGATACATAAAGGAGCGATGATACATCTTCTGCTTCGTGACCATATAGCCAGCCCATGCACTGACAATCACCATCAGCGCCGTGCCGAGGATGGTACGGGCAATCGTCACCAGAATGGAGGAACCCAGGTCAGCCACGTCACGCAGCGCCAGATAGTTCTTGATGTGAATGCCGATGGGCCAGAAGTTGACCTGGCCACCGGCCACGGCCTCGTTGCTGGAAATGGTGTTGATGAACAGATAGTAGAACGGGAACACGCACAGGAGCGTAAACAGTGCAAAGAAGACATACAGACACGCATCAAAGATCATATCGCCCGTGCTGCGGCGAATCTTGTTCGACACATGCTTGTCCGCCAAGGCGGCGGATTGCTTGGTGATTTCTACATTGCTCATTGCTTCTCCGCCTCCTTAAATAATGCTTTCGCCACGCACTGCCTTGGAGATGCCATTGGCACCAAAGAGCAGCACCACGCCAATCAGACTCTTGAACACGCCGACCACCGTGGACAGCGGAATCAAGCCAGACTTAATACCACTGTTGTACACATACAGGTCCAGCACCTCAATGGTGTTGTGGTTGATCGGGTTTTCAAAGACCAGATACTGATCCATACCGTTGGACAGAATGCCCGCCACGGACATCAGCAGCATGACCATGTACGTAGGAATCAGGCCCGGAATCGTAATGTGACGAATGCACTGGAAACGGTTCGCGCCGTCCACCTTCGCGGCCTCATAGAGCTGCTGGTCGATACCAGCAATGCCCGCGATGTAGACAATAGCGCTCCAGCCAAGGCCCTTCCACGTACCCCACAGCAGCATCTTGAGCCAGATGAAGTCCGCACTGGCCAGATAGTCGGTGGTGGCGGTGATGCCCATGACATTGCGCAGGAAGGCGTTGATGAAGCCGTCAGTGGAGAAGATAGCAAACGCGATTGCATACACCAGCACCCACGAAATGAAGTTCGGGATGGTGGTCAGCGTCTGCACGATGCGCTGGAAGCGCGTGGAGCGCACTTCCGCCAGCAGGATGGCGAAGGCAATCGGCAGCCAGCTGGTCGCGATGCCCAAACCGGACATCACCAGCGTGTTGCGCAGCACGCGCACCAGGTCGTTACGCGTGGCCTCATTGGTGAACAGGTAGGAGAACCACTTCAGGCCCACGAAGTTGTCCTTCGTCAGCGCGTCACCGACCTTGTAGTCAAAGAAGGCGAAGCGCCAGCCATACAGCGGCAGGTAGCAGAAAATAACCGTCAGCACCAGCACGGGCAGGAACATCAGGAACAGGCGGTACTTTTCCTCCATTTCCATCTTCTCTTCCATGTCCTTGGGAATGGTGAAGATGGCCCAGATGGCCAGCAGCAGCATCAGGCCGCCAACCACCATCCAGAAGGCAATCGCAAATTCCGGCATCACGAGCTTCAGACGGTCTGCCTTTTCCAGCCCGGAGAGGAGCTTGTACAGCGTCAGCATCAGCCCAGCGCCGCCCAGAATCATCACACCGCCCAGCACCGGCAGCTTGACCGCCGTGCGCTTCATACGGTGATTGCCCAGCGACATGCATGCGCCAACCGTACCCAGCAGCGTACCCAGCATAATCAGGGCGCAACCCGCCATGATCAGGTAGAAATGCCACGGCTGCACCCAGCCCATACGCAACGGACGGGCAAAGCCGCTCGTCAGCGTGCTATAGGAAATGGCCGCCGTGAACAGGGAGGTGTTGACGTTGATATCCGTCATCAAACGGCCCGGATTGACCTCTGGGAAGAACAGCATCAAACCGGCCAGGGCCACCAGAACACGGAGGAAGCGCAGCGCCCAGACGGGCTTTTCCTGCACCTTCACCGCTCTTCCGGCGGTCTTTGCTGTAAGCGTCGCTTGCATGATATCCCCTCGCTTCTATCTATTTCCGCTGAAGAACCTGCCGGCAGTCGCGCTTTGATGCATGAGCGTTCATCCGCATCGTGGGCGCATCAGCGCTCATGCATCAAGGCGACAAAACCGGAAAAAAAGAGAAACATCCGCGCCCTACCCATGGCGCTCTCCCCAACTTGCATCAGGGAGAGCGCCGGAGTAGGCATTTGTTTCGTCATTTGCCACCGAAAGTGGTGGCTTCAATGATTCAGAGATTTCCTCAGTTCGCCAGACCAGACACCGTGAAGGTGAAGGTCACGGTCGTGTTGGGGGCCGGCACAGTCAGCACCACGCCATCAGCGTAGACCTTGTTGTACTCGTCCGCCACAACCAGCTTCACCCAATCGCCAGAGGCATCGACCAGCACGCCAGACTGCGTCTTGCCGTCGCCAATCTTGATCGTCACGTCGGAGATGGTCACATGGCCTTCCTTCACCAGCTTTGCGGGGATGTCCGTCGCAACGCGGAAGAAGTAGAAGCCAGTGTCATCGCCAAAGCCCATTTCGCCCGTGGTCATGCCGCAGGTGTAGGTGCCGTTGCCGGTGATTTCAGCGTCAAAGAAGGTGGCGCCGTAGTCGGACACCGTGCCGTCGTTGTTGGTCTTGGCCAGGGTCGCGAACACACCATTGTCCGCATCACGGCCGTAGGAGGCATCCTCCCAGTCGTTACGGAAGATGTAGTTCGGGTTGGACTGCACAGCGATGTAAGCGCCGTAGGTCTTGGAGATCAGCTCGTTGACTTCGTCTTCGGTCAGGGGCTGGTCTTCTTCCACTGCCGGCGGCTCGCCGTAGATGTAGTCGAAGGTCACGTCCAGGGTGGTGATGTTGGACAGCGCTTCCGCGGTCGCAATCTGAGCGCTCACGCCCTCCAGGTTGCCATCAGCCGTGCGCGCAGCATCCGGGATAGAGGTCACCCATTCGTTCCAGATGTTGGAGCGGGTCACAACGCCTTCATCAGAGGTGGTGAAGTCAGCCGTGATGTCGATGGGGGTACCATTGACCTTGATTTCGGTCACGTCGATGAAGTAGCCCGGGAAGGTGGATTCGCCATTAGCGATACCAACCGCCAGGAAGGCCACACCAGGAATCGCGCCATCCGCTTCGCCGGAGAAGTCCATGGAAACGGTGTAGGTGCCAGCACCGGTCACTTCCACAGCATTGGTCGCGGCATATTCGCCAGCGTTCCAAGCCTGAGCGCTCCAGTTGGAGTCAGCAAACATCAGGAAAGCCGTGTCGGTCTTGGGCACCAGGGTGAAGTCCACTTCGTAGGTCTTCACGCCCGTGAACAGGGCCTTGTCCACCGTGATCCAGGAAGCACCTTCCAGGGACTTATCCCAGGAACGGGCATCGGCGGGCAGCTCAGACACCCATTCGTTCATGATGTTGGTGCGGGTTTCCAGACCATCATCAGAAGAGGTGTAGCCCTTGGTGAAAGCAACGGATTCGCCATTGAGGCGGATGTCATTGACCTTGAGGGTCATGCCGGGGAAGACCTTTTCGCCGTTCTTGATGCCCAGCGCGGTGAAGGACAGGCCCTCAGCAGCGCCCGCGTCAGTCGCGGTGAAGTCCAGCGCCACGGTGTAGTCGCCGGGCTGGCTCAGGGTCACGTTGGTCGCCTTCACAGCGGAGTCATCCGTGCCCCAGTACTGGGAAGTCCAGCTGCCGTCGGCGAACATCAGGTAGGACATCGCTTCGCCATACTGGAACATGGTGAAGTCCACTTCGATGGTCTTCACAGACTCGAAAGCAGCCTTATCCACGGTAATCCAGGAAGCACCTTCCAGGGAGCCGTCCCAGGAACGCGCATCGGCGGGCAGCTCGCTCACCCATTCGTTGTAGATGTTGGAGCGGGTCACAACCTTGTCGTCAGAGGAGGTGTAGCCCTTGGTCACGGTGATGGGCTCACCGTTGACGCGGATTTCGTCCACGCGAATGTCCCAGCCGGGCAGGTTCTTTTCGCCCTGATCCAGGCCGATAGCCGCGAACGCAATGCCGGAGGCAGCGCCGTCGGGCGTACCGGTGAAGTCCAGGCCCACCGTGTACTTGCCTTCGCCCGTCACGGCAGCCTCAGTCACCTTCAGGCCATTGGCGGGTTCGGAGCCGTCATGCCACCACTGGTAGGTCCAGCTGGCATCGGCATACATCAGATACGCATTGGAGAGCACTTCAACGCCATCTGCAACCGGAGATGCCACCGGGGACGCCACGGGAGATGTAACCTCCGCCACAGCCGTCATGCCCAGCATCATCGCCAGCACCATCAACAGAGCCAGAAACGATTTGCGATTCATGGATTGGATTCCTCCTTACACATGTGTACGCGTTCTCTTTGCCTTTTCAAAAACAAGCGTTACGAAAACGTTTTTGTTTTCGGGTATGTCAGCGCGGAGAACGTCGCACTGATATTTTAATTATACGCTTGCCAATACCGTTTGTCAAGCAAATTCCGTGTCATCCGACGCTTTTGTTCAAGAAATGTCCGTGTTTTTTTGTTCAAACTACCCGAATCGCTCTTTTTCTTCCGTGTAAGCTACTTTCATCCCATTTTCTTCCTGTTATCGTTTTCGTTGTCCCTTCTGGATGAAAAGTATGCATTTTTCGCCATGCAAAAAGGGGCATATTCGCCCGAACATGCCCTTTTTTGCACAGTTTTCTTCATTTTTGTCCCGAAAGTTGCTGATATAGCTGCCATTTGCGCCTTGCATCCGCTTCGCATTCGCGCCGAAGCTCCTCACTGCGCTCCTTATCCATGCGTTGCAGGACCGAAAAACGCCCCTGATGCAACAAAAACGCCTGAAAATCGCCCTTCGGCTCGGCATTATCCAGCATTAAACGCCCTTCCTGCGGCAGAAAACGATATAGTGGAAAATACCCGCATTGCACCGCTTCTTTTTCCACCGCCTGTGCATCTCGCATGTTGATTCCGTGCGCGATACAGGGCGCATAGGCAATCACCAGCGACGGCCCATGCCACGCTTCTGCCTCGCGCACGGCACGCAATAGCTGATTGCTGTCCGCACCCATGGCAACCTGCGCCACGTACACATGCCCATACGTCATGGCCATCAGGCCCAAGTCCTTCTTCGCACCCTCCTTGCCGCCGGACATCAGCCGTGCCGCCGCACCTCTGGGTGTCGCCTTTGATGCCTGACCGCCGGTGTTGGAGTATACCTCCGTGTCCAGCACCAGCACATTCACGTTTTCGCCCGATGCCAGCACGTGGTCGAGGCCACCATAGCCAATGTCATATGCCCAGCCGTCGCCACCCAACAGCCATACGCTCTTTTCGCCCAGCAAATCCTGCGCGCGCACCACCTCCTGCGCCAGCGCGTGCGTCTGCTGCTGGCATGCGGCAAGCAGCTTCTGCCCTGCTTCCTCCGACTTGTCGCCATCCTCCCAATTCGCCAGCCATTCGTGGCATGCCTGTGATACCTCCGGACACTGCGCCGCCAAGCGCTCCACCGTGTCCGCCAGCGCCATGCGCCTTTGCCGGATGGCCACGCGTAGTCCTAAGCCAAATTCCGCATTGTCCTCAAACAGGCTGTTCGCCCACGCCGGGCCCTTACCGTTTTCGTCCACCGTGTAGGGACAGGTCGGTGCGCTGCCGCCATAGATGGAGGAGCAGCCCGTGGCGTTGGCAATCAACAAGCGCGTGCCAAAGAGCTGTGTCAACAGCTTGATATACGGCGTCTCACCGCATCCAGCGCACGCGCCCGAGAATTCAAACAACGGCGTCCGCGCCTGCGACAAGGGGATCGTCCGGCATTCCACCTTTGGGTTCGGCGGCAGACGCATGGCCGTTTCCCAATGCGCCACCTCCTGCATGGCTTCCTCCTTGGGACGCATCACCAGCGCCTTTTCCTTCGCCGGACAGACGCTTTCGCAGCTGCCGCATCCCGTGCAATCCAGCGGCGATACCTGTATGCGGTACATATGGCCCGCAAAGTCCTTGCCGACCGCCTTCTTCACCACAAACGTCTCCGGAAGTTCTTCTGTCTGCGCCGGATAGAACGGCCGGATGCATGCATGCGGACAGACGAGACTGCACCGTCCGCACTGGATGCAGTTTTCCATCACCCAGACAGGGATCTGCCGCGCAATGCCGCGCTTTTCCAGGCGACTTGTGCCTGTGGGCGCATAGCCGCGGGCATCCATCACCGACACGGGCAGTGTGTCACCCTGCTGGTGCAAAATCGCCTGTATCATCGTCCTTTCGCGCGTCTGCGTTTCGGGCAGCGTCGCCCATTCTGCCAGCACATCCATCCTGCGCAGCGCCGCACGCGTCTGCTCAATGGCGTGCCAGTTCTTTTCGACCACCTCTTGGCCCTTTTTGCCATACGCCTTTTCCACCGCATGGCGCAGGATGGGCAGACAGTCTTCCTCCGGCAGGAATGTATTTAATAGGAAGAAACACGTCTGCATCACCCAGTTGATGCGTCCACCCAGCCCACAGGACGCGGCGATTTTGCCCGCATCAATCACGTAGAGCGTCGCATGCTTTTTCGCCATCGCACGGCAAAGCGTCTCCGGAATCACTTGTCCCTCCGGCAGGTTCAGCAGCACCGTGCCGTTTTCTTTCACGCTTTGTGCCACAACCGGCAGCGCCAGCAGCGTCGGCTGATGGCACGCCAGAAAATCCGCTTCGCCAATCAGGTATGGCGCGTGAATCTCCCCTGCCCCAATGCGCAAATGGCTCACCGTGTAGCCACCTGATTTCTTGGAGTCGTAGGAGAAGTACGCCTGCACCGCATGCTTTGTGTGCGCGGCAATCAGTGCAATGGCGCTTTTATTCGCGCCCACCGTGCCATCCGAGCCAATGCCATAGAACTTGCAGCTGGTGATGCCCTCCTGCGGCAGGGTGTACGATGCATCCACCGGCAGGGACAAATGCGTCACATCGTCCTCAATCCCGACGGTGAAATGTGCGCCATTTTCATTATCCCGCAGGAAGTCAAGCACCGCCTTCACCTGTGCGGGTGTGAATTCCTTGCTGCCTAGGCCATATCGGCCGCCGCAGATGCGCACCCTTCTCCCTGATGCTTGCACCGCCGCGCATACGTCCAGATACAGCGGTTCGCCAATCGCGCCTGACTCCTTCGTCCGGTCGAGTACCGCAATCGCCTCCGTCGTCTCCGGCAGGGCGGCAAGCAGATGCTCCACCGAAAACGGCCGGAACAGTCGTACCTGCACCACACCAACCTTTTCTCCCTGCGCCTGTAGGGCACGAACCGTCTCCGCCGCCGTCTGCGCGCCAGAACCCATCATCACCAGCACGCGTGTCGCATCTGGCGCACCCGTGTAGTCAAACAAATGCATCTCGCGCCCGGTCACGTGGCTGACGCGCTCCATCACGCGCTGCACCGTCTGCGGCAACGCCAGGTAGTAGGGATTCGCCGCCTCACGCCCCTGAAAGTAGATATCCGGGTTTTGGCTCGTGCCCTGCTGATGCGGATGCGCCGGATTCATGGCACGCGCGCGGAATTGCTTCAATTGCTCCCACGGCATCAGGCCACGAAGCTCCTCCGTCGTCATCATGTCAAAGCGCTGAATCTCGTGGCTTGTGCGAAAGCCATCGAAGAAGTGCAGCATCGGCACACTGCCTTCCAGCGCGGACAGATGCGCCACCACCGCCATGTCGGCCGCCTCCTGCACCGATGCGGCGCATAGCATGCCCCAGCCTGCACTGCGCACCGCCATCACATCGCTGTGATCGCCAAAGATGGATAGCGCATGATACGCCAGCGCACGCGCCGCCACATGCATCACGCCCGGCAGCAGCTCACCCGCGATTTTGCACATATCCGGCAGCATCAATAGCAGTCCCTGCGACGCCGTGAACGTTGTGCTCAGCGCACCCGCTGACAGCATGCCATGCAGCGCACCTGCCGCACCACCTTCACTCTGCATTTCCACCAGACGCATTTTCTGCCCCAGGACACCCTGAACACCCTGTCGCGCCCATTCGTCGCAATGTTCCGCCATCGGCGTACTGGGCGTAATCGGATAGACCGCCGCCGTTTCACTCATCGCATACGCCACCATGGCCGCCGCCTGATTGCCATCACCAACCATTTGCTTCATCGCCGCACCTCCTGCAACCTTCTTTTGCAGGTCTATTCTTTCCAACGAAAAAGCATGTCATACTAATTTACGTCTAAAACATGGCACCGAGCATAGTGGATTTTTTCTCTGGCAAAGCTGCGTGCAGCAACGCGTACTGGATGTACGCACGAGCGAAACGAAGCAAAGCCAGATGGAGGTCAGGCTTTTGCCTAACGAGCGCTGTGCTTTGCCCGGTGCTGGCCGATGCGAGAAAATCCGCTGCGCGAATGTCATAGTTTAGATAAAAATTAGTATCACACAAAAAACCTCTGGGAAAAGCAAGCGCACTTGCTTTCCCCAGAGGTATGGATGTATGGGGGATGTGGGAAAACCGGATTATTCCTTGCCGCCGCCAAAGGCAACGCCAGCAATGATGAATTTGCTCAGGAACAGATACACGATGATGATGGGCAGGATGGACAGCGCAATCATCATGTACACCTGACCCATGTCAAACTTCAGCCAGTCGGCACTGCGCAGCTGCGCAATCAGAATCGGCAGGGTCTTCAAGTCCTTCTTGGTGATGACCAGCGCCGGAACGAAGTAGTTGTTCCAGGAGCTGACGAAGGTGAAGATGGCCTGCACCGCAATGGCGGGCTTCATGATGGGCAGGATGATGGTGTTGAAGGTGTAGAATTCGCCCGAGCCGTCAATACGCGCGGCCTCGACAATTTCCAGCGGCAGAACGCTGTCCATGTACTGCTTCATGAAGAAGAAGACCGTGGGCGCGGCAATCGAGGGCAGAATCAGCGGCCAGTACGTATCCATCATCTTGAAGTCGCGAATCAAATCCAGGAAGCCGAGCGTCGTCACCTGCGTGGGGACGGTCATAATCAGCAGGATGAACTTGAAAGCGAAATTCTTGAGCTTGAAGTCGTAGGCGTGAATCGCATACGCCGTCAGCGCGGAGAAATACGTCGCCAGCACCGCCGAACCAGCAGACACCACCAGGCTGTTGAAGATGCCGCGGAAGACGGGCAGCTCCGCATTGGCCATCAGGTTCTTCCAGTTGTTCAGGAAGTTGTGGCCCGGCAGCAGGGTGAAGCCCTTCTGAATTTCCGCATGCGTGCGCGTGGTGTTGATAATCAGCATGTAGAAGAAGAACAGACACAGGAAGCAAATGAACACCATGAACGTGTAGGCAACAACACGATATGCAATCAGGCCGGGACGCATGCTCGGCGCGTCGTCAATCCGCAATTCGTCATTCTTGGTCATGCCTTACACTCCCTTCTGTGCCAGCTGCTTGCGGGTTTCCTCGCGCAGCTTCTTTTCTTCGCGTTCTTCACGCGTCAGGGATCTGAACACCAGCAAGCTCAGCGCCGCCGTGATGAAGAACAGGATCACACTCAGCGCACCGCCGTAGCCGTAGTTCTTGCTCTTGCTCAGATAGTTGTTCAGCAGCATGATGATGGTCATGCTCATACGGTTGGGCGTACCGCCGCCCTTGGTCAGAATCTGCGGCACGTCGAACATCTGCAAGCCGCCGACCATGGAGGTAATCAGGGTATAGGCCAGAATCGGGCGCAGCAGCGGCACGGTAATCTTGCAGAAGGTCTGCCAGCCGCTGGCACCGTCAATCTGCGCCGCTTCATACAGCGACTGACTGATGCCCATAACGCCGGACATGAGGATAATGGTCGTGTTGCCGAACCACATCAGGAAGTTCATCAAGCCGACCAGTCCGCGCGTACCGGGCGCGAAGTCCAGGAATTGATATTTGCCAATGCCCAGCGCTTGCAGCACGCTATTAACCGGACCTTCATTGGAGAACAGCGCGAAGAACAGCATCGCGAAGGACGACGCCATAATCAGGTTGGGCATGTAAATGACGGTTTTGAAGAAGCCCTGGAAACGGAGCTTCAGGTTGGAATCCGTGAACCACACGGCCAGCAGCAGCGACACAGCAATCTGCGGCACAAAGCCGATGATCCACATGATGATGGTATTCATCATATATTTTCCCAAGTTGGCCTTGGCGAAAACATCAATGAAGTTCTGGAACCCAACAAAATTCGGGCCAATGATTTTCAGACCCTGCTGATAGTACTCAAAGAACGAATGGTAAAAGGTTTTCACAAGCGGAACGCATGTAAAGAGCAAGAATGCCACGGTGAAGGGAATCAGGAAGATATATCCCCATTTGGCATAGCTGACGCGAGACTTGCGCTTGGCTTTGGGCTGCGTCGGCTTGTTGATCTGTACCGATGTCATCGTCGTATCCCCCAATCCTGTATTACTTTTCGTCTAAAACCCAGCAGATGCTGTGGTGCAGATGAGAAGTAGCACATACTAGCACGAATCGAAAGAGGCGGGCATGGCGATTGCCATGCCCGCCATCAGGGTAGCGAATTAGTGGGTCAGTTCCGGATGCGCTTCTTCCACAGCAGTGAAGTAGTTGTTCCAAGCGGTGTCGAGATCGACGACGCCGTTGAAGTAGTCCTTCATCGCTTCCATGATCTTCTCCGTGCAGGTCTGATCATACATGGTGGACTTGGCGCGGTTGATGTTCTGAGCGTTCTTCAGCATCAGGCCCAGGTAGTTCTGGCCACCCAGGAAAGCGCTGGCGAAATCGCTGTTCGCCATGTCGGTCATAACCGGCACGTTGTTGGTGAAGTCGTTGTAGTTCTCGGTGATAGCCTTCAGGGTTTCGGTGTTGCAGGTCATGGTCTTCATGATGTCAGCAACCAGGGTCTTGTTGTCGGTGCCAGCAGCGCCGCAAACCCAGGTGCCGCCCCAAGAGAAGCCCTGAGGACCTTCGCAGAAGGCCCAGTCGCCCCAAGAGCCGTTGCCAACAGCAGCTTCCGCTTCGCTGTCTTCCACAGTCCAGGGAGCCAGAGAGAAGTCGATGAACCAAGCCGGGCCGAAGTAACCCAGGACCTTGCCGTCCTTGCCAGCGCCAGCAGCGCTCTCAGAGGACCACAGGTTGGCCTTGTTGTTCCAGCCGTTGTCGGTGTACTTCTTGGTCATTTCAACCCACTTCACGATGGAAGCGTCCTTCACGATCACGCCGTCCACGACCCACGGAGTTTCCATGTTGTCGGCGAAGCAGCGGTACGCATCGTCAAAGCCGGAGAGCATGAAGTAGCCCTTCGCCTTCGCCTGCTCGGCGACAGCGTCGAACTTATCCCAATCGCTCAGGGCTTCCTGAACAGCAGCGGGATCATCGGTGCCCAGCACGTCCTTCACGATGGAACGACGATAGATGAAGCCACCGGGGCAAGCCTGCCAGCTCAGGCCCTTCAGGTTGCCGTTGCTGTCGGTCATGATGTCCTTGGTGTACTGATACATGTCAGCCACGTCAGCATCGGTCAGGCCCAGGTCGTTGATAACGTCCAGGGTGTAGTCGGTGTCAACGTACTTGACAGCGTAGTCAGCCTCGCACAGGAAGAGGTCAATCTTCTCATCAGCGGACTTGTTTTCCTGATCCAGCAGGGCGGCGTCCAGCGCATTCTGGTACGCGTTGTTGTCGCTGGGGGTGATGATCCAGTTGACGGTCACGCCTTCCGGAACCTTGTAGAACGCTTCAAAACGAGTCTTGAATTCGTCGTTCCAGCAGTAGATGTTCAGCACCTTGCCCTCTTCGGCGGTTTCCGCCAGAGAAAGGGTGGTCGGCACGATCATCATCAAGCACAGGAGCAATGCGACGATCTTCTTCATGGGTTTCTCCTCCTCATTGTTCTTTGCGGGTTTTTCCCGCTATTTTTCAACGGCTTGGCTGCCGATGAAAGACGATGTTGTGTGGGGGAAAACGGCTTTCCCCTTGCTCCGCTTACTTGCGGCGGCACGGCCCGATGGATTCACCCTCCAGCAGCTTGACCGGAATCGTGGCCACCTCGCTGCCCGCGGTGCGCGGATTTTCAATCCTGTCAATCAGGAATTCCGCGGCCTGCGTGCCGATGCGCTTTGCGTCCTGCTCAATGGTGGTCAGGCGCGGCTGAATCAGCTGGGTCAGGCGAATGCCGTCATAGCCGGCAATAGAGAGGTCTTCCGGCACGCGCAGCCCGAGCTGCTTGGCGGCCTGCAATGCGCCCAGGGTCGAATGATCATCGGGCATCAGGATGCAGGTCGGCGGCTGCGGAAGCTTCATCAGGTTCAGCACGGCTTGCATGCTGGCGGCCGGATTGTCGTACATGCCCTCCACCACGTAATCGGGATCAACCTCAATCCCATGCTCCTGCATGGCGCGGTAGAAGCCGATGATGCGGTTCTCCGTAACGGAGGAGCGCTGGCCGTGGACATAAGCAATGCGGCGATGACCCTGCGCCACGGCGTTGGACACCAGCAGCTTGAGGCCACCGATATTGTCCGACTGGACGCAGGAGCGATTGTTGAAGCTATGGTCAATCGTGACCGTGGGAATATCGCTCTCCACCAGCTCCACCACTTCTGGCGCGTAGAAGTTCGCGCACACGACGCATACGCCGTCCACATTACGGTAGCGGCAATGCTCCAGATAGGTCATGCCCGTCCAACCGATGTGGTGATTGATGAAGGTGATGTCGTATCCGCGCTTTTCACCCTCCGACTTGAAGGCATCCAGCACCGATGCGAAGAAGCTGTGCGTCAGGCCTGTTCCGCGATCCTCCTGGAACAGCACGCCCAGATTGTAGGAGCGATTGGTTTTCAGCGTTCTGGCGATGGCGTTGGGATAATAGCCAATTTCACGCGCCGTCCGCTGGACAAGCTCACGCGTCTCTGCGCTGATATCCGCGTAGTTGTTAAACGCCTTGCTGACGGTGGAGATAGACAGGCCGCACTTTGCTGATACATCCTTGATGGTTACTGCCAAGTCGTTCCGCCTCCTTCTCTCCGTCCGCCTTTTCGCTAAACCGGTTTCGTTCAAGAAAGAGTATACACCATTCAAAGAAAAAAATCAAGTGTTTTCTTGTGTTTTTTTAGGAATTTTTTATCCGAATTCGCCATTCTTATTATTGAAACCGATACCATTCCCCATTTTTCAAGGGTTTGCGCGTTTTTTACCGAAAACGTTTCCTTTTTCCGCGAAATCGTTTCACCTGTTAAAACGGGGACAAAAACAACCGGATAGCTCATTTTCAATGGCTATCCGGTCGGATTACATCGTTATATTACATTCCCATTTCCGATGTTTCTGGATTTTCCTGCCGCATTTGCTCCATTTTTCTCAGCGTCACACGCGTTTTTTCGCCCGCACGCAGCTGCATGCCGACCCGGCGTGCGTTCTGGGCCATGCGCTGATATTCCTCCTCAGAGAGTGCATGCAGTGCATCCGGCAGTGCTTTCAGGTTGTCCAGCACCACACCGACCTGCTCCTTTTCCACAAACGCTGCACAGGCGGCATATCGATTCACCACCACCGGCATACCCGACGCCAGATATGCGCTCAACTTATGTGGTGCATTGAGCATCAAATACGCGCCATAGCGACCGCTACAGCCCTGGATGCTGTCTCCGTCCCAAACAAGGCCGAACGCACCTTCCATCTGCGCGGGCAGCTTTTCTGCCTCCACCGCGCCATGATAGGTCACACGGCTGGACTTGCTGCCCTTCCAGTTCGTGCCGTAGAGCTGCCATTCCAGCGGCACCTTCGTCACGCCCGTCAAATACTGACTCTTCTGCTTGTCCAGATTCCCTGCAATGCAGACCTTGCGGCCGCGCTGATGCTCCGGCATATCGCCTTCCGTCAGGTAGTCAAAGCAGCCCAGCACATACATCGGCGCAGTCACGCCCTGCGTGCGCAGATACGTCTTCATTCGCTCCGAATGCACCACCAAGGCATCAAAGCCCGGCAACAGCTCCTGATCACTGCCACGTGCCGCCACGCCGCCAACACCGCGCAGGGAGTCCAGATCATGCACCAGCGCGGTCGTCTTCACGCCCTTCCAGCGCAGCAGATGGAGCGCCAGCCGCGCCACCGGATACGCCTTGACCGGGAAATAGGGGTATTGCAGCATCGCCAAATCGCCCTGACGCATCCGCACAAACGCCCTTGTCCAGTCGCTGAGCACCAATGCGCTGCCCTTGATGGTCTGCCAGAGGTTGCCTCGGGCGCTGTCGGGTGCACGCAGAAGGAAAGGCACATAGCCCATCTCCCTGGCAATCGTCTCCACATCCTGACGCGCCTTGCTCATTGCCGGCACGCCCTCCGCACCTGTCTTCGGCGTCAGCAGGAAGCGGCGGTGATAGCCCGTTCGCTGCGTCAGTGCCACCAGCTTGTCCAGCACACGATTCGCGGCGGTGGTGATTTCATACCCTGCATCTGCCAGCACCTGCGATTCGTCGCGGCGCGGATAGTGCGCCTCCAGCATGTTCAGCATATGCTCGGCCCAAATCGCGGCATCCTCTGCCGGCAGGAACTCCACATGCTCGGTGATTTTCGTTTCCTTGGGCACATTGCCGGACAGCAAACACGGCAAGCCTGCCGCCTGTGCCTCCAGGGCAGCCATGCCAAAGCCCTCAAAGTGCGAGGGCATCACAAACAGGTCAAATGCCTGCAAAAGCCTGTCCACATCGTCGCGCACGCCCAGGAACAGCACCGCGTTTTCCACACCCAGCGTCACTGCCTTTGCTTCCAGCTCCGTCAGGTCCGGGCCATCGCCGACCAGCACCAGGCGTGCCTTCGGCTCGCGCTCATGCAAATGACGGAACGCATCCAGCAGGAACGTCTGGTTCTTCTGGTATTGCAGTCGTCCCACATGGCCAACGACCAGACAATCCTCGAGGCCATACTGCGCCCGCACCTCCTGACGAATCTGCGGCTGATAGCGGAAGCGTCTGGCGTCAATGGCGTTGGGAATGATTTCCCACGGCAAATCCATCGCCGGACACGCCCACTTTGCACTCTCCTCCGAGCAGGCCCAGAGGACATTGGCATAGCGGCTCAGCTGGTGCTGATTCACGCGGTGCAAAAAGCCCTGCACACGTCCAATGACCGACTTGTCCATGTTCTGGGGATTATGGCAATGGGCAATGCGCACCGGAATGCCGGCCTGCGCCGCCAATTTCAGCGGCGTCATGTCGTTGAACATGCACTCATTGTCCCAAATGACATCGTATTCCTTGCCATGCTGGCGGAAAAATTCGCCGATTTCCCGATAATAGCGCCGCACGTCGCTGCTGCGCCTCGTCACGGTGTAGACACAGCCAATCTTTTCAGCCTCCTGCTGACAGGCAATGGGCGAAAAGCGGCACAGGAAGTCAAACTGCACGCGCTGCTTGTCCATCTTGCCGCAATAGGCCATCAGAAAATGCTCAATACCACCGACCGTGGCCGTCCAGCCAACCACCAGTACGCGAATGGGTTTCATGTTGTTTGATTCGCTCCCTTCTCTGGGGTGTTGATTGCGTTTTTCGTTTCCTGCGTCGCTCGCATTTCCGTTTCGTTCTGTCGCTGGCGAATCAGCACCGCTTGCCGCGCCAGCAGGTATCCATGCCGTCGTAATAGCAGCAGCACCATCGCCGCCGCACTGGTCGGCCGCCACGATGCATAGCGGAAGTCCTCGCGGAATTCCCTGCGGCACAGGTGGCGAATCATCCGCCGCTGCTGCCACGCCTCATGCCAGGTTCCTCTGGCCACCACGCCATGCGTCAAAATCAGCAGCAGATGCATCAGGCGATATTGCGCCACTGCCGCAGGATTTTCCAGCGTGTCCAGCGTCCTTTGCGCCACCGCCAGCGTGTTCAGATATTGCTGTGTAATTTCCGGGTGTCCGCCATGCACCGCCGAACCCGGACGCAAATGGTATTCATACGTTTCCACGGGCAGGAAGGCTACCTGCTGCACAGCCTTGAGCACGCGCAGCATCCATTCGCCATCCTCGCCCATGCACAGTGTCTCGTCAAAGCGCGCCTGACAGCATGCGCGGCGAATCAGCCATCCGTGCGTGTGCAGGTGCTTTGTCGGGTTGCGAAGCGCCTTGTCCAATGCCTCCACGCCCGACAGGTGCAATGCATCAGCTGCCTCCTGCTCTTTTTTTTGCTGACAGGGGCGCACCAGCATGCCCTGCACGGCCTGTGCCTCCCCTGCCCCCTGCAACAGCTTGCCCACACAGCCGGGCAGCAGCACATCATCCGCATCCAGCAGCATCACCCATTCGCCCTGCGCTGCCGCAAGACCTGCATTCCGCGCCGATGATACGCCTCGATTTTTCTGGTGCAGCACCTGAATGCGCTCATGGTGCATCAGCTCATCACACAAGCGGCCTGTGCCGTCCGTCGAGCCATCATCGACCAGTATCACCCGGCACTCCGGCTGCATCAGCACGCTGGTGACGGCCCATTCCAGATGCTGTTTCACATTGTAGGCTGGAATAATCACGTCAACCACGCGCGCACCTCCTTGATGACGGTTATGCCGCTTTCCTTTGCTGGCGGCTCAGCACTTCCCCTGCGCCCATCAGCAGGCAGAGGAAATAGAGCATCGGCGAACCAGTCGATAGCATCGTGAAGCAGTCCACCAGCTCACACAATAGCAGATAGACGACAATCACCGCCATCCACACCATCCATAGCGGCTGCTTTTGCCGAATCAGGCGCACAAAATGCCATCCGCTGTAGCCAATGCCTGTCAGCAGCAGCAGTAGGCCCGGAATGCCCCAGCTCACCAGCACCTGCAAAAACAGGCAGTGTGCATGCTGATAGAACATCACGCCCGGATCGGTATAGAGGTTCATCAGTCCTGCCGCCAGCGGCGCACTCGTGCCTGTCCATAGCAGCTTCGGGTCAGCCTCCAGCAAACGACAGACGCCCTTCCAGATGTCCTGTCGGCCGTTGAAGACGTTGCCCGCCTCAATGGCGCGATGCTCCGGTTCGCCGTCCAGCCAGCCGGTGACCTCCTCTGCCGAGGCAGCTGGCATCATGTGCGCCGGAAGCTCCAGCAGGTTCAGATTGTCCAGCGGCCCGGGCTGAATCGCCGGTGCGGTCAGGGTCAGAAAGCCCGTCAGCACGCCATAGCATGCCACCAGTCCTGCCAGACACAATACTGGCAGCACAAGCAGTGCATGCCGCATCCGGCCACTTTGGCGCAGCAGCAGCCACACGCCGAGTCCCATCGCCACACCCAGTGCCACAAACGCCGTCCGGCAATCCGTCAGCGACAGTGCCGCGCACTGCACCACCATCGACACGCCGCAGGCAATTTTCGCCCGACGCGTCCGGCTTAATATCAGCAGCCACGCCGTCAGCAGCACTGTCATACCCAGCTTCGCCGCCGCGGTCGTCACATACGCATTCAAATACAGGCGATGATCGCCCAGATTCATGCCAATATACCATGTGCCCTTCATGCTGAAAACGGCATGGCCTCCAAAGGCTGCCCACAGGCCAATCACAGCCTGACAGGTGATGGCCGTCACCCAAAGCGCCAGCACGCCCTTCAGGAACTGGCGCAGGCGGCGCTTGGACAGTACACCCGGCAAGGGTGCCAGCACACAAAAGGCAATCACGCCTTCCTTCAGGCTGCCGACCTCCGCCAGCCATGCGTTTTCACCGCGCAGCAGCGTCATGGCCGCCATCCAGCAAAGCCCCAGCAGCATGATATGATGCAGGGGTGTCCGCTTTCTCCACGCACAGCACAAAATCACCACCGCCGCCACACAGCCGATATTGCCCAGGTGTGGTATCAGCGTGAACGTCCAGGAGAACTCCGTCATCCGGGCCAAATTCCACCACAGGAAGAAGGCCGCCAGTGCCATATACACCCAGCGTCCAATACTGCCAAGCTTCTCCCTGCTCATATGCGTCCTCCTCTTGTTTGTCTGCCTTCATCATACCATGTTTGCCCGAAAATGGCAAGTCAGCGTTTGTCCGGCTTTGGGCTTGTCCGATGCTGCTCCTTCCAATCGCGAATTTCCTGCAAGCGTGTGGCGTACCGCGCCTCGTTGCCCTGCTGTGTGGGCTGATAGTACTGCCGTCCCAGCAGGGAATCCGGCAAGCAGTCCATGGCCGACAGCTTTTCCTGCGTGTCATGCGCGTAGACGTAGCCCTTGCCATACCCGAGGCTGTCCATCAGGGCCGTTGGCGCATTGCGAATCTGCATGGGTACGGGTGCATCCATCTGCTCCTGCGCATCACGCTTGGCCGCTGTGTAGGCTTTGTAGAGCGCGTTGGACTTGGGCGCCATCGCCATGTAGACGACCGCCTGCGTCAGGTGTACCGAGCATTCCGGCATGCCCAGAAAGTGGCACGCCTGATACGCCGCCACCGCCGTTTCCAGCGCACGCGAATCAGCCAGCCCAATGTCCTCACTGGCAAAGCGCACCACGCGCCGCGCCACATACAGCGGGTCTTCGCCGCTTTCCAGCATGCGCGCCAGCCAGTAGACCGCCGCATCCGGATCGGAATTGCGCATGGACTTGTGCAGGGCGCTGATGAGGTCATAGTGGCCATCGCCCTTTTTGTCATACAGCAGCGATTTCCGGGACGTGCATTGCGCCACCGTCTCCTCCGTCACGCGGATATGCCCGTTTTCATCCACATCGCCATTCAGGACAACCATTTCCAGCGTCAGCAGCGCCGTTCGGGCATCACCGCCCGAAAAAACGGCAATTGCCCGCAGCAGTTCCTCGGGCATGTCAATCACCTGATCGCCAAAGCCGCGCGGATCATGCAGCGCACGCGTCAAAAGTGCCGTCACGTCCTCTTCACCCAGCGCATGCAGCACAAACACCTTGCACCGGGAGAGCAGTGCGCTATTGACCTCAAAGGACGGATTTTCGGTCGTTGCGCCAATCAGGATGATGCTTCCCTTCTCCACATACGGCAGGAATGCATCCTGTTGCGCCTTGTTGAAGCGGTGAATTTCGTCCACAAACACAATCGTTCGCACGCCGAAATGGCGATCCTGCTCGGCCTGCTCCATCACCTGTCGGATTTCCTTCACGCCGCTGGTGACGGCGGAGAAGTTGATGAAATGGCTTTTTGTGCGCTTGGCGATAATTTGCGCCAGCGTCGTTTTGCCCACACCCGGCGGTCCCCAGAAAATCATGGAGGAAATCGCGTCCTGCTCAATCAGGCGGCGGAGCAGCTTTCCCTGTCCCAGCAGGTGCTGCTGTCCGGCGAATTCCTCCAGCGTTTCAGGGCGCATGCGTGCCGCCAGCGGCGCAGTGGCATCTCCGCGACCATCCGTTTCGTCAAATAAGGTTGGCTGTATCATCTGCATCCCTCACATTTTCCAGATAAAACGTGCGCTTGAGCATCAGGAAATCCTCCATGCGCCGCAAAATGCCGTATAGCAACGCGCGATTTTCAAACTCCTCGCGCGCCCTGGGCAGCGGTTGCTCCTGCATCTGGCGCAGAAGCGCATGTAAAGCCTCTGTCAGCGACAAGACGCTGTTATTCAGGTGGTATTCCCGCGCCACCTGTCCCATGAAGGCACGAACCTCTGCCTCCTGCGACGGATGCTGGCATAGCTTCGCCCAATCCGTCGTCATTTGTACCAGCACGCGCCGCTGCTGCTGACGCATGGCGATATAGCGGATTTCCACCACTGAGGTGCGCATCAGGCTGTTGGCCGCATTGCGCTCGGCACAGGCGGCCGCCTGCTGCAATACGCCATGCAGCTTGTCCAGTAGCGCCTGCGCCTCCTGTACGCCGTCTTCCTTCGATAGCGCCGATAAGACCTGACGCATGCCATCATCGGCCGCGCCCAGCAGCTGCTGCATGCGCTTTTCATCCGGGCGCAGGTGCAGATTCGTCACAATGCCACATGTTGTGCCAATCAGGAACAGCAGCGTTTCATTGCCGACCTGCATCCACGTCATGCCGCCACTGCCCATAAAGTGTGAAATCAGCACCGACACCATGGCCGTAGCATATCCCCATGAGCAGGCATAGCACAGCGCCGCGAACAGAAACAGATACACCCCGAACGCCAGCAAGCCATCGCCCAGCAGGGAAAAGCACACAAAGGCAATCAGCAATGCCGATGCATACGCCATCAATCGGCCCAGCGCGACCTTCAGCGTTTCGCGCTTGGAGCCCATCAGGCTCAGAATGGCGATAATGCCCGCTGTCGCGCTGTAGGGCAGGGACAACAGGCTGGCCACCAGTATGGCCGCCGCCGCACTTCCGGCCGCCTTGATGCCCGTCAAAATCGTCTGGCGGTTCATGGATTGTCTCCCTTCTCCAGCTTCACACGCCGCACCGGCGTTGCCATCACCATGCCACGGTCGGACAGCAGATGCAGGATTTGCAGATTCAGCCTGTTTTTCAGCGCGCGAAAAGCCACGAACGACGGCGTGCATGCCATCAGACGCACGCTGATTTGCAGCGCCGCCTCCTGAAAGGAATCCAGCACCACCTGCACCGAATCGCCGTCTACCTCCGCATCAGCACGCAAAAGCGCCGTCACGTCCTGCAAAAAGCGCTCCGTGTCCTCCAGCGGCGTTTCATATGGCAGTGGAATCGTAAACGCCCACAAGCGCTTTGTGCGCGCCGCCGCGTTTTGAATGTACTCCGCACAAACCTTGCTGTTTTCCACCGTCACCAATACCTGATCAGGGGTGCGAAGACGCGTGGAGCGCAGGGAGATGTCCTCCACCGTACCCTCCACCTCGCCCAGCACCACATAGTCGCCCAGCGCAAACGGATGCTCCGCAACCAGTGTAATGCCCGCAATCAGGCTCGACAGCGTGGATTGTGCCGCCAGCGATACGGCCAGTCCAGCCACGCCAGCACCTGCAATCAGGCTCGTCACCGGCAGCCCCAGACTGTCCAGCACCACCAGCACGGCCAGTGTCGCCACAATCGCCCGACAGGCGTTGGCAAAGAAGCGCGACAGCGTTTCCGCATGCTCCTCCTGCGCCCTGCCGCGCAGCATGTGCCACACGCACGGAATCGCCAGCCACAGTCCCCATGACACCATGACCACCGCAAACGCCCGGTACAGCGGCGCGCCGCGCAGGAGGAGCGTCTGTACCCTTGCGCCCAGCGGCATACACAGTACGCCCAGCACCAGCAGTGTCCCGCGCAAGAGCCAACGCCCAGGGCGCACGAAGCAGCCCAGCAGCAGGCGCACCTTCTCCGGTAGCCTTTCCTGCACGCCAAATCGCCGCACCAGCGTGCGAAGCGCCGCCGGTAACGCCACGGCCAGCACCAGCAGCAATGCAGAAAATATCCATCGACCTTCCTGTGTCATGCGCCAGCCTCCTGTCTCTTCGTGCAAGCAAGGGGAAGCCGCCATCCTGCTGCTTCCCCTGTGTGTACGTCGTTATTTTTCTTTCTTCTTGCCGATGGAAAGCACCTTGTCCTTCCACTGACGCAGCATCGACATGCGTGTGGACGAATCCTTGGGGTCGTCCTGAACCTCGTCACCCGCCACCGATGCGGAGACAGACCCTTCCACATCCGTATAGCCCTTTTCACGCAGGCAGTGACGCGCCGCCGAACGCAGGATGCCATACACCGTCGCAAACAGCGGCACACCCACCACCATGCCGACCAGGCCGAACAGGTCGCCGCCAACAACGATGGCGAACAGCACCCACAGCGCCGAAATGCCAATCGAATCGCCCAGAATCATCGGGCCAATCACATTGCCGTCCAGCTGCTGAATCACCAGAATCAGCACCAGGAAAATCAGCGCCTGCATAGGCTCCAGGAACAGCAGAATCAGCGCACCCGGCACCGCGCCAATGAACGGGCCGAACACCGGAATGATGTTGGTGATGCCCACGATGATGCTGATCAGGGGCGCATAGCTCAGACCCAGCAGCTGCATGCTGACAAAGGTCATCACGCCGATGATCGCCGAGTCCACAATCTTCCCCGCGAAGAAGCCACCGAAATTGCGGTTCGCATCGTGGCAGATGCGCAGGGTCGTTTCCGCCGCCGACTTAGGCAGGAACGCGCGCGTCAGCACACGCGCATGGCGCAACAGCTGATTCTTTTGCAGCAGCAGGTAAATACTGCTGACAATGGCCGTGAAGACAGCCACCAGGCTGGTCGCCATGCCACTGACATAGCCAATAATCTGCGGCACACGATCCGTCACAGCCTTGACGACAATCGCCAGCAAGTCGCTCATCGTCGCATTCAGGTTTTCCACCGCCGTAATGGTCAGGCTCAGGTCAACCGTCGGATACCGCACATCCAAATCCTGTAGCATGGCTATCAGGTTTTTCGCATAGCCATCAAAGTTCTGATAGAACATCATGATGCTCGATATGGTCTGCGGCACAATCAATACCATCAGCAGCACCACAATCGCCAGACCAAACAGATAGGCAATCAGCATCGCCAGGCCCAGCAGCTTCTGATTGCCACGGAAGACATGCTTCATCAGCCCCTTGACAATCGGGTTCAGGCAGTAGGCAATCACCACGCCACCCGCAAAGGGCGACAGGATGTTCAGCACGCCACTCAAGGCATTGAGAAACGTCTGCGCATTCATCAGCATCATGTAGAATGCCACAGCAATCAGCACAATCGCCAGATAGTCCAGGTTCGTCTGCGGTTTACGGCGCAGCCATTTCTTTTCGTCCATGAGATTCTCCCTCACTTTCGCTTCTTATGATAGCGCAGCTTTTTTTGTCTGTCAATCATTCTGTCCAAATCTTAACATTCTTCTTACAATTGCCCTATACTTTTCGTTCTTTTGTCGCCTTTGCACGAGGGATTTTTGACCCCAAAATGCTTTTTTGAAATTTCTTCTGGCAACATGCAATTATAATGAAGAAACCCCTTTTCTTTTTGGGCGAAAAGTGGTATAATTGTATACGTTGGGAGACTGTTTGCAAAGCAGATAAAACCTCGGCTCAGGCACGGCGAAACCGTTTGAAATACAGGGCAATTCTGTTTTTCCCCTATCACACGTGTACCCCTGTCCGTCCATTTGCCAGCAGCACAGCCCGCATTCCATTTTGTTTTCTGCGGATGCACCCCTGTCCCCTTGTGACAGGTCATCCGATGCCATTTTTCTGTGTGAGGTGCAAGGATGTTAAACGAAGAAAAACTGGAACACCGGACAGACGAACAGATTGAGCAGCAGATTGAAGAGGCCACGCAGGTCACCAGCGAATATGGTGAAGACCAGATTCAGGTGCTGGAAGGTCTGGAGGCTGTTCGTAAGCGTCCCGGTATGTATATCGGCTCAACCGACAGCCGTGGTCTGCACCATCTGGTGTACGAAATCGTCGATAACTCCGTTGACGAGGCGCTGGCTGGCTTCTGTAAGCGCATTGATGTGACGTTGCACAAGGACGGCTCTGTTTCCGTGCAGGACGATGGTCGTGGCTTCCCCGTGGGCATCCATCCCAAGATGGGTCGTCCGGCGGTTGAGGTCTGCCTGACGGTGCTGCATGCCGGCGGTAAGTTCGGCGGTGGCGGCTATAAGGTGTCCGGCGGCCTGCATGGCGTGGGCGCGTCGGTCGTCAATGCCCTGTCCAGGACGCTGAGCGTCACGGTTTATCAGGACGGCAAGATTTATCAGCAGGAATACGCCCGTGGCAAGTACCTCTACGACCTGCGCGTGGTTGGCGAAACGACGCGCACCGGTACGACCATCCGTTTCCTGCCCGATGTCCTCTCCGAGGCGAATCCGGACGGCGTGTTTGAAGCTGGCGTCACCTTTGACTTCGACGTGCTGAAAAAGCGCCTGCGGGAAATGGCCTTCCTGAACAAGGGCATCCGCATCACCTTCACCGACGAGCGCGGTGAAGAGCCGGTGTCGCTGGAATTCTACTACGAAGGCGGCTTGAAGGAATTCGTCAAGTACCTGAACCACAACAAGGAGGTTCTCTTCCCTGAGCCCATCTACACCGAGGGACTCAAGGACGGCATCCTGGTGGAAGTGGCCATGCAGTACAATGACTCCTTCGCCGAAAACATCTACACCTTCGTCAACAACATTGCCACGCCCGACGGCGGCACGCATTTGACGGGCTTCACCACGGCACTCACCAGCGCCATTAACGACTATGGCCGCAAGTATAAGCTCCTGCGCGACTCCGAGCCGAACCTCAAGTCCGAGGACGTCAAGGAGAGCCTGACGGCGGTCGTCTCCGTCAAGATGGAGGACCCGCAGTTCGAGAGCCAGACCAAGTCCAAGCTGGGCTCAGGTCAGGTGCGCGGTGTCGTCAACGATCTGGTCAAGGAGGAGCTGGCCACCTATCTGGAGGAGAATCCTTCCGTCGGCCGCACGATTGTGGATCGCTGCGTCAGCGCCCAGCGTGCGCGTGAAGCGGCCCGCAAGGCCCGTGAGGCCACGCGCCGCAAGACCGTGCTGGAATCCGCCTCCCTGCCGGGCAAGCTGGCAGACTGCTCCGAGCGCGACCCCAGCAAGTGCGAAATCTTCCTCGTCGAGGGCGATAGCGCAGGCGGTTCGGCCAAGGAAGGCCGCGACCGTCACTTCCAGGCCATCCTGCCCCTGCGTGGCAAGATTCTGAACGTGGAAAAGACGCGTTTGGATAAGGCACTGGGCAACAATGAAATCAAGAGCATGCTGACCGCGTTCGGTTGCGGCTTTGGCGATGAGTTTGACGAAAGCAAGCTGCGCTATCACCGCATCGTCTGCATGACGGACGCTGACGTGGACGGCGCGCACATCCGCATCCTGATGCTGACCTTCTTCTATCGCTACATGCGTCCTCTGGTGGAAAAGGGCTATGTCTACGCCGCCATGCCGCCGCTGTACAAGGTCACCAAGGGCAAGATGGAAAAGTACGTCTATGACGATGAGGAGCTGCAAAAGCTGCTGGACGAGATTGGGCGCGATCCCAAGCCGGACATCCAGCGCTACAAAGGTCTGGGCGAAATGAGCGCCGAGCAGCTCTGGCAGACCACCATGAACCCGGCCACCCGTACCATGATGCAGATTACGCCCGAGGATGCCATGGCCGCCGACGAAATCTTCACCCTGCTCATGGGTGATCAGGTCGAGCCGCGCCGCAAGTTCATCGAGGAGAACGCTAACCTGGTGAAGGATTTGGATATTTAAGGAAGCTCTGAACAAATGACGTGGTACGATAGCGAGCGAAATTTCTGCACGAAGCCGATGCTGAAATTCAGCCGCTAGCGTGCGGCCGAATGATTCAGAGATTCCTTCATCACAGTGGCCTTTCCTGCGTCCCAGCATGGCGCAGGAATCACCCTTTCCGTTGATTTTTCCGACATGGGAGAGAAACAATGAGCAGCATACAGGATAAACTGATTCCGGTCAATCTGGAAAAAGAAATGAAGCGCTCCTTCATTTCCTACGCCATGGCCGTCATCATCGACCGCGCCCTGCCGGATGTGCGGGACGGTCTGAAGCCCGTGCATCGCCGCATCCTCTATGACATGGAGGAGCTGGGCATGACACCCGACAAGCCCTACCGCAAATCCGCCCGTCTGGTCGGTGACGTGCTGGGTAAATTCCATCCCCACGGTGACTCCTCCGTCTATGACGCCATGGTTCGTCTGGCGCAGCCCTTCAACATCCGCTACACCCTGGTCGATGGTCAGGGTAACTACGGCTCTGTGGACGGCGACGGCGCGGCCGCCATGCGTTACACTGAGGCACGCATGACCAAGCTCACGCCCTATCTGCTGGAAGGCATCGAGAAGGACACGGTGGACTTCTACCCCAACTTTGACGAAACGCTGATGCAGCCCGCTGTGCTGCCCAGCCGTTTCCCGAACCTGCTGGTCAATGGCTCCAGCGGCATCGCCGTGGGTATGGCGACCAACATTCCGCCGCACAATCTGGGCGAAGTCATTGATGGCGTCATCTGCATGATTGACAATCCCGATTGCTCCATCGACGATTTGATGCAGCACATCAAGGGGCCTGACTTCCCCACGGGTGGCATCATTCTGGGACGCCGTGGCATCCGCGAAGCCTACTACACCGGCCGTGGCCGCATCGAGGTGCGCGCCAAGACCAACATTGAGCAGATGAGCGGCAACCGCAGCCGCATCATCGTCACGGAAATTCCCTATCAGGTCAACAAGGCCAAGCTGGTGGAGAAGATCGCCGAGCTGGTACACGACAAGCGCATCGAGGGCATCAGCGACATCCGCGACGAGTCCGACCGCGAGGGCATGCGCATCGTTATCGAGCTGAAGAAGGACGTCTATCCGCAGGTCATTCTGAACACGCTCTACAAGCACACCTCCATGCAGGAGACGTTCGGCGCGAACATGCTGGCGCTGGTCAATGGTCAGCCGAGGATTCTGAACCTGCGCGAGATGGTATACTACTATCTGGAGCATCAGAAGGACGTTGTGACGCGCCGCACGCGCTTTGAGCTGAACAAGGCGCTGGCCCGTGCGCACATCTTGGAAGGTCTGCTCAAGGCGCTGGACCATATTGACGAGATTGTTTCCATCATCCGTTCCAGCAAGGATCCCGCAACCGCCAAGGTCACCCTGATGGAGCGCTTCGCCTTCTCCGACAAGCAGGCGCAGGCCATTCTGGACATGCGTCTGGCACGTCTGACCGGTCTGGAACGCGACCGCTTGCAGCAGGAATATGACGAGCTGGAAAAGGAAATCGCGCGTCTGGAGGCCATTCTGGCCAACGAGCCGCTGCTGATGGACGTCATCCGCACGGAAATCACCGCCATCCGCGACAAGTTCGCCGACAAGCGCCGCACGGAGCTGACCACCATCGAAGGCGAAATCGACGTGGAAGACCTGATTCAGGAGGAGGACATGGTCGTCACCCTCACGCGTCAGGGCTATGTCAAGCGCACGCCCAAGTCCATCTACCGCGCGCAAAACCGCGGCGGACGCGGCGTAACCGGCATGACCACCAAGGACGAGGATTACGCCGTGCAGATGCGTGTTGTCTCCACGCACGACGAAATCATGTTCTTCACCAACATGGGCCGCGTCTACATGCTCAAATGCTATCAGATTCCCGAGGCTGGCCGCACGGCACGCGGCACGGCGATGGTCAATCTGCTGCAAATCGCATCGGACGAGAAGGTCACGTGCATGGTGCCTGTTCCGGGTGCAACCGGCGAACACAATCTGGTCATGGCTACCCGCGAGGGCATGATTAAGAAGACGCCCTACAGCGACTTTGCCAACCTGCGCAAGAACGGCCTGATTGCCATCGTCCTGCGCGAAGGCGACGAGCTGATTGGCGTGGAGCTGTCCGACGGCAACAACGAGCTGCTGCTGGGTAGCCGCAAGGGCATGTGCATCCGCTTCAACGAAAAGCACATCCGTCCGATGGGCCGCGCGTCCATGGGCGTGAAGTCCATGCGTCTGGACGAGGGCGACGAGATTATCGACATGGCGCCCATTGAGCCGGGTGCAACCGTCCTGGCAATTACGACCCAGGGCTACGGCAAGCGCACCGAGCCGGAGGAATACCGCGAGCAGGGCCGTAACGGCAAGGGCATCCGCGCCATCAACCTGACCGAAAAGACCGGCGATCTGGCCGCGCTGCTGCTGGTGCATCCGGAGGAAGACATCCTGCTGATTACCGACGACGGCACAATCATCCGCACCCATTCGGAGGACATCCGTCTGTGTGGCCGCAACACGCAGGGCGTGCGCGTCATGAAGCTACAGGAAGGCAGCCACGTCATCGGTGTGGCTCGCTCCGACAAGGAAGAGGAAGTGGACGAGACAGAAGCTGTTTCCGAAAACGCCCCTGAGGCCACGGATACCGCCACGACCGACACGTCTGCAACGGATTCTCCTGCGCTGAATGAGCTGCTCCGCCGTGCCGAGGAGGATGCTGAAAACGCACCCGCATCCGATTTGGACATGGATTTGGGCGGAGAGGAAGAAGCCACCGAGTCTGAGGACGACATCTGATCCAAATAATTTTTGCCCCTGCAAGGCGTGAAGCAACGCTTTGCAGGGGTTCTTTTTTGTCCGCAAAGTTGTTTCTCTGTGCAACTTCGTGTAAAATGTCTTGCAACTTCTTTTTTCGTGTGGTATTATCAGATTACGCAAACACTGCTATATATGTTTGTATTATCAAGTCACTTTCGGGGAAAGGAGCGTGTTCCATGCCTGCCGAACTGGCAATGTATCTGTTGCTCTTCTTCATGTGCAGCTTTTTGGGCTGGTGCATGGAGGTCGTTTGCAAGCTGATTCAGTTCCGCCGCTTTATCAACCGTGGCTTTTTGCTTGGCCCGATTTGCCCCATTTATGGCACGGGCGCTGTGATGATGGCCTACTTCCTGCCGCGCTGGACGACCCAGACGGAATCGACCTTCCTGCTGGCGCTTGTGCTCTGCGGTGGTCTTGAATATGCCACCAGCTGGGGCATGGAGAAGCTGTTCCATGCGCGCTGGTGGGATTACTCCCAGAAGCGCTTCAACATCAATGGCCGCGTCTGCGCCGACAACCTGCTGGCCTTTGGCATCATGGGCGTGCTGGTCGTCAAATTCCTGAAGCCCTTCTCCTTTTCGCTCTTTGGGCAATTGTCCGCAACATGGCTGAACGCGCTGAGCATTGGCCTGAGCGCGCTGATGCTCTGCGACATTGTGCTGTCTGCGGGCGCACTGAGCCGCATCCGCGTGGCCGCCGAGTCCATTCGTGCCGACAGCACCGAGGCGATTACGCGTGCCGTGCGCGAGGCACTGCTGCAAAACTTCCTGCTGCGCCGTCTGCTGCAAGCCTATCCTGAGGTGCAGCTGTATAACAAGGAGATGCTGCGCCGGATTCAGGAGCGCCGCAACGAGCTGTCTCTCTCCATGCTGCGCAAGCGCATTGCCCTGCTGGAGGAATTGCAGGACATGGAAAACAAGCGCAAGTCCCAGCGGAAATAAATCGGGAAAAGTTATCCACATTCATTCCCCACGCTGTGGTTTTCCGCACGCGCAAAAAATGTCCATTTGCATGAAACCTTTTTTGCCTCCCAACTCGTCTGATGATTTGGGAGGTCTTCTCTTTCCGCCACATTCTTCCCCTGGAGGTGATTTCATCCGTACACTTTCTCGACTTTTGTCGCTTTTGCTGCTGCTTTGTCTGCTGTGCGCGCCCGGTCTGGCCGACAGCGACGTTGCTGCCGCCGATGTGCCCGTGCTGGATTTGCGTGCTTCGCCACGCAGTCGCGTTTCCCTTCCCGCTGATGAAAGCATCCTGACCATCGTCTTTCCGCAGATGTTTTTCGCTGACGCCTGTATTCTCCTGTGTGACGGACATGCCGCCATGATTGATGCCGGTGGCTATGCACAGGAGGACAGCGTCCTGCGTGCCATCCGCGCCCTGAACATCACCGAATTCGACTGGGTGATTGCCACGCACCCGCACCACGACCATCAGCCCGGCTTTGAGGCCATTGCCCGGGAATATCCGATTGGCCGCTTCCTGACCTCCTTCCCGCTGAACGAAAATGTGCAGATGCAAAAGACCGTCAGCGTGCTATCCGACCTGCACGTGTCGATTGAAGCAGCCACGGATGGTCAGCTGCTTTCTCTCGGCCGGGCGCAAATTTCGCTTCTGCTCCCGGAGGGCAGTGGCAAGACGATCAACAACCGCTCCCTGCTGACGCTGGTGCAGCTGGACAGCTGCCGTCTGCTGATGCTGGGCGATTTGGAAAACATGGGCCAGCAGGCGTTGCTCGATTCCGGTGATGACGTCCACGCCCAGATGCTCAAATACCCGCACCACGGCATTTCAGCCATGAACGCCGCCCTGCTGGATGCCATTCATCCGTCCCTGGCCATCATCACCGCCAAGGATACCCGTTGTGTTTACGCCCGCAATCAATTGAAAAAGCTCGGCATCTCTGCCGCCTCCACCAGCGACATGGGCGTGATGCTGCGCACGAATGGCAGCGTCTGGATTGTGCAAAATTTCCTTCCAGACCCCTGATTTTGCCCTGAACGGTTGACAAAGGGCCTCCTCATGCTTTACAATGAGTTTGTTACGACTACCACAAAGGCTTCTCAAAGCTATGAAAGGATATGTTCCCATGAAAAAACGTGTTTTGGCCCTGCTGATGCTGTTGACGATGCTCTTCCCGCTGCTGGCACAGGCCGAGGAAAGCGAAAAGGTCGTCATCAATCTGGTCAAGGACCCCAAGGCCGATTACGAATTCGCCAAGGATGTGCCGCTGCTGGAAATCGTGTTTCCGCGCGTCTTTTCCTCCGACTGCGCCATCATCCGCTATCAGGGCGAGGTCATGATGGTGGACGCCTCGACGAAGAACAAGAAGATGCGCAACCGCATCTTCACCGCCTGCGACACCATCGGCGTGGATCATATCGACATTGCCTACAACAGCCATCCGCACGATGACCACATCGACGGCTTTCAGTTTGTGAACGAATACGCGCCCATCTCGAAGTTCCTCGTCACCTTCCCTGAGAATTTCAACGCCCGCATGAAGGAAGCCATCGCCTACATGAACGACAACAGCATTCCCGTGGAGCATGTCGGCAACGGCGATGTGATTACCCTGGGCGACGGCGGCGTGACCATCACCATCATCCAGAACCGCAAGGAATCCTGGCCCGTCAACGACCAGTCGGCCATGCTGCTGATTCAGTATGGCGACCGCCGCATCCTCTTTGCTGGCGATAACGAGAACCGTTCCCAAAAGTACTTTGTGGAAAATCCGCCAGAAGTAGGCTTGAAGGCTGACATCTTCAAGTACCCGCACCATGGTCAGGTGCAGCTCAACAACGATTACCTCAAGGCCATCGATCCGGAGCTGATTTTCATGAACGGCGCGTCCAACGCAGTCAAGGGCGGCGTCAAGTACTGCGAGAAGAAGAAGGTTCCCTACCTGATTGGCTACAACGGCCTGACGCGCATGCGCACCGACGGCAACATCTGGGTCATTGACTACCTGGAGGAGAAGAATGCCGACCGCAAGCTTCCCTTCACGCCGCCACGCGACGAGGAGTAACACATGAAGTACCGCTATCTGCTTGTCGATAACGACAACACCCTGATGGACTTTCACGCCGCCGAAGCCAAGGCACTGACCGAAGCACTTGAAGAAGCGGGCATCACCGTCACGGACGAGGTTCGTGCGCGCTACAGCGCCATCAACGACGGTCTCTGGAAGCAGCTGGAGCGCGGCGAGGTGACGCACGCAGACATCAAGATTGAGCGTTTTGCACGTCTCCTGCGGGAATTTCCGCCGTCCGTGCCGGTGCTTCCGGCGCGTGTCGCCCTGCGCTACTGTCACCATCTCGGTTCTCACGCCGACCTCATTTCCGGCGCGGATGCCTTCATCCAGCACCTGCATGATGCACAGATGAAGCTTGTCCTTGTCAGCAACGGAGACAGCATCATTCAGCGCAACCGCCTGCGCCACGCGACCTTCCCGAAGCTGCTGGACGGCATCGTCATCAGCAGCGAAAAGGGCGTCAGCAAGCCCGACCCACGTCTGGTCGAAATTGCCCTTGCCGAAGTCGGTTGCAGCAACAAGGCCGAAGCCATTTTCCTTGGCGACAGCCGCACCGCCGACATTCCTGCCGCCGTCCGTGCGGGCATTGACGCCATGCTCCTTGACCCGACAGGCCGCCCCTGTGACGAGGCCACCTACCTTGTCCGCACATTGCAAGAGGCCGAGGATATTCTCCTCCATACATAATCAAAAGCAGCGTTTCGCACACGCCCCTTCCGGGCAATGCACGAAACGCTGCTTTTTACTTGAAACCTAATTAAATCGCAGATGCGTATTCGTTTTTGCTACTTTCAAACAGCATCATGCACGCGCACACCTCTTGGCTCTCCCTCTGGGAGAGCTGGCGGCGCAGCCGACTGAGAGGGCATTCTCGCTGCCCTTCCAGCGCCAATCACCCGATTTATTTCGCCTTCTGCACTTCTTCAATCATTTCCAGCACGCGCTTTGTGCCATCGGCCGGCGGTGCATTCCGCACAGCCTCCACCAGCGCATCACGGTCGCGCCAGGTGTCCATCAGCGCATCACATAGCGTCTTGGCCGTCATGTTCTCCTGCAACAGCACACGGCACAGACCACGCTTCTCCAAGCTCTGCGCGTTCAGAATCTGGTCGCCGCGTCCTGCGCCCTTCGGGTACGGCACTAGCAGCAGCGGCCGCACCAGCGCCTGGAATTCCATCAGCGCGTTACTGCCCGCACGGCTGAGCACCAGATCTGCCGCCGCCAGCACGTCCGGCAGCTCCTTATCCAGAAACTCCATCTGCTTATATCCCGCTTGTCCTTCCAGCGAGGCATCCAGATTGCCCTTGCCGCAGATATGCGCCACGTCAAACTGTTCCTTCAGCATCGGCAGCGCCTCACGCAGGGCACGGTTCACCGCCTGCGCTCCCAGCGAACCGCCCATCATGAGCAGCACCGGCTTCTTTCCATCGAATCCGAGCAAGGACAGCCCCTTCGCACGACTACCGCAGAACAGCTCCGGGCGCAAGGGCGTACCGACCATCTCGGCCTTTTCGCCCAGCAGCTTCGCACACTCCGGGAAGGTCGTCGCGATTCGCTTCACGAACGGGCGGCAGAGCTTATTCGCCAAGCCCGGCGTCAGGTCACTCTCATGGCACACCACCGGCACATGGTGCAGCCACGCCCCAAACACCACCGGCACAGCCACGAAGCCACCCTTACTAAAGCAGACATCCGGTTTTATTTTTCCCATCAAATGCGCCGACTGGAACGCACCTGCCACCACCCGGAACGGATCCGTGAAGTTCTTCCAGTCAAAATACCGGCGCAGCTTTCCTGTCTTCACGCCGTGATACACAAGGCCCGGCAAATTCCGGAGCTTTTCAGCCTCCATGCCGTTTTCCGTACCGATATAATGCACCTCATACCCGCTTTCCAGCAGATGCGGCAGCAGCGCCAAATTCGGCGTCACATGCCCCATCGTACCGCCACCGGTGAGGACAATCTTCTTCTTCATGGCAGAAACCTGCTTTCTTTTCATCCTTCTACGGCGCAGGAAATCCCACATCCGCACGTCTTATGATACCCCAATCCAGCCTATGTGTCAAGCAAGCAGAAAATTCCCCGGTGTGGATTTTGGAAAAATGGAGATTTTTCGTTCAGGAGCAATTGGATTTTCATGCAGCAAAAAAAAGCCAGGCATGCTTTGACTTCCATGCTTGGCTTTTCGCGTGTTTGTTCGTTTCGTTTTTTCTACCTTTTTCCCCTTAGTTGCCACATTCGATGCTGATTTCGTTGAAGACCTTCAATATATCATCTACCTGTATCCTCTTCTTCTCTTCTCCCGCATGATCCATCACAATATGCCCTTGATGCATCATCAGCAAGCGATCTCCATATTCCACCGCATGGCGCAAATTATGCGTCACCATGAGCGTCGTCAGATGCTTCTCACGAACCACCTTGTCCGTTAGCTCCATCACAATCTCCGCTGTTTTCGGATCAAGTGCAGCCGTGTGCTCATCTAAAATCAAAAAATCAATCGGCGTCATCGTCGCCATGAGCAGCGCAAGCGTCTGCCGCTGACCGCCAGAAAGCGATCCAACCAGCACATCCAGCTTGTCCTCAAGCCCTAACCCAAGTGGCGCAAGCATGTCGCGGTACGCGTTGATTTTCCGGCGATTCGTCCCGGGCGTTAGGCCGTAGAACTTCCCCTTGTTGTCCGCCATGGAGAGATTCTGTAGAATGGTCATCGTGCCGCACGTGCCCATCGCGGGATTTTGGTATACACGCCCCATGCGGCGGTAGCGGCGGAACTCCTTGACCTTCGTGATGTCCTTGCCGTCCATGAGGATTTGACCGCCGTCCACCGGAATCGACCCGCAGAGGAGATTGAGCATGCTTGTCTTGCCCGAGCCGTTGCTGCCGACCACGCTGACGAAGCTCCCCTGTTCAATCTGTAGCGAAAAATCGCGGAAGAGACACGTTTCCTGTACCGTGCCAGGATTGTAGATTTTCGTGATGTTCTTCATTTCAAGCATGGATGCGCACCTTCTTTTTCCGCATATTAGAAAGCACCAGAATCGCCAGGAAGAGGACAGCCGTGATGAGCTTCATATCCTGTGCCTGCATGCCGCAGGAAATCGCAATCGACACGCACGCCTTGTAGAGAATCGAGCCAACGATCACCATCGTCGTCGTGCGGAGGAAGGGCACGTTGCGCAGCAGGTTCGTGCCAATAATGACCGATGCCAAGCCAGCCACCATCGTTCCCGTACCCATCGAGATGTCGAAAAAGCGCTGCTGCTGGCACATAACCGCACCGGAAAGCGCCACCAGTGCATTGGAAATCACCAGGCCCAGAATCTTGACCATGCCCTGATCACAGCTCAGCGTCGTCACCACCGCCGGATTATCGCCGACCGCGCGCAAAAGATATCCACATTTTGTCCGCAGGAAGGCGTCCAGCAGGAGCTTCGCCACGAGTGCAATCACCAAAATGATGATGAGCGTCGTGTAGGGCGACATCGCCTTAGGCAGCGACTTCGTGAAGCTGTTCTTAAACAGCGTATCCACCGAAAAAATCGGCAAATTCGCCTTTTCCGCGATGCGCAGGTTGATAGAATAAAGGCCTGTCATAGTGATAATACCGCTGAGCAAATCGCGCACATGGAATTTCACGTGAATGATACCCGTCACGAGGCCAGCCAGTGCGCCGGCCATCATGCCGGCCAGCAGCGTCAGCCACGGCGCGCAGCCCTGTAGCGTCAATACCGCCGACACCGCCGCGCCCAGCGGGAACGAGCTGTCCACCGTCAAATCCGGAAAATCCAGAATGCGGTACGTAATCAACAGGCCCATCGCCATGATTCCGTAAATCAAGCCTTGCTCCAAAATGCCGATTAGCGTGTTGAGTGTCATGGTTGACCACCTCATTTTCATCAAAAATCAATCCAACGATACGAAAAGGACAGGTACGGCACGACCTTCCGGCCCATTTTCTGAACCGGAAGGCGTTTGTTAGGGTAGCTCTGAATCAATGCGGTAGTACGATGGCTGAAATTCAGCCGGTAGTGTGCTACCGAATGGTTCAGAGATTCCTTAGGTTTATTCTGCTTCTACCTTGGTCACGCGGTCGGCCAGCTCCGCAGGAATCGTCAAGCCGAACTGCGCCAGCGCCTCCTCGTTCACGTAGAGGTAGGAATTGCTGATGGTTTCGTACGGGATTTCCGCCGCATTTTCACCCTTCAGCACACGTGCCGCAATGCGACCCGTCTGGCGTCCCAGTTCCACGTATTCCAGACCTTCTGCCGCCACGCAACCGTTAACGACCTGCTCGATTTCGCTGCCGAAAACGGGCTTTCCGTACTCTGCGGACATTTCCAGCACCACTGCCAGATAGCTAACGACCGTGTTATCCGTCAGGTTCGTCGTGCAATCCACCTGCGGCAGCAGCGCGTCCAGCGCCATCGGCAAATCCGCGCCGGTGGAAATGCCCTTGTCCACGATTTCAAAGCCGTACTGCGGGGCAAGCTCCTTGTAAAGCTTGAGCGTAGCATCGCTGTTCGTTTCGCTGGTCGTGTGCAGGATGCCGATTTTCTTGGCCTCTGGCATCATGGCGCGAATCAGCTTGAGCTGTGCTTCCACCGGCAGTGCGTCGCTTGTACCGGTGATATTGCCCGGATTCGTTCCATCCGCATTGGCCAGCATCGCGCTCACGGGATCGCTGACCGCGGTGTAGATGACCGGGATACCCGCATCCTCCGCCGCGTTGAAGGCAGCCATCGCCGCCGGCGTTGCAATCGCGCAAATCATGTCGTACTTGCCAGCCATGACGTCCGCAATCTGCCCCGCAATGGAGGTATCTGCCTGTGCGTTCTGCACGTCGAAAATAACGTTTTCGCCTTCCACGAAGCCTTCTGCGGCCAGCCCTTCGACCAGGCCAATGCGGCAGTTGTCCAGTGACCCATGTTCCGCGAACTGGATAATGCCAATGCGAACCGTTTCGTCCGCCGTTGCGGTCATGCTCAACAGGAGCAGGAGTGCGGTCAGGAGCGCCGTGATTTTCTTCATCATGATGGGTACCTTCCTTTCTGAAATCGTTGGTTGGAGACGTGTTTTCTGGAATAAAAAAACGCCTCAGCCACAATCGACTGAGGCGGTATTCCCGCGGTGCCACTCAGATTCGCTTTCCATAGAGAAAAGCGCACTCATCCGCATACACATGATATGCGCCGCCCTGATAACGGGTGCGGTATCCCGTTTCGCCCTACTGCGTCAGCGCGCCTTTGGGCGAACCCTCCGGAGTCCATTCACCACCACCGCCCGCGCCGCCGTCACACTATCAGCGACTCCCTGAATCGGACTGAGAAGCAGTTACTACTCTCCGTCACCGGTTTATGCGATAAATATACTCGTTTTTTTCTTCCCTGTCAATAGGGTTTTTGTATTTGTGATGTTTTTTGAGGAAGGAAGTTGCTAGCCACCGACCTCATCAACTGTTCCACTTGTCCGCATTACTTTTTTTCGCGATACACTTCTTCACGATACTCCAAAAGCTGTGGATCGCATTCCAGATTCATGCCTGCGCCCGCACATCTTGAAACAAACCAGTATTCTGCAAGCTTCTCCTCCCCGATTGCAATATATTTCTGTTTTTTTTCAATCCATGCAGCAAGTTCTTCAATTTGTGATGTTACTTTGTTTATCTGATTTTCTATACTCAAAATACGTTCTGAAGCATATTCCTTGCTTTCTTCCAAATCCTTTTCAGATTCTAGAATTGCATTTTGGAATTTTTTGATTTCTGAATTTAATGTTTTTAAAGGCGGATATGGCAACAATATTTTAATTTTAGTTTTTTCTCCTGATCTGTATATTCCCTTCTGGTAACCAAGCATTATCGCAAAGACAAGAAATCCCAAACACCAGCAGAACATTGTTCTATGTTCAATGGCAAACAGGTTGACATAATCGTTGAAAATTGTTAGAGAACCCAAATATATGAGCAATGCCAGAATTCCGATAATTAGACACACTTTTTTCTTTATCCTTATTGTTGTGAGTTCCTCCTTCGCCTTCATTGCACTTACTAAATTTTCTCGAGTATAGTCGCGTCCTTTTTCAGCAGTCCTTTTCCACTCTAAAATTTCCTGACGTAACGATTCCTTTTTGCTTATTAGTAAATTGCGTTCTTCTTTATCCTTTTCAATTTTTATTTTAACATCCTCTACTTCAGCCACAGCATCTAAGGTAGCCTCCTTTCTGATATATTCCGCATACTGCTCCGCAAGATGTTGTAGCGTTTCTTCGTCGGTCAGTCCATGGACATAATCAAACCATCGATCCAGTTGTGTTTGATTTCGCATCATCTGTGTAAAATTCCGTGTGTAACATACGATTTTCCCCCACCATCCGCGATAATCTTCCGGGTATTCTCGAGTGGCGCGGTCATAGTTTTTCTCTGCATCCTCATAGTTTTTTAGTTTTAGACAAATCTCACCTTTTTCTATCAGTCGATTTGCACCCGTTGCCGTGGACAACGTTCCCTCATCCAGGTCAACACCAGCCCTTTTATGGCGCATACAACGGTCAACACCATCGAGCAGATCCTGCATGCCACCGATTTTCCCCATGTCCTGCCCCTGGAAAGAAGCCAACTCCGCAGGAAGCTCATAGGGCGACATGCCGCGATACACAGGAATGAGCGTTTTGGACTTTTCTTTCGACATTTTCAAGAAACGGCTCCACTCGTTCCGTACCCAAACCGCTTTGAAATGTTCCGGCTTTGTACCTACAGCTATCATTACGCTGGCACTGCTAAGCGCCGCATAAATAATCGGCTCAAATTCCACGCCCAACTTGTTTTCCAGCGTTTTCCGTGCAAAAAAGACTCGATACGCCTTCTTTTCCAGCTCCTGATAAATTTCTTGTGCCAGCACGCTGTCTTCCGTTCGATTCCCAACTTCGTCCGTTTCCTTATAACAGATGAACACATCGTAAGGCTTTTCCTGGCGTGAAATTTCTAAGATTCGACGCTGAATCTGGTCGATTCGTTCACCTTCTCGTTCCATAATCAGCCGGGATTCCTCATCCGCTTCTTTGAGTGCCGCCTGATAATCATGGTCAGCCAGTATTGTTTGCAATAGCATTCGGTGACACGTTGGAATTCGTTCTTGTGTTAACGGATCTTCTACGTATTCGATACCGTATTTGCTCAGCGCTAACCCCCAATGTGCTTCTGCATCTGTGTTGTCTTCGCGAAGAATATCCTCATAGATTGACTCCGCCTGATCGAACTCATTATTCTGCCGAAGAAACACTGCACGATTATACAAATTGCCCTTTCGCCCGAGCTGCTTTGGAATAATCAGCATTGATTCGCAGCATTTGCATACGCCAATCTTTTTTTCTTCACTGATGTCAATTTCTGTTTCGCCACCACAGTAATTGCATTTAATTATAGCCATTGTTACCATCCTCCATAATTGATGTGTGAGATTATTTACTTCCTCGACATTTCAGGCTTCGTTCCATCACCAGCGACAGCACCTTTTGAATCAGCGCTTCCACCTCCGCATCCGTTTCTGATTCTGTACGCTTTTGACTACATTTTTCGCGTAGTTCCTCCAGCGTATCATTAATTTCCTTATCAAGCACTTCAATAGCTTCGCAATTGCTCATCGGATCCGTGTATTTGCACGCCTCATAAACTATTTTCAGTGCTTCCTTCCGGCGGCTGTCCGTTTCAACGGTGTACAGGTATTCCGCTTTCCGAATTACCTCTTTTATGCTGTTCATCTGCGTTGTTCTTTCTGTTTCCAAATTTGTGACATATTGCTTTCCGTTTTGAAAGGACAGCACCAGAATCAGCAACACAACCAAAATCAGCATTTGGATGATTAGTGCCAGTTTCCATGAAATCGGAACGAGCATGAAACACAAGCCGAACACCACTTGTCCCAGCACATACACTATCGTCAACGGCAAAAGTGCCGCATTCAGAAAGCGATTCTGTTTTTTTCTATGCAAAACATCCAACAGCACTGGCATGGCTAAGGCAAGCATTGTGAAAGCGTATGACATCCAGTATACACCGGTTCGTTTGTCAATCACCAACAAAACAATCAGGCTATATAGTCCCATCACCAGCAGGGTGCATAAAATTTTCAGTCCAAGTCGTTCCTTTTTCATTGATGCGTCCCCCTTATTTCGTCCAGCAATTCCTGTTTTTGCTTTGCAAACTCTTCATCTGACAGCATTTCACGCATTGCATTAAGCATTTGTACTTTTTGTGTGAACGCTTTTACCACTGAATCTGCTTCTTGCTGCTGTTGCGGTACATTGCTTTGAACCGGTTCGGCTGGTTCAATCGCATTCTTCGTCATTTCTGGCGAAACGCTGCCGTTTTGATTCTGCTCTGGTAAAATTTCATTGTTCTGTCCCAACATCGTTGCGTTCATGTGTTGTGTCATTTGCGTTGTGGCATTCATTCCTTCGGACAATGATTGACGGAACATGTTATTCATCGTCCCGGCCATTCCAAATCCCGCTGCTAATTCAAGCGTCGTTTTGCTGATTTCCATGACACCGCCAGCACTCTGATTTTCTGCCATTTTGCCGAGCACTTCATACAGTTGTTCTTGCGAGAATGAATATCCTCGCTTCTGCTGATCATATGCCTTCACGTCGGTGTAATCGCGCTGTTTTGTCATTTCAGCAGAATGATGAATCATTTCTATATTTACCTGGTTTTGTGCCTTCTGCGCGTCCAGCTTTCCTTGATTTGCAATGGTAATTTCCTGGCCTCGTTGTTTATTCAAGGTAATGTAGAATGGATCATTTTCCGGCTTAACAATATTTTGAACCCAGAATTTCTCCAGTGAAATTCCGTAATCTGCCATTTCAGAAGAAATCTGTTGCTTCAGCTTTTCAGACAGCTTCGATAGTGAAGACTCCAGTTCAAAGATTGAAATCCTATCCGCTCTTAACGTGTTCGGTAAGATTTCCTTTGCACTCTTGATAATTGGCGCCTTGAAGAAATTCATCAGAGTTTCTCGATCAAGCGCAGTCTGCGTACCCACCAGCTTCATGATCAGCTTGCGTGCATCACTGATGCAAATGCTCATTTCACCACTCGCACCAATTTTGAAGGCATAATCATTATTGGTGGCATCCAGGAAATTTACATCACGGATGCCCCAATAGAGGTTCATTTGCTCTGTTTTATTGATAAAGTAAACAACACAGTGAAACGGCGATTCTCCACCCGTCGGCAAATTCAGTAGCTTTTTCAGAATCGGAATGTTTCCCGTCTCAAGTGTATACTTGCCTGGTTCAAAAAGGTCACAGGCTTCCCCATTTGCAAATAGCAAAGCCTCCTGCGACTGCTGTACAATTAATTGTGAATGTGTGTTAAAATCCTCATTGGGATATTTGCACACAAATGTTCCTCGTTCCATTTCTGTTTTTATGACTTCGGTAATTTTCATCTTCCATTTCCTCCTGTTTTTATTTGAATACAGTCACCTAGTGGGACTGATTGCAATTGCATGGCTTTTGAGCGTTTCTAGCGCAAAACAAACCTTCGGAGAAGATTCTTAAAAATGTGCTAGACCTGCCACCTTCTAGATTTCAAATGTACACGACATTTTCTCTTTTTATTTTACCCCCCCCAGAAAAAAGTCAAGTCTTTTTTCCATAATTGTAAATTTTTTTGTATCATTATGAGCCATTTCATTATTATACGTAGTATACTAATTTTCTTTTCCATAAAAAAAGCCTCACTTTTGTGAGGTGCAAAAAACGTTTCTATACAAAAAACGCTCTTCACGTTAGTGAAGAGCGAAAAGGAATCCGGCAGCGACTTATCCTCCCGGGCCGTGTCCAGCCAAGTACTTTC
>CAYXHF010000020.1:0-43102 GCA_964464815.1 uncultured Faecalibacterium sp.
TTCTCCACCACTTCCATCGGGTAGACATTTCCCTACCCAACGCCCCGTACTCTTCACCCGAAAACGCCTCCAGCTTTCCGCACCACTCCTCTTCCTCCCCAAAACGAAAAAAGCCGCCCGACGCGACCATTTTCCTCGCGCCGAGCGGCAAATATTACAAATTCATCATCAAAATCCCGTTTTTATTTTTCCTCCGTCTTTTCCTCCTTCCTCGTGTACGACACGCCGCGCCGTGACGCCTTCCAGTTCGCGTCCACAATGTCAATCGTGCCGTCCTCCGCCGCCTTCCGATAGCCTAAGAAGCCGCCCAGCGTCCGGCTGTTGCCGTAGCTCGTCAGCGTCACTCCAAAGCTCGTTTCGTAGTCCACTGCGTCTCCGCGAATCACCCCTGCCTTCACAAACGCAATGTACAGTCCCTTTTCGAACGTCAGCAAGTCCGGCGCGGCTTGCATTTTCTCCTCCGTCAGGTGCAGATGTCCGCTCTTGACGCTGCTCCGCTTGCCGCGTTTCGCCTTGCCACTCGCGGTTCGATAGAGACTTCCATCTGTGTCCAGACGATTCACATTGAGCTTCATGCCCGCTGCATTCGTTTCCGGCAGCTCCATTAGGCACCGCAGGAAAAACGAGAAGTTCTTCTCCAGCACTGCCGTCGGATTCAGCTCCGTTGCCAGCGCCGTTCTCTTTTGGCTGAGTTCCTCGCTGCGTGCGCGAATGTCGTTGACCTGATAGGCGTAGTTGGCGGCTTCGCGACTCTTTTCAGCGGTGAATGTGCCCGCCTTTGTCGCCACACGGAGCGCCTCCAATTGCTTTTCCATCACGGTCTGTAGCTTTTCCTCCTGCTCCTTTAGTTGTGTTTCCAGCATTTCCAGACGCTTTGTGGCGTAGCTGCTTGCGTCCTTTTGCCGCTGCATTTCCTCGCAGACCTCGCGGAAGCGCGTCACAATCCAGCTTTTTTCTTGGTAGCGCTCGTAGTCGCGTTTGATGCCGTAGAGCATTTCCATGAAGCTTTGTTCCAGCGCCGTTTCATATGTCGGGGACGACTTGCACGCGCCCTGCTTGCTCCCACCGCAGCGCCAAAGCGGGTATGATACGTAGTAGCGCTCCCGGAAGCGCCCTGTCGCCTGCTCTTGCGCCGACAAAGCGCGCTCGTCCGTGTAGCCAGTCACCGTTGTGTTGTAGAGCATGCGGCACATTGAATGCCCGCAGCCGCGCCGACCGCAGGTCAGGTTGACGAACACAGACGCGTTGCTGGCGCGCTTTGTTGTGGCCGCCGGGCCGTCGTGCTTCTTCCGGCCGCCTTCGCGCAGCATGACCTGCGCCTTATCCCACGTATGGCGGTCGATGATTGGCGTGTGGTGGTTGCGCACGTAATATTTCGGCGCTTCGCCCTGATTGATGCTTGCCTCGTGGGTGAGGAAGTTCTTCGTGACCGTCTTCTGGCTTTCGCAGTCGCCCACGTACTTTTCATTCCGGAGGATGAATAGTACGGCATCGGCGCGCCACTGATTTCCGCGGGCTGTTTTGATGCCACGTTCGTTCAGCTCCCTGGCGATACGGTTTGCGGTTGCGCCCGCGACGTAGTGGTCGAAGATATAGCGCACGGTTTGCGCCTGTTCCGGATTCACGAGCCATTCGCCATTTTCCCCCTTATCGTAGCCCAGCATCCGGTTAAGGTCTACCATAGCCTCGCCGCGCTGGAATTTCTTCTGGATAGACCAGCGGATATTATCCGAGATGGAGCGGCTTTCGTCCTGCGCCAATGCCGAGAGGATGGTCAGGATGAGTTCTCCCGTTGCGTCGAGGGTATCAATGTTTTCCTTCTCGAAGTAGATACCGACCGGCGGTGTCAGCTGGCGCAACTGGCGCACGCAATTGAGCGTATCGACGGTGTTTCGTGCGAAGCGGGAGATGGATTTTGTGACGATATAGTCCATCCGGCCCTTTTGGGCGTCGTCCATCATCCGGTTGAAGTCCTTTCGTTTCGCGCGGGACGTACCAGAGAGGGCTTCATCGGCATAGATACCGCTCAGTGTCCAACCGCCATGGCTGGTAATCATTTGGGTATAGAATGCCTTTTGGGTGGTATAGGAGGTTTGCTGGCTTTCGTCCTCGGTGGAAACGCGGCAATAGGCCGCCACGCGGAGTTGCTTTTGTTTTTTGATTTGGCCACCGCTTTGTACGGAGCGTTTGGTTGCGGGGATCATATTGACTTGAAGTTTTTTCATTTCTTGCATCGGAAGAGATTCCTTTCTTGTTTTTCGCTTACAGAAGTTCTGTTTTTTTGCCAAAGTTGCAGCATTGCATCAGGAACGCACACCTAGCCTTCCTTGTGTACAGGAAGGTGACGCGAAGCGCCGGAAGGATTGTTCTTGCTCGCTCATCCAAGCAATAAGGATGCAGACAAAGTTCTGTTTTTTGCTTGTCTGCACTTCCACACTAGTCTCTTTTTGCTGCCCAGGGGGCTTTCCGGTCGCCCCCTTAAACCCCTTCGGCAGCCGCCTTTTTTGGAGCAAGTTCTTGTCTGGAGCAAGTTCTTATCTGGAACAATTTCTTGTTTGAAGCTGTTTTTGAAGTAGTTTTTCGAGCTGTTATTAGAGCTGATTTGGGGAACTACTTAGGAGAGCTGCTTTGAATCCAACGCAGAAAATGTATCAGCCCAAGCTAATAACGTGTATTCGAGATTCGTTTCACGCCAAGGATTCAGCATTGCATCAGGAACGCACACCCAGCCTTCCTTGTGTAAAGGAAGGTGACGCTGAGCACCGGAAGGATTGTCCGCACTCCTGTCCCTATTTTCTTGCCCGTAATTGCATGTTAATCTCCGTCCTCGTGTCATCGAACCAGTGTACCGTGTATTCCGTGGATGTGTGAACAAGGATAGAAAGGACGAAAGCTTTCACATGCTCGCTGGTGAGGCCCTGTAGAAAGGCAATGGTACCTTCTGGGCCATCGGGAAGATGCCGCATCCATTCAAGGGCTTGTTCGCGTGATTCATAGTCCCATTCGCCTTGCTCCCAGTAGGCTTCCAGATGGGTGAGCTGTGCTTCTATCGCTTGCTTTTTGATGCGTAGCGCAGCTTCTGCATCTGCGGAGGTGGCTTCCTGTCGGGATTGCTCCAGCGCGTCGCATTGGCGTTTGAGCATTTCACGGTCGCGCTCCATGTAGTCCATGTGCTGGATTTCTTCCAGCCGAAGGCGCATCTGTACCACAAAGCTTTGTGCGCGGTGATTCCAGGAAAGCTGTAACGCATCCTCCACCGAGCAATGGCCGCAGAGTACCTCGTGTAGGCTTCCTTCCTCCCATAGCGGCGTGTCAAGCAGTTGAAAACGGGCAATGAACGCCTTTCGTAGCATCCGGACAAGCTGTTGCTCCTCCACCTTTTCAGCAAAGCAAAGCCCTTTGCCGTTGTTCAGTGCGGACGTGGGACAGTACCAGATGGTTCTGCGCCCGCTGGTGCGCACGTTGTAGCATCGCCCGCAGTGGACGCACGTCAGGCGCCCCGAGAAGGCGCGTGGCGCTTTCAAGCTGCCGCCACGGTGGTAGGTGTTGGCGCGTACCTCCTGTACCCGCGTAAAAAGCGCCCGGTCGATAATCGCCGGGTGATGGTTGCGCACCAGATACTTCGGGATTTCCCCATCATTGCGCCGACAGGCGTGTGTCAGGAAGTCCGGCGTGTATGTCTTTTGTAATAGCGCGTCACCGCAGTATCGCTCCTGCGCCAGCATGCGGGCAATCATGGCGCCCGTCCAGCCGCTTTCCAAGCCGTCATGCAAGGCGCTTCGTCCCTTGATTTTCCTGGCGGCCTTGCCGTGATTGGGTGCAGGAATGCCTTCTCGGTTGAGCCGTCTGGCCACACCTGCGCAGGACGTGCCGTCAGCGGCCCAGGCAAATACGCGCTGGACAATCGCTGCCTCCTCCCCAACAATTTCCACCCGATGAATTTGGTATCCTTCCACCTTTTCCATGGCGTTTTCGCCCGTGACGAAGCGGTAGCCGTATACCGGATAATTCCGCACCTGCCCTTGCGGAAAACGCTTCTGGATGCTCCATCGGATGTTGCTGGAAATGGCGCGGCTTTCCTCTTGGGCAATGGCGGCAAGTGTCGTCAAGATGAATTCATTTGTCCGTTCCCTGGTGTCGATGCCTTCTTTTTCAAAGAGGATGGTCACATGCTGCTCCTTGAGGAGCGCCAGTGCCGCCATAAAGTCACTGGTGTTCCTTGCAAAGCGTGAAATCGATTTGCAGATAATCCGGTCGATTCTTCCCTCCGTGCAGTGACGGAGCAAGCGCCGATAGCCGGTTCGTTTCCGCTCATTCGTGCCGGAAATGCCGTAGTCGGAGTAGACACCGGCGCTCATCCAGCCCGGATGCACGGCCAGCTGGTGCGTGAAGTAATTCGCCTGTGTTTCGTAGGAATTTTCCTGATCCTCCGAATCGGTCGAAACGCGGATGTAGGCCGCCACACGTAGCACCTGCCGTTTTGCTCGTGGCCGGTTCAGCTCCTCAGCAGAAAGGAATTGCGCTCCTTCCGCAGCCGCATCCGGCGCAAAAACACGGGCGAATTCGCTTTGCGGATGCTCCGCGCGCTTCTTCATCTCCGGATTCTTGTCCAGCGCCCGTTTGGCACGTAAGGCCCGTTCAATGAGCGTCTCGATGATTTCCTCCGCCTGCGACAGAGGGATATTTGCCGGAATGGTGGTCAGTACGCGCTGTTCGGTTTGCCTGCATCGGGCTTTGCTCACGGCTTTTTCCTGCCTTTCCTGCATTTAGGGCATTTGCGCAGCTTTTCGCGTGCCGCACGTGCCTTTTCTGCTGTGGCGTAGGTCGTCACGCCATCCATCTTCTTCAGCAGCAGCCTTCGCACCGCCTGATACTTCTTTCCACACATTCCCATGCACGCCATCCAGTTCCGCATGGCGTATTTCTCGTTGCGCAAATCAATTTGCTTTCGCACAATGCGTCTTTGGTGAATCGCCTGTGCGCTCATGCACAGCAATAGTGACGTATACGCCATCCTTTGCTCCTTCGTGGCGTGCTTGCCCATGCCCGTGAAAATCACATGCGTTTCCGTGATGGTCAGGCCGACAAGTGCCGCCGGGTTTGCCTGCTCATACGCCATCAGCATTCGGCGAAAGTTGGCCGTCCCGTAGGTGCAGCTGTCATCCTGCATCGCCCGAAGCAAGCCCTCCGGCACATGAAAGCAGCCATCCGTCGCCTTGTTGAGCAATGGCTCCTTGCATGCCATCAAATACAGCAGATTGCGCAGCGCCGTGCCACTAAAGTACATCAGCGGCAGCGACACCTCCGCATTCCTTTCCACGCTTGCATCCGTCTGCACGGTCGCTTCCGTCTGCACGGTCGCTTCCGTCTGCACGGTCGCTTCCGACAGCCCATCTCTGCACGCGGCCAGCGTCCGATGCATCCGCTTCCACAAATGCTCCTGCATCAGCAGCACCTCGCCCTGCCCAATCATCCCTTCGCTCAGCAGCAAGCTCAACACCTGCGCATCGGCCTGTTCTGCTTCCACCGTCAGCCTGCCGTCCCCATCGACCAGATAATCACCGCACTGGAATGCGCCCCTTGGTGCAGAATAGGCAATCGGCTGGTATCCGGTCAATTCACCCAGTCGCGTCACCAGTGCCTGCTTCTTTTGTGTGCCAGGTTCAAATTTGAGCATCATTGTCGTTTCCCCTTTTCACTCCTGCATCAAAAATGGTACAAAAAAAGACTTGCCGCCCGTTGTTGTCAGGCAGCAAGTCTTTTTTCATTTCAATATACGTGCTTGCGCAGCATCAGAAGGTCAGCATGTGCGTGCCGAACATCTTCCAGCCAGTGCCGGGCTGGACGGACTTCTTCGTGCCCGTTGCCACCAGCGTGATGTAGGCGAAATCGCCCGACGCGCCCAGCTCAAAGGTCAGGTCGTCGCCAACCCTGTCGGCCTCCACAACGCCAATCATGTACGCACCGTTGGACATGAACAGCGTCACGCGCACATACACGCGATCCGCATCCGGCGTACCGGCCGTGTGCAGCAGCTGACCCGTCACCGCCGAGCCGTCAAAGGAAACGTTCGCGAAGCTGTAGCCCGGATCGACTTCCGGCACGAGGCAATCAATATCTTCCGTGCGCGTCGTCGAGCAACGGCCACAGGTGTAGGTGCGCTCGCCCTTTTCCGTCGTCGTCGGCTCCTTCGTCACCGTGCCCTTGTCCCAGTCGTGGCCCAGCGCATCAATGGTGCGCTGCTCCTCCAGGATTTTCTTGCACTCGGAGCAAATCTTACCGTCCATCAGGCCAGCTTCGGTGCAGGTGGCCGCCTTGCCCGGCAGCACCTCCGGCGTATGGGTGTGATTGCTTTCGTCCTGAATCGGCTCGATGTAGTCGCAGTCCATGCAGGCATAGCCCTTGCCGCCATCCTTCATGTCGACTTCCTTGCTCTTATCCAGCGTGTGGATGGGCTGGGTCGTCACAGCGACGCCGCAAAGCTCACACTTGGCCTCCTCGGAGGTGCAGTGGTAATAATGCTCTTCCGGATCGGACACGGTGCTGCACGCCTGACAAGCCATCACATGCGTGCCGTCGCCCAGATCATGATACTCCATCTTATCCAGCTCATGGCGCGGTTCACCGTCGTAGGGTGCGCCGCAGATTTCACACTTGCCCGCTTTGGACGTGCAGGTGCGGAAGTGCGGATACATATCCGCCACGATGCTGCCGCAATCCTTGCACTTCCAGCCGTGCGTGCCATCATTCATATCTACACAGACGGTATTCGCATGCGTGCATTCATTCTCATCGGCATGCACCATCATCGGTAGCATCATCGCCGCCAGCACCAGCAGGGCCACCAGCGTCTTTCTCCAATACGAATTCATGGTTTTCCCTCCTTTGGTTTCTAAAAAGATTATAGCACGCTATCTAAGGCTTGTCAAGAATTGCCGTTTGCACCCGCATGGGAAAAGGGCGGCGCAGCCCTGCTTGAGCCACGCCGTCCTCACTTATTGCTGTTATTCCTGCCCACGCTGTGCGCGATGGAGGGCCACGCACTCCGCAATGGCCGCCAACATCTTTTTCTCGTCAATGGGCTTTGTCAGGAATCGGTTCATGCCAGCCCGCAGGCTCCGCTGTTCGTCCTCAGAGAATGCGTTGGCGGTCATGGCCAGAATCGGGATGGTCGCGCCATCCGGTCTGTCGGATGCACGAATCGTCCGCGTTGCCTCCTCGCCGCCCATCACGGGCATCATCATATCCATCAGAATGCAGTCGAATGTTCCCGGCGGGTTGTTGCGGAAGGCATCCACCGCCTCCGCGCCATTCCACGCCTTGGTGATTTCCGCGCCGTTTTCCGTCAGGACGAATTCGCTGATTTCCATGTTCAGCGCATTGTCCTCCACCAGCAGCACGTGCATGCCCTGAATGGAGGCTTTGTGTCCTGCCACCGCCTCGACAGCCTTCTTCGGCGGATTGGGATCCAGTGGCATCGTCAGCGTCAGGTAGAAGGTCGTGCCGACGCCCTGCTGGCTGGTGAAGTGAATATCGCCCTTCATGCGCTCCACCAGCTCCTTGACAATGGCCAGGCCAAGCCCTGTCCCCTTGTAGGTCGTGCGGGCGCTGATGTCCTCCTGCGCAAATGCCTCAAAGGCGTGCGCCTGGAATTCGGCGCTCATGCCGCGTCCTGTGTCGGCGCAAACGAACTCGACCGTCGCGTTTTCGCCATCACAGGAAAGCTCACGGCAGGAAATGTGGACGCTACCGCCCTTCTTGTTGTACTTGACTGCATTGCCCACAATGTTCTGGAGCACCTGACGCAGGTGCAAGGGCGATGCCAGCAAGTCCTCATGCGGCAATTGCATTTGTCCCAGCGATACCTGGATGTTGTTCTCCCACGCCTGCCCTTCGACCAGGGTGATGACTTCCTCCACCATTTCGCGCAGGTTGACTGGCTTGCTTTCCAGCACGACCTCGCCCGATTCCAGCTTGTTCATGTTCAGCACGTCACTGACCAGATTCAGCAGGAAGCTGGATGCCACCGTGATTTTTTCACGGCATTCCTCCTGCTTCTGCTCGTTTCCCTGATAGTGGCGGCTGATGTCCACCATGCCGCGAATGCCGTTGATGGGCGTGCGGATGTCATGGCTCATGCGGCGCAGGAAGTCGGTTTTCGCCACGCTTGCGCGCTTGGCCTCCTCGGCCGTTTTCTTCAGCTCCTTCTGGTATTCCAGCTCGCGCTGTTTTTCCTCCGTCACGTCCTGCATGACCAGCAGCACCGTCGTCAGCTGTCCCTTCGGCCCGCGACTTTGGGGAATCAGTGTCGTCAGCAGCGTGTGACCATGCTGATCCTGATATTCCATGGAGAGCTTCGTGTTGCTTTCCAGTCGGCTTGCCACCGTGCGCAAGTCCAGGAAGGCCAGGAATTCCTCACGGAAATCCGGGCTGACCTCCGTCTCCACCGCACGCGAAATCGACTGTCGCATATCCCAGTCTTGCCTCGCCGCCTCCTGCATGACGCGCGGACTGGGATGCTTGATGATTCGCATGGTTCCCTTGGTAATGTCCATCAGCGCCGTGAAGCTGTAGATATCGCTGATGCTGCTGATGAGCTGCAATTGCTGATTATGCTGCTCCATCTGCTTGCGGGCTGCGCGCAGACGCAGCATGATAAAGCACAGCCAAAGCGTCATGTACGTCAGCGTGCCGTAGACCATCATCGAGTTGCGCAGGCGAAACAACGCCTGATGCGGGAAAAATACGAATATGCTGTAGGATTCATACGCCATTTGCTGGCCACGCCACGATGTACCGGCATAATCAATGCTCAAATACTCGTTGCCGCCCTCCAGGCGGGAGGTAAGCTGCTCCAGCAAATCGGCCGTAGGCATGCCCAGCATCATCGGCATGTTGCTGGCAATGATGCTTTCACCGTCGCCGACAACGACCACGCCTTCTTTTTCAAATACACAGCCCTCAAACAGCGTCGATAGCTGCCAGTCGCCCTCGTCCACTTCCTCCATGTGCGTGTAGGCAATTACAAGGCCCTTGGCATCGCGGCGCGCCACGGCGGCAAAGTCAACCATTTCGCCGTTAATTTCCGTCCGCGTCATGTACGATTTGACCGGGTATTGCAGGATTTCGCGCACCGTGTTTTCATTCACCAGATGCTGCAAATACGCCATCGTGTTGCCGTCACCCGTTGTTTCGCAAACCACATTCAGGTTCGCGTCCAGCACCATCGCACCGGTCAGGCGCTGGTTGTAGGCGTAGAAGTCCAGCACCTCGGCTTTCAAATCCTCCGGATGTTCAATGCGGCGGCTGAGTTCAAACGTTTTGTCCAGCAAACGGATTTCGCTCTTAATTTGGTCATTGTCCATGGCCTTGGTGTACTGGCCAACGCGCAGGGCGGCGAAGTCCATCGTTTCGTTCATCGTCTCCCGCGCCGCGAACAGGTCATTGACCGTCAGCAGGCCAAACACCACCGCGAACATCACCACGCCCAGCAACAGTGGCATCCAGAAGGTGCTGCTTCCGTGCTTCCAGGAAGGCTTCTTTCCTCTCATCGTCAGTGCCTCCCTGCCCAAAAGACTTCATTCGGATCAAGGCCATAGTGGCTAACGATTTCCCCAGCCGTGCCGTCGGCAATCATCTCTTCCAGCACGCGCATCAGGTCCTGTGCGAACGCCTCGTGCGTTCCCTTCTGGAATGCCACGCCCAGCGGCGTCAGACCCGCATACTCCGACAGGCGTGTGTATTTCTCCGGCGCGGTGTCGATGAAGCTTTGCAGCGCATACTGGTCGCCCGCCAGTGCCTCCACATACCCACGGCGCAATGCCGCATACACCTCGTTGATGGTCGAGAAGCTGTAGACCGAGCCCATCACCGGCAGGCGCACATCCTTGCGTTCCAGCACCAGCCGCTCCGTGTTCGTGCCAGCCTGCACCGCAATGCGCTTTCCCTTCAGTTCGTTGAACTTCGTGATGCCGCTGTCCGTGCGCACCACCACCACCTGGTGGCTGTACAGATACGGCCCAGCCCATGTGTAGCTGTCCAGACGATCCGTCATGGCAAAGCAGTTCCACAGGCAGTCCACCTCGCCGCTTGCCAGCATCGCGTCCTTCTCTTCCCAGCGGATGGTTTTGAACACCGGCTCATACCCCAGACGGTAGCACGCCTCCAGCGCCAGCTCCACATCCAACCCTTGCGGCTTGCCATCGACGTTGAAGTAGACATAGGGTTCATATGCATCGCCGCCAATCACCAGCTTCGGCAATGCTTGTTCCTCCTCTGCCGCCATGCCCACGCACAGGAGCAGAAGACACGTCAGCAAACAAAACAGCAGTGCCAGCCCAAATTTCCTTCGCCCTGCTTTCATCGCAAACAATCCCTTCCGTCTGCCATTTGTTGTCAGGTCAGCCTTCCAGCTGCCCAAGGGCGTCCTCCACACGACACTGCTGCTCCACGACAGCCTGATACAGCCCCATGTCCTGCAAGGGCACATTGCCGCGCATTGCCTCCGTCAGCGTCGCCGACACCTGATACAGCGCATCAAAGCCCAGATTCTGCGCCACGCCCTTGAGCGTATGCGCCGCGCGGAAGGCTGTCTCCCAATCGGCGGCCTGAACCGCCTGTGTCAGCATCTGAAATGTCCCATCTGTTGCATACTTCTGCACAAACCGCAGCACCATCGCTTCGCGCGGAATCCGGCGCAACGTCTCCTCATAATTTCCGCCAATGGCGTCATAAAATTCACGCAGTGTCATTGCACGTTTCCTTCTTTCTTCGTATCAATGTCCAATTTGCCTGATTCGGTAAAATAATGGACAACGAGGTAATTTTATTATAGCCCATTCACTTTGGTTGTCAATAGCGTTTCCACGCCGGAAAAACGTATTTTTGTGCATTTTTCCATTCCATGCACCTTTTGGAATGCACATAAAATAAGGAAGCCTCCGTTTTTCCGGAAGGCTTCCACTGGATTCGTTATTCTTTTGTCTCACGCTGGTGCATTTGCTTGAGCATCATCGAGTTGCGTTCCTCGGCCCATTCATACTGGCTCATATACTCGCCATGATACGCATTTCTCGCCTTTTCGTCGCCGGACAGGTAGGCATAATAGTCGCATTCCACGCTGTCCATATCAATGGCGTAGCTGTTCCAGGAGTGGATGAAGGCATGCTCCATGCCGACAGCGGCCAGCGCCTGACGCAGGTCGCGCTTGATTTGCTGGAAGTAGTTGTTCGTTGTCTTTTCCAGCGCCGCACTCTCCCACAGGACAGCACGCAGCTCGCCGGAGGTGACGTAGCCGCCACACTTGTGAATCAGGTATGCCAGGAATTCGCGCGTCTTGCTGCGCTCAAAGGCCAGTGGCTTGCCACCAAAGGATGCGTTGAACATGCCAAAGCACGTGATATGCAGCTTGCTGTCCGCTGCCTCCTGCACCGATAAGGGATAGCGCAGGTGCTGCATTTCGCACTGGATGGCTTCCAGCGTGACGGGCTTGGACAAAAATCCGCTGACGCGCAGCTGAATGGCCGTCTTCGCATAGGATTCAAACGCCGTGACAACAATAATATTTACTTTCGGGTTCACACCCATCAAACCCTCAGCCACATCCAGGCCGGAAAGCTTCTCCTTTAATTCAATGTCCAGAAACGCCACGTCACAGCCCGTTTTGCGCACTGTGTTCAGCGCCTCCTGCGGAGATGTGAAGGCATGGATTTCTGCCTCCGGACAGACCTCTCCCAGCAATTTCCCGATTTGCTGGAGCGACTTCTGCTCATCCTCCACCACGTAAATAACCATCCTGACACCCCACTGCCTATTTTCCGTTGAATTTTGCGATAGAATTACCGCATTTTCTATTATACTATTTCTTCAATGACAAAATGATTACATTTTTGCAATGTTACATGCATTTTCATCAAAACAAATGACTTTTTTCCGAGTTTTTTTGTCGAAAACGGTGCTTTTCCTTCTTTTCCCATACATTTTTCTTCTTCAATGGGAATTTCAAGAAATAAAAAAGGGAGTCCTCTCCGGTTTAGAAAAGACTTCCTTTTTTATCTTACTCATAGGAAACGCTTCTGCCTTCCGCCTGGTCGTCCGGGAAAATGACAATCAGCGTGCGGCCGGGTTGCAGGGCAAGCTCCTGGCCGTCCTCAGTATAATAGACCGTGCGCGTGTTCATGCCTTCGCGCTTCCAGTAGCCGGTCACGTGCTTCCCTGCCATGAAGAAGTCTGCGTTGCCCTCTGCCGTTTCGCCATTTTCGCCGATGACATATACCAGCGGCTCGTTGCGGTTGTTGTGGTTGTAGTCCACGCGTGTGAACTGCACAATCACGTTCTGGAACGCAATAGCGCTGTCCGCCGAGTCACGGTCGGCATACCAGGAGGTCTGCTGCGTGCCCATATAGCGCAGATAGCCGTTCCACTCCTTGCGGTAAATCAGGCGCGAATTGTACAGCTTGGACGCTTCGCCCCAGTTGATGTACACACGCTTGCCGTCGTCGCCCTCAGGCACCTCCTCGCTGAAGCGGAAGGTGTGGTTGGCCGCCACATGCTCCTGTGGCACAAGGCGGCTCATGGCCGCCACGTTCGCATCCACGTCGTAGGGCGATTTCGCACCAGCGCGGCTGGTGAAATAGCGCTTGTAGACCGTACCACCGGCTGTGCCGCTGAACAGCACCCCCTTGAGGTCAGCGCCCAGCGTCTTGATTTCCTGCTTCACGTCACTGCCTTCTACTTCCTGCTGGCCGTAGTAGACAAAGCCTCCGTCCCATTCCTCGCGCAGCCACAAATGGCCCACGCGTGCCGAACGCACAAAGCCCACCGAATCGGGAATGATGTCTGAAAAGACAACCGTTATGCGCGTTTCGTGACTGCGTGTCAGCGGCGTTTCGTAGAACACATCCGCATAGTTGACACCCCATGGCATTCGGTTGCCAACGCCACCACTATCGTTACCAATCTGCACCAGCATGGGCATGTAGCGTCCTGTTGCCGCCAATCCGGCATAGCCCGACGGCACCAGCAGGCTGTTCAGCTTGCGGCCCGTTGTGGGGCTAATGCCCTCATCCACTTCGTTCAGCCCTACGTCCATCAGCTGAATCTGCCGATTTTCCAGCGGGTCAATCACCGTTTCTGCCATCGCGCTTGTCAGCAGCAGGCAGACCATCCATAGCAAAAGCCATCGTTTTTTCATCATCATTCACCTCCGAATCTTGTGATACTCTGTGCGTTTTGTCGTTACGGCGCCGTCGTCACGCCATCCACGCAGCGGAAGTATGCCTGATTGGGCATCAGCGTCACGCCATCCTTGGCAAACAGCTCATCCACCGTCAGCAGCATGTAGCCACGTGCCTGCAATTCCGGCAGATAAATGTCCATCGCCTTGGCCGAGTTGATTTTCATGTCATGCATCAGGATAATGCCGCCGTTTTTGACGGTGGATAGCGTCGTTCGCGCCGTCCGGGTGTAGTCCGGGCCCTGGTCGTCGCCATCCCAGTCGCGCGCCTCCGACGTCCACTGAATCAGCGGCCATCCGACCTCATGCTTGCCCATGGCGTGCCACTGGCCGCCGGGCGCACGGGCGTATGTCGGCGCGATGCCAAGCACCTCATTGTGGGCGTCGTTGACCTTCTGGTACATCGGCTGGAACGTGCTCTTTCCGGCCTGTTGGGCGTAGAGATGCTCGTAGAAATGCGTGGCAATTGCGTGTCCCTCGTCATGCTCCTGCTGCGCCAGATAGCCAAAGGGGCGAATCCGGCTGCCCACCAGAAAGAACGTCGCGCGTTCGCCATGCTGCATCAGCCGATCCAGCACATGCGGTGTAATCCACTGATTCGGGCCATCGTCAAAGGTCAGCGCACAGAAGGCATACAGCGACGCGTTGTCGGTCTGCTCCTGCGCTTCCCTGGTCATGTACGGCCGAATGTCGGGATAGTAGAGCGTTGCATGCAGCAATTGCGGATGCGACGGATAGATAGACGGCAAATGCAGCACCAGGGACATGCCGTGGAGCGTGAAATCCATCTGCTCCAGCGCCTCCCGGCTACAAAGGCGTTCCACCGCCTGCTCATCCGCCGTTTCCTGCGGATAGTAGGCATGCAGCGTGTCGCGCACCGTCTGTGCCAGCACATCCCACGCCGGCGAATCCGCTGGAAACACATCCGTGAGCAGGATGCGCTGACCTGTCACCATATCATACGTGCGGGTCGTGAACTGCACCTGCTGCGTCTGGCGGTAATACTCCCAGCGTGCCTGCACCTCAAAGCTCATCCATTTCAGGCCCGTCCGGCTGTGCAGGATGCGCACCTGCAACGTGCTTGTTTCCGCACGACCCTTGCCAGGCTTTTGCAGCAGCGGACTGATTTCCTGCGCATAGGCATCAGCCAGCGCATTCAGCTCCGCATCAACCTGCGGCAGCACCGTCTGGATATGCCACAGGGATACCGTTGCGCCCGTCTGCGTCGTCGAAGGCAATTTTTCCATCGTCACTTGATGACATGGCTGAATCGGCGTACCCACTGCTTCTGCCGACGCACAGGCCAGCAGAAGCAGCAGCGCCATCAGCAATGCGCACAGCTTCTTCATTTGCAAGTTCCTCCGCATTTCCCCGATAACCGTTCCCGTTATTTCTGCTTGATGGTCGTCACGCCGTCGTCGCAGCGGAAGTATACCTCATCCGGCGAAAGCGTCACGCCGTCCTTGGCAAACAGTTCATCCACCGTCAGCAGGATGTAGCCCTCCTCATAGAGCCAATCCGCCAGCACCTTGGCGGTTTTGGGCGTGTTGTCCTTGATGTCATGCATCAGGACAATGTCGCCATCGGTGAACTGCTTTTTGATGTTGTTCATGATCTGATTGGTCGTGCGCCCACGCCAGTCGTATGTATCAATTGACCACTGGATGTGCGCCCAGCCTACCTTCGCCTTAATCATCGCCGGATAGACGCCATACGGCACGCGGTTGTAGCGCACCGGAATGCCGATGATTTTCGTCAGCGCATTGTTGACCTTTTCCGGCATGGCGCGTAGCGTTGACGCGCTCAGCTTGCGCGCATCGCTATGCGTCCAGTTGTGGCTGCCAATGGCGTGTCCCTCATCGTGTGCGCGCTGCACCAAATCATCGCACGCGTTCATGTTCTTGCCGACCATGAAGAAGGTTGCGGGCGCACCCACTTCCAGCAGGCTGTTCAGCACCTTGGTGGAGTTGGTGCGCGTCGGGCCATCGTCGAAGGTAAGCGCCGCCGTCTTGTAGTAGGTCAGGTTGTCCGTCTCCTGCTGCGCCTTTTCGGTCATGTACAGCCGGATGTCCGGATAGAATAGCGTCACCTGAATCAGCGTCTGATGTCCCGGATAGACACTGGCGGCCGGAATATGCAGCACAAGCGACATGCCGTGCAGCGTGAATTCCAGCTGCTCCAGCCCTTCCTGCGTCAGGTAGGAGGCCAGCACCGCTTCATCCGGCGTTTCCTCCGGGAAGTAGGTGCGCACCGTCTCCTCCACCTGCGTGCGCAGCAATTCCCACGCCTGGCTGCCTTCAGGGAATATGTCCGTCAAATAGACGCGTTCCCCTGTCAGCATGTCATACGTGCGCGTCGTGAACTGCTGATCAATCAGGTCACGGTGATACGTCTTTCGCGCCTGCACCATGAAGCTCATCCAGCTCAAGCCCGTCTTGCTGTAGCGAATGGCCACATCCAGACGGCTGTTCTTGTCGCCATTGGGCTTGCCGGACTGCATCGTGGGCGCAATTGCATCCACATACGCCTGTGCCAGCTGATTGAGTTCCGCATTGACCTCCGGCAGCACCGTCTCGATGCTCCAAAGACGAATGCCGCTTTTGTTCTTCTGCGTGGTATCCGTATAGGACGCTTTGACACGGTGGCATTCCTGCATGCCGCCTTCTGCTCCGGCCGATGCGGGCAGCATGCATAGTAGTGCCACCGCCATCAACAAAGCAAGCAACCGTTTCATAGTCTCCTCCTTGGGGCAACTGTCCCTTGGAACAGCCGTCCCTTGGGATCATTGTCCCTGGTGCATCTTACTCGGCGTCAGTAAGCCCTTCCAGCCCCTGTTCCGTCTGCAATGCAACGTACTTTTTGAAGATAGCCTCGACCTTGCTCGAATCCTCTTCCACCACAAAGGTCATGCCGCCGTCCTCGGTCGGCTCGATGCGCGTGACAAGCACCTGCTCCTCGCCATCGGAATTGTCCTCCAGCTCCAGCAGGACGGCGTATTCCATCTCCTCGTGCGGAATCACCGCACCAAAGCGGAAGCGGAACACCGTGCCGTCGGGCGCGGTCAATTCCACCAGCGGCTCTTCCATGCCTTCCAGTTCCTTATTCGTCATCGCCGTCTTCCTCGTTCATCAGGCGCAGGAACTGCTCGAAGACCGCCTGCTGCACCGCTTCGTCTTCAATCTGCATGTAGCTTTCGCGGCCATCCTCTTCCTCCGTCACCTGCATGAAGAACACGCCGCACTCGCCTTCCTCGGGCGTCTCCTCTTCGGTCAGCGCGATGTAGAGTTCGCCTTCATAGTCAAGCGTCGCCAGATGCTGGAAGCGAATCGTCTCGCCGCTTTCGTCGTCAATCAGTTCGATGATGTTGTCCTGCTCGTTCATTTTCTTTTCCTCCTGTTGCTTCTGTTGATTTCTGCATGTATCCAGATACTGCTGCAAAATGACCGCGGCGGCCACCTTGTCCACGTTGTGCTTGCGCTCCTGACGGTGCATGTTGCCCTCAATCAGCGCATTTGTCGCCGTGACGGTTGTCAGGCGCTCATCCTGATAGAATACGTTCAGTCCGGCCTTTTCCAGCTGCTGGCAGAATGCCTTGACCTTTTCGCTTTGGAAGCCTGCCGTGCCGTCCATGTTCAGTGGCCAGCCGGAAAGCACCTGTGTCGTTTCATACTGCTGGCACAGCGCCACCACCTTGCGCACGTCCGGGCCATACCCAACGCGGTAGATGGTGTCAATCGGCGTCGCAATCAGGCGCGATGCATCCGACACCGCCACGCCAATGCGCGCATCGCCAATGTCCAGCGCAATGATTCTTTCATCCATCTTGCTTTACTCCGCAAATTTCTCCGCGCCACGGCCGACAACGGCCAGACACGCGTCGTTTTCCAAAATCAGCTTGGCGCGTTCCATCACCACATCCGGCGTCACCGCTTCGATGGCGGCAATCGTCTTTTCGTGGTTGGTGGCCTCGCCCTTGAGGAGCGTGGAGCGACCCATGGCCTGCATGCGGCTGCCGGAGCTTTCCAGCCCCATCAGGTAGCCCGAGCGCAGCTGCGTCTTGCTGTCGCGGAACTCCTTGTCCGTCATGCCGTCCTGAAGAAAAGAACGAATCTCCTTCCGGATTTCTTCCAACACTTTTTCCCCATTTTTCGGACTGACACCCGCATAGATGCCAAACGTGCCCACACCCTGATACGAATTCGGGTAGGTGTAGATGGAGTACGCCATGCCCAAATCCTCACGAATCCGCTGGAACAGGCGTGAGGACATCGCGCCACCCAGGACGTTGTTCATCACCGCCGCAGCGTATACCTCGTCCGTGCCATAGGCGCAGCCCGGATAGCCAAGACACAGGTGCAGCTGCTCCGTGTCCTTTTCCTTGACAACGCGGCGGCCAAACAACGGCTTTTGCACCGGCACAATCAGCTGACCCGACGTCTGCTGCCATGCGCCAAAGTACTTTTCCACCAGCGTCTGCACCTTTGCCGGGTCGTAATTGCCGGCCAGCGCCAGCACGGTGTTCGTGGGCGTATAGTGCTGCTGCTTGAAGGCGACCAAATCACCGCGCGTGTAGGCGCTGACCTGCTCCGCCGGGCCAAGAATCGGCTGTCCCAGCGTCTGTGTGCCAAACTGCGCCTGCGCCAGCAGGTCATGCACCAGATCCTCCGGCGAGTCCTCGTCCATGGAGATTTCCTCCAGAATGACGCCGCGCTCCTTGTCCAGCTCCTTCTCGTCAATGGTGGCGTTGCATACCATGTCCGCGATGAGATCCACCGCCAGCTCAATATCCTCGTCAATCACCTTGGCGTAGCAGCAGGTGCAATCCTTGCCCGTAAAGGCATTCAGCTGACCGCCAACAGCGTCCATTTCCTCGGCAATCTGACGGGCGGTGCGCTTCTGCGTGCCTTTGAAAATCATGTGTTCAATGAAGTGGGACAGGCCGTTTTCCTCCGGCCGCTCCATCATCGAGCCCACGTGCATCCATGCACCAATCGACACCGTGCGCAGGTGCGGCAGTCGTTCGCCCAGCACCCGCAGACCATTGGGCAGCACCCATTCGTCACGCATACATTCATCAGCTCCTGCGATGTTTTTCAGTATGCTATCCATAGAAATCCTTTCTGATGCATGCACGTGGCAAAAGCGCATGCATCGCTTTTCATTTTTGCGGGAAAAATCAGCCACGCTTCCCGTTTTTCCAAGAGATTTTGTCCGAAAACCAGAAAAATTCGCAAAAGCCCGATGCAATCGCAGGGACTTTTGCGAATTTCTGTGAATCATTCCTATCAATCAGGCATGGCAGGGGCATGAAACGAATTATCGTTATCCTTTTCCCTTACCAGCCTGTTTTCAGCATGATCAGGCGCGACCATCACGGCGCGGCGGACGCGCACGGAAGCCTTCCGCACGGCGAGGCGCAGCAGCGGCGTTGTTGTCGTAGGTGATGTCGTTGCGAATCAGGTTGACACGGCCCTGCGCGTCAATCTCCGCGACCTTCACTTCGATTTCGTCGCCAATCTTCACCACGTCTTCCACCTTCTCCACGCGGTGGTTGGCCAGCTTGGAGATGTGAATCATGCCATCCTTGCCCGGCAGCAGTTCCACGAACGCGCCGAAGTTCATGATGCGCACAACCTTGCCCGTGTAGATTTCGCCCACCTCGATATCCTTGGCGATACCTTCGATGATGCGGCGCGCCTTGGCGGCAGCCTCTGCATCGGGCGTGGAGATAAACACGCGGCCATCGTCCTCGATGTCAATCTTCACACCGGTTTCCGCGATGATCTTGTTGATCATCTTTCCGCCAGGTCCAATGACCTCACGAATCTTTTCCGGATTGATGGTGAAGCGGACAATCTTGGGCGCATACTGGCTCAGCTCCACACGGGGCTGACCCAGGCAAGCGAGCATCTTTTCCAGGATGAACAGACGGCCCTGGAGTGCCTGCGCCAGCGCAGTTTCCAGAATCGTGCGGTCGATACCCGCAATCTTGATGTCCATCTGGATGGCGGTGATACCGTTCATGGAACCGGCCACCTTGAAGTCCATGTCGCCCAGGAAGTCTTCCAGACCCTGAATATCGGTCAGGACGGCCACCTTGCCGGACTCAACGTCCTTAATCAGACCCATGGCAACACCAGCCACCGGCGCATGAATCGGCACGCCCGCATCCATCAGGGACAGCGTGGAGCCACACACAGACGCCATGGAGGAGGAACCATTGGAGGAGAGGATTTCGCTCACCAGACGCATTGCGTAGGGGAACTCTTCCTCAGAGGGAATCACGGGCAGCAGCGCACGCTCTGCCAGCGCACCGTGGCCGATTTCGCGGCGGCCCGGGCTCTTCAGACGGCCCGCTTCGCCCGTGGCATACGGCGGCATGTTGTAGTGATGGATATAGCGCTTGTAGTCCTCGTTGGACAGGCCGTCCAGCACCTGGCCCTCGTTGGTGGAGCCCAGCGTGGTCACGGTCAGCGCCTGCGTCTGGCCACGGGTGAACACGGCAGAGCCATGCACGCGCGGCAGCACGCCCACTTCGCACCAGATGGGGCGAATCTCGGTGACCTTACGGCCATCGGGACGGATGCCCTGCTCGATAATCTTCTTGCGCATGACTTCCTTGTTCAGGTAGTACAGCGCATCGGCGATTTCCGCTTCACGCTCGGGGAACTGCTCGGACAGCGCGGCCATGGTTTCTTCCTTGACCTGTGCCTCGCGCTCCTGGCGTTCCTGACGGTTGAAGGTGTCAAAGACCCACACGCACTTGTCATAGGCAAAGTCGCGCACGGCCTTCTTCACGTCGTCGCCGGTCACATTCAGCGGCACCTCGACCTTTTCCTTGCCGATTTCCGCCACAATCTTTTCCTGGAATTCCACCAGCTGCTTGATGTACTCATGACCGAACATGATGGCATCGAGCATCGCCGTCTCGCTGACCTCGTTCGCACCGGCCTCCACCATCATGATGGCGTCCTTCGTGCCAGCCAGGTAGACATGCATGTCGCTCTTGGCGCGCTGCTCTTCGCTGGGGTTGATGACATACTGGCCATCCACGCGACCAACAACAACCGCACCCGTCGGGCCATTCCACGGAATCTCGCTCACCGCCAGGGCGATGGAGGAGCCAATCATGGCCGGGATTTCCGGCGGCACGTCCTGCTCCACGCTCAGCACGGTCACAACGACCTGCACGTCGTTGCGCATGCCCTTGTTGAACAGGGGGCGCAGCGGGCGATCAATCAGGCGGCAGGTCAGGGTCGCCTTTTCGGTCGGACGGCCTTCACGCTTGATGAAGCCACCGGGAATCTTACCCACGGAGTACTGCTTTTCTTCCACGTCCACAGCCAGAGGGAAGAAGTCCACACCGGGACGCGGCGTGGGCGCCATGGTCGCATTGACCATCACCACGGTGTCGCCCAGGTGAACCCAGACAGAACCCGCAGCCTGCTCGCAGTATTTGCCGAATTCCAGCGTCAGCTCGCGGCCCGCCAGATCCATGCTATACTTTTTGCTTTCCATTGTTTGTTTCTCCTTGCTTTTCGTCACGGAGGAATGTGTTCCTCCTGCGCCGCCCAGAGATGCTATCATATGAAAACCCCCTGCATCAAAGGATACGGGATTTTCAAGGGATAACATCCCCACGGTGCGGCGAATTACCTCCTTCATTGGCACAAAAGGCCGCCGTGAGGAGAGAGGCGGAGGCTTTTTCAAGCGCCCGTTCTTTTCCAGACGGCGGCCATTATGTCCAATGCCGCCAATAGACCGCTGCGAAGAATTACTTGCGCAGGTTCAGCTTGGCGATCAGCGCACGATAACGCTCGATGTCGGTCTTCTTCAGGTACTCCAGCAGGCCACGACGACGGCCAACCATCAGCAGCAGGCCGCGGTTGGAGTGGTGGTCATTGCGGTTGCTCTTCAGATGCTCGTTCAGGTGGTTGATACGGGCAGTCAGCAGGGCAATCTGCACTTCGGGAGAACCGGTGTCGCCTTCATGCTGGGCGTAGGTGGCGATGATTTCGCTCTTGGTCATGGTAGTATTCCTCCAATGATTTTTATTCTGGGTAATCGCCTGTCCACGCAGTGCGCCGTCGGAGTGATCGTGCGTCCGCGCAGAAGGTTCACAAACCCATCGGCTATTGTATCAGATTTTTTTCCGTTTGTAAATGGGCAATTCGGGTTTTTTCAGGGAAATGTGGAAAGTATTTCGCCTGATTCGGCGTTTCCCATCGCTTTTCCCCTACTGCTCCCCTGTTGACCTCGTTTTTTTCAGGAAAATTAGTACGCCTTGGCGAAGTACATGACCTTCTTGGCCTTCTTGCCGCAGCACACGCAGGTATCGCCGAACCATTCCTTCTCCTGATCAAAGGGCATGTTACGGGAGGAAGCGTTGTACTTCTCCTTGATTTCGTCCTCGCAAGCGCGCTCGCCGCACCACATGGCCTTGGCGAAGCCGCCATCGACCGCCTGGGCCAGCTCGTCCATGTTGTGGACAACGGTCGTCTTTTCGTCGCGGAACTTCTTGGCCTGCGCAAAGAGCGTGTCCTGAATATCGTCCAGCAGCTTCACCAGCTCCTGCTCGATGTTGTCAAGGGGCAGCGTCACCTTTTCGCACAGGTCGCGACGGAACACCGTCACCACACCGTTCTCCAGGTCACGCGGGCCAACCTCCAGACGCACCGGAACACCCTTCATCTCCCAGTCGTTGAACTTGTAGCCTGCCGACACCGTGTCGCGATCGTCCAGCTTGGTGCGAATGCCAGCCGCCTTGAGCTGTGCATCCAGCTTTTCGCAGGCTTCCATGACACCAGGCTTGTGCGCCGCGATGGGCAGGATGACCGCCTGAATCGGCGCAACGCGGGGCGGCAGACGCAGGCCGCGCTCGTCGCCGTGGGTCATGATGATGGCACCAATCAGGCGCGTGGAGACGCCCCAGCTGGTTTCCTCGGCGTAGGTCAGCTTGCCTTCCTTGTTCTGGAACTGAATGCCGTATGCCTCGGAGAAGTTCGTGCCGAAGTTGTGGCTGGTACCAGCCTGCAACGCCTTACCGTCCTGCATCATCGCTTCCATGGAGTAGGTTGCGCGCGCACCGGCGAACTTTTCCTTTTCGCTCTTCTGGCCCACATACACCGGCAGCGCCATCACCGTCTCCGCGACCTCCTGATAGACGCCCAGCATCTGCATGGTCTCCTCCTGCGCCTCCTCCGCGGTGGCGTGGATGGTGTGGCCCTCCTGCCAGAGGAATTCGCTCGTGCGCAGGAAAGGACGGGTTGCCTTCTCCCAGCGCATCACGGAGCACCACTGGTTGTACTTCATGGGCAGGTCACGCCAGGTCTGCACCCACTTAGCGTACATGGTGCAGAAGATGGTTTCGGAGGTCGGACGAACCGCCAGACGCTCCTGCAGCTTTTCCGTGCCGCCCTGCGTCACCCAAGCCACCTCGGGCGCGAAGCCTTCCACGTGCTCCGCTTCCTTGAGCAGCAGGCTTTCCGGAATCAGCATGGGGAAATAGACGTTTTGATGGCCTGTCGCCTTAAAGCGCTTGTCCATTTCCTCCTGAATGCGCTCCCAGATGGCGTAGCCATAGGGACGCACAATCATGCAGCCACGAACAGGCGCATAGTCGCACAATTCGGTCTTCAGAATCACATCCGTGTACCACTGGGAGAAGTCCTCACTGCGGGGCGTGATGTGGGTGACAAACTCTTGCTTCTTTTCCTTAGCCATATGTTTTTCCTCCATTCCTATTGTGTCCGAGGCGAATAAAAAAGCCTTCGCCTCTGCTTTTTCCTTGCAGGGACGAAGGCATTGTTTGCACATGCTTCGCGGTACCACCCGGCTTAGAAGGGCATACAACTTCCCTTCTCTCTCTTTCCGTCCTTTCACGGGGACAAACCGGCGGGGATTGGCCGCAGCTCCCGGTCGGGATGACGCTGTGCTTCCCATGCGCCTTCCACCACCGCGCACTCGCTGCCAATCAGGGAAACAATCAAGCGTCTGAACCGTTCATCGCTCTTAATGGGATTATACACCATGCCTTCCCCAATTGCAAGCATCAGGGAAAAATTTTATTTCCAGAGTGGACGCGGATAAAGGCCCTCGTCAGCCATCCTGCGCATGGCCTGCATCACGTTTTCGCGATCCTCATGATACGTCACGCCCCACCAGCGATCCGGACAGGTCAGCACGCTCACCTTGGCGCGGCCCGCATCCAGCTCACGGCTGACAGCACTGGGCAGGTAGTATTCCGCCTTCAGCGGGTTCTTTTCCATTGCCTCCTGCAAGAACGGCACGAAGCCATCCGCCAGTGCATCGAGGAAGTCCGGCGTGAAGCCCCAGCAGTTCATGCTCACCGACACCTGTGGCGCAAGACGCACGTAATTTTCGCCGTCCTCGGTGTACAGCGGGCCATCGCAGCTGCCGATGATGTGCGTGCGCTCCACCACGCGCATCAGGTAGCCGTCCTCATCCACCGTGCAGACACCACGGGACACATAGCCGTTCTCCGTCAGCGTGTTCTGCAATTCGTATCCGACCATGAAGAACTCGCCCGTCTTGCCTTCCAGCGCCTTGAGCTGCTGATAGGCCATCTGGAACGCGCCCACACCGTAGTAGTCATCCGCATTGATGACCAGGAACGGCGCATCCAGCACCTCACGGCAGCACAGCACCGCATGGCCCGTACCCCACGGCTTCACGCGGCCGTCAGGCACAGAAAAGCCTTCGGGCAGCTTCTCCACCTGCTGGAAGGCATAGCGCGCCTCCATGTCAGCAGGAACGCGCGAACCCACCTGCGTCCGGAACGCCTCCTCAATCTCATGCTTGATGAGGAATACCACGCGCTGAAAGCCAGCACGGTGCGCATCGTAGAGGCTGTAGTCCAGAATAACCTCGCCATCCGGGCCAATGGGGTCCAGCTGCTTGAGTCCGCCATAGCGACTGCCCATACCAGCCGCCATAATGACCAAAATCGGTTCTTTCACGTCAGAACCTCCTTCTGTGTATCATATTCGCCCCTATTATAGCGCAGAAACACAATTTTTACAATTGATATTTCATGAAAACAGCTTCTTGCGGTTGCGCATTCGCAAATTTTGTCGTATAATAGAGACTGCTGAAGAATCGCGAAACAAGGAGGGCTATTCCTCATGGATTTTTTGAAAACGCTGCTGGCGTATGTTGGCTTGACGATTGCTTTTTCCGTTCAGGACGGGCCGCTTCCGCAGGAGGTGCCCACACCCACGCTTTTGCCGCCGAACGTAACCGCCACGCTCGCGCCCAATCAGACGGAGGTGCCGACTGCCACGCCTGAACCCACGACTGCGCCCGAACCGACCATCACGCCCAATATGTCCTATAAGACGGTGCAGTGGAATGATCGTGGCAATGATGTTCTGAAGCTCCAGCGCCGCCTGATTGCGCTGGGCTATCTGGACGAGGGTGAGGACGATGGTGCATATGGCACCAAGACGACCTCCGCTGTGCGCCGTTTCCAGAAGGCCAACGGCCTTGGCGTGGACGGCATTGCAGGTCAGGCGACGCAGACGCGCCTGTACGAGGACCCCAACGTCATTCCCTACACGCCGCCGACGGTGCCGCCCACAGCTACACCGACGCTGGCGCCGACCGCCACGCCGACTGCTCCTGCGGCCTCTGATTTGCCGCAGCCCTCTTCCGCACCCGCAACCACCGTCACCTCTGCACCGGTGGTGCTGCCTGAATCGGGGCTGACAATGCTGGATAACGGCAATATCATTCTGGGCAACAGCGGCACGTCCCTGACCTTCTCCGTCATGACCGATGGCGTGGGCTATACGCGCCGTCCGGGTCTGTGGGTCGATGCCGACGGTCAGGCCATCATGAGTCTGACGGAGCTGGTGCAGTGCATCGACGATTGGACGCTGACGAAAAATGAGGATGGCACGCAGACCTTCACGGCCTGCGGCTACACCATCGTGCTGCAGGACATCGAGGGCGATTTGGTCGCCATGCTGGACGGCGCCTCCCTGCCGCTGGGCGTGTCGGATTTGCAGCTGCGTGACGGCGATATCTACATCTCTCAGGACTTCCTGTCCACCGCCATTCAGGCCACGGTGATTTTCGATCTGGACGAGCGCTCCCTGATTCTTTTTGTCACCAATAAGAGCGTGAATTCGTCCGCGGATTAAGGAAACGCTGAATCAATAAGCTGGTACGATAGCGAGCGGAATTTCAGCCGTCATCGTACTACCGGATGATTCAGAGATTCCCGAGCAAACAAAACAGCATATAGAGCGCAGCCCGCCAACTGTGGTGGGCTGCGACTCCGTTATGGAGGAATACCATGAGCAACGTGCCAACAAACGGCAGCACCGGCCGTCCGCGCCGCACCCAGCGAAGCGAAAAGCCCGCTGATATTGCGCCGGAGAAGCTGACGCGCCAGCCAACCATCCGACAGCCCAAGGGACGCTCCCAGCGCCTGATTGAAGAAGAAACCCGGCGCACCACCGCCCCTAAGGCAAGCACCCGTACCGCCACCAAAAAGACAAGCACCCGGCAGGGCACCAAGAAAAAGACGACCCGCAACCCGAAGAAGCGCACCACGCGCAAGACAAAGCGCAAGAATCAGCATACGCTGCTCTGGCTGCTGGTCGGCGTGGTGTCACTGTGCGCCGCAGCTGGCATTCTGGTGCTTGCCGCGCCGCAGCTGATCGGCATCACCATCGGGGACGTGCCGCCCATTGCCTTTGTCAACGGCAGCATCATTCCCTACGACGCCCAGCGCGTGCAGCATTTCAATGATGCCGTAGCACTGGTGCATACAGACCGCATCTTCCCCGGTGTGACGATTGACGGCGTGGATGTCGGCGGTCTGACCCAGGAGGAAGCCATTGCCGTTCTGGGACAAGGCGGTGTGGACACCACCAGCGTCCATCTGCACATTCAGGCGGACAACTACACCTACGACATTACCGGCGCTGATGTGCCACTGTATCGCAACGTAACGGAAATGGTGCAGCTGGCTTACGCCGCCGGGCGCGGCAATACAACGACGCTTCGCGGCACAGGCCGCACGCCCATCAGCGAGCGTGTCGCGTCCATTCGCACCCTTGCTGCACAGCCACTTGCCCTCACCACACGGATTACCTACGACCATGACGCCGTTCGCACCATCGCTCAGGGCATCGCCGCCGACGTGACCTGCGAGCCGGTCAACGCCACGGTCGAATCCTTTGACGCAGACAGCAAGCGCTTCACCTTCAACAGCGAAATCAGCGGCGCTTATCTGGATGCGGAGTCCGTCTACCGCACGCTGACCGGTGTGCTGGACATGGGCAATTATCAGGCGTCCCTGCGCTTGCAGTCGGAAATGATTCTGGCTGATGTCTCCACTTCCGAAATTGCCGAGCGCTTTGGCTGCATCGCCACCTACACGACCAAGACGACCAGCAACAAGAACCGCAACACCAACATCGACCTATCCTGCAACGCCATCAACGGCGTGGCGGTCAAGCCGGGCGAAACGTTCTCCTTCAACCAGGCAACCGGCCAGCGAACCGCCGCCAAGGGCTACAAGGAGGCCACGGCCATTTCCGGCGGTCAGTCCGTGCCGGAGGTCGGTGGCGGCGTGTGTCAGACCAGCTCGACGCTGTTCAACGCCGTGGCACGTGCGAATCTGGAAATCGTCTACCGCAGTCCGCATGCCTGGCCGAGTACCTATGTCGATAAAGGCATGGACGCAACCGTCAACTGGCCGAATCTGGACTTCAAGTTCAAGAACAATACCGACTGGCCGGTCTACATCGTGGCGAAGTACAGCAGCCAGAAATGCACCGTTGCCATCTATGGCATGCTGTTTAATGACGGCGTAACGATTGATCTGGAAAGCAAGGTCACCCGTACCATTGATCCGCCCAAGGACGCCAAGTACGTCCAGAACACCTCCCTGCCCTCCGGCACACAGCAGACGACCATCAAGAAGCGCACCGGCTACGAGGTGGAGACGTATCAGGTCTGGTACCAGAACGGTCAGGAAATCAAGCGTGAGCTGCTCTGCACCTCGACATACAAGGCGTATCAGGAAACGATTGAGTACAACTAAATCGTAGCAACAAGCGCATTCGCCGAAGCATCACACTTCGTCGCGGATGCGCTTTTTTTGATGCATCTGCCATTTTCCGGACGAGCGTGCCATGTTTTAGGAAAATAATTGTGTTATATTGCCCATCTTGTCCATCCATGATAGTGACAAACATGCAAAAATATGGTAGAATAAGGTGACGAACAATGTGCGTTCATCCCCAGAGGATAGAAAGGAGACGTATATGAAACGAATCAAGTTGGTTCTGTGTCTGCTGCTGATGTGCTGCCTCCTCGGCACAGCTGCAAGTGCCGAAGAGAGCGCCACCTGGGTCTACTCACCTTACAGCGACGTTCTAAAGCTGGAAGGACAGCTGCATGGCGATGTCACCGTTCCTGCTATGGTTGATGGCAACGAAATCCACACGCTGGATTTGAGCCTGTTCGCCGAACAGAACGACATCACCCGCCTGACGATGCCCGACACCCTGCGTGCCATGCCCGACGGCGCGATTCGCCAGATGGAAAGCCTGACACAGGTCGTACTCAACGACGGGCTGGAATACATCGGGTCGAATTTCAATGGCTGCCCGAGCCTGACCAGCGTCCGCATTCCCGCCAGTGTGCGCATGCTCAGCAATACGTTCAGCAACTGCCCGAATCTGACGGAAATCACGTTTGAAGGCACGTGTCCGATTTTCCTTTCGGATGACTGGTGCTTCTTCATGATGCCGGATGAGTACACCATCTACGTCCCCGATGATGAGCTGGATGCTTACGCCGCCGCACTGGTCAATGCCAACGGCGCGGCCGACCATCTGCGTCCCAGCGGCCAGAAGGCGATTCACGTGGACAGCGTCGCCAGTGAGGATTGCTTCACCTTCGATGCCACGACGGGTACCATCACGGCCTTCCATGGCAACCATGCGTATCTGGACATTCCCGCAACGATTGGCGGCGTCCCTGTGCGCACCATTGGGGAGAGCGTCTTCCGGAGCAACTACAGCATTTTCGGCGTTCTCTTCCCGGAAAATGTGGAGACGATTGCTAACGGCGCATTTGCACACGCCAGCAGCCTCGCCTATATCAAGTTCCCGACGAGCCTGAAAACCATTGGCGACGATGCCTTCTTCAACACGCAAACCTCCCGCACCGATTGGAGTGAGGGCTTGGAGCATATCGGCGCACGTGCCTTCCAATATGACCACAACAGCACCCTGACACTTCCTTCAACGCTGAAAACCATCGGCGAAGGCGCGTTTGAATACGCCCTCGGTCAGGAGCTGTATCTTTCCGGCGACCTACAGACGATTTCGTCCCGTGCCTTTGCCAATACGCATTTGACGTATCTGTGCTTTGACTTCTACAGCATGATTGACATTGCGCCAGACGCCTTTGCGGACACGCACGTGGCCGACCTGGATTTGCCGTGGGACAGCACGCAGGAGAACCGCCGCGCCTATGTTGCCGTGATGGGGACGCAGTGTCCCGACTGCACGGTATGGATTAACAACCCCATTTCCTCCGGCTTAGTGGAGCTTCCCGAAAACACGTCGGACATCACCCGCATTGAAAACGGCGTTTGGACTATGTACAACGGTAACGCCGAAAATCTGACCGTTTGGAGCGACTACGATGCAATCAGCGTGACCGCGCTGGGCGAAGGCGTGTTCCGTGGCAATCAGACCATTCGCTCCTTCTACCCGCATCACTGCGACACCTTCACCACCATCGGCAAGGAGGCCTTTGCTGACAGCAGCATCGCCTACGTGGAGTGGTATCCGTCCATCACCACCATTGGCGAGGAAGCCTTCCGCAACTGCCTCAACCTGACCAGCCTCGTTTTGCCGGAATCGCTGACGGAAATCGGCGCGGGTGCTTTCAGCGGCTGTGCGAATCTGACCAGCGTTGTCCTGCCGGAATCCGTCACAGAGATTGGCGAAAACGCCTTCCGTGGCTGCACCGGTCTGACGGAGCTGACACTCCCTGCCTCCCTGACCAGCATTGGCGAGGGCGCACTGGACGGCTGTGACCAGCTGGCGAAGCTGACCGTGCTGTGTGACCCGGCGATTCTGCCCGAGCATTTGCTGGACACCTGCTTTGCGCGCACGGAAATTCTGGCCGCGCCGGATGCCACGGATGCGCAGGTTGCCCTGCTGTCCCAGCGGGCGCAGCGTCCCTGGTACGCGCCGGTCGTCCGCGTTGGCGAAACCGCCCGTGATCTGATTGAAATGCCCTATGCCATGCTGCCCATTGACGACTTCTGGTACGATTCGGACACTGCCCTGCTGGATCGCTATTGGGGCAATGAGCTGACGCTTTATCTGCCGCGCGAAGCGGAGGGCGTGACCCTGACCACGGTCGGCCAGGGCGTTGTGACCAGCGCGCGCTGCATGAATGGCGACGATACACCCGAATTGCCCATCCGTGCGCTGGTGATTCCGGAAACCTATGAAGCCTTCCCCTTTGCCGCCTTTGCCGACTGCACGACGCTGGAAACCGTGATTTGCTACGCGCCGGTCGAAACGATTCCCGACGAGCTTTTCTCCGGCTGCACGAATCTGCGCGAGGTCATTTTCGTCAATGGCGTTCGCAACATCGGCAGCTTCGTGTTCTCCTGCTGCCCCAATTTGCAGACCGTGTATCTGGGCGATCGCGTGGAGCAGATTGCCGACAGCGCGTTCCTGACCTCCGGCGGCGGTATCGCCTTTGACGTTGCCGACTGCATCACCGATGTGGCGCAGATGCCGGATGTGGATGCGCTCCTGCAAGCGGTCGCCACTGCGCCACAGGTCACAGAAGCGCCTGCTGTCGTCGCCAAGCCCCTTGATGCCAACGCCCTGCCCTACGTCGGCACCTGGCGCGTCGAGACCATCCTGTTTGACGGCGAAACCTACAACGCCGCTGACCTTGAGCTTGTGCTGGAAATCGTGCTGTACGATGACGGCACGGCCTGTGTCACCTCCGAGGAGGTCATGACCGGCCCGTGGTGGTACGAGGACGGCATGCTTCTTGTCGCAGATGTGCCGCTTACCATCGTCAGTGACAGCCAGCTGCAAACGGACATGGACGGCATGGTAATGAACTTCATCCACTTGGACGGCGAAAGCCAGCCGATTGCCCCCATCACGGACGCTCCGGTCGCCGACGCGCCCGCAAATGATGCCAGCACCGCCATTCAGCTCGACCGCAAGTACCTGTGCGTCAGCGCCGATGTCAGTGGCGTGACGATGGATGCCGCGATGCTGGGCGGTGAGTACTCCCTGACCCTGCACGGCGACGGCACCGCCGATTTCGTGATGGTCGGCACAAGCATTCCCGGCCTCCCCTGGACGCAGGACGGAAACACCCTGACCATCGACTATTTCACTCAGGTCATGACCGCCACCGTTACCGATGAGGGCATCGAGCTGAACTTCTTTGACAGCATGATGCTGCACATGGTGCTGGCCGACTAAGCGGCCGTGACCGTTCGCCAGGTATCATACGCATCACAAGGGGCGCATTCGTGGAAAATGACTTTTCCGGCGAATGCGCCCCTTTTTTGACAAAATTAAAATACGCCAGAGAGACATGCATCTCCCTGGCGCAAATTTGTTTATTCGTTTTCCGAATCGGTATCCGTCTCCGCATCGTCCTGCGTTTCCACCTTGCGATGCGCCATATGATAGGTCAGCGTTTGCAAGCTGTCCGTCAGATGGACGTTCACCACCAGCATATCCTCGGGATGATTCAGGTCGGTCGGTGCAAAGTTCCACACCGCACGCACGCCGCAGCAGTAGAGCAAATCCAGCGTCTCCTGCGCATACTTGCTCGGCAGCGCAAGCACAGCAATATCCGGAATCTGCTTGACCAGGAAACCCTCCAGCTCCGCCATGCTGTAGACCGGAATATCGCCTACCGGCACGCCGATTTTCTCCGGGTCGTTGTCAAACATTGCAATCGGCCGGAAGCCTTCGCGCTGGAAGGTCGGATATTTGGCGATGGCGCAACCGATGTTGCCCGCGCCGATGATAATCTCCGTGTGTTCGCGATCCAGCCCAAGAATTTCGCCAATGTGCATCTTCAATTCCGACACGCGGTATCCATACCCCTGACGGCCAAAGCCGCCGTAGCAGTTGATGTCCTGTCGGATTTGGGAAGGCGTCAAGTTCATTCTTGCGCCCAGCTCATGCGAGGAAATCTGCTCCACACCCGCGCTTTCCAGTTCCCGCAAATGGCGATAATATCCCGGCAGTCGACGAATCACTGCATCAGACACATGTCCTGCCATGTTGTTCCTCCTCATGCGTGTTTCTTCGTCACAAGGCGATATCCGCCATGTGTCAAAAGGTTAACATGCTGATTATACCACGCTTTTTCATTTTGTGCAACAAGGCTATTGTCATTTCGGCGAATTTTCCACCTTATTGACGATGGTTCCGTGTTTCTCCGCGCAAAATATCGCCTTTTCGCACGCGACACGGCGTTTGCATGCGGATGATTTCGCCGCCAATGCCCAGCGTATCCACCATTTCGCCCGTCTTTTCGCGCAGGAAGGGACACGCCGTCAGCGTCTGCACACCCTGTGCGGTCAGCAGCTCCAGCCCCTCTCCTGCCCGGAATCGGTTTTTGAGCAGGAAGCATGCCATTTCGCCCGCTTCGCTGTCCTCCACCGCACGCGCCAGGTATTCGCGGCTCTGATGGAAGCCGTCCGCCATGCCCGGATGCTCCGGTGGCTGACCGCCGAGGAAACCCGTGTCGCTATCGCGGTGGCTGGCGCAGCAAAGCTCCTCCATCAGGCTCGGCAGCGCCTGTTCAAACGCCTCCCGGCTTTCGGCAAGCAAATCCAGTGCCCGGCGATAGGCCGCCGTCACCGTCGCGACATAGTATTCCGTTTTCATGCGCCCTTCGATTTTCAGGCTACTGACACCTGCATCCACCAGCTGCGGCAAAAGCGGCATCAGATTCAAATCGCGCGCCGAAAAGACATACGTGCCGTTTTCATCCTCAAAGACCGGCATGTACTCACCCGGACGCTTTTCCTCCACCACCTGATAGCGCCAGCGGCACGGCTGTGCGCACTCGCCCTGATTGGCGCTGCGCCCTGTCATGGCCGCGCTGAGCAGGCATCGCCCGCTGTAGGACATGCACGATGCACCATGAACGAAGGTTTCCAGCTCCATGCCTGGCACGCGCTGGCGAATGCCACGAATCCGCTCGATGGATGTTTCCCGCGCCAGAATCACGCGTTCACACCCCATCTGCTCGTACATGCGCACCGCCTCGGAGTTGACCGTGCTGGCCTGTGTGCTGACATGCAGTGGCAGGTCCGGCACCTCGCGGCGCAGGGCAGCAATCGCGCCCAGGTCGCTGACAATCACGGCATCCACATGCAGCGCATGCGCCTCTTTGGCGGCCGCAATCATTTCCTCCATCTGGTCATCAAACGGGAAGATGTTCATCGTCAGATAGAACTTCTTGCCCGTCGCATGTGTCTTTTCCACCGCCTGGCGCAGTGCATCCTTGTCGAAATTGCCCGCAAAGGCGCGCAGGCCGAAGCGCTTCATGCCGCCATAGACCGCATCCGCGCCAAAGTGCAGCGCCGCCTCCAGGGCGTCCATATTGCCCGCCGGGCAAAGCAATTCAGGAATCATCAGAGTCCTCTTTCCTCATCGTATTGCTGCCACAGCGGCGCGTAGATACTCACGGCCTGCTCATGCTCCTGCAAGGTGCGGGAGAAGTGCAGTTCCGTGCTGTTCGGGCTGGTGGCACAGAAGTACAGGTAGTTTTCCGCAATGAAGGTTTCATCCGGATAGAGCGCGGCATTGATGGCCTCCGCACTTGGGGCGCAAATCGGGCCAAGCGGCAAGCCCTTGACCTGATAGGTGTTGTAGAGGCTGTCCAGCGCCAAATCGCTGTTGGTCAGCGCCATCTTGCGCACCCCGGTAACATAATGAATCGTCACATCGCTTTGCAGCTTCATGCCTGCTTTCAGGCGATTGTGGAACACCGCCGACACCTTCGTAAAGTCTGCCGCGGAGGCTTCCTTTTCAATCATGCTGGCCAGTGTCAGAATTTCATCCAGCGTATAGCCCAGCTCATCCGCGCGGTCCTGACTGGCGGTGGTGAAAATTCTTTCCGTCTGTGCCAGCAGCTTGGAAATGATTTCGCTGGGCGTTGCGCCAATGTAGATTTCGTAGGTGTCCGGCGCAAGGTAGCCCTCCAGCACATAGCGGCGCTTGCCGACATTCTTGGAATTCAGCACATCCTTGACCGAATAGTAGGAGGAAAATGCCTTCCCTTCCCGGCAAAGCGTCAGGAACTCCGTGCTGTCGCTGAGTACACCATCGTTGACCAGCTTGGCCGCGAAATCCTCAAGCGTCCAGCCCGGAATGAGGGTGATGTTGCGCACGATGGGGTTGCCGTCGCCGCGCGTAAGCTGGTCGGCAATCTCCTGCATGGTCATGGATGGGCGCAGCACATAGCTGCCCGCCTGAATCTTCTGTCCCATGCCGGCAAAGTCGCAGTAATACTTGAATACCGAGCGATTGCGAATCAGTCCCGCTTCTTCCAGACGATTCGCCACGCGCGTCAGGCTCTGGCCGCTTTCCACGGTGAAAGGAATTTCCGCCGTGCTGTTTGCATCTGGCGGCGCGATGAATTCCCCATACACCTTGTTCCATCCAGAAAACAGGATGCCCGCCACCACCAGCAATGCACCCGCACCCACCAGACACGGACGGATGACGCGCCACAGGGCGCTGTACCAATACGGGCCATAGCGGCGCTCATCACGGATGCTGCGATAGCTGTCCTTTTTGTTCACAAATTCCGCCTCCTTGCTTCAACAAGCCGCGGCAGCCTTTCATCAGACAGGAAGCTGCATATCAATGCCCGTTGCTTCCGTCACGATGCGAATAATATCTCCCAGCGTCTGCATCAAGCGCATTTCCGCCAGCAGGAATTGGCTGACCTCGGGGTTGGCAAACAGCACCGACATAATCCCCTGCAGGCGCTGCATGTCATCCTGATCCGGCTGCGCACCGCTTGCCGATACCAATTGCACGCGGGATTGCAGCTTCTTATATTCTTTGAGCAGTGCCGCGGTCGTTTCATCCGCCATCACGCTCTCCTTCAGGTTGTGATACGTCAGGTATTCCTCGCTCTGGCGAATTTCCTGCGCCAGACGATGTACGCTAGAATACTCCATAATAGCTTGTCCATCCTTTCCAATATTCAAACGAATCAGATTGCCCTTTTTGTCCCTGTTTCAAAAGAAAAGGGAGGTACGCACCTGATTGCGTCCTCCCCATTGTATCAGCAATTTGGAATCCCGTCAATGAAGGAATCTCTGAATCATCCAGCGCTTCCTTAAACATCCAGAATAATCGGCAGGATCATCGGATTGCGCTTGATTTTCTCAAAGATATACCGGTGCAGATCATCCTTGATGCGGTTCTTGAGCGCCGGCCAATCTTCGCCCGCCAAAGAGGACTGGGACAGAATCTGGCGCACGACATCGCGGGTGTTCTCGATAATATCCTCGTTTTCGCGCACGTAGATAAAGCCACGGCTGATGATATCCGGGCCAGAAACAAGGCGCCGCTCGTCGCGGTTGATGGCCATGACCACGATAATCAGGCCATCCTGGCTCAGATGCTTGCGGTCACGCAGCACCACGTTGCCCACGTCACCAATGCCCAGACCATCCACCAGCACCGTGCCGCTGGGAATCTGTTCACCCAGATACAGGCCCTGCTCGTTCATTTCGATAACCTGACCGATTTCAGGAATCACGATGTCGGTGCTGTTCATGCCCATCGACTCAGCCAGCACGGCATGCTGCCAGAGCATGCGATACTCACCATGGACGGGAATGAAGTACTTCGGCTTCACCAGCGCGTGCATGAGCTTGAGCTCCTCCTGACGCGCGTGACCGGACACGTGAACCTCTGCCATGGCCTCGTAGACGACCGTCGCGCCGCAGCGATACAGCTGGTTGATGACGCGGCTGATGAACTTCTCGTTGCCGGGAATCGGCGTGGCGGAGATGATGACCATATCGCTCTGACGGATTTGCAGCTTGCGATGCTCGCTGTAGGCCATGCGCGTCAGACCTGCCATGGGTTCGCCCTGGCTGCCCGTGGTCATGACCAGAATCTCCTCATCCGGATACTGATCCAGCGCATCTGCCTCGATAATGGCCTCCTGCGGAATGCGCAATTCGCCAATCTGCATAGCCACACGGCTGACGTTAACCATGCTGCGGCCGATGAAGCACACCCGGCGGCCATAGCGCAGGGCGTTATCAATCACCATCTGCATACGATGGATGTTGGAGGCGAACATGGCGACAATCACGCGGCCCTTGGCATCGCGGAACATGTTCTCAAACGTCGCGCCAATCTTCTTTTCGGAGATGGTATGACCCGGACGCTCGACGTTGGTCGATTCGCACAGCATGGCCAGCACGCCACGCTCACCAAGCTCCGCAAAGGAAGCCAGGTCCGTCACATGACCATCCACGGGCGTATAGTCAATCTTAAAGTCGCCGGAGACGACCACCGTGCCCGCAGGGCAGGTAATCGCAATCGCGCACGCGCCAGCGATGGAGTGGCTGACATGGATGAACTTCGCCGTGAAGTACTTGCCCAGACGCACCTCATCGCGCGGCTGCACCACCTGCATCGGGATGCCCTGAATGCGATGCTCCTTGAGCTTCAAATCAACCAGCGCCAGCGTCAGCTTCGTGCCATACAGCGGTGCCGGCACCTGACGCAGGATGTAGGGCGTGGAGCCAATGTGGTCCTCATGACCATGCGTGAACAGATAGCCACGCACGTTGCGCTTGCGCTCCACCAGATAGGACACATCCGGAATCACCAGGTCAACGCCCAGCATATCCTCCTTGGGGAAGATGCTGCCGCAGTCCACGACGATGATGTCGTCCTCATATTCAAAGACCGTCATGTTCTTGCCGATTTCGTCCACGCCGCCAAGGCTGACGATACGCAGGCGGCTTTCCGGCTGCCCTGCCTTTGCTTTCGGGCTCATTGAATCACTCCTCTTTTCGCAATTTCCATTGCAATTCTCCATATACTTCCATCTGGAAGCAAATTTCTGTTTTGTCACGAAAGAAAAAAGAATTCCCCGATCCGCATTGGCGGCGTGGCGAAATCGTTTTCTTTCGTTATTCTTCGCGCTCAGCTGCTTATCGTCAGAATATCCTTTTCATCAGAACAAACGGCTGCGCCACAAAGCAGGATACTACCCATTCCATCGCCGCAGGACGAGCATACGGTACTCTCCACCAGCGATTTCACATTCCACAATTCCGACTTTCATTACCCCATCTTCATTCCGGAATGGCGGTATCCCTCACGGTTTGTCAAGTACGCTACGACTGGCAAACCCTTCGTTACATAAGTATAGCACATTTCACGAAAAAAATCCACTGGAATTTAGCCGAAAATCCATCAGAAATTTGGTGAATTTGCGGGAAATGTATGATTTTTTCGCGAGAAAAACGTTTTCGTGGTCAAACGCTTCTATCAATAGGAAATCTCTGCCTTGTTTTTTTGTTGTATTCCCGCAAAAGGGGCGAAGCAGACACCTATTGTCCGCTTCGCCCCTGAAAACGTGCATTTACTTTTGCGCCACCAGCAGGAATTTTCCGCCGCCTCTTTCTCCCGGCGGCAAGGGGTATGGAAGCTCTGAATCAATGCGGTAGTGCGATAACGAGCGGACTTTCAGCCGTTAGCGTGCCACCGAATGCTTCAGAAAACCCAGGTATAAAAAAGACCGCCTGCTCAGATTGAGCGACCTCGCAGCACATCCATCAAGCGCTTATTGCTGCTTCCTCTCGGACCTGACAAGGTTCACACCGACGAATCGCACAAGACTCAATCGTCATCGCAAACGGCCTACTTAGTATAGCCGATTCCCGGCATGATTTCAAGCGAACGCTTGTTCTATTCTCGTGGATATTCGCCGAAAACGCAAAAACTTCCGAAAAAACAGACAGAAACACGCAAAAAGCTCTTGACGCAGGGCATAAAATGTGATAGCATGTCGGATGCAAATGTAATACCGCCTTATCACGAGTGGCAGAGGGATGGGCCCAATGAAGCCACGGCAACCGGCACAACGGTGCATGGTGCCAATTCCCACAGTGCGCACATAACCCCGTTTTACGGGCTGCACTGACAGATAAGGGCAATCGACTTTGATTGATTCCCGACTGTTTTGTGTGCGAAACAGTCGGGTTTTTTGCAGCTTCTTGTCGTCAGGGAACGCCGCAACGGTGTCTCCCGCTTCCTACCCTGTTTAGCTGAAAGGAGCTACAAAAATATGAGAAAGCTGTTTACCTCCGAATCCGTAACCGAAGGCCATCCGGACAAACTGTGCGACCAGGTGTCCGATGCGGTGCTGGACGCACTGCTTGCCCAGGATCCCATGAGCCGCGTTGCCTGCGAAACCTGCGCCACCACCGGCATGGTGATGGTGATGGGCGAAGTGACCACGACCGCCAAGATTGACGTGCCCGCCATCGTCCGTGACGTGGTGCTGGACATCGGCTATAATGATTCCTCCCTGTGCTTTGACGGCAACACCTGCGCGGTGCTGACCAGCCTGCATGCCCAGAGCCCGGACATCGCCATGGGCGTGGACGACGCGCTGGAAACCCGCACTCAGGATGCCAACGAAACCGGTGCCGGCGATCAGGGCATGATGTTCGGCTACGCCTGCAACGAAACGCCCGAGTATATGCCCACGGCCATCGCCTACGCGCATCGCCTGACGCGCCGCCTGACCGAGGTTCGCAAGAACGGCACGCTGCCGTGGCTGCGTCCCGACGGTAAGGCACAGGTCACCGTCGTCTACGAGGACGGCCGTCCCGTGGCCGTGGACACCGTTGTCATCTCCACCCAGCATAACCCGGAGATTGACCACACCACCATCTACGACGCGATGCTGGAGCATGTCATCCGTCCGGTGATTCCCGCCGAGATGCTGACCGCCGACACGCGCTATCTGATTAACCCCACTGGCCGCTTCGTCATCGGTGGCCCGGCGGGCGACTCCGGTCTGACCGGCCGCAAGATCATCGTCGATACCTACGGTGGCTATGCGCCCCATGGCGGCGGTGCCTTCTCCGGCAAGGACCCGACGAAGGTGGACCGCAGCGCCGCTTACGCTGCCCGTCATGTGGCCAAGAACATCGTTGCCGCCGGTCTGGCGTCTCAGTGCGAGATTCAGCTGGCCTACGCCATCGGTGTTGCACATCCGGTCAGCCTGTGCATCGACACCAAGGGCACCGGCGTGGTGGCCGATGATCAGCTGGCCGCAGCGGTTGAGAAGCTGTTCGACCTGCGTCCCAACGCCATCATCCAGCGTCTGAATCTGCGCCGCCCGATTTATCGTGCGAACTGCAACTACGGTCACTTCGGCAAGGCCGATATGCCCTGGGAGCAGCTGGACTACGTCAACGCCCTGCGCCACGAGATTCTGGGATAATCACACAGAAGCGCCGCATGTTTTGCAAAGAGCATGCGGCGCTTTTTCTTTGCCGCGCTTATTTTTTCGCAAATATGTTCATTATGGGGGCAAAAATTTCCCACTTCCTTGCAAAAGCGTGGTTTTTCGCTTGACATTCGCGCAATTTTGTATTATTCTTGTATACAAAGTGCATACAAAATGCACTTTTCCAGAACCGCACGGACGGCCCTTCCGTTGTCCTGCGGCTTCTTGCATCATCAACTTTTCCTCGAAAAGGAGTTGTTCATTATGGCAGCCATTTCGTTTCAGCCCATGATGGAAAGCCGTCCCATCCGTGAAATCGCGTATGAGGTATTGAAGCACGCCATCATCACTGGCGAAATTCCCGCAGGTGAGCGCATTGTGGAAACCGACTACGCCGAGCGCCTGCATATCAGCCGTACTCCCTTGCGTGAAGCACTGCGCAAATTGGAGCGCGACGGTCTGGTGGAGTATGTACAGCGCCGTGGCGTGATTGTGCGCGCCTTCACCATTGCGGACGTGGAGGAAATCTACACCATCCGCAACGCGCTGGAAATGCTGACGCTGCCCGCCATTATCGCCAACGCCACGGCGGAGGATATCGCCAGCCTGCGTGACCGACTGCGCGAAATGGACGATGTGATGGCCGCACGGGATTACACCGCGCTTTCCCCGATGGCGCGTGCCTTCCATCATGAAATGACGGAGCTTTGCCATCAGAATCGCATCCTGCGCGTCATTGAGGGACAGGATCAATACATCCGCCGCTTCTCCTCCATGGCCATTTCGCAGGAGAACCGCCTGATGCAGGCGCACGAGGAGCACTACAAGCTGGTGGACTACATCGAAGCGAAGGATCTGGAGCATTTCCAGAAGCTGACGCACCGCCACATCGAGCGTAGCAAGGAAAAGTGCCTCGAAGCGCTGATGCTCCAGCGGAAACAACAGAATTTCTAACATATTGACACACGCCGGATGCCAACCAATCCGCGTGTGTCACTTTTTGTCCTCTAATACTAATTTTCATCTAACCCATGTCATTCGCGCAGCGTCTTTTCTCGCATCGGCCATTACCGGGCCAAGCCCAGCGCTAGTCAGGCAAAAGCCTGACCTCCATCTGGCTTTGCCAGAGAGAAAAATTCACCATGCTCGTTGCCATGCTTTAGACGGAAATTAGTATGCTATCAGGAAAAGGAGCTGCTTTCATGAAAAAGTGCAATTATCACACCCACACCAGCCGTTGCCAGCACGCCTGCGGCACGGATGAGGAATACGTCCTGGCCGCCATTGATGCGGGCTTTGATACGCTGGGCTTTGCCGACCATGCGCCGTGGCCGTTCGCCAATGGCTTTGTCAGCCGGATTCGCATGCCGCTGGAGGAACTGGATGGCTATATCGCCTCCGTGCGCGATTTGCAGGCGCGCTATCAGGGGCAAATCGACATCCAGCTGGGGCTGGAAAGCGAATACTTCCCGCGCTATCATGACCATCTGCTGCGCATGCGCGATCAGGGCATTTCCTATTATATATTGGGCAACCACTACGCCGACAGCGAGGAGGATAACCCCTACGTCGGCGACGAGTGCCGCACGGACGAGGGCGTCCTGCGCTATGCCGACGCCGCGATTCGCGCCATGCGCACGGGGCTGTTCTGCTATCTGGCGCATCCGGACTTGTTCCTGCGCCATCGCCACGAAAGCGAATTGACCCCCGCCTGCGAGGAGGCGACGGACATGATTTGCCAATGCGCCAAGGAAATGCACATGCCGCTGGAATACAACCTGCTGGGCCTGCTGAGCAAGCTGGAAGGCCACGGCCGCGGCTATCCGGCGCCGCTTTTCTGGGAGCGTGCGAAAAAGTGGGACAATCCGGTCATTCTGGGCGTCGATGCGCACGACCCGGAGCATCTGAAAAACACACATCTGTGGCAAACAGGCATTGACAACGTTCGTGCAATGGAGTATCATATAGTGTGTACATCCAAATGAGACAAATAAGGTGCAACAGGTAACGACAATCGTTTTCCTGTGCGCCACACATAAGGAGGTTTTCCCCCATGAATCCGAATTGGGACTTGTCTTACCTCTATCAGGGCTTTGATGACCCTGCTTTCCACGCTGATTTGGCGCGTTATTCTAAGGAAATTGCTGCCCTGCGTGATATTTTGCAGAGCGATTTGGCGCCCCTTGACAAGCTGGAGCAGCTGGTGGACGCGTAGGAGATGCTTTCCGCGCTTTCCGACCGTCTGTTCAGCTTCTGCGGTCTGACGCAGGCCGTGGATGCCTCCAATACCGAGGCCATGAAGTATGCCGACATGCTGGACGTGATTGCCAACGAAAGCGTCATGGTGTCCAGTGCCATCACCCGCTATATCGGCCAGCTGCCGAATTTGGAGGAGCTGATTGCCTCCTCCGAGAAGCTACAGCGTGTTGCCTTCTCCCTGCGTGAAGCAGCGGAGGACGTCAAGCACACCCTGCCGCCTGAAATTGAGCCTTGGATTCTGCAAATGCAGCTTTCCGGCGGCAATGCGTTCAGCCAGCTGCGTGACAAGCTGGATTCGACCCACACGGCCAATTATCGCGGCGAGGAAATCCCGCTGTCTGCCGTGCGTGGCCTGGCCTACGACGCGGATGCCTCCGTGCGCAAGGATGCCTACGAGGCCGAAATCGCCTCCTACAAGAAGATGGAGCTGCCCATGTCCTACTGCCTGAACTCCATCAAAATGGAGGCACGCACCATCAGCAAGGCACGCGGCTACGACTCCGTGCTGGACATGACGCTCAGCCGCTCCCGCATGGACAAGGCCACCCTGGACGCCATGATGACCGCCATCCGCGAATATCTGCCGCACTTCCGCCGCTACATGAAGGCCAAGGCGAAGCTGCTGGGGCACAAGAACGGTCTGCCCTTCTATGACCTCTTCGCGCCCGTTGGCGAAAGCGTCCACACCTACACCATTGAGGAGGCGCGGGAGATGCTCGTGCGCCTGCTGGGTCAGTTCTCGCCGGAAATGGGCAAGTTCATCGACAACGCCTTTGAGCAGCGCTGGATTGACATTTTCCCGCGTGAAGGCAAGTCCGGCGGCGCATTCTGCTCCTCCGTCCACTTTGCCGACCGTTCTCTGGTCATGACCAACTTCACCGGCAGCTTTTCCGACGTATCGACCATCGCGCATGAGCTGGGTCACGCGTGGCACAACCGCTGCCTGGCCGGCCTTCCCTACGCAATGATTGACACGCCCATGCCCTTGGCTGAGACGGCGTCCATCTTCAACGAACAGCTGCTGGCGCACATGGTGCTCAAGGATGCCGCGCCCGAGGAGCAGCTTTCCCTGCTGGAAGGCAGCCTGATGGAAACGACCCAGACGATTGTGGACATCTACAGCCGCTATCTGTTCGAGACGGAGGTCATCAACACCCGCGCCGACCATGCCATGAGCGTGGACGAATTGAAGGATGCCATGCTGCGCGCGCAGGAGGCCTCCTACGGCGACGGCCTTGATCCCAACGTGCGTCATCCGTACATGTGGGCCTGCAAGAGCCACTATTACTCCTCCGGCTACAATTTCTACAACTTTCCCTACGCCTTCGGCGAGCTGTTCGGCAAGGGTGTTTTCGCCCAGTATCTGAAGAAGGGTGCGGACTTCGTGCCCGACTACTGCCGTCTGCTCCGTTCCTGCGGTTCCGGCTCGATTGCCGACGTCGCCGCCAGCGTCTCCATCGACGTTCGCGATCCCGACTTCTGGCGTTCCAGCCTGGAGATTGTCAAGGGCAATATCGATAAGTTCTGCGCGTTGGTGGAAAAATAAACAGACGAATTTCCGCCAAACTTGTGCATTCAGGTTTGGCGGAAATCTGTTATTAGACAAAATACAAGGAGATACAACATGAAAAAGTTTTTGACGTTGATTCTGGTGGTGCTATTCGGCTTGGCACTGGGCATTTGCGCCGGTGTTGCAGAAGACGAAATGACTTACACTTGCGGCGATTACGAGTATGTGCTGTTGCTGGATGGGACGGCGGAAATCACTAGGTACACAGGCTCCGATAGCACCGTATCTATTCCTAATGAATTAGATGGGTATCGTGTTACAAGTATCGGCGATTCTGCTTTCTCCTGGTGTTCTTCTTTGACCAGCATTTCCATTCCTGACAGCGTCACGGCCATTGGCGATTCTGCTTTCTCCCGGTGTTCTTCTTTGACCAGCATTTCCATTCCTGACAGCGTCACGGCCATTGGCGATTCTGCTTTCTCCCGGTGTTCTTCTTTGACCAGCATTTCCATTCCTGACAGCGTCACGGCCATTGGCGA
>CAYXHF010000021.1:0-31666 GCA_964464815.1 uncultured Faecalibacterium sp.
TGGCCGTGGAAACGAAGTAATTTTGCCTTGATTCACCGCCCACGCAGTGCAAAAAAGCATGCGTGGGCGGTTTTTTATGTCCGGGTAGCGCAATGCCGTTGAGAAGTTACATGGTAAATCGGGGAAGTTTTCAGTGGACACAGCCTTTCATTTTGCCTACAGATGCCAGAAAGGGTTTTCCCGCTGCTGATATGCAGGCCATGACACAGCATACAGCACGTTGACACGCGCAGCCCTCTCAGTCGGCTTCGCCGACAGCTCTCCCAAAGGGCGAGCCAAGGGTGTTGTTCCATGCCCGTGCGCGTTACACGAGTAGCTTTTATGCGGACAGCACGGCAGCGCAACCAGCACAAAACGCACACATCGTGCATTCATGCGTACTTCTTGGCTCTCCCTCTGGGAGAGCTGTCACCGCAGGTGACTGAGAGGGCTCCCGCCTTGTACGCCACGCCACATTTTTTACGAATCTCCATCATAATCAGTGCATTCGCGAAAAAAAATTTCGCCCGTAGCCACCCCTTTTTTCACAAGAGGTACGCTACGGGCGTTTTTTGCTTTGTTTTCCTTAGTCCAAGTCGAAAATACCGCCTTCCAGCGCGCTACGTGCCGCCAGAATGTACTTGGCCGTATCCAGAGGATCGACGCTGCGGCGCTGGCATGTGCGACCCAGCTCCATCGGGCAGTCCTGATAGCCGTGCAGACGCACGCTCATGCTGCCGCGCCCGCTGGTGATGCTCGATAGCGTCTGCGCATAGTCAAGGCTCGTGGCCACGGGCACATGCGCCGTCAGCAGCACGCGGTCTTCATCTGCCAGCGTGTCCACCACCTCGCCACGCATCTGCGCCACATCGCTCATGATGCGTCCCACGCAGTCCGGCGGCAGGGAGAAACGGATTTCCAGCACCGGCTCAAGCAGCTGCGGTTCGCCGTTTTTCAGGCCGTCCTGTATCGCCCACGGCGTCGCCACGATGAAGTCCAGCGGATGCGTATGCACCAGATGATGCCCGCCACCGCTGAGCGTGATGTTCACATCCGTCACCGGCCAGCCGAGGCGTCCCTGATGGAGCGCCAACGGCAACGCCTGCTCCACCTGATGCTGGTAGCGCGCCATGATGTCCTTCACCGGCACGGTGGAACGGAACGTCACGCCACTGCCGCGCGGCGCAGGCTCAATGTCAAAATGCAGGATTGCCCAGCACGGCTTGGGCATCGTGTAGGCGCAGAAGCCCACACTCTTATGCCGAATCGTCTCCCGGTACAAAACCGCCGGCGGAGAGAACGACGCATTCAGCCCAAAGCGCGTTTTGAGCGTTTCCAGCAGGATTTCCAGCTGAATCGCGCCCATGGCGTGCAGCTGCAATTCGTTCAGCGACCGGCTGTAGTGCGCCTGCAGCAGCGGGTCTTCGGCAGAAAGCTGTTCGCACGCCGCACGAAGCGCCGTCATGTCCTCGGGATTGTCCGGCACGACCTGCACCGCAATCAGTGGCGCTCTGAGGCGGCCCGGTTCTACGCGGCGTGGCAGCTGTTCCTCCTGGCCAAAGACAAAGCCGACCTTCACACTGCCCAGCCCATACACCACACCGATTTCACCCGCGCCAAGATAGCCCGCGTCACTGCCGTCCACGTGGCGAATCTGGGTAATTTTCCGCTGCACCAGGCGTTCCTCACCCGTCAGCGGATCCATGCCAGCCGGGAGCGTCATGGCCTCGCGATTTTCCAGCTTACCGCCATACAGGCGTACCCACACGCCACGACCAAGCAATTTGTCCTGCGCCAGCGCAAACACCACACCCGACAACGCACCCGCATCACCGGGCGACGGCAGGAGCGATACAATCGCATCGAGCAGCGGTTCGATGCCTTCGCCACGCAGGGCGCTGCCCGTCAGCACCGGATAGACCTTCCCCTGCGCCACCAAATCCGGCAAGCGCTGCGTGATTTCCTCCTGCGCAATGGCTTCACCCAACAGATAGCGTTCCAATAGCGCATCATCCTGCGCACAGACGCATTCCAGCAGTGCATCCGTTTCCGACAGCAGCACCGCCTGTGGGCTGAGTCGGCGATGAATCTGCGATAGCACACGCGCCGGATTCGCGCCCTCACGATCCGTCTTGTTCAGGAAAATCAGCACAGGAATCTGCTGCTCCTGCAAGGCGGCGAAGAGCGCCTCCGTATGCGGCTGAACGCCCTGCACCGCGCAGACGACCAGCACCGCCGCATCCAGCGCCCACAATGAACGCTCCACCTCGGCGGAAAAGTCCACGTGGCCCGGCGTGTCAATCAATCGAATTTCCGTGTCCTTCCATTTCATGGAGACACAGCTGGCGCGCACCGAAATGCCGCGTCGCTGCTCCACGGGCAAATCATCGGTATGCGCCGTGCCGCGATCCACACTGCCGGCCTGACGTATCGCCCCGCATTTGAGCAGCAGCTGCTCCGACAAGGTCGTTTTGCCCGCGTCAACGTGCGCAAAAATGCCGATATTCCGTTGTTTTCTGGTTTCTTCCTTCACACAAACGCCTCTCATTCTTCCCTTTGCATTTCCACCGTGGACAGAATGCCCACAGGTTTTCCGCGATACCCATCTGTCCAGTCATCGCCTTCCGTTCGGTAGCTATCCGGCCCGAACCAGAGGAATTCCGGATTCGCAAGATGCAGCGTCCCGAACGCGTTATAGCGGTTGCCATACACGCGCACCGTCAGAGTATGCTGCCCCTTGCTGATTTTTCCCAGCGACAGCCGATGCGGCGCATAGGCGATTGTTCCCATCTCCACGCCGTCCAGCGCAATGCCCAGCAGTGGCGCGACGAAATGCGGCACATGTACCGCATACACGCCGCCTTCCTCTGCCACTTCAAAATCCAGCTGGTAGGATAGATTGCCCGTATAGAAGGGCAAGTCCTGCCGCGTAATGTCACCCAAACGAGCATCCTGCATTTCCTCCTCGAGGATAGGATGGTCGCCCGCAATGCGCACACCAAACGCCCCTAAGAGATAAAGCGCCTCCAGGTTCGTTTTCTGGTTGTATTGCACCTCCACCACCAGCTCATTGTCGCCCACACACGTCTTTGGCATGTCAATCACCGAAATGGCCGGATCGACATAGTAGCCAACAGGCGTGGTATCTGCTTCGATTCCGTTCAGCCAGACGCGACAGACCTGCGGTTCCTCCAGCGCCAGCTGCACCGGCAGCGCCACCAGCGAATCAAAGTGGTAGATGAGCGTGACGCGGTGCGTTTCGCGCTCCTGCGTGCAATAGGGCTGCATCATGCTGCCATTGCGCGGCGCAAAGCCAAGCATGTGGCGAATGTGGTTGTCCTGCCGCAGAATTTCCATTTCGGGCTGCACCGGGCCATCATCCACGCGGCATGATGCCATATCCAGCAGCAGCACATTCGGCTCACTGCGCTCCCGGCGGATATTCCGCGTTTCCGGTGTCCAGCGGTACACCGTGCGATAGCTTTTCTGCGGCAATGGCAGCTTTTCTTCTGGCGGCATACCGTCCTCCAGACGATAAAGCACGCTGTCCTGCGCATATAGCCCGCAGGGAATACAGGTGTCTCCATTTTCGGCATAGCAAAGCGCCGGTGCGGTGCGTCCCGTTTGCGTATCATACTGCGTCACCAGATAGTGTCCTTTGACGCGAATCACATAGTCCTCACGCTGCGTTGTATTTTGGCGTCTCTGATACGCATGACTGACAAACAGCCACTTGCCGCCTTCATCCTGCCGCAATTGGTAGACGAGGTTGTCGGACAGCTGGCCGCTTGTCGTGCGAATCCCGACCTCCCTGACCGGCGCAAGAGCTTTCCGGAGCGCCGCACGGTCCTTGCCAAGGCACAAGCATTTTTCCGCCAGCACAGCCGCACGTGTGGATGGCAGTGCATCCACCAGAGACGGCACACAGCCCAGGAAAATAATCTGTCCGCCGCTTTCCTGAAACGCCTCCAGCCGTGCCAACGTCGTGCTGCGGATGGTGGTCATGTTCGGCACAATCACCGTGCGGTATTCCTGCGCTCCGACCCTCATGACGCCCGGCGTGACACAGCATTCGTCACATAGCTGCGGCAGCAGCGACTCCGACAGGAAGTCGAAGTCCACCGTTCCCAGCAGCAGCCAGCGAATCAGGTTCTGGAAGTCCTCATCCATCTCCCTGCGGCCATCCAGTGTCTGGTCATCCGGGCCCATATCCAGCCACATCGACTCCACCGGATGAATCACGCCCACCGAAACGCACGGCTTGCCGCTTGTCAGCACCGTGTTCAGGCGTGCAAAATGGTCTTCCAGCATCGGCCATTGCTGATACCACGGCGCCTGGAAGAAGATAGAGCCCGGCCAATCGCGTTTGGCCTCCCCCTGTAAGGACATGTGGGACAGATGCGGCACACGGATGGTGATGCCCAGCGCCGCCTGCCAGTCGCCTTGCAGCTTAAACGTCTTGAAATCACAATCCCAGTGCGTCACGCCGTATAGCTCGCTCATCGTTCCGGCGCGACCCATTTGACGGCTGACACTGACCGCCTGCTTGACGGTGGAGAATTCCCGGAAATCGCACAATATATCCACACCCGGCACATCCATCTTCCGATAGCAGCGCATGCAGTCGCCCAGCGCAAATACCTGCGACGTCAGCGATTCCTCCGACAGCACATGGCCGGTAAAGTCAATATGATGCGCCTTGCACCAATCTGCAATCTGATCCATAAACGCGCGCACAAAGCATTCCGCCGTCATATCGCGGTAGTGATACCGATACGCGCGGTGACTTTCGTCGGCGCAGTTCCAGACGTACAGCGGCAAATCGTCCAGCGGGTCGATGTGCTTTTCCTCGCGCATTGTTTCAGCAAAATACTCGTTGTAGGGAATGGTGACATCCGCATCAGACGATGCCTGTGCCAGCTGCTGATGCTTGCCCATGCGTGGCTCGTCCGTAAAAATGGCCGGTATCACCTTGCCGAAATCGTCACCCATTTTGGCATAGTACGCCTCATGCGTCACACGAAGGAACTCCGCAATTGCCGCCGGATTCATCGTGTCCACATAGGCTTGCCCCTGAAACCACGCCTGCTCCGGCATCAGCTTTTGATAGGCATAGCGGATGCATTTTCCTTGCCGTAGCGCCTGCTGGATTTCCTCCTCCGTCTTCAGGCGCTGATACGCTTGCAGACAGCCGTCCTGCAACTGAATGGCATAGGCCGTCAGGAAGTACCCTTCCGGCTTTTCGCCCGATGCAATTGCACGCGCAAAGGCTTCCTTGGAGGCAAAAAAGCCATCCGTTTCTTTCAGCCGATGCACCGTCAGCAGCAAAAAGCGCCCTCGATATTCCGGATGCTGCCGCGTCACAAGTCCATCCGCACAGCCCGACGGAAAGCGATCATCGTCATACAGCCAGCAGATCAGCCCCAGTTCCTCGCACTTTTTCGCCGCATAGCGCACCAATTCCAGATAGGTGTCGCTCATATATTCCGTATCCAGTCCTGTTCGCGGATGAATATCCACGCCACCAAAGCCCATTTGCTTCACAATGGCCAGCTGGCTGTCAATCAGTGCCTTCGTCACCTTGCAATTCCACGACCAAAAGGGAATGGCACGATACAGCGCCGTCGGATGTGCAAACAAGGCGTCATTCCATGTTTCAGCCTGATACCGCTTTTCCATCTGCTTTCCCCATTTCCCCCCTGGCCGATGGCACCCTCCATGCCGCACCGGCCACAGGCATTTTCGTCATTCTTTATTGTACCATAGCGACACAGACAAAACAAGAACGACTTTCCGGATGTAACCACGAAGCAACAAACACCGCCTGCGCATTTTCGCAGGGTGTTGACAGCAAAAGCGAAAAATACTATAATATTTTTGCTCAGCCTGCCATGTTTCGGCAGGACTTCACATCGTCAGGGAGTGTGCTACCTATGGAGAAAGTCCTGATTTTCGGCAACACACATGAAAGCCGGGAGGCCGCGCAAACCATGCGCCGACGCGGAAAGCAAGTCATCGTCTGCGTGACGACGGAGTTTGCCCGCACGCAGCTGCCCGCTGGGACGATTTGTCACGTAGGGCGCTTTGACCGAGAGGAGATGCTTTCCTTCATCCGTCAGGTGAACCCCAGCAAGGTCATTGATGCCACGCATCCCTATGCCCTGACGGCGCAGGAAAACATCCGGCTTGCCACCGAGCAGCTGGCGATTCCCTGTCAGCGCACCGAAATCAAAAACGCGCGGGAGGCATGGCGCGACGCCGTGCAGTGGATGAATACGCCCGAGGAGGCCGTGGCGGCGCTTTCCGGACTGCCGGAGGAAAACATCCTGCTGGCCGGTGATTATCAGTACCTGCCGCATTATGTGCCGCACCTCAACAAGGAGCATCTGTTCTGCCGCATCGTTCCGACGGTAGAGTCCATGGAGCTGGTTCGCTCCCTCGACCTGCCCGAATCGCACGTAGTGGCCGCCTGTGCGCCCTATACCCGTGATTTTAACTCCGCGATTTTCGACATGCTGGATATTGATGTGCTGGTCATGCGCGATGTGGTGCTGGACAACTGTCTGGCCGAATGCGTCATTCCCGCTTTGGAGCGGCAGATGGACGTCATCATGGTGCGCGACGCATAACATCACAGATACAAAAAGCGCTCGTCCTCCGTTTTGCAGGAGGAAACGAGCGCTTTTTTATTACAGCTCTTTTAGCTTGCCACCATCGAAGTAATAAATGTTCTCCTTCTTCACGCCATAGCAGGAACCAGGACGCGCAATGTGCGGCTCAAAGGTGAAGCGTTCCACATCGCCAAGGCACGCCTTGTTGCCCGGCTCAATATAGATTCTGTCATCCTTTTTCAGCACGATGGAATGGCCCAGATTGCCCGAAAAGTCCAGATTGACAAAGCCTCCCGCCACGATGCTTGCATTCATCACACGGTGCAGCTCCTCAAAGGTCATGTCCGGCCGGGCGCATGCAAGCAGCTGCGCGTGCAATGCATCCTCCATGGCAAGGCCACTGCGCCATTCCGGATGGCGAATGTCCTCCTTGCGCACCACATGGCCGTCCTGCAACACGATTGTCCGGGCGTAGTCACCCCATGTGTCGCCCACCTGTGGGCTGAGGTCAATGGTCACAATGTCATTTTCGGCAAGCAGTCGGTCACTGGTTTGGTACGTGCGCCCGGAAACGGACACCGCCGTCTCATCGCCTGAAAACACAAATGCGCCCACATCCCAGTACCAGAAGGAATCCGCGCCCAGGGCAAGCATTTTTTCTTCGCAAGCCCGGCGCACCTCCGTTAATTGCATGCCCGGATGGAGGATGGTGCGGGCGTAGGCAATGGTGTCCCGTGCGATTTGCTGTACATGCTGATACGTCATGGGATTGCTCCTTTTTGTGAAAACGCCCATCTGGCTTGTGGGCGCAGATGGGCGTAAGAGGTCATACTAATTTACGTCTAAAGCATGGCACCGAGCATAGTGGATTTTTCTCTCTGGCAAAGCTGCGTGCAGCGAGGCGTACTGGCGGTACGCGCAAGCGGAACGAAGCAAAGCCAGATGGAGGTCAGGCTTTTGCCTGACTAGCGCCGGGCTTTGCCCGGTGATGGCCGATGCAAGAAAATACACTGTGCGAATGTCATGGGGTAGATGAAAATTGGTATCGATTAGTGTTGCTGACCGGCCTGTCCGTAGTAGGCGTTCGGGCCGTGCTTGCGCATGAAGTGCTTGTCCTGAATGTTCTGGGGTGCGGGTTCGGCGTTCGGGTTAATCTGGCGCGTGTAAACGGCCATCTTCGCCACCTCTTCCAGCACCACCGCGTGATAGACAGCCTGCGCGGCGTCCTTGCCCCAGGTGAACGGGCCATGGGATGCGCAGACGATGCCCGGCACGTGCAGCGGCTCAATGCCACGCTTGGTCAGTTCTTCGATGATGACCTTGCCGGTGTTCTTCTCGTAGTCCTCCTCGATTTCCTCCGTCGTCAGGTGACGTGCGCAGGGAATCGGGCCGTAGAAGTAGTCCGCATGGGTCGTGCCATAGCAGGGAATGTCCTGGCATGCCTGCGCCCAGCCGACCGCATAGGGGCTGTGCGTATGCACAATGCCGCCGATGGTCGGATACTGCTTGTACAGCTCCAGATGGGTCTTGGTGTCGCTGGAGGGATTCAGCTTGCCCTCGACGATATTGCCGTCCAGGTCCAGCACCACCAGCAGGTCGGGCGTCAGATCCTCATAATCCACACCGGAGGGCTTGATGACAATCAGACCCTTTTCACGATGGATGCCGGACACATTGCCCCACGTATACGTAACCAGATTCCGCTTGGGAAGCTCCATATTGGCTTCATAGACGGCTTCTTTCAGGGATTTCAGCATGACGATGACGTCCTTTCCTTATTTGATATGCTCCACAGCGGCATGTGCAGCGGGCAGGCACTGCTGGAAGCGCTTAGCATAGGCATCCAGGCCATCCACATCCGCCTGCTCGGCGTTGATGGTCGTGCCCTTGGCATTCTGGAAGACGTGCGCGTTCAGATACTGCTCCAGCGTCTCGCCCTCCGCTGCGTTGGCACGATAGGCCGCCAGCAGCGCCATACCCCAGGGGCCGCCTTCGCCAGCCGTCTCCATGACGGAGATGGGCGTCTTGAGTGCCGCGGAGAGAATCGTCTGGCCAACACCCGGCGTCTTGAAGTAGCCGCCGTGACCCAGCAGAGAATCAATCTGCACATGCTCATTGACGAGGATGTCCATACCAATCTTGAGGCTGGTCATGGCACCCGCCACCAGGGAGCGGGAGAAGTTGGCGAAGGTGAGCTTGGCATCGGGCGTGCGCACCATCATCGGGCGGCCCTCATCCAGACCAACCACCGGTTCGCCGGAGAACAGGGGCAGATTCACCACACCGCCGCAGTCCTTTTCGGCCGTCAGGGCAGCGTTGAACATCGTGACATAGATGTCACCCGTGGAAATCTTCACACCCGCAGCCTCGGCAAAGCCCTTGAGCATGCCAGCCCAGGCATTGATGTCGGAGGTGCAGTTGTTGCAGTGAACCATCGCAGTGGGCTTGCCCGTGGGCGTGGTCACCATATCAATTTCCGGATACACGCGGGACAGGGGCTTTTCCAGCACGACCATTGCAAAGGTAGACGTACCGGCGGACACATTGCCCGTGCGCACAGCGACGGAGTTGGTGGCCGCCATGCCGGTGCCAGCATCGCCTTCCGGCGGTGCCATCAGTGCGCCTGCTTCCAGCGTACCCGTCGGGTCAAGCAGCTTTGCGCCTTCCGCCGTCATCACGCCCGCATCTGCGCCAGCACACAGCACCTGCGGCAGAATTTGACGCAGCGTCCAGCCATAGCCGCGCTTGGCCGCCAGCGCATCCACCTTGTCCAGCATCGTCTGGTCATAATCCAGCGTTTCGCTGTCAATGGGGAACATGCCGCTCGCTTCGCCAATACCCAGGCACTTCTTGCCGGACAGCTGCCAATGCACGTAGCCGGCCAGCGTCGTCAGGTGGCTGATGGAGGACACAATTTCCTCGCCATTGAGCATCGCCTGATACAGGTGCGCAATGGACCAGCGCTGCGGAATGTTGAAGCCCAGCAGCTCGGTCAATTCAGCCGCCGCCTGTGCCGTCATGGTGTTGCGCCAGGTGCGGAATTCGCCCAGCTGCTTGTCGTCCTTGTCAAAGGCCAGGAAGCCATGCATCATGCCGGACACACCAAAGGCCGCCAGCTTACGCAGCGTCACGCCATAGGTCTCCTGCACATTCTTTTGCAGATTCGCAAACGCATCCTGCACACCTTCCCACACGTCGGTCAGGTGATACGTCCAGATGCCATTTTCCAGGCGATTTTCCCACGTATGATCGCCAGAGGCAATCGGGGCATGGTCTTCGCCAATCAGGACAGCCTTAATACGGGTCGAGCCAAACTCGATACCCAGAACCGCTTTGCCGCTTTCAATCAAGGCGGCGATGTTTTCTTTGCTCATGTTTTGTGGTTCCTCCTCGCAATGGGTTTTCCTCTATGGTGGGGAAACTGTCTTCATTATAGCAGAAACAGCGGTGTCTGTCCACCGAAAATTTGGAAATGCTTTTCGCACACGCAAGAATATTTTCGGAAAGTTGCAACTTCCATGGCATGTATGGTATACTATTTTCCAGTAAGGCCATTTTCACAGAGAGAAGGGATTGTCATGGAAAGCCGTCAGGATCTGATTCCGGAAATAGGTTACTTCGTTCAGCGCCACGCCAATCCCCTATGGCGCATCGACGAGCGCACCATCACCTTTCACGACATCAGCTACATCGTTTCCGGCAAGGCGCAGTATGAGATTGATGGCCAGTCGCGGCTGCTCCGTGCGGGCGATGTGCTTTACACCGCGCCAGGGCAATCGCGTCTGGCGCGCGCCATGGGTGAAGGCTTCACCGTGTATGCAATGAACTTCTCGCTGTTGCAGGAGCCGCCGGATTATCGTCTGCCACTGCCGACCTTCCTGCATGTGGGACGCAAGGAGGCGCTCCTGTCCCTGTTTGACCATTTACAGCAGGCATGGATGGGCAAGGGCGCATCGTCACTCCTCAGGACACGTGCGTATGGGGAGCTGATTCTCTCCTTCCTGCTGGACGCTGTGGAGCAGGAAAGCGTCAAGGACGAAGCGGATGCACGTATCCGGCAGGCGGCGGCGTATCTTGCCCAGCACCTGACCGAGAATGTAACCGTCGCCGAGCTGGCCGAGCAGGTCGGCTTGACCCCTGATTACTTTTCCAGCCTCTTCAAGAAGGCGACTGGCGAAACACTCAAGCAGTATCAGATTCATTTGCGCCTGAATTATGCCGAGAAGCTTCTGCGCAGTGGCCAATGCAACGTTTCCGAGGCCGCGCAGGACAGTGGCTTTTGCGATGTGTACTATTTCAGCCGTCTTTTCACGCGCTTCAAGGGCATTCGTCCCAGTGAGGTCAAGGCCGTCAAGGGCAACCTGTTCCAATCACGTTGATTCAGGTTTTACACAAAAACAGTCCGGAAATACACATTCTTTTCTATGTTCGATGTGGTAAGATTGTGGCATGAAAACCACAACGAATGGGCGATTGTGGTACAAAACCCGAACGACATATGGATTGGAGGAACTACCCTATGAAGAAGACTCTTTCCCTCTTGCTGACAGGCGCGTTGGCCTTAACAGCAATGCCCGCACTGGCAGAAGGCGACCAGACCGCACAGGCCACCTACGGCACGCCGGTCATTGATGGTCAAATCGACAGCGTGTGGGATACCGCCGCGCCCTACATCATCGCAGCCGGCGACACCACAAGCGAAATTCGCATGCTGTGGGACGACAACGCCCTCTACATGCTGGCGAAGGTGCAAGATCCGAACAAGGACGCCACCGCCGGTGCGGCCTACCAGCAGGACAGCGTGGAGCTGTTCGTGGACGAAAAGAACGACAAGACCATGGCGTATGGCTCGGACGACGCACACTATCGCGTGAATTATCTGAACATGCGCTCCACCGATGCGGGCGATGCCAGCCGCTTCTACACCGCCACCACCCAGACGGATGACGGCTATGTGGTTGAAATGGCCTATCAGTGGAAGGAAATCACACCCGGCAACGAGACGAAGGTTGGCTTTGATGCTCAGATGAACATCTGCGCCGACGGCACACGTTCCGCCGCACCAGCCCTGTTTGACGTAACCGGCAATGCATATCAGAACACCGGCCTGTTTGGCCATCTGCTGCTGACGGGCAAACCCGACGGCGCAGAAAAAGCCGCGTATCCTTACGCACTGCTGTACGCCGTTGAAGTGGCAGAAGGACGTGACCTGACCGTGTATACAAATCCCGAAATTGTGGCTGAACCGCTGGCCAATGCCCGCAAGCTGGCCGAAAGCACCACCGCCACGCAGTCTGAACTGGACGCGGCCGCACAGGCGCTTTCCGACGCCCTGGGTGCGCTGGATGACGGCAGTGGCTTTGTCGCCGCTGACAAGCTGCCCGCGCTGGAGGACGCACCTGACCTGATGACGATGCTGGATGGCACGAAGGTCACCACCGCCGAGCAGTGGGCCGCGCGCCGCGAAGAAATCATGGAGCTGTATCGCTACTACGTCTACGGCTACATGCCCGACACGAGCAATGAACAGCTCTCCTACACCCTGACGGACACCGAAGGCGGCAAGGATTTGGCCATCACTGTCACCAATGGTGACGCCACGACGACCTTCCACACCCTCGTGACCATGCCGGAAGGCGACATGCCCGAAGGCGGCTTCCCCTACTACATCGAGTACTCCTACTACCGCTGGTTCGGCGGTGCGTCGGATGTGGCGAAGTACGCGGCCTCGCGTGGCTATGCGGCCATCAGCTACATGCCCACGGATGTTGCTGCGGACAACACCACCTACGCAGGCTCCTTCTACACCCTCTATCCCTACGGCGAGAGCTACAAGACCCAGACCGGCACGCTGGTTGCCTGGACCTGGGGCGTGAGCAAGATCATTGACGCCATGGAGGCCGGTGCTGCGCAGGAGCTGGGCTTCAACGCCGCATACTGCATGGTCGGTGGCGTTTCCCGCTACGGCAAGGGTACAGCGGTTGCTGGTGCCTATGAACCGCGCATCAAGGTTGTCATTCCGTCCTGCTCCGGTGCGGGTGGTCTGGCACCGTTCCGCTTCACCACGACCGGACGCGTCTATGACCTGGCATCCCTTGGCTATGCGGATGAAAACGGCTCTACCCTGTGGACGAACACCACGAACGAATCGCTGAAGAATCTGCAATCCGAAAGCGAACAGCACTGGTTCTGCGGCAACTTCCAGAAGATTGCTGCACCGGCCAACATGCCCGTGGAGCAGGATATGCTCGCCGCGCTGAGTGCCTCGCCCGACCGCTATTTCATCGCCATCACCGGCATCACCTCCGAAGCGTGGAACTGCGCCGAGGGTCAGGTGATTACGGTCAAGAAGGCACAGCCCGCCTATGACATCGTGGGCGCTGGCGACCATGTGGGCATCATCGTCCACCTGAACGGTCATGCGATTCTGGAAAGCGACATGGTGACGATTCTGGACTATCTGGACGTGCAGCTCTACGGCAAGGAAGCCGCCAGCGACCTGAGCGTGATGCAGCACAACCTGTTCATGGAAGAACCCAATGCCTCCGACCTGATGAAGCAGGTGCTTGGCAAGTAAGAATTCAACGGTTTCTCTCCCAACAAAAGGGGCATGTCGGTTTCAATCGCCGACATGCCCCTTATATTATGTTGCCTTTGCCAGTACCTCCAGCGTCTCCCGCACGTTTCTAATCAGCCCTTGCCGCCAAAGCACCTCGGCCAATATGCCGTAGCGCACCAGCAATAGCCGGTGGCACATCTGCTCCCGCAATTGTCCATTGCCGCCGCCCGTTGGCATGACCTCGCGGAATGCCTCCACCGCCTCCTGCAATTGTGCAATCATCGTGTACTGGCTGCGCAGCTCACTTTCCAGCTGCTGGGCGTTTTGATACCACACCTGAAAGGAGGCCGGGTCACGCGGCGCCGCCTCCCATGTGCGCATCACCTGCATCAGGTCGTTGCGCGCAGTCATTTCCTTTGGGGTCATCAATAGCTCCTCAGCCTGTTTTTCCCGCTGTCGGTTGAATGTAATCATGGCGTTTCCCCTCCATCTGACAAATCATTTCCGATAATCCATCGTATGCCGGCGCAGGAAGAAACATGCCTGTCCTCACCTTATGCAAGCTGTACTTTTTCTGTTTTCTTCCGCATCGCAAGAGGAAAACAACGCCCGCATCACGAAATGTAGTACAGATATTCTTTGTCTGTACATGAAGGAGGTTTTTTTATGAACATTTCCGCACACCGCGCGTTTTCCTTCCTGCGCACCTACGGCTATGAGCGCGTCAGCTGCTCGCCCGAGGAACGCAGTGTCGCACAGGCCATCCTGCATGAGGCCGAAAGCCTGTCCCTGGATGCGCATCTGGAGGAATTCACCGTGCCCTGCGGCCGGGTCGACCATGCCCTGCTGCGTGTAACCGCGCCGTATGTGAAGGAATACAGGATTACCGGCTATGAGCGTGCCGCCTCTACGCCCGAAGGCGGTTTGGATGCAGACTTCCTCTATATCGAGGATGCCGAGGACGTGCTGCTGGAGCAGGCCAAGGGTAAGATTGTGCTGGTCAATGGCTATCTGCGCCGCAGTGTGTATGAAAAGATTCGCAAGGCCGATGCGCTGGCGATTATCACCTTCACCGGCACGACCCTGGATCGCGAAAGCGAAACGGATTTGAACAAGTGCAAGCTGCGCGAAACGCTGACCGAGCCGTTCGGCGCGATTCCCGTGGTGAACATGCGCGCGGCGGATGCGGCGGAAATCGTGCGCCGTGGCGCAAAGCGCATGCATATTGAATTGACGGGCGAATGCTATGAGGGCACAAGCCAGAACGTCTGCGTGACGATTCCCGGCACGGACAAGGCCGATGAAATCATCGCGCTGGGTGCGCATTATGACAGCGTGTATTTCTCCTCCGGCGTCTACGACAACCTGTCCGGCAGCGTCGTCCTGCTGGAGCTGATGCGCTACTTTGCCGCACATGCACCGCGCCGGACGCTGAAATTCAACTGGTTCGGCTCGGAGGAGCAGGGACTGCTCGGCTCAAAGGCGTACACCACCGCGCATGAAGCGGAGCTGAAGGACTATGTCCTGATGGTCAATGTGGACGTGGCCGCGCCGACGCTGGGCAAGAACATCCTGCCCATTTTGGCAACGGAGGACGTGGTGCATTACGTCGCGGGCATGATGCGCGAGGCTGGCTTTGCCTGCACCACCCGACTGGACATCTATTCCAGCGACTGCATTCCCTTTGCTGACCATGGCGTTCCGGCTATCAACATTGCCCGCTTTGGCGTCCAGGGTGCCAACTACATCCATGACCGCCGCGACAGCCTGAAGAGCGGCTATGTGGACGAGCATGCACTGGACATCACGTTGCAACAGGCGCTGCTGCTCATGACGCGTCTGGCCAACGCCGCATCCTTCCCGATCAAGCGGGAAATCTGTCCGGAAATCCGCAAGAAGGTAGACGAGTATCTGTTCAAGAAGACTGCGGACTAATACTAATTTACGTCTAAAGCATGGCACCGAGCATAGTGGATTTTTCTCTCTGGCAAAGCTGCGTGCAGCGAGGCGTACTGGATGTACGCACGAGCGGAACGAAGCAACGCCAGGGCGAAAGCATACGCTGTGCGAATGTCATGGGTTAGATGAAAATTAGTATAAGCATGAAGGAGGAAGACCGCACATGAAGCTATGGGGCGGACGATTCAGCAAGGCCACCGACGGTCTGGTGGACGATTTTCATTCCAGCATTTCCTTTGACCAGCGACTGGCCGAGCAGGATATCACTGGCTCAATTGCCCATGCCACGATGCTGGGCGAGCAGGGCATCATCCCCAAGGAGGATGCCGACAAGATTGTCGCCGGTCTGCAGGGCATCCTCGAGGATGTACACGCTGGCAAAATCGAGTGGATGGTCGATGCCGAGGACATCCACATGAACGTAGAGGCGCTGCTCACCCAGCGCATTGGCGAAGCAGGCAAGCGCCTGCACACGGGCCGCAGCCGCAACGACCAGGTGGCGCTGGACTGCCGCATGTACGCTAAGGTCGCCTGTGCAGAAACGCAGGAGATGCTGCGCGATTTGCTGCACACGCTGCTGGACATTGCGCAAAAGCACCTGCACACCATCATGCCCGGCTACACCCATCTGCAAAAGGCACAGCCGATTACGCTGGCGCATCACATGATGGCCTATTTCCAGATGTTCTCCCGTGACCTGGATCGCTTCGCGCATGCCTATCAGGCGGCTGATGTGATGCCGCTGGGCAGTGGCGCACTGGCCGGCACGACCTATCCGCTCAACCGTGAGCGCGTGGCCGAGCTGCTGGGCTTTTCCAGCATCAGCATGAACAGCCTGGACGGCGTGTCCGACCGCGATTTCCTGCTGGAATACCTCTCCGCGGCCTCCATCTGCATGATGCACCTCTCCCGCTTCTGCGAGGAGCTGATTTTGTGGAACACCAACGAGTTCCGCTTTGTGGAGATGGATGACGCCTTCGCCACTGGCTCCTCCATCATGCCGCAGAAGAAGAACCCTGATGTTGCCGAGCTGATTCGTGGCAAGACGGGCCGCGTCTACGGCGATTTGATGGCGCTGCTGACGACCATGAAGGGCATTCCGCTGGCCTACAACAAGGACATGCAGGAGGACAAGGAAGCCTTCTTCGATGCCCGCGATACGCTGGTCAAGGGCCTGACCGTCTTCACCGCCATGCTCAAGACCGTCACCTTCCGCACGGATGTGATGGAACGCGGCGCATCCGGCGGCTTCACCAACGCCACGGATTGCGCTGACTATCTGGTCAAGCACGGCGTTCCCTTCCGCGATGCACATGCCGTGGTTGGTCGTCTGGTGGCACACTGCCTGAATGAAAACAAGGCGCTGCTGGATTTGACCCTGCCGGAGCTGAAAGCCTTCCATCCTGCCTTTGAAGCGGATGTGTTTGACGATTTGTCCATGCTTGCCTGCGTGGAGAAGCGCCGCATTCCCGGTGCGCCCGCACCTGACATGGTGCAGCAGGCCATTGATGCCGGCCGCCAGTTGCTCGGCGAGTGACGAATTTGTGGTTATATCGTGATTGCTCATTCTTTGCAGACACCGCACAGTTTTTGCTTTCTGTGCGGTGTCTTCTTTTTGTTTTTAGACATTTTCGCATTTTTTCGTTTGTATTTCTGTCCTTTCGTCATTGACTATTTGGCACGAAAACGTTATAATTGTGATATACGCCGTGTAATTTCTATTGCACAGCACGTTGCAAGAACAAAGGAGGACTCTCACTATGAAGCGTTTTTCCCGTCTTCTGGCGCTGGCGCTGATGGCCGTGATGCTCATGAGCATGGTCACGGTTGCACAGGCCGACGAAAAGCAGTCTGCCACCGCGTGGCTGCTGTACTTTGCATCTAACCACGTGACCGATTCTGCGAATTTCCCCTGGTGGCCACAGCACAAGTCCGCTGATCAGCCTTCCTCCGAAACCGGTGTTGAGGCGACCAACGCGGAAGTGACTGGCCCCGGTATGTATACCGTCGCGCTGAAGTTCAACTGGCAGCAGGCGGAGGGCGCAATCCAGTTCAACCTGGTGCTGGACAATGCGGAGAACCTCTTCCCCGGCTACTATGTGGACATCACCGACATCCGCGTCAATGGCAAGTCCATCGACCACACGGAAAACATGTACGGTACGTTCCATGACGATCCCAACGCTGGCTTTGTGCCGATGTACAACAGCTACTGGGATCTGGCTTTCAGCCCGGATTCTACTGGCCCCGACATGACCACCATGCGCGCCTTTGACGGCACGTTGGAAGACGCCAACTACCAGATCATCAATCCTGATGACATCGTGGCGGGCGACACCATCGAAGTTGACTTCGTCGTGGCTGCCAATGCTGGCGAAATGCCCGAAGATATTGGCGCGCAGCCTGCTGCCCTGACCTCCCTGGTTGAGCCTGCTCCCGTGCTGGACGAAGAAGACGGCGCGAAGGCCTGGCTGTTCTATCAGGACGGCGACTGGTGGCCGGACAACAAGTTCCAGGATGGCGATAGCTTCGCTTCTGTGACCGCCGCCAACATCACCGGCGAGGGCCACTACTCCACCAAGATGACCTTCTCTGCGGACGGCTGGCAGCCCACGGGTGACGGCGCGCAGAAGCTGCTGCTGGTTGTTGACGACGGCGTCAACAAGCTGCCGAACACCTACCTGAAGGTGACGGATATCCGCGTCAACGGCAAGTCCATCAACTACACCGACGTTGGCTACGGCGCTCACTACGGCGATGATTACATCTCCGCTGACGACACCTACTCCATCCTGTTCGACAAGTGGATGGTGGAGAACAACTCTTCTCCGTGGAACCACAAGGACTGGAACGGCAACGCTTCTTCCAACGTTTCCGCCATCAATCCTGATGACCTGTCCGGCGTTATCTCCATCGAGGTTGACTTCTTCATCACCAACACCGCTGGCGTTGAGCCCGCGAAGGACACCAGCAATGATCCCGTCTGGTATCCCAACAACACCGCTTCTGTCGCCGGCCTGACCCTGAAGGATCTGGGCATCGAAGACGACTGGCACGCGGTTGTTCCGGTTGACCTGACCAAGACCGGCTGGCAGGCGTTCCCGATGCTGGCCGCCAACTTCAAGCAGGTCGGTACGGCGTATGTGGCCGTCAACAACGGCTCTGTGTCCGTGATTTGCGAATACAAGGGCTTCTACGTGATGGAAAAGAGCCAGTGCATCAAGTGGTTCACCAGCCTGGATCAGCTGTCCAAGGCTGAGCTGACCGACATCAGCAACGGCTACACCTGCGACAGCGTGCTGAGCATTGCTGACGATCTGGGTGGCGCTTCCATCGCCTATCTGTCCATCAACAACAAGATCACCTGGCGTGACCCGGTCGACGATCTGGGCAACAGCCTGCCTGACTACTGGCCGAACCTCCAGTCCTGGAAGGACTATCGCGCCAACCTGCAGGCCATCATCGACAACGCGACCGCTGAGTAATTCCCCTGGTATTCCTTCCGCTCCAGTCAAACGGCTGGGGCGGATTTTTTGTGCATATGCAGCAGGACATGCACCGCGAATTGCTGTTTTCCATGCGTTTTTTCCCGATTTCGCTGTTCATGGGGAAGACAAAAAAGCGCGGGTATGGTATACTGAATGCATAAAACAGGCTGTATGGAGGCTGCACCATGGACATGAGCAAGATGGGACAATTTCTGGCGACCCTGCGCAAGGAGCAGCATCTGACCCAAGCAGAATTGGGCGAGAAGCTGGGTGTCACCAACAAGACGATTTCCCGCTGGGAAACAGGAACGTATCTGCCACCCGTTGAGATGCTGGAACAGCTCAGTCACCTGTACGGGCTGACCATCAACGAGCTGTTGAGTGGCGAACGCCTTTCCGGCGCGGCCTATCAGGAAAAGGCAGAGCAGAACATCAGGCAAACGCTGAAGGCCAGCACATTCGGCCTCAAGGAAAAGCGGGCATTCTACTGCCAGAAGTGGAAAAAGGAGCATCTGGCCCTGCTGATTTTCTCCTTCGTTGTCTGGCTTGCAATCGGGATTGCCCTGCATACCCAGCATGTCGATTCATCCCTCACAGGCACTATTTGCGGCATGCTGGCCATGCTTTTCTATCTGGTTCTGCACAATCGGATGATGATGTATGTCGAGCATCACCTTTTTGACACAGACGCCCAAAACTCGTCCGATGACCAACAAAATGGATAACGTACGTTTGCAGGGAGCTGTATGAGCTTCCTGCTTTTTTGTACGAAAAAAGCAGGCATGACGCATCGTCACACCTGCCACAAAGCATATCCTGTTACTTTCTCTTATCCAGCTCATTCCACACATCCGTGAGCGTGACGCCCTGCTGGTACAAAAGCACCATCAGGTGATACAGCAGGTCTGCCGCCTCGCCAGTCAGCTCCTTCGGGTCATTTTTCATGGCCGCAATGATGGTTTCGCTGGCCTCTTCGCCCAGCTTCTTGCAGATTTTCTCCTTGCCCTTATTCAGCAGATAGTTGGTGTAGCTGCCTTCCACCGGATGCGCGGCGCGATCGGCAATGGTGTCGTAATCGCGCTGCAAAATGGCCGAGGTGGCCGGCAATTCCGGTGACACATACACATCATGGAAGAAGCACGTCGTACTGCCCGTATGACATGCCGGGCCGATTTGATCCACGGTCAGCAGCACCGTGTCGCCGTCGCAGTCATAGCGCATGGCCAGCACCTTCTGCGTATGGCCGGAGGTTTCCCCTTTCATCCACAATTGCTGTCTGCTACGGCTGAAATACGTCGCATAGCCCGTTTCCAGCGTCTTCTGGATGGATTCCTGATTCATGTAGGCAAGCATCAGCACGCGCCCGGTTTTGGCATCCTGTGCAATGGCCGGAACAAGGCCGCGTTCATCAAAGCGGATACCAGACAGGTCCGATGCGGGAATTTCTGCCGCCGTTGCCGCAACCAGCTTGTCATACTGCGCCTCGGCCAGGATGTCCTGCAACACCTTCATAGCCGATGCATATTCATTTCCATACGCGCCGAAGGTATCCGTCTGCTGCAATTTGAAGCCCAGCGACGCCGCCAGCAGCACCGCCACCCAGCTCCACGGCTGTGTGTGCAGATAGACGGGCGCGGCGTTATCCTCGCGGCGCATGAGCTTGAGCGCCGTTTTGCACAGCGCACGGCCAATGCCCTGCTGCTGCGCCTCCTTTTGCACCGCCAGCCATTCCAGCGTGCGCACAGGCTTGTCCTGCCGCATGTCCGTTCCTGCCGCCACCGTGCCGACCACATCGCCCTTTGGCGATAGGGCAAACAGCACACGGGCATTATCCGCACCATAGCGGTTCAGGAAGTAGGCTTTTGCCTCCTGCGCCGATGCAAAATCGCCCGTTGCGACATGCAGCGCCGCCCAGGCCTCCTCATCACCCGCTTGATAGGGGCGAATCGTGTAGCCTGCGGGTAATGTGACCTCCATGGGCAAAATGCGGTCACAGCGCATGATGATGTGATAAAACGGCAAGCTCCTGTCCAGCATTATTCTGCCTCCCTGTTTTCCCGAAGCGCATCCTCCAGGGTGAATGCGCCCTCATACATGGCGCGCCCCAAAATCGCGCCCGCACAGCCCGCTTGGCGCAGCTGGCGCAAATCTGCCAGACTGCTGACGCCGCCCGATGCAATGACCTGCATCTGCGTTTCCTCAATCAGATGCTTCGTCGCGGGCAGATTCGGTCCCTGCATCATGCCATCACGGCTGATGTCGGTGTAGATAATCGTTTCTACCCCCATATCGCGCATGCGCCTGGCGACCTCCACTGCTGTCAGGGTCGATGTTTCCACCCAGCCACGCGTGGCAACAAGGCCATCCTTGGCATCCAGACCTACCGCGATTTTCCCGGGGAATTCGCGGCATGCCTCCTTGACCAGCGCGGGATTTTCAATCGCCGCCGTGCCGATAATACAGCGTGCCACGCCAGCCTCCACGCGCAGGGCAATGTCCTCCATCGTGCGCAGGCCGCCGCCCAGCTCCACCTGGCCGGAGAAGGTTGCAACGACCTGACGAATCAGCGGCAGATGCGCCGTCTTGCCCTCAAAGGCCGCCGTCAGGTCCACCAGATGCAGCCACGTCGCGCCCTGATTGCGCCACCGCTGGGCCATTTCGACCGGATCGCCAAACACGGTCACATCCTCGCGCTTTCCCTGGCGCAGGCGAACCGCCTGTCCCGATAGCATATCAATGGCGGGATAGAGCTGCATGTCACATTCCTCCTGTCAGTCCAGCGTGCCCTTGGTGGATAGCACGCCCTGAATGTTTTTGTCAATGGCCACTGCCTGACGCAGGGCCAGCCCGAACGCCTTGAACAGCGCCTCCATGCGGTGATGGTCGTTCTTGCCGTAGAGCACCTTTAGGTGCAGCGTCAAGCCCGCATTCACCGCCACTGCGCGGAAGAATTCCTCCGCCAATTGCGTGTCCATCGTGCCGCACATGGGCGCATCGAAGGTGGCATCAAAGACCAGATACGGCCGTCCGCTGATGTCCAGCGCCGCAAAGGCAAGTGCCTCGTCCATGGGCATGTAGGCGCTGCCGGTGCGGGCAATGCCCTCGCGGTTGCCCAGCGCCTCCCGGAGCGCCTTGCCCAGACAAATGCCGACGTCCTCCACCGTGTGGTGGCTGTCCACCTGCAAATCACCCTGGCAGCGCAGCGTCAGGTCCAGCTGCGCAAAGCGGCACAGGGCATCGAGCATGTGGTCAAAAAAGCCAATGCCCGTTTGCAAGGTCGTCTGTCCACTGCCTTCCAGCGTCAGGCACAGGTGAATATCCGTCTCCCGCGTCGTGCGGTCCATGGCGGCGCTTCGCATGGGTTATTCCTCCTTGATTTCCTTGCCGAAGCGAATCGCCACGGCGTTGGCATGCGCATCCAGCCCTTCCTGACGCGCCAGCAGCATCACCTGCTCCGACACGCGCTCCAGCTCCTCACGGGAGCAGCAAATCAGGCTGGACTTCTTCACAAAATCATCCACAGACAAGGGTGAGAAGAACCGTGCCGTGCCACTGGTCGGCAGCACGTGGTTCGGCCCGGCCAGATAGTCGCCCAAGGGCTCAGGCGAATAGTGGCCCAGGAAAATCGCACCTGCGTTTTCAATCAGCGGCAGCAGCCCAAACGGATCGGCCACGGACAGCTCCATGTGCTCGGGTGCAATCTGATTGGCAATCGCCGCGCAGTCCGCAAGCGTCGGCGCGACCACAATCGTGCCGTATGCATTCAGGCTCTTTTCGACAATCTCCTTGCGCGGCAGCAGCGCCGTCTGACGCATCAGCTCCGCATCGACCGCATCAGCCAATTCGCGGCTGTCCGTCACCAGAATCGCCGCCGCCAACGGGTCATGCTCCGCCTGAGAGAGCAGGTCAGCCGCCACATAGCGCGGCGATGCGCTCTTGTCGGCAATCACCAGCACCTCACTCGGGCCGGCGACCATATCAATGCCGACATGGCCGAACACCTCGCGCTTTGCATTGGCGACGTAGATGTTGCCCGGGCCGGTGATTTTGTCCACGCGCGGAATCGTCTGCGTACCAAAGGCCAGTGCCGCCACCGCCTGTGCGCCGCCAACCTTGTAAATCTTGTCCACACCCGCCAAATCGGCCGCCACAATCGCCAAGGGATAGCTTGCATGGCCGTCCTTGCCCGGCGGTGTGACCATCACGATTTCCTTCACGCCAGCAACCTTTGCGGGCAATACATTCATCAGCACCGACGACGGATACGCCGCCGTGCCACCGGGCACATAGACGCCCACGCGTCCCAGCGGCGTCACCTTCTGGCCCAGCGAAATGGCCGGGTCGAAATTCATCCACGTGTTCTGCTTCTGCTTTTCGTGGAAGGCGGTGATGCGCTTGGCCGCCTCGCGCATGGCATCCAGCCATTCAGGGCTGGCCGCGGCGTAGGCCGCCTCAATCTCCTCACGCGTCACCAGCACGTTCTCCGCCGTCATGTCGGCATGGTCGAACTGGCGCGTGTAGGCAAACAGCGCTTCATCTCCATTTTCGCGGACATTCTGCACAATTTCCTTGACGCGACGGGATACCTCTTCATTTTGCAGCTGCGAACGGTTCATCACGCGACGCTGCAATTCCACTGCATCGGATGATTGTAGAATCGGAATCATGCTTTTTCCTCCTGTCCAGCGGCCACCAGCGCCGCCATGCCGTCAATGATTTGGCGAATTCGCTCCCGCTTCGTCTTCATGGCCGCCCGGTTGACCACCAGACGCGCCGATACGTCACATACATCCTCCAGCACATTCAAGCCATTGGCGCGCAGGGTCGAGCCACTTTCCACGATGTCCAGAATCACATCGGACAGCCCGATGACCGGCCCCAATTCCACCGAACCATGCAGCTCGATGATTTCAATCGTCTGCCCCTTGCTTTCGTAATAGCTTCTGGCGATTCGCGGGTACTTTGTCGCCACGCGGAAGGTCGCCCGGCCAACGCTCATCGTCTGCGGCGCGGAATATCCGGCGATGCAAAGCTTGCAACGCCCGAAGGCCAGATCCAGCACCTCATACAATTCGCGCCCTGCTTCCAGCAGCGTATCCTTGCCCACCACGCCCAAATCGGCCACGCCATGGTCCACATACGTCGGCACATCCGAGGGCTTGACGAGAATAAATCGAATGTTGTTTGCCCGATCCCACAGCACCAGCTGTCTTCCGGGATTTCGCGGCTCGGAGCAATCCACGCCCATCTGCTCCAGCAAATCAAACGTCTTTTCGGCGAGGCGTCCCTTCGCCAGCGCAAAGGTAATAACCGGCTGTCCCATCAGAACACCGCCTTTCCGTATTGCTCCCGGATGCTTCCGTTCAGATAGACCGCCGTGGCCGCCTGACCCGCATCCACACGCGCCCGGAGTGCCGCAGAATCCAGCCCGTAGAGCAGCTCCGCCGAGATGCCCTTTGCCCGCAGCTGCCGCGCGTAGGCAATTGCCTGTGCCAGGCTGTCCGGCGCAAAGGATATGCACACATCCGTCTGCGGCGGCGCAAAGGTCGCACCCTGACGCTCCAGGGCCATCATCATCAGCTTGATAGACAGTGCGAAGCCCGTTGCCGGCATTTCACGCCCAAACTGCGCCGGAAGCCCATCATACCGGCCGCCCGAAAGCAGCGGCTGACCCATTTCGGCACACAGCGCATGGAAGACCATGCCCGAATAGTAATTCGCCTGCTGTGTCAGCCCAAGGTCGATGCTCACGCAATCCGCACAGCCGTATTCCTGCAAAATCGACAGCACCTGACGCAAATGTGCAATGGCCGCCAGACACGCCGGACTGCTGGTCAGCTGCTCCGCCTCATCCAGCACCGCCGCATCACCAAAAAGCTGCGGCAGGCGCATCAGGCGCTGCGACACGTCCTTCTCAATCGGCAGCTTATCCAAATACAGCTGCATATCCAGCGTCTTGCGGTGCGCCATCAGCTCCCGCAGGGCCGTGCATTGTGTGTCGCTTAAACCGGCCTCCTGCAAAAAGCCACTGACGAACTGCACCTGACCCAATTCAATCAGGAAATCGCGCAGACCAGCTGCTTTGAGCGCCTCCACCGCCATGGCGATGATTTCGGCATCTCCTTGCGCGCTGCCTTCGCCCATCAGCTCCACACCGGCCTGTGCATCCTCGCACAGCAGGGAAATCGTCTCCGACTGGAACTTGACCGCCGGCTGCACATAGCACAATCTGAGCGGCAGGGGCGCCTCCTTGAGTCGTCCCGACGCCAGACGCACCGCCGGAATGGTCGAATCCGGCCGCACCGCCAGGATTCTCCCCTGCGGGTCAAACGTCTTCCAGACATGCTCCGGCCGATAGCCATACGTCGCGTCATCCAGCGTATCGTAATATTCCAGAAGCGGCGTCTCGATTTCCTGATAGCCGCTGAGCGTAAATAAATGTCGCAGCTTTTCCTCCAGCTGTCGTTTGCCCGCGCATTCGCCGGGCAGTGTATCCTGCATCCCACTGGGAATTTGCAGCCTGCGGCGTTCCATCCGGCCGCCTCCTCTCGCATCATTGATTTAGCGTATTAAATCGCTAATGTGCTAAATTATATCAGCTTTTTTCTCTGTTGTCAAGGGATTTTCCTCTGTTATGATAGCACGGATAAGGGTGCGCCGCAAGCAAAGTACATCGAAAGAACAGGGATGGCTCGCCTGTGCCGTGTGGCATCCGTTGAATCGCTTTCACAGGCCGACTTGAAGGCCACCATCGCCTTTGCCAACCGCGCCGCCAGCATCACAACCAGCCGCCGCGGCGCGATTCCGGCCATGCCGACGCTGGCAGAGGTTGCACAGGCATAGGCTAAACAATTTCCGGCAGTCACGCGCCTTTCTTGCCGTTCCCCTTGCAAAGCGTGGCAAGATACGGTATAATAAATGAAATGATTTTTCGCAAAAGGAGCTGACAGAGCCATGTCTGCGATTCGTGAACACATTCTGCCCAACGGCATGACGCTTCTGTGCTGGCCGCAGCGTCATCTGCACGGCCTGGAATTCGGCCTGTACATCAAGGGTGGCCCACTGTATGAGACGGAGGAGACGCAGGGCATCAGCAATCTGATTGAGCATCTGTGCTTCCGCGCCCTTGGCGGGCTGAACCGGGAAGGCATCCTGCGGGAATTGAACCGGTTTGGCACAAACCTGGATGCCTCCACGTATGCAGAGGGACTTGTCTTCCGCCTGAAATGCCTGCCGCGCTTTTTCGATGCGGCGCTGGATTTCTTCCTGCGCTTTTTTGCGCAGGTGCCGTGGACGCCGGAGCAGATTGCGGCGGAAAAGCAGGTCGTGCTGCGCCAGCTGGAGCTTGATGGCGGCGAAGACCTGTTCGACCGTGCCTTCCGCGACTTCCGCATGACGGAAAACGGCGCATTCCCGCCCATTGGAACGGAGGAATCGCTGGCCGCCTTCACGCCGGAGGAAATTCGCAAGTGGCAGGAGCTGCTCTTTCAGCCGCAGAATGCTTGTCTGGTCATGACCGGCAACTTCTCCGACGGCATGGAGCGTGCGGCGCTGGAAGGCCTGGGCGAATTGAAGAACACAACAACGCATGCGCCGTTCACGCAGTCGCTGCCGATTGGCTTTTGCATGCGCGATGCCCAGAGTGACTTGCTGGAAGCAGATGATGGTGAATTTGCCAGCGTGCAGATTTCCTTCGATATTGACAGCGAGCAGGTCTATCCCGTGGCGGCTGAGGTGCTGAGCACCATCACCGGCGGCAATGATGACAGCATGCTGTTCCAGGCCCTGCGTGAGGAGCAGGCGCTGGTGGCCGAGATTGAATCGCAGATTGTGCGCATGGGGCAATTCAGCCGCCTGGTGATTCGCTATGACGTGCGGCAGGAATGGCTGCACGACACGCTGCTGAAGGTGTTTGCATACCTGCGCCGCCTGTCGATGTATGTGCGTCCGGCGCGCCTGAACCAGCTGCGCACGCAGTTCACGACGAATAACGCCATGCTCTGTGACGATACGGCTGTCCTGAATGACCGCCTTGGCTGGGCATGGATGAGTGGCGACACGGCGCAGGCCGATCTGGATGCCGCCGCCGCGCAGTACAGCGAGCTGACGGCCGAGGAGCTGCTGGATGCCGCACAGACCGTCTTCCGTCCGGAAAATCTCTCCATGGCCATCCAGTATGACCCGGAGGTCGTGGACAATCTGCCGGCGCTTTTGCAGCAAGTGCGTGATATGCTCTAACCAACCAAGGAGAAGCACATGCCCGAGGCTATCTATGAAATTCTGTCGCTGGCCATGCGCTATTGGTTCGTCCTGTTGGGCGTGCTGATTGTGCTGCGCTCGTTCTTGTGGCTGTGGAAGGATCACCGTGCCACCGCGGCCAGACGCCGCGCCCTGCCGGATGCGGGCAGCATTGGGGAGTTCGTGGTGGAAAGCGATACTCCCCAGCTGCCGCAGAATACCCTGCTGCCTGTTCCCGCCGAAGGGACGCTGGGCAGCATCCGCAGCTGCGACATTGTTGTGCCCGCACCGGATGTCCTGCCGCGCCATTTGGATGTGACCTTCCGCAATGGTGTGGGACTGATTGTCACCCCTGGCTACGGCTGCACCTGCTATGTGGACGGCTACGAAATTGCCACACCACGCGATGGCGCGGAGCATCCCTTGCAGCATAACAGCACCCTCATTGTGGGCCAGGCACAGCTGCGCCTGCGTGTATTCGCAGGGCTGGATGTGGATGACGTGCGCGCCTATGCAACCCCGATGCCCGATTACCCCGATGCACCGCCGAATGATTCCTACATGAGGTGATGACTGTGGCGCATTTCTTTTCGCGCAGGCAAGAAAAAGGAAAGGACCCTGGACACATGCTGTCCAAGGCCGTTTCCCTCTTCTATGTCAGCGCATTTTTGCTTTTATTCCTGCGTGACTTTGCGTGGCAGGCGCTAGTGCTGGCCGTGGCCATTCCACTGGCGGGTGGCTTCACAACGGGCTTCCTGCCGCGCCTGTTCCCGGTGGATAAGCTGCTGCTGTCGCTGACGAACTTCCTGTGTGCGCTGGGCCTGCTGGTGCTTTATGACACCAATCCCGCATATGCGTATCATCAGGCGGTCTACTACTTCGTGGGCCTTGCCGCGATGGTGGTGTGCATCTACCTGATTCGCATTGGACGCACCTTCCGCATGCTCGTCTGGCCGATGATGCTTTTTTCCATCGTCCTGCTGATTCTTCCCCTGCTCATTGGTCAGGAGACGTATGGCGCGAAGAACTGGTTCTACGTCAGCGGCATTTCCGTTCAGCCCAGCGAAATTGTCAAGCTCTGCCTGATTCTGGTCGTCAGCCGCTTCATGGCCGACCGCAAGCTGGTGCTGTGGCTGGTGTTCTCCGTGGCATGCCTGGGCATTTTGATGCTGCAAGCAGACTTGGGAACGGCGCTGCTTTACTACGGCGTGACGCTGATGCTTTACTTTGCCTCCTCGGGCAATCTGGTGCTGATGCTCTGCGGCGTGGGCGGTGGCGCTGGCGCAGCGCTATTGGGTTACAAGATGTTCGCGCACGTCAAGCGGCGCGTGGCGATTTGGCTCAACCCGTGGAGCGATTACGAGAACGCCGGCTACCAGCTGATACAAAGCCTGATGGCCATTGCCAGTGGCGGCGTCTGGGGCGTTGGGCTAGGGCTTGGCAGCCCGAAAACCATTCCCGTGTATCATACGGACTTCATCTTCTCCGTCATCTGCGAGCAGTTCGGCATGCTCTTTGGCTTCTGCGTGCTGCTGATGTACGTGGCCATCATCTGGCGCGGCACGTCCATTGCGATTGCGGCCCGCACGCGCTTCCATGGCTTGCTGGCGATGGGCTGTACGGCAATGATTGGCTTGCAGACGTTCATCATCATCGGTGGCGTCACGAAGCTGATTCCGCTGACCGGCGTGACGATGCCCTTTGTCAGCTACGGCGGCACGTCGCTGGTGGCGTGTCTGTGCCTGATTGGCCTGATGCAGGGCGTTGCCAGCGTCAACGAGGACGATTTGGCACGAGATGCCGATTTGGCGAAGTATGTGGCGTAATCCTTTTTCCCGGAGGTGAACCATGAAGCGACAGCGCTTCCGTTTCAAACTGATTGCTTTTTTGCTATTCGGTCTGTTTGCGCTGGTGGGCCTGTATGGTCTGCACAGCATTTCCGTCTATAGCAACCGCTGGTTCACGTATGCCAAAAACCCGCGCGTCCGGGCGCAGAAGCAGAACGTGATTCCCGGCGATATTCTCGATCGCAACGGTGTGGTGCTTTCCACCAGCGCGGTGGATGCTGCGGGCAACGTCACGCGCATCTACCAGCGTGACGAAACCGCACGGCGCGCCGTGGTGCATCTGCTGGGTGACAGCGAAGGCCAGGTCGCCAACGGCGTGGAGACCTTCCAGACGGCGTACCTATACGGCTTTCAGACCGGCATCTGGGAGCGCATTCAGGCGCTTGTGACCGGCGAGAAGCGCCACGGTGACAACGTAACACTGACCGTGGACAGCACGCTTTGCACGAAGATTCTGCAATCCTTCCAAAAACGTGCCAAATCGCACGCCGGTGCGGCTGTGGTGATGAACTACCAGACCGGCGAGGTGCTGGCGATGGTCAGTCTGCCGACGTTTGACCCGCTGAATACGTCAGCCGTTTCCGCCGCCTCCAATGCGTTTTGGAATCGCGTGCTGCAAAACCAATATACGCCCGGTTCGACCTTCAAGGTGATTACCACCGCCGCACAGCTGCGCAATAGCCCTACCGCCCAGACCGCGCTATTCCAATGTACCGGCGCACTGAGTGTCAACGGACAGGTAATTCACGATTACGGCTCGGCCAGTCATGGCGCGATTGACCTGCGCACGGCGTTCATGCGCTCCTGCAACAACGCCTTTGCCCAGTATGCGCTGACGATGGGCGATAAGCCCCTGCGCGAAACGGCGGAGCGCTTTGGCTTCAACGACAATTTCCTTTTCCGCGACCTGGTTGTGGAAAACAGCATCTACCCAACGACCGACCGTGACGCCTTCAACATCGCCATGAGCGGCTTTGGTCAATCCGCTATCACGGCCACGCCGATGCATCTATGCATGGTTGCCGCCGCCGTAGCCAACGGTGGTGTGATGATGGAGCCTGTCCTGATTCAGCAGGTGAAAAGCCCCTCTGGTGCGCTGCGCTACACGCTATCCAGCCGCACCTACCGCACCGCCATGACAGCAGAGGAGGCCAGCGTCCTTTCCAGCTACATGCGTGCCGTTGTCACCAGCGGCACAGGCACACGCGCCGCCGTCAATGGACTTGACATCTGCGGCAAGACCGGCAGCGCGGAAACCTCCCTGAACGGACGCGCCATCACCAACGGCCTGTTCATCGGCTATGCACAGGATGCACCCTACGCCGTCTGTGTTGTGGTGGAAGACATCGCCGACGGTCAGGGTGGCGGCAGCACCGCAGCACCTATCGCACAGGACATCTTCGCCTACCTTCGCGACGTGATGCCCTGACCCGGCGAGAAAAACAGCACCAGTACACTGGAAGCCTTGCATTCCGACACGATTCGTCCTATAATATTCATATCGCATTTCAACGAAAAGGAGAGGCGTGCTATGGAAAGTAAGAATATCGACTGGAGCAATCTGGGCTTCAGCTATATGCAAACCGATTATCGTTACGTATGCCGCTATCGCGACGGCAAGTGGGATGAAGGCGGTCTGGAGACGGATGCCAACATCACCCTGAACGAATGCGCATGCGTATTCCAGTATTGCCAGGCGTGCTTTGAGGGGCTGAAAGCCTACTATACCAAGGACGGCCACATTGTCTGCTTCCGTCCCGACCTGAACGGTCAGCGCATGGAGGACACGGCGCGTCGTCTGGAAATGCCGCCCTTCCCTGCGGACAAGTTTGTCGAGGCCGTCAAGCAGGTCGTTGCCGCCAATGCGGCCTACGTACCGCCCTACGGCACGGGTGCAAGCCTCTACCTCCGTCCGTTCATGATTGGCACGAACAGTGTCATCGGCGTCAAGCCCGCGACGGAATACGAGTTCCGCATCTTCTGCACACCGGTTGGCCCGTACTTCAAGGGTGGCGTGAAGCCCATTGCCATCAAGGTCAGCGACTACGATCGTGCTGCGCCGCACGGCACGGGCAACATCAAGGCCGGCCTCAACTACGCCATGAGTCTGCATCCCATCATGGAGGCCCACCGCGAAGGCTTTGCCGAGAACATGTATCTGGATGCCGCGACGCGCACGAAGGTTGAGGAAACCGGTGGCGCGAACTTCATCTTTGTCACGAAGGACGGCAAGCTTGTCACGCCGAAGAGCGATTCGATTCTGCCCTCCATCACGCGTCGCAGTCTGATGGTTGTTGCCGAGAAGTATCTTGGCATGGAGGTTGAACATCGAGAGGTACCCTTCAGCGAGGTCAAGGATTTTGCAGAATGCGGTCTTTGCGGCACTGCGGCGGTGATTAGTCCTGTTGGGCTGATCAACGACCACGGGGAGGAGATCCATTTCCCGTCGGGCATGGAGGAAATGGGGCCGACGCTGACGAAGCTGTATCAGACATTGCGTGGGATTCAGCAATGTGAAATTGAAGCTCCCGAGGGATGGATTGTCAAAATTAAATAAATCCACTCGTTCAATCCACACGCGGAAAAAGCGCACTCAATCCTCTACACAGCATTGCAAAGTGCGCGCTCGCGGAGCCGTGGTGACTTACTTTCTTCCCGCAAGGCAAGAAACAAGCTTGTTTTCATAAGTCATGCCAGGCTTTCTCTGTTGCAGCTAGCGTTTGTTTGTTGCATCCAGAGGGCTTTCCGGTCGCCCTCTGGACTCCTTCGGCGTCGCCCTCTTTTGAGATGAATTGTTTTGTGGCAATCGTTTTGAAGGTGTCTTTTTTCATGGAACTAGTCTTTCGTTGCTGCATCCAGAGGGCTTTCCGGTCGCCCTCTGGACTCCTTCGGTGTCGCCCTCTTTTGAGACGAATTGTTTTGTAGCAATTGTTTTGAAGGTGTCTTTTTTCATGGAACTAGTCTTTCGTTGCTGCATCCAGAGGG
>CAYXHF010000021.1:31908-41883 GCA_964464815.1 uncultured Faecalibacterium sp.
TGCATCCAGAGGGCTTTCCGGTCGCCCTCTGGACTCCTTCGGCGTCGCCTTCTTTTGAGATGAATTGTTTTGTGGCAATCGTTTTGAAGGTGTTTTTTTCATGGAACTAGTCTTTCGTTGCTGCAAACAAGGGGCTTTCCGGTCGCCCATTGGAACCCTTCGGCGCGCGCTTTCTCTGGAGCTTGACTTTAACTGTTGCAAGCTAAATATAAAACCCCCACTGCCATTACCAGCTGTAGCGCTGATAAAGACAGTGGGGGTGATTTTGTTATTTCTTCTCGTTCTTGCGACCACGGATGGTGGCGTCGGGCTTGGCGGCTTGCTTCATGAAAGCAGAGGGGCTGATGCCGACGATGTTCTTGAACTGCTTGGAGAAGTGATAGGGGTCTTGCATGCCCACTTCGATACCGGCCTGACGGACGGTGTGACCTTCTTCACGCAGTAGCTCCTTGGCGCGCTCCATCTTGCAATGCAGGACGTAGGAGAGCGGCGGCATACCGACTTCGCTGACGAAACGCTTGCGGAACGTTTCCATCGGCATGCGGGAAATCGCGGCCATTTCAGCCAGTGAGAAATTGTCCTTGTACTGATTGGCGCGCAGGGTGTCCACCACCTTGGCGATTTCGTGGGAAAGCATCGCGTCCATGGCAACCGGCTGACCCCAATGGCTCGCCAGCATGCCGTACATCAGGTGCTGGAGCTGATAGGTCGCGTCGCTGGTGTCCGTGTGGCGCACAATCACCTGCACAATCTGCTTGGCCAGGTACATCTGGCTCGGCAGTGCGCCCTGCTTGAGCGGCATGTGCAGCAGCGCACCCATCTTGCGCACCACCATCGGGGCAAGCGGGCCTTCCAGCGCAATCCACACGCAGCGAACCGTCTCGTCAATCTGCAAGGCCGCATCGCGTCCGCCAGCGGGCAGGAAGCAGGTTTCTTCCTTCTTCAGCGTCAGCTCATGTCCCTGCCAGACGAGGGTTGCCTCGCCCGCCTCCACGGCGAACCAGACCCACTGATCCTGCGTCTTAATCGGCCGACGTCCGGCCTCAAACATCGCCGTACCTGCCGCATGAATCCATGCGCCGCTGGAACGGGTTAGGCTGCCCGGCTTGTGGTATCCTTCCACTACCATTGTATCCGCCGCAGCTTCAACATCTGCGAACAGGTAAGACTCCATGTCGTCATCCTCCTTAAACCAAATGACACAATTGTCATTATGGCTATTATAATGCCCAAATCATCACTCTGTCAAGAGGATTTGCGTATATTTCGACATTTTTTTCATAGAAGCACCATTATGCTTATGTTTTCGCCAACGATTGCCAGAAGGCATCGAGGGTGTAGGCGGCGGCCTGTGCGTCGGTCAGCTGATGCGCATAGGCGACGCGGTTTCCCTGCGCGCCCGCGCCTGTGCAGCGGTATTCGGCGTAGTAGCCTGTCTCGTGGAAAACGGGCTTGTTCCAGTCGTGCCAGCCTTCAGGGCGAATATGCGGCCCGAGTTCGCATTCCAGCAGCACCGTCTTGGCGAATTCGCGCCATGGGCGCCCAAGGTAAATCACGCCGTCGGGCACACCCTGACCCATGAAGCGGCAGTGATGGAACACATAGCCGAACGCTTGCCCTTCGGGCGTCGATGCCGCCGTACAGAAGCCCAACGCCGGTTCCTTCTTGTCGCCGTGGTCGCGCAGGCCGTCAATGCTCACAATGTCGCATTCCTCAAACCATGCGGCCGCGCCGCCAAAGATGAAGTCAATGTCGCCCTGAATGCGGCAATGACGGTACACCTGACGCTGCGGAATGCGCGGCAGGAACTGGGTCGGGCCAATGAAGCCGTCCTTTTGCACCTCGCGCGGCGGCAGAGGCGCGGTGAATAGCGTGTCCTGACAGGAGCGCAAAACGCAGTCGTCGCACTGAAAGCCGTCGCCGTCCACATAGAGGGCAATGGCCTGACCGACCTCTTCGCGCGGGAAAGCGGTGTTCTCCACCGTCACGCCCTGCAAGGCGCAGTCCTCGGCATTGATGAGAAGCGTCGCCGTGCGGAATGTGCCGCGCTTTTTGCCATCGGGCATGATTTCCGTCGCGCCCGAACACCAGGTCAGGCACGTTTTTTCCGCACCCGCACCAACAAGCGTCGTGTGCGAACGGCGCAGCTCCACCTTTTCGCGATATACCCCTGCTTCCAGGCGAATCGTTACCGCCGTACCGTCGACAGGGAGCGCATCAATGGCGGCCTGTAATGACATGCCGGGCGAAAGCAAAATCTCCATGTCACTTGTCCTCCTGCGTGGCTTCGTGGCGCACCTGCCCCTGCTGGAGTGCCTGATGCTCCTGCATCAGCTCCTGATAGAGCTGCACCGGCGTCCACGTCAGGTTCGTGTCGGTCATGACGCCTTTCAGACGGAAGGGCGGCATGCGCAGCTGCTTCATCGTCGTCAGGACGCGATTCACCGCCGTCAGGTCGCGGAAGGCGAAATACACCATTTCTCCGGAGATGGTAGCCTCCATCGGTTCCGTCGTCGCTGTTTCTTCGGCCTGGCCGCAGAGGGCTGCAAGCGTCTGGCCAAATTTCTCCGGCGGCACAGCCTGCACACGCATACCAAGCTTCATGCAGCAAAAACGCAGCTTCGACAGCCGCTCAGCGGACAAATTGAAGGCGAGAATCGTCCTGGTTTCCATGACCGTCACCATCCATCCTTGTTATTTCGCCACGTTGTTCACGGGCGTGCCGTTGAGGAACTGGCGCACGTTGTCCACCGCCGTATCCATCAGGCGCTGGCGTGCCTCGTGGCTGGCCCATGCAATGTGTGGCGTAATGAGCATGTTGTCCAGTCCAAGCAGCGGGTTATCCGCGCGAATCGGCTCGCTGGACACAACGTCAGATGCCGCCGCGTACACCTTGCCGGAGAGGAGTGCCTCACGCAAATCCTGCTCGTTAATCAAGCCGCCACGTGCGGTGTTGAGCAAAATCACGCCGTCCTTCATCTTGGCAATCGCGTTTTTGTCAATCATGCCCACATTATCCGGCGTCTGCGGACAATGCAGGGAAACAATGTCGCTCTGCGCATACAATTCATCCAGCGTCACGTAGCCCTCACCACTGCCATGACGGCTGTAGTAGATGACCTTCATCCCGAAGGCGCGCGCCAGCTCCGCCGTTGCCTTGCCGATGCGGCCATAGCCGACAATGCCGAAGGTCTTGCCAGCCAGCTCCATCAGCGGATAGTCCCAGAAGGCAAAATCGCGGCAGGCCGTCCAGCGTCCCTGCTGTACCGCCGTGTTGTGATGGCCGACGCGGTGGCAGATTTCCAGCAGCTGCGCCATGACAAACTGCGCCACCGTCTGCGTGCCATAGGAGGGCACATTGGCCACTACAATTCCCTTTTCCCGCGCCGCGGCAATGTCGATGACGTTGAAGCCCGTCGCCAGCACGCCGATGTAGCGCAGATTGGGGCATGCATCCATCACCGCGCGGTCGATGGGCGTCTTGTTGGTCAGAATGACCGACGCATCCCCAATGCGGGGCAGAATCTGCTCCGGCGCGGTGTAGTCATACACGGACAATTCGCCCAGCGCCGCCAGCGCGTCCCAGCTCAGATCGCCGGGATTCTCCACAGCACCATCCAAAACGATGATTTTCATGCTTGTTTCTCCTTCTTATTAGGGAAGCTCTGAATCAATGAGGTAGTACGATAGCGAGCGGAATTTCTGCAAAAAGCAGATGGCTGAAATTCAGCCGCTAGCATGCTGCTGAATGATTCATAGCTTCCTTCGTATTATGCCAGCTGAAGCTCATAGAGCTTGCGGTAGATGCCGTCCATCGCCAGCAGCTCCTGATGCGTGCCGGATTCGCGGATGCGGCCATGATGCATGACGATGATGCGGTCGGCATGCTGAATGGTGGACAATCGGTGCGCCACCATGATGGAGGTGCGACCCTGCATCAATCGCTCCAGCGCCTCCTGAATCCACTGCTCGGTTTCGGTGTCGATGTTAGCGGTTGCTTCATCCAGAATCAGAATCGTCGGGTCATGCGCCAGCGTGCGCGCGAAGGACAACAGCTGCCGCTGACCGGCGGAGAACGTTGCACCGCGCTCCGTCACATGCTCGTCATAGCCGCCCGGCAGACGGTCGATAAAGCGCGATGCGTTGGTGTATTCTGCGGCCAGATGCAGCTTTTCGTCTGAAATGTCCTCATCACGCAGACGGATGTTGCTCTTAATGTCGCCGGTGAAGATGAACACGTCCTGTTGCACCTGACCAATGGCGGCACGCAGCTGCTCGCGCGTCAGGTCACGCACATCCACACCATCGACGCGAATCGAACCCTTCTGCACATCATAATAGCGGCCAATCAGGTTCAGGATGGAGGACTTGCCAGCACCCGTTGCGCCAACAAAGGCCACCTTCTGGCCCGGCTCGATGGTGAAGGACACGTCCTTCAGGACCCAGTTCACATCGTCATAGGCGAACCACACATGATCGAATTCAATTTTGCCGCGCACCGCCGGCAGCGTCTTGGCATCCGGCTTGTCGTGCAGCAACGGCTCTTCATCCAGCAGGGTGAAAATCTTCTCTGCCGACGCGATAGCGCTTTGCAGGGTCGAGAACTGCTCGGCCAGCTCCTGAATGGGGCTGAACAGCTGGTTGATGTAGTCGGTGAAGGTGTAAAGCATGCCGATGGAGATGATTCCGTCCAGCACCAGGCCGCTACCGCCACCCAGAATGATGGCCAGCGCAATGATGGAGGAGAAATAAATGGTCGGGCGGAAGATAGCAAAGACCATCATTTCGCGCACGCCAGCACGGTACAGGGACTCGTTCTTCTCCTCAAACTCCTCGCACTTTTCCTTTTCACGGGCGAAAATCTGAATCACGCGCATGCCGGAGATGTGTTCACTCAGGAAGGTATTCAGCGTCGTAACACGCGTCTTGACAATCTGATACGTCTTGCGGGAAATCTTGCGGAACACGACCGTCAGCACCGCCAGCAGCGGCACCATCACAAAGGAGAGCAGTGCCATGCGCACGTTCATCATCAGCATGATGACGGACAGCGCCACAATCTTGACCACGTTACGGAACAGGCGCACGATGGTGTTGGCGTAAAGGTCGTTGACCGCCTCGGTATCGTTGGTGATGCGCGTCACGATGCGGCCGACCGGCGTCAGGTCGAAGAAGCGCATCGACAGGCTCTGCACATGCGCCAGCAATTCATTGCGCAGGGTGTAGACGATATTCTGTCCCATTTCCTGAATTTTCAGGTATTGCAGACGACTGCACAGGAATTGCAGCAGCAGAATCGCCACATACAATCCGGCCGCCATCAAAATGCCCTGAAAGCGTTCCTCCGGCGGGAGCGACTGCGCACTCTGCTGAGTAATATACTTGTCAATCGCATCGCCGATAATGCGCGGACGCGCCAGGTCAAAGGCGGTCAGCAGCGTCACCAGCGCACAGCACAGCACCACCGTCTTCCAGTAGGGCTTCAAATACTTCATCAGGCGCAGGAAGGCGTTGCCGTTGTAGCGGACATCCTGCACTTCCGCGTTTTGCTGCTTCTTAGGCATGTTCGCTGTCTCCTTCCTCACGAAGCTGCTTCTCCAGCTGCTGCTTGCGATACAGGCTGTAGTAGAGCTTGCCGTTCTTAATCAGTTCGTCATGCGTGCCGTATTCTTCCACCTTGCCCTCGTCCAGCACCAGGATATGATCGGCATCCTGAATGGTGGAGATGCGGTGTGCCACGATGATGGTGGTGCGACCCGCGCGCAGACGGCGCAGGTTGTCCAGAATCTGGCGCTCGGTGTCCGTGTCAACAGCGGAGAGCGCATCGTCCAGCAGCAGGATGGGTGCATCCTTCATCAGCGCACGCGCAATCGAGGAGCGCTGCTTCTGGCCACCGGAGAGCGTCACGCCACGTTCGCCCACGACCGTCTGGTAATTTTCCGGGAAGTCCATGATGTTGTCATGGATGCATGCGTCCTTGGCCGCCTGCTGCACGCTTTCCAGCGACTTGTCCCGAGAGCCAAAGGCGATGTTGTTTTGCAGCGTGTCGGAGAACAGGAAGTTATCCTGTGGCACGCACGCAATGCCCTCACGCAGCGTCTTGAGCGGAATTTCGCGCAGGTTGTGGCCGTCGATGGTAATCATGCCATCCGGCACGTCGTACAGGCGCATCAGCAGGCTCGGCAGCGTACTCTTGCCCGAGCCCGTGCGGCCCAGCACCGCCAGCGTTTCGCCAGCCTTGACATGCACCGACACATCCTCCAGCACCGGCACCTCCGGCTGATCCGGATAGGCAAAGGAAAGGTGGTTGAAGGAAATATCGCCCTGAATCGTCTTGATGGACGCATCCACCATCTTGCCATCCACAATTTCCGGTTCGGCGTCGAAAATCTGGCCGATACGGCGCAGGCTGGCCAGACCCTGGCTGATGCTGGTGATGCACTCACCCACGGCCATCATCGGCCACACCAGCATCGTCACGTAGGAGTTGAAGGTGATGAACTGGCCGACATTGATTTCGCCATAAATTGCCAGATAGCCGCCATAAATCAACGTCAGCAGGCTGGCAAAGCCCACGATGAAGTCCAGCAGGGGCATCACCAGCGCCTGTAGGCGCACAACGCCCAGGTTCTTTTCCTTCGTGAAGGCGGTCGTCTTGGCGAAGGCATACAGCTCCTTGCGCTCCTGCACGAACGCTTTGATGACACGAATGCCCGACACCGTCTCCTGCACCTGATCCGTCAGGCCGGAGAAGGCCGCCTGCTTGGCCAAAAAGCGCTTATGCATGGCCTTGCCGTAGAAATAGTCGCCGAAGAAAATCACCATCAGCGGCAGCACTGCCACCAGCGTCAATTTCGGGCTGACATACGTCATCATCTTCCAAAGCACCAGCACCATCATGACCGTGGCGTCAAAGGCGCTGATAACGGTCATACCCAGCAGGGCGCGAACCGCCTGCAAGTCATTGGTGAAGTGCGCCATCAAGTCGCCCGTCTTATGCTCATTAAAATAGCGTGTGGACAGCGTTGTCAGATGCGCAAACAGGTCACTGCGCACCTCTTTTTCAATCGAACGCGCCGCGCCAAACAGGAAGAAGCGCCATCCGAAGCGGCCAATTGCAATGACCACACCGATGATGACAATCTTCCACACCAGCGCCATCACGCCATTCCAGTCCAGCAGCTGCTGATCCAGGCCATTGGTGATTTCGCCCGTAAACTGTGGCACATAAACATTCACCGCATCGACCATGAACAGCGCCAGAATGCCCAGCACATACTGCCACCAATGGCGGCAGACATATCGCCATGCCAGCTTTAGTTCCTTCATCTTGTCCTCCTTGATGATTTGTTTGCTACATTAACACTTGATTATAACACATTTTTTCGCATAAAGGGATACCCTCCTGCGCTTTTCCGCCCAGGTTTACAATCTTCGCCCACAATTGTTGACAAGCGGGAAAACACGCGGCTTTTGGTTCGTCCGGTGGCCGTTCTGCTGACCTTTCCGACCGGGAGGCGGCGCGGCCCTCTCAGTCACCTTCGGTGACAGCTCTCCCAGCGGGAGAGCCAAGCGCGTGTCGCCAACAAGCTTTTGCCATGCGGCGATGCTTTTGCCGGAACAGAATGCCGTATGCCACCACCCTGCATGCGCCGTCAATCAAGTCTGGCACGCGCACCCCTTGGCTCGCCCTCTGGGAGAGCTGTCGGCCTTTGGCCGACTGAGAGGGCGCACACACTCATCAAAAAAGAAGCACTCCGCACCACCGGCCACGGAATGCTTCTCCCTTTGCGTATTTTGCGGCGCATTTTTTCACCAGCCGCTGTTTTCCCGCATGGTTTTCTGCTATAATGGACAGGAACGCGATTACGCGTTTGTCAAATGACGCGCCAGCACCGTCTGAATCAGCGCACCATCGGCCTTGCCCTTCACACGCGGCATCAGTGTCTTCATGATCAGACCCTTTTGCTTGGCCGTAGGGGCTTCCAGCGCCAGCTCTTGCAGGACAGCGGTAATTTCCGCTTCGATTTCGTCCTCAGACATCATTTTCGGCGCAAATTCCTGATACACCGTCATGCGCAGGGTGTTTTCGGCCACAATATCCTCGCGACCATTGGCCAGCTCAATGGATTCCTGACACTGCTTGATTTCCCGCAGCACCACGGCGTTTTCCTCTTCCTCTGTCAGGTCGGCACGCTTGTCAATCGCCTTGTTTTTCAGCGCCGACAGCAGCAGGGACAGCGCCTCCTTGCGTTCCTTTTGATGGTCCTTCATCGCCTGCATCATGGCGGCACGAACGGTTTCAATCTTCGACATGGGAAAATGTCACCCTTTCTATCATTTTTTCCACCCGTATTGTACTCCGTCTGGGCGCATTTGTCCAGCGGAGAAGGAGGTTTTTTTCATGTTATCCAAGCGCGATAAGCTGTTTACCGCCATCAATGACCTGCGCGGCTTGACCTGTCCGGCATGTCGTGCGCTGCTGGACAAAAGTGGCGACAATCTCCGCTGTCCCAATGGCCATATGGTCAATGTCAATCGGCGCGGCTTCATTAACTTCCTTTCCGTGCGTCCCGACAGCTTCTATGACAGTGCGCTGTTTGCCGCCAGACAGCAGGTTTTTGACGCCGGATGCTATCAGCCCGTTGCCAGCGCCATTTTATCTCTTTTGCCCGCGCATCCGCTCAAGCTGCTGGACGCCGGTTGTGGTGAGGGCTGGTATCTGAACACCCTGCTGACCCAGCGTCCGGACTGCTGCGGTGCGGGCATTGACATCAGCAGTGATGCCATTTTGCAAGCCACCAATCACATCGCACCTGCCGTCTGGTGCGTGGGCGACCTGCGCCGTCTGCCCTTTGCCGACGGCACATTTGACGTCCTGCTGGACATCCTGACGCCTGCCAATTATGACGAGTTCCGGCGCGTCCTTGGCCCGAATGGCATGCTGGTGAAGGTCTATCCCGGTCAGGATTACCTGCGGGAGATTCGCGCCGCACGTGGCATGTCACCCTACGAGGAAGGACAGGTGGACGCCTACCTCCGGGAAAAAACGACCTTGCAGCAGGAAGTGCATGTACACGAGGTGCTGCCTGTCACGCCGTCTTTGTGGGATGCGTTTGTGCGCATGACGCCACTCAACCACGATTTGTCGCCAGCAGAAAAGGATGCGCTGGCACAAAAGGCTGCCGACACCGTCACGCTTGACTTACACGTGGCGCTCTGCTCCTTCTGACCGCGCATCCAGACAGATTTTCTTTTATTCGTCCGCAAGTGCTACACAGCGGTCATACAACACATTCCGACGCAAGTCCCATTTTCTCCGGCGTCACTCTGAGACGCTGCATACTTCCTTTTCGTACAGGAAGCCAACCTGACCATCCAGCGTCATGCGCTGCGCCGTATCCTGCGGCACTTCAATCACCCCGAAGCGCCACAGCAGCGGATACACATACGACACGCCCCGAACATCCCCAAGTGCCTTCGGTCTTGCGACATAGCCCTTGACAAGCGCCTGTTCAAACGCCATCCGGATACTACTCCATGACAGCGTTTTACTCATTTCCCGCCGATCAATCAGCAATTCACGTGTCGGCCGACCATTACGGCCCTGCTTGACCTGATAGCAAAACGGCAAACTCGTCGCCGTGCGGAACGTCACGCCCTGATGCGCCACAATCGCCCGCCACAAAGCACCTTCGAGCGCCTCCTTCTCCGCGCCCTCTGTCATCAACGCCCGCAACGCAGCAATCGCTTCCGTCTGTTCGGTCATATTCTGTCCGAGCATGCTATTTCACCTCATCGACTTTCTTCTATTATCACTATCATACCACATTCTTCCTGGAAGCGCAAGGGATGCACGAACAGCATACAGATTTTACACACGAAACACTTACATCAACAACCAATCCAACTCCAAAAATGGCGAACCCCGAAGGAGTCCAGAGGGCGACCGGAAAGCCCTCTGGTTGCTACTTG
>CAYXHF010000022.1:0-41027 GCA_964464815.1 uncultured Faecalibacterium sp.
ACGCAGTCCGGCAGGGAACCACACCCTTGGCTCTCCCTCTGGGAGAGCTGTCGGCATTAGCCGACTGAGAGGGCAAGCACGCAACAAACAAGTATTTATAGGAAGATTCTCTCCAAAAACAAACGAAAATATCGAAAGAACTAAAACAAATGCCGCTTTTGATGAAAAAACAACGCAAGAAAAAACAGGAAACGATTGACAGAATCAGATGAAAATGGTAGAATAAAGCATAAAACCCAAAGCGAGGTAAAAAGAGGCAAAGAAAGGGGTTGGCAAGATGAAAAAGTGGTTCTGGTGTATGCTCCTGCTGCTCTGCGTGGCGTGTAGCTGGACGGCGCTTGGTGAGGGCGAAGCATGCGAGCATGTGTGGGATTGGGGAAATCTTGTGGATAACGGTGCTGGCATGCACGGCATCCGGTGCCAGACGTGTGGCGAATTCAACCCGGAACGGCTGGAATATCATAAGGGCGGGTGCATGACGGGCGAGTGTGTCCTCTGTCAGGCCAAGCTGGATGAGCATTCGACAATTCTGCATTGCCTCCTGGACGTCACCGACCTGGGCGACGGCACGCACAGGTGGTATTGCCGGCCTTGCGGGTACAAGGTGTACGAAATTCACACGCGCTCCTGCACGCAGGAAGGAACGGCGTGCGAAACATGCGGTGGCGATTGCTCCGATGCGTGCATCGTGCATGCGGATGCTATCGCCGTTCCGACGGATGCACAGACGCATGTCTGGCAATGTCGCGCATGCGGGAAAGCAGCATCGGGGCAGGAAATGCATTCCCGCTACTGCACGGAGGCCGACGGCGTTTGCAGTGCATGCGGACAGGCGGCATCAAACCTGCTCATTCGCCATCACAACGGCTTGCCGGTGGATGCGGGCGACGGCATGCATGTGCAAATTTGCATCGACTGCGGCGAAAAGACCTACACCGAGCATGACTGGGAAAAAGCGCATTACGCCGACTTGGGCGATGGCACGCACGCCTTGCTCTGCACGCAGTGCGGTTCGCCGAATCCGGAGCGGGAAGGGCATTATCATCTTTGCACGGAGCATCCGAGCATTTGCGAAAAGTGCTGGGAGCGTGTTGCAGATTTGGAAACCTACCACACGAACGCCCAATGTCTGCGCCTGACGGAGGAGTTGCATTGGACGCGCTGTCTGGATTGTGGCGTTCCGCTTCCGGATATGATTGTGGAGCATGTCTGGGTCAATGGCGTGGACGGCTGGGACGGCACGCACACGCTGACGTGTGAGGGCTGCGGTGCAACCAAGACGGAGCGCCACAACTGGGATTGGGGCGTGGTGGTGAAGGCCGCGACCGATACCGAGGACGGTGCGCGCCTGTTCAAGTGTGCGAGCTGCACGGCCACGCGACGCGAGGCCATTCCGGCCTTGGGCGAAAAGGCTTCGGAAAGTCCCGTGGCCAGTCCGGTCGCCGAGGCGCAGCAGGTGTTCCTGACGGACATTGTCTGCGAAGACGGCATGTTCCGCGCGACGGTTGTGCTGGACGAGGTGACAAAGGCGCTGGACGCACGATTCCTGCGCGTCGAATACCAGCTGGCGAACGGCGAAACGCGCGTGGAAGTGATCGAGCTGGACGAAACGATGAAGTTCACACTCGACATTGGCGCGGACGTGGTACACATTCTCATCGAGCTGACCGACACGACAGACGTCCTTGAACCGGGCGACTGGACGGTGTATGGCCGGTATGAGATGGATGTGAAATAATCAATAGTATGACAGGGAGAGTGGAATGCTCTCCCTGTTTTTGTGCCTAAAACGCAGGGAAATTGTCGATTTCTGTTACAGAGCCGGAAATGCCTTGCGGCACACCGGAAAAAATGATATACTGGAATTTGCCAACGAGCGAAAGGAGGCAACAAAACAATGAAGAAATGGCTTTGCTTGCTGCTGGCTTTGATGCTGGGATGCATCAGCGCGGCGGCAGAATTTGATTTTTCGGCGCTCAAGGAAATGGAGAATGCCATCGTCAGCCTTGTTCCGGGAACGGCAGATACCATTGTGCGCCCGATGTGCATGCCGTATCAGGGAGAATTCGGCGAGGATGACCTGATTGCGAATCTGGACTATATCATTTTGCCCGATCAGGAGGTGGCGGCGCTTCGCATCTGCTTGTCAGTATCGCTCTTTGAGCCGATGCAGGCTGATCAGGTGTCGGTGACGCTGGAGGGCAAGTGCTACACCTTCACCGTCACGCCGGAGGTGGCGGAGTATGACGGTATTTATATGGAAGATTATGCGCTGGTCATGACGAGTGACAGCATGCCGCTGATGAAGGCGTTGAGCAAGGGCAAGCAGGAGCAGACGATGACGGTTGTCTTCACCTGCACAGCGGATGATATGCAGCGCACGGGCAGTATTCCGCTGCCGGCGCAGGATGTGAAGGCGCTGCTGACGGAATATGCGTCCTTTGGTGGCGAGGAGCAGAATCTGTCCCTGATTGCGGAGCGCTTCCCCTGCGTGGTGGAAAAGAGCCGGTAATGCGACAGGGAATGCGATTGGAGGAGAAGGAATGATTGACCTTTGCACGCTCGGCACGGGCGGCACGATGCCCTTGCCCGACCGGGCGCTGGCCAGCTTGTATGTCCGCGTTGGTGGTCGCGCGCTGGTGGTGGATTGCGGCGAAGGAACGCAGATTGGCATACAGCGCCTGTCATGGGGCATACAATGTATTGATGCCATTTTGCTGACGCATTATCATGCCGACCATTGCTCCGGACTGCCGGGAATGCTGCTGGCTATCACGAAATCAGGGCGAACGCAGCCGCTGCACATTTACGGCCCGGTCGGACTGGAGCGTGTGGTCAATGGCCTGCGCGTGATTGCACCGGCGCTTGGGTATCCGATTGTGCTGCATGAATTGTGCGATACGCTATCGCCGTTTTCGATGCTGGGCATGACCATCACGCCGTTTTATCTGCGCCATGAAATGCCCTGCATCGGGTATCATTTTGCGCTTTCGCGGCCGCCGAAGTTCGATGCGGCACGCGCACGGGCGCAGGGCATCCCGATTACGCTATGGAGCGTATTGCAGCGCGGTGAAGAGGCGACGCTGGACGGTGTGACATACAAGCCGGAGCAGGTGCTGGGACAATCGCGGCGTGGCATCAGCTTTCTGTATGCGACGGATACGCGCCCTGTGCCGGACATTGTCAGGCTCGGACAGGACAGCGACCTGATGATTCTGGAAGGCATGTACGGCGAGGAGAAGAAGCTTCCTCTGGCGCACAAGAACTGCCACATGCTCTTCCGCGAGGCGGCGCAGCTGGCGCAGGAGGCGCAGACGAAGCGGCTTCTGCTGACGCATTTTTCGACCTCGGTGGAAAATCCGGAGGAGTTTCTGGAAAATGCGCAGGTCATCTTTCCGGAGACAGCCTGTGCGGCGGATGGCATGACGCTGACGCTACGGTATCCGGATATATAAATCATAAGGAGGAAAACGCACATGCAGCGATTCAACGAGCGGATGCAAGCGTTTTTTGCGCCATTATGGCCGGGTGAGGACAAGAACATTGTGCTGGGTGAGGGACAGTGCGACCATCCGCCGGTAATGCTCATCGGAGAGGCACCCGGCGAACAGGAGGCGTTGCAGGGTCGTCCCTTTGTCGGCAAAGCGGGACGCAACCTGGATGAATTCCTCTCGGTGCTGGAGATTGCGCGGGAGAGCATCTACATCAGCAACACGGTGAAGATTCGCCCCACGAAGGTGAGCGCAAAGGGGCGCTTATCGAATCGTCCACCGAATCGTGAGGAGCTGGCACTTTTCACGCCGTATTTGCAGGAGGAAATCCTGCTGGTGCAGCCGAAAATGCTGGTGACGCTGGGCAACACGGCCTTGCAGGCGTTGGCGGGTGCGAAGACAACCATCGGCCAGTGCCATGGACAGGTGCAGACGGTGCGCGTCCTGTCTGGCAAGCAGACGCAGGATTTTCCGCTCTTTGCGCTGTATCATCCGGCGTCCATTATCTATAATCCTGCGCTCAAAAGCGTGTATCAGGAGGATTTACAGCGCCTGAAGGCCGTTGTGTATTCAGAAACGGCGCAGGACGGTTGACATTTCAGACGCAAAAATGTATCTTTCAGACAAAACCACTGGAACGGGAACTTAAAAGCTGTTATACTATCAGCGTAAGGTCAATTTCCCGAATCTGGTGGAAAGGAGGAAGCATTCTTTATGGAAGGAATTCTGACATTTATCGCGGCGAATCTACCCATCATCATCTGCTTCGTCATCGGCATGGGCTTGCTGATTGTGGAGGCAATGATGCCAGGCTTTGGCATTGCCGGATGCTCCGGCATTGTGATGGAGGCGGTGGCGCTTGTCCTGACGTGGCAGAAGCATGGCGGACTGGCGACGCTGGGAATGCTGCTGATTGTGCTGGCGGTGTTGGCAATCGCGATTTCCACATCACTCCATTCCCTCAGGAAAGGGAAGCTCAGCCGGAGCAGTCTGGTCAACAGCCACACGGAAAGTGCGGATGCTGGCTATCGCTCGGCAGAGGACATGCAGGTCTTCCTGGGCAAGGAAGGCGAGGCCACCACGGCCCTGCGCCCCACGGGCATGGCGGAGTTTGACAGCGTTCGACTGAACGTGGTCAGCGAAGGAGACTTCATCTCCGCTGGCACGCCCATTCGTATCGTTCAGGTGGAAGGCGCACGCATTGTGGTGCGTCCTATCAAAGCTTGAGACACACCCCGAACAGTACTTGGAGAATAAGAGAGGAGACTCATCATGGAAAGTATGGCTATGATTTTTTGCATTCTGGTTGTTGTGTTCATTCTGATTTGCGTGTTCCTGTCCTTTGTTCCGCTGGGCTTGTGGATTTCCGCTCTGTCCAGTGGTGTGCATGTGTCGATGGGTTCTCTGGTGGGCATGAAGATTCGCCACATCAAGCCGCATCGTCTGGTGCAGCCGCTGATTAAGGCGAACAAGGCTGGTCTGGGACTGAACATCTCCCAGCTGGAAACGCACTTCCTGGCCGGTGGTAACATCGACCGCGTGATCAACGCCCTGATTGCCGCACAGCGTGCGAATATCCCGATGGCGTTTGAAAAGGCTTGCGCGATTGACCTGGCTGGCCGTGATGTGTTCGAGGCTGTCCAGATGTCCGTTACCCCCAAGGTCATTGAAACCCCTGTTGTTGCCGCTATCGCCAAGGACGGTATCGAGCTGCGCGCCAAGGCCCGTGTGACCGTGCGCACCAACATTGACCGTCTGGTCGGTGGCGCTGGCGAGGAAACCGTTATTGCCCGTGTTGGTGAAGGCATCGTCACCACGGTTGGCTCTGCTGAAACGCACAAGCAGGTGCTGGAGAACCCGGACCTGATTTCCCGCACGGTGCTGGCCAAGGGTCTGGACGCTGGCACGGCATACGAAATTCTGTCCATCGACATTGCGGACGTGGACGTTGGCCGCAACATCGGCGCACAGCTGATGATGGATCAGGCTGAATCCGACCGCCGCGTGGCTCAGGCCAAGGCCGAGGAACGCCGCGCCATGGCTGTGGCACACGAGCAGGAAATGAAGGCCGCTGTGCAGGAAATGCGCGCCAAGGTTGTCGAGGCCGAGGCCGAAGTGCCCAAGGCTATGGCTGCCGCGCTGCGTGAAGGCAAGCTGGGCGTGATGGACTACTATCAGATGCAGAATACGATTGCGGACACGACCATGCGCGATTCCATTGCCAAGGCCAGCACGCCGCAGACGCATTCGACTACGGGCGCGGAGAAGAAGTAAGCTGTCACCGATGACCCGAAAGGAGGGACAGCTTTGGAAGACTTGTTTGGCGCATTGTTTGCCTTCATCATTGTGGTAATCAGTGTGGCGGTGAAGAACTCGAAAATGAAGGTCAGCAGCTCGACGTCGAGAAATCCGAAAGACAAGAAACTGGCGGAAGCTGTTGTTGATGCTATGTTCAACCAACAATCCAAACCGGTACAGCCCGTCCGGATGCAAAAGGCGCAGACGCCTGCGGCAACACCTGTTGTTCAGGCACAGCCGAAGGTGCGGCAAAGCGCACAGCCGAAGGTGCATACCCATCTGGCACCGTCGTGCGATTTGGATGCGGATTTATCGGGCAGCATGCTCTATGACAGTCCCGAAGGCACAGACAAGTGTCATGAGGAGGAACTGCGCCCGGTGCATCAGCCGCTACAGGCTGAAGAGCCGGTGCAGGGAAAGTCCGGACTGACGCTTGATTTCAGCGCGGATGCCATGGTACAGGCCATCGTCATGCAGGAAGTACTGACGCGCCCCTGCGACCGCAGAAGAAGATAATATCAACGCTGCTGCTATGTGCGAAAGTGCGTGGCAGCAGCGAAATTTTTTTCTGCCAGGGACACGCGAAAAGGATGAATTTTGCTCCTCATGAACGTGAAAAGCAGCAGAAAAGCAAAAAAATCAGTAGAAATGCATTTTTTTGTCTGCAAAACGGTTGAGTTGCGCGCCGTGCTGTGCTAAACTGTCATCGGGGAACGCTTTGCATCCCCGAAAACGCGAAAACAACCGAGGAAAGAAACATGATTGAGAAATGGACAACGCCCATCCCGAAGCTAACCGGGCGCGAGGGACGGACGGTGTATGTATACGTGCCTGATGAGGCGGCGGGAAACCCGGATGCCCGCTATCCTGTGCTGTATATGTTCGATGGTCATAATGTTTTCTTTGACGAAGACGCGACCTTTGGCAAGAGCTGGGGGATGAAGGAGTATCTGGACGCAACACACACGCCGCTGATTGTCGTGGCGGTGGATTGCAACCATTCGCCGAACAATGGCCGATTGATGGAATATGCGCCCTTCACCTTTGAGGATGAAAAGCTGGGCTACATCCGTGGCCGTGGCCGGACGACGATGGAGTGGTACTCCACGCTGCTCAAGCAGATGATTGACGAAAAGTACCCGACGCTGCCGGGTCGGGAAACGACATGGATTGCGGGTTCAAGCATGGGCGGCCTGATGAGCCTGTATGCGGTGACGGAGTTCAACCACGTCTATTCCCGTGCGGCCTGTCTCTCGCCGAGCATCTGGTTCGCCACGCGCCGCCTCGATAAGCACCTGCGGGAGGCCGAAATTGCACCGGACACCGTTATCTACATGGATTACGGCTCGCGTGAAATGGGCCACCATGCCAACATGCGCAAGCAGTACGCCGCCGTGACCAGCCGTCTGCTGGAAAAGAACGTCCTGCTGACCAGCCGCATTGTGCCCAATGGCGATCACTGCGAGGCATGCTGGGAGGAGCAGATTCCGTTCTTCATGCACGTGCTGTTCTATGATCGCGCATAAACCAAGGGAGTGAAGAAATCGTATGCTGACCTATTATACGAAGTGGTTCAGCCCATCTGTTGGGCGGGAAATGGAAATCAAGGTGTACGGCCATGCGGGTCGTCCGGTCTTGTTCATTCCCTGTCAGGATGGCCGCTTTTTTGACTTTGAGAATTACCACATGACGGATGTATGGGCGCCGTGGATTGACAGCGGGCGCTGCATGGTCTTCTCCATCGACACACTCGACAAGGAGACATACTCCGCCACCTACGACGCGCACGACCGCATTCGCCGCCACGAGGCGTGGATGAACTACATCGTGCGGGAGGTCGTGCCCTTCATCCAGTCCATGACGAACGACCGCAACGGTTGGGATGGGCAGCCGGGCATCATTGCCTTCGGGTGCAGCCTGGGTGCGACGCATGCGGCGAATCTCTACTTCCGCCATCCGGAGGTGTTCGACGGCTTGCTTGCGCTCAGCGGTATCTACACCAGCGATTACGGCTTCCCCGGCTACATGGATGAGCTGGTGTATGCCAATTCGCCGGTGGACTACCTGTCGGGCATTGCGCCGGACCATCCGTTCATCCAGATGTACAACCAGCACAAGGCGGTCATTGTTGTGGGTCAGGGTGCATGGGAGCTGCCGGAAAGCACCTTCCGTCTGCGCGACATTTGCCAGCAGAAGGACATTCACGTCTGGTTCGACATCTGGGGACATGACGTGAAGCACGATTGGGACTGGTGGTATCAGCAGGTACGCTACCACGTGGAGCATATTCTGTAATCTGAAAATAAGGGCGATGATAAGTCATGAAGAATTTTGTGTTTATTTCTCCGAACTTCCCGACGAACTACTGGCAGTTCTGCCATCAGCTGCGCCAGAATGGCTTGCGCGTGCTGGGCATTGGTGATCAGCCGTATGATACGCTCCTGCCGGAGCTGAAAAGCGCCCTGCACGAGTACTACAAGGTCGGCAGCATGGAAAACTACGATGAGGTCTACCGTGCAGTGGCATTCTTCATCAGCAAGTACGGCCGCATCGACTGGCTGGAAAGCAACAACGAATACTGGCTGGAACGCGACGCGATGCTACGCACGGATTTCCACATCACCAGCGGCTTCCAGACCAGCGACATGCCGCGCATCAAGTACAAGTCTAAGATGAAGGAATACTACCAGCGTGCGGGCATTCCGACGGCGCGGTATCATCTGGTGGACAATGAAGCAGGCTGTCTGAAATTCATTGCCGAGGTCGGTTATCCGGTCATTGTCAAGCCCGACAACGGCGTGGGCGCATCCCACACCTACAAGCTGACCAGCGACGAGGAGCTTCGCCACTTCCTTTCCGTTCGGGAGCAGAATGTCTCCTACATCATGGAGGAATTCATCCATGCGGAAGTGAACAGCTACGACGCCATCATCAACAGCCAGGGTGAACCGATTTTTGAAACGGGCAACGTGACGCCCTTCTCCATCATGGACGTGGTGAACAACGACGACAACTCCATCTACTACATCGTCAAGGAGCTACACGACGACGTGCGCCGCGCCGGTCGCGCCACGGTCAAGTCCTTCGGTGTCCGCAGCCGCTTTGTGCATTTTGAATTCTTCCGCTTGACCGAGGATCAGCCCTCGATGGGCAAGAAGGGCGACGTGGTGGCGCTGGAGGTCAACATGCGTCCGTGCGGTGGCTTCTCGCCGGACATGATGAACTTCGCCAATTCCACCGACGTGTACAAGATTTGGGCCGACATGATTGCCTACGACAGCACGCTGACGCCGCAAGGTGAACACGCCTTCTGCGCCTTCGCAGGTCGTCGCGACGGCAAGCACTTCCGTCTATCCCACGAGCAGCTTGTCAGCAAATACGCCGTCCAGATGCGCATGGTCGGTCGTGTTCCCGACGCCCTTTCCGGTGCGATGGGCAACATGATGTACGTGGCCAACTTCCCCACGGAAGAAGCCATGAACGCCTTCTACAACGACGCCTGCGCTGTACAGGCATAACTAACAACACCCCTCCAAGCTCAACGGACTTGGAGGGGTATTATATACAGAAAAACGGACACGAAAAGCCAACACAACTACGAAAAAAACCTTCAACCCCTTTGCCACATACCAATTCAATTCCAATAACGAGGAATCCGAAGGAGTCCAGAGGGCGACCGGAAAGCCCTCTGGTTCTAGCAGACAAAATCTAGCCCCAATAGAAAAATCCAAGCAATTCTTCAAAAATCATGCTTGTTTCTTGCCATGAGGGAAGAAAATTGGTCTCCGCGACTCTGCGAGCGCGTGCTTTGCTGGTCTGTGCAGCGGATTGAGTACGCTTTTTTGATTGCACTTCTGGGGTTTTACCCCAGACCCCAGCAGGGCGCTGCCCTGCACCTGCGAAGGGCCATTGGCCCTTTCGAAACCCATTTCGCGATTGGGTTGGCGACGATTTTGGACAGCTTCCGCGTGGAGGTTGGATGATTTTTTGTTGTTGTGTTAAAAAGCGGGAGAATCGCATTAGCAATTCTCCCGCTTTCATCATTTTTTATCTCATTAGACCTTGAAGTTCACAGACTGGTCGCCCTGCTCAGACTTACCGAAAACATAGTCCTTACCGGGCAGAATCGCATTCAGAATGATGCCCACCAGAGAGGCAACCGCCAAACCGGAAAGACTCACATTCGCACCAGCAATGGTGAAGGAAATCGCACCGCTCGCACCGTTAACCGTGTCGCAGCCCAGCGCGCTGGAGAAGTTGATGCCCAGCGCCAGCGCGATAATCAGCGCAGCAATGATAACGTTGCGGCTCTTGGTGAAGTCCACCTGATTTTCCACCACGTTGCGCACGCCAACGGCGGAAATCATGCCGTAGAGAATCAGCGAAACGCCGCCGATGGTCGCGGCCGGCATGCAGGAAATCAATGCCGCAAACTTCGGGCAGAAGGAGAAGATAACAGCCAGCACAGCCGCCATACGGACAACCGAGGGATTGTACACACGGGTCAGCGCCAGAACGCCAGTGTTCTCGCCGTAGGTGGTGTTGGCCGGAGCGCCAAAGAGCGCCGCCATGGCCGTGGCCAGACCGTCACCCAGCAGGGAGCGATGCAGGCCGGGCTTCTCGATGAAGTTCTCGCCGACGGTGGAGGAGATGGCGGAAATGTCGCCAATGTGTTCCATCATGGTCGCCAGAGCGATGGGGGCGATGGTAATCACGCAGGTGATCAGCGTCGCCATGTCAGCATTGCCAACCAGGGAGAACGCGGTATCCTTCCACTGGAAGGGCAGGCCGAACCAGGCGGCATCCAGGACGGGCTGGAAGTCCACCTGACCAGTCAGGGCAGCCACCAGATAGGAGCCAATAACACCCAGCAGAATCGGGATAACCTTCAGCATGCCCTTGCCCCAGATGTTGAAGAACACCACCAGCGCCAGCGCCAGCAGGGCAATCCACCAGTTGGTAGCGCAGTTGTTGATTGCGCTGTTGGACAGAATCAGGCCGATGGCGATGATGATCGGGCCAGTCACGACCGGCGGGAAGAAGCGCATGACCTTCTGCGCGCCGAAAATCTTGAACAGCAGGGCCACCACGGCGTAGAGCAGGCCAGCAACCGCCACGCCCACACCCGCGTAGGGAATCCAGTTCATCGTGCCGTCAGCGAACTGCGGCATGGCCTTCACGGCGAAGTAGCCGCCCAGGAAGGCGAAGCTGGAGCCGAGGAATGCGGGAATCTTGCCGCCGGTAATCAGGTGGAACAGCAGCGTGCCCAGACCTGCGAACAGCAGCGTCGCGCTAACGGACAGGCCCGTCAGCGTCGGCACAAGTACCGTCGCGCCGAACATAGCGAACATGTGCTGGAAGCTGAGCAGGGTGAACTTTGCCGGTGAAAGCTTTTGGGTTTTCATGGTAGTACCGTCCTTCCTCCATGGTCAAATGAGAAGCTACATTCAAATGAATGCGCTATTGAACTCCGCTAGCCCGCGGAGCAGCAATCAAAAGGGGTTAGCGAGTGATGCGGCCGTCGTAGAGCGCCACGCCGTCGCCACCGTCGATTTCCTCCATTTGCACGCCAATCTGCTCATTGTTGGAGGTCGGCACGTTCTTGCCCACGAAGTCAGCGCGAATCGGCAGCTCACGATGGCCACGGTCAATCAGCACGGCCAGGCAAATGCGTGCCGCACGGCCCTGATCGAGAATCGCGTCCATGGCAGCGCGAACCGTGCGGCCGGTGTGCAGCACGTCGTCCACCAGCACAACCACCTTGCCGGTCACGTCCACGGGCAGGTGCTTCTCCTGCACCTCAACGTTGAGCTGTGCCGGATCGCGGTCGTCGCGGTACATGGCGATATCCACCTCGCCCACGGGAATGCGCACATGCTCATACTTTTCGATAATATCCGACAGGCGCTGCGCCAGCGGCACACCGCGACGGCGAATGCCAACCAGCACCACATTGTCAAGGGGCATCAGCTGCTCCATCATTTCGTGTGCCATGCGCGTCAGGGCGCGGTTCATGGCGTCGCCAGCCATCAGTTGTGCCTTGGGGATTCCCACATTCATGTTCATCATGTTATTTTGCCTCCTTGTGCGTGCTGTCGGAGCGACGAACGCGCCGCAGCCAAAAAGAAAACGCCTTTCCCGCCGGGTGGCAGAAAAAGGCGCGTTGTTCGCGTTCATCAGGCGGCGTTTTGTCCAAAGGATGGCCGTCTGTTTCTTCGGTTCGCTGCGTGCCTTTCCAGCCTCTCGTGCTGGGATTAAAGGATTGCTTTGAGTACCGCATGACAGTATAGCACAAAGAAACCGCCTTGTAAAGGCAAAAATGCACTTTTTCTGCGAAAAAATACGCAGGTTGTTTGAAAAAAACGTCACAATGTGCGTTTTATAGGAGGTAAATGAATTGACAGGATGGACAACAAGGCGTATAATAAAACCCCTGTTGTTGGAGGGAAATTCCAGAACGAGAATTGCTGTTTCAAAAACGATATAATAGAGAGGAGCGACGCATCATGATTGCAAAGAACAAAAGCTGGTACAAGGAAATTTGGACGCTGGACATCAAAAACCAGTCCTGGACAGAGGAAACGGTGATGCAGGTTGATTTCCTCATCAAGGCATTGCATTTGCAGGGCGGTGAACGGATTCTGGACCTGGCGTGTGGCTTTGGTCGACACAGCCTGGAGCTGGCGCGGCGTGGCTTCTCCGTTGTGGGCGTGGATATTACCAAGGACTATGTGGCCGATGCGCAAAAGCAGGCACAGCAGGAGCAGCTGCCGGCGGAATTCCACTGCATGGACGTGCGGGAAGTGCCGTTTGCGGAAGAATTTGATGTGGTGCTGAATTTGGGCGATGGCGCGATTGGCTATTTGGAAAATGAAGCGGAAAATCTGAAAATCTTCGATGTGATTGCGCGTGCCCTACGTCCCGGTGGTCAGCATGTGATGGATATCATGAACGCCGATTATGCCGACAGCCATTTTCCCTGCAATCTATGGGATGCGGGCAAAAAGGGCTTGACGCTATCGCGCTTTGAGTGGAATCCGGAAACGAACATCATGCTGTATGGCCAAAATGACTTTGCCTACGGTCAAGCGTTGACAGCGCCTTCCTTTGGCGCGGGCGACCCGATTCGCCTGTATCATGCGGCAGAGGTGCGGCAAATCATGGAGCAGCGGAACATGCACGTCGATACGGTATACGGCAAATTCGACGGTACGCCCGGCGGCGAAAATGAAATTCAGATGATTGTGGTGTCGAAAAAGGATGCGTCTCCTGCAAGCAGATAAGCATTCCCGAAAAAAATTGCCCGATGCCTTGAACAGAATCGAAATTTTAATAAAAATAGTGTAAGGATGCGTGAAGAATGCAATGAAGAGACTGGGTGCAAAAGCAATGTGCATGGTGAATATCGCTATGATTGCCGCCATTCTTGCACTGAACAACCTGTACCAGCGCAACGGCTTTCTGTTTTCACTGAAATGCGTTTGTAGCGGTGGCTTTACCTTGCTTTGGGCGATTAATCTTTGCCATGCGCTGGTGTCAAAGCAAGGCAACAAGCGATTTTGTATTGCTGTGTCCATGGGCTTGTTTCTGGCGTTTCTTGGAGATGTTTTCATTGATTCGAACTTCATACTTGGCGCAGCGGCTTTTGCGGTCGGTCATATCTGCTTTTTGATTGCGTACTGTTTCCTGCAAAAATGGCGTGCAAGCGATTTGATTCCAAGTGGGATATTGTTTCTTGGTGCATTGCTGTTTTTGCTTTTCTGTCCACTTCTTTCCTTTGATGTGCCGATGCTGCGGGTGGTTTGCATTGCGTATGCACTCATTATTTCCTGTATGCTGGGCAAGGCAATCGGTAATCTTATGAAGGAACAGGATCGGTTGACAATCACCATAGCGATAGCGAGTGCATTGTTTTTCTTCTCTGACCTGATGCTTGTTTTTTCATGGTTTATCGGTCTTTGGAATTGGACAAATCATGCCTGTATGGGAACCTACTATCCTGCGCTTTGCTTGTTGGCGTTTGCCATGCACGTGGCAATCGGAAGGGGAGAAGATGAGCGTGGCGTTTGACTACAAGAAGGAATACAAAGAATTCTATTTGCCGAAGAAGCGTCCGGGCATTGTCGATGTGCCGATGATGAACTTTCTGGCGGTGCGCGGTCAGGGCGACCCGAATCAGGCGGGCGGCGAATATCAGCAGGCGATGAGCCTGCTCTACGGCATAGCGTTCACCATCAAAATGAGCAAAATGGGCGATCACCGCATCGAAGGGTATTTCGATTACGTCGTGCCGCCGCTGGAAGGCTTCTGGTGGCAGGATGGCAGGAGCGACATTGACTACACGCACAAGGAGCAGTTCCGGTGGATTGCCCTGATTCGTTTGCCGGATTTTGTCACGAAGGCTGATTTTGATTGGGCCGTGGCCGAGGCGACGCAAAAAAAGAAAACGGACTTCTCCAAGGTGGAGTTCCTCACTTATCAGGAAGGGCTTTGCGTGCAGTGCATGCACATCGGGTCCTATGATGATGAACCGGCGACTATCGCGCTGATGGATGCCTTCCTACAGGAGAACGGATACGAGACGGATTTGTCCGCGTCACGCTATCATCACGAGATTTACCTCTCCGACGCGCGTCGTGTTGCGCCGGAAAAGCGCAAAACCGTCATCCGCCATCCCATCAAAAAGCGCTGAATGAAAGTAAAAAGGAAGCATCTGTGACAAATTGCACACAGAATGTGCGGTTTGGGCGTGGGAAGCCGAAAAAAAGTCATGGTCAAAGCCTTGACAAAGGAGCGAAAATTCGGTATACTGTAAAGGCTGTATTGTAGCGCCCCGGAAAATGCTATTTTCCGGTTACTGAATTTGATTTGTAAGGAGTGTTGACTATGTTCCGTACCTACCAGCCCAAGAAGCGTCAGCGCAGCAAGGTGCATGGCTTCCGCGCCCGCATGGCCACCAAGAACGGCCGTCGTGTGCTGTCTGCTCGCCGTCGTCGCGGCCGCAAGTCCCTGACTGTCTAATATTTGCCCCTTTCACGGGTCAGAGTTCAGACGTTTAAGTGACAATGACGCGCCGTCACGGCTCGTCGCCACAGGATGCATGGCCGCTTTGGCGGCTTGCGCTCCATTCGTGGATGAAGCGCGCCCGATGTACCCACGCGGTACGCTGTCGGGCGCGCTTTTCCAATATGCCCGAAAGTCGGTGTTGCCGTGCTTTCGGCCCCAAAGCCTCTGTAAGCAGGGGACGGAAAACGCTGCTTGCGCTTCTTCTGTCCGCGCTTTAGATTGAGAATGAAGGATTGTTACCCATGGAAAGACGTTATCGGCTGCAAAAAAACAAGGCGTTCCAGTATGTCTACCATCGTGGACGGAGCGTCGCCTGTCGGGATCTGGTCATGCTTGTTGCCAAGGGGCGCGGCATGAAGGTCGGTTTTTCCGTCAGCAAGAAAGTAGGCAATGCGGTGACTCGCAACAAGGTCAAGCGCCGCCTGCGGGAATGCTTTCGGCCCTATCTGGGGGATGTGAAAAACGGCCTGTACGTCATCGTCGCCAGACCTTCAGCCGCACAGGCCAGCTTTTCCTCCTTGCAAAGGGATGTGCGCTACCTGCTGAAAAAGCAGGGCGTTTTGCCTGCGCAGGGAACGAAAAGTGCTGATGTGCCATGAAAAACCCTCTTCTTTGGGGCATTTCCTTCTACCGCAATGTCATCAGTCCGGTCAAGGGCGGCCCGTGCTGCCGTTACACCCCTACATGCAGCCAGTATGCTCAAACGGCCATTGAGCGTTACGGCATGGTCAAGGGGTCCCGGCTGGCCGCATGGCGATTGATGCGTTGCAACCCTCTGTCCAAGGGCGGTTACGATCCCGTGCCGGAGGATGGTTTGACCACAATGAGAAAGGAATGAATCCATGAGCGCTATCAACGAGTTCCTCAAGACGATTCTGGAGGGCATCTACAGCATCGTGGGCAATTACGGCTGGTCGGTCGTGCTGTTCACGCTGCTGATTCGTCTGGTCGTCATGCCGTTTGACTACAAGAGCCGCGTCGGCATGCGCAAGATGCAGAAGATTGCTCCCAAGCAGGCGAAAATCCAGGAAAAGTACGCCAAGGATCAGGAGAAGATGAGCCGCAAGCTGCAAGAGCTGTACCGTGAGGAGCAGGTCTCCCCGCTGTCCTCCTGCTGGCCGATGCTGCTGAGCTTCCCGATTCTGATTGCCATGTTCACCGCCATGCGCATGGTTGCCAATGAGCATCTGGTGCAGCAGGCATTTGACATCATTGCCACGGGCAACCCGGTGGTTGAGTCCTGGCTGTGGGTCAAGAACGTGTGGATGCCCGACTCTCCGTTCTCCGCGATGTGGCCGGATTTGAGCTCCCTGCGTGCCATCCCGACGAATGAATGGCTGGCCGTGTTCAACTCCCTGCCGCAGGAGACGCTGGCACTCCTGTCCGAAAAGGGCCTGACGCTGACGGCGGAATCCTTCGCCGGTGGCACCCTGAGCAGCACCATTGAGCAGATTTATGCGGCCATGCAGAATGTGCCGGCATATTCCGACATGGTGTATGCGTATCCGGATCTCTACATTCCGCTGCTGAACATCCACATCTACAAGAACTACAACGGCTACTTCATCCTGCCGCTGCTGGCTGCGGGTGGTCAGTACCTGATGACCAAGCTGAATCCTGCCACGCCCGCCGATGCTAACAACGAACAGGCGCAGCAGACCCAGAGCAGCATGAAGTTCATGAACTACTTCTTCCCGATCTTCACGCTGATTCTGTGCTTTAGCTACAATGCTGTCTTCGCGCTGTACTGGGTGGCGGTCAACATCATCTCCATGGTGCAGACCAAGTGCATCAACCTGTACCTGGATCACAAGGATGCCGTTGCCGCGGCGAACCCCGTGAAGAAAAATACCGGTTCCTTGAAGTAATGCTACTTCTTGACGAAATCATGGCATGCGCATGTGCTTTTTGCGCGTTGCAATGGTTTGGAAGAGAGCTAGTCAAAGGAGATTAAAACCATGAAAATCTACGAAGCAACTGGCAAAAACTACGAGGAAGCCTTGCAGAACGGCCTGGAATACCTGCGCGCGACCATTTCCGATGTGACGGTGGAAACCATCGAAGAGGGCAGCAAGGGTCTGTTCGGTCTGTTTGGCTCGCGTCCCTGCAAGCTCCGCCTGACGCTCCGTGAGGAGGAGACGGAGGAGGTTGAGGAGGAAGATCCGCTGGCCGACCTGATTGACTCGGTGAAGGTGGAGGAGAAGCCTGTGCCGCAGCCCAAGCCCGCTGCGCAGCCCAAGCCTGCTCAGCCGAAGCAGCCCAAGCAGCCCAAGGCCGAGAAGGTGGAAGCACCCAAGGCGGAAGCTCCGAAGGCGGAAGCTCCGAAAGCCGAAGCGCCCAAGGCAGAAGCGCCTAAGGCCGAAGAAAAGGTCGAAGCGCCCGTGACCGAGGCCGCTCCGGTTGAAACCGCAGAGGAAACGACCGAGCGTCCTGCGCAGCGCCGCAACCGCAACGACCGTCCCCGCAAGGAAAAGCAGCCGCGCCAGAACAAGCAGGATGGCGAAAACAAGCCCGCCAAGGCGGAGCGCAAGCCCCTGCCGCCCAAGGCGCCGGTGCAGCCGCTGGAAAAGCCCGTCGTGACCATGATTCCTAACGACGAGGTTGATCCTGCTTCTCTGGCCGGTCAGGCGCAGAGCTTCCTGAAGGAGCTGACGCACCTGATGGGTGTGGAGGTGGATGTGGCCGTGGGTCTGGACAAGGAGAACAACATCTTCGTCCAGATGACCGGTGACACGCTGGGCATCCTGATTGGCCGCCGTGGCGAGACGCTGGACGCGCTCCAGTATCTGACGAGCCTGCGCATCAACAAGGGCCAGTCGCCCTATACGCGCGTGACGCTGGACACGGAGAACTACCGCGCAAAGCGTGAAGACACGCTGATGCGTCTGGCGAACCGCATGGCGAACCGCGCCATCAAGACGGGCCGCAAGGTCAGCCTGGAGCCCATGAACCCCTACGAGCGTCGCGTGATTCACTCCGCGCTCCAGCCCAATGAGCTGGTGGAAACGCACTCCGAGGGTGAGGAACCCAAGCGCCACATTGTGATTACGCTGCGCAAGTAATCACAAAATCAAAACAAAAACGAGATGCTGTTGCAGAATCAAACGCTGCAACAGCATCTTTTTGTGTTTTTGCACCAAAGGATGGGCAAAATGGGCGATATTTGTCGCCTGCAATTGCTTGAAATGGCAAAAATGAATTGTTGAGATAGTGAAAATTCAAATACATGAAAAGAACAATCCAAAATACATTGAAAGTGCAGAAAAACACTTGCAATTTATCATATGATGCATCATAATAAAGCATCGACGTCTTCAAGAATGCGTCGGTAGAGAAAGAAAACGCAGGTATAGGTAGGCGAAGATGCAAAATTCGCCGGACTGATGCCGGAAAGGTGAAGCAGGATGAATTCCAAGATGCTGTTTTATGTCATCAAGCGTGTATTGCTGGCGCTGTTGACAATCTGGATTGTCATTACGGTCACGTTCTTCGTAATGCATTCGATTCCGGGCGGTCCGTTCGCCAGTGAGAAAGCCATCTCGGCAGAAGCGCAGGCGGCGCTGGAGGCCAAGTACGGTCTTGACCGGCCGCTGGGCGAACAGTACATCACCTACCTGCGGGATGTGGTGACGAAGCTGGACTTCGGCCCGTGCCTGAAGCAGCGCGGCCGTCAGGTGCTGGATGTCATCCTGGATGGCATGAAGACCTCCGCAAAGCTCGGCTTGATTGCGGCGTTCAGCGCGGCCTTCATCGGCATCATCCTGGGCGCTGTGGCGGCACTGCGGCGCAACACGGTGCTGGATAAGGTCATCATGGTGATTACGACAGCGTTCGTGTCTATGCCATCGTTCATCATGGGGTCATTCCTGTTAATTATCTTCTCGGTGAAATTAGGATGGGTGCCAGCCAACGGCGCAACGTCGGAAGGCTTGATTCTTCCCATCGTCACCCTGATGCTCTATCCGATGAGCTACATCACGCGCCTGACGCGCTCCTCGATGCTGGACGTGCTGGGACAGGATTACATCCGCACGGCGCGTGCAAAGGGCGTTCCCGGATGGAAAATTATTTTCGGCCACGCGCTGAAGAATTCGCTGATTCCGGTCATTACCTACTTCGGCCCGATGCTGGCGTTCATCGTCACCGGCTCGATGGTCGTGGAGCAGATTTTCGCCGTGCCGGGCATTGGCCGTCAGTTCGTGTCCAGCATCACCAACCGTGACTACACGATGATTATGGGCACGACCATCTTCCTTGCGTCCCTGATTGTGATTATGAATCTGATCAGCGACCTGCTCTACAAGGTGGTCGATCCGCGCATTGAGTATGATTAAGGAGGGAAAAGCGTCATGATGAACGAGAAAAAACCTTTCACACTGCATCTGGATGTGGATTCCTTCCTGAAAGCAACGGATGAGGAGAAGGAAGTCATCTCCCGCATGCGTCCGTCCTCCACCTTCTTCAAGGATGGTGTGAAGCGCCTGCTCAAGAACAAGGTGGCAACCATCAGCTTGATTCTGATTGTCATTATTACCTTGTCTTCCATCCTGATTCCGTTCTTCTGGCCGTATTCCTATGACCAGATGCTGGGTCAGACGAAGGGTCGCCCGATGGACAACAGCTACAACAACCTCGCGCCCTTCCAGTATGGCAAGACGGAGCTGAAGAAGATTGACGCCGGTGAAAGCGTCTTCCCACACATCTTCGGCACAGACGCACATGGACGCGATTACTTCATCCGTGTGGTGTATGGCACGCGCATCTCGCTGGCCGTTGGCTTCTTCGCAAGCCTGATTGTGCTGGTGATTGGTATGATGATTGGTGCAATCGCCGGTTACTTCGGTGGCCGCGTTGACCTGTTCATCATGCGCGTGGTGGACATTATCTACTCCCTGCCGGACATGCTGGTCATCATCCTGCTCTCGGTGGTGCTGGGACAGGTGCTGCATGTGGAAGGCACCATTCTGGAGAAGATTGGCTCGAACATCATCAGCATGTTCATCGTCTTCGGTCTGCTGTATTGGGTAGGCATGGCGCGCTTGATTCGTGGCCAGATGCTCTCCCTGCGTGAGCAGGAATACGTCCTCTCCGCACAGGCCACGGGCGCAAAGGCCAGCTGGATTATCCGCAAGCACCTGTTGCCCAACTGCATCAGCGTTGTGATTATTTCCACCGCCTTGCAGATTCCCAACGCCATCTTCACGGAAAGCTTCCTGTCTTTCCTGGGTCTGGGCGTGAACGCACCGATGCCGTCCCTTGGCTCCCTGGCGTCGGATGCACTTAACGGCATCTACTCCTACACCTATCGACTGATTATCCCGGCTGTGGTCATCTGTCTGATTGTGCTGAGCCTGAACCTGTTCGGCGACGGCCTGCGCGATGCGTTTGACCCCAAGCTCAACGCCTGATGAAAGGAGAGAAACGAAATGTCATTGCTGGAAGTCAATGATCTGCACACATCCTTTTTCACTGACGCGGGCGAGGTCAAGGCAGTGGACGGCGTTTCCTTCCGCCTGGATCATGGCAAGGTGTTGGGCATTGTGGGTGAAAGCGGTTCGGGCAAGAGCGTGACGGCCTATTCCGTGATGCAGATTCTGGCGCCGACGGGCAAAATCGTGGGCGGCAGCGTCAAGTTTGATGGTCAGGAGCTGGTCGGTGCGGACGAGAAGGTGCTGCGCACGGTGCGTGGCAACCGCATCTCGATTATCTTCCAGGATCCGATGACCTCCCTGAACCCGACATACACCATTGGCCATCAGCTGATGGAAGCGATTTTGATGCACACCAAGCGCAACCGCCGCGAGGCGAAGGAACGCGCGCTGGAAATGCTTCAGCTGGTTAACGTGAACGAGCCGGAAAAGCGCATGAAGCAATACCCCTTTGAGCTTTCGGGCGGTATGCGTCAGCGCGTGATGATTGCCATGGCTTTGGCGTGTGAGCCGGACATCCTGATTGCGGACGAGCCGACAACCGCCCTGGACGTGACGATTCAAGCGCAGATTCTGGATTTGATGCGTGACCTGCAAAAGAAGCTGGGCATGGCCATTATCATGATTACCCATGACCTGGGTGTTGTGGCACAGATGTGCGATGAAGTGATTGTCATGTACGCCGGTTCGATTTGCGAGCAGGGCACGGCAGACGAAATCTTCTACAATCCGCGCCATGAGTACACCAAGGGCCTGATGCGCTCCATTCCCACGGCGGAAAACAATGGTCAGCGCCTGGAGCCGATTACCGGCACGCCCATTGACCTGCTGAACATGCCCAAGGGCTGTCCGTTCGCACCGCGCTGTGAGGCGGCGATGAAAATGTGCCTGCGCGAAAAGCCGGTGCGCATGCTCATCAACGAGAATCACATGGCCACCTGCTGGATGAATGTCAAGCAAGGATTGGAGGATGGCAGTATCACGGAGGAAGGAGGCGTTCCCTGTGTCTGAGGCAAAGATGCACCAGCCGCTGCTGGAGGTGAAAGGGCTCAAGGAATACTTCGATATTAACATGGGCTTCTTCCGCTCCAAGCCGCTCAAAGCGGTGGATGACGTATCCTTCACCATTAACAAGGGCGAAACGCTGGGTCTGGTCGGTGAGTCCGGCTGCGGCAAAACGACCGTTGGCCGCACCATCTTGCAGCTGTACAAGCCCACGGCGGGTGAAATCCGCTACGACGGCAAGCTGATTCGCACCAGGGAGGATCTCAAGGAGTTCCGCACCAAGGCGACGATGGTGTTCCAGGACCCGTATTCCTCACTCAACCCGCGCATGACGGTTTCCGACATCGTGGGTGAACCGCTGGATGTCCATCACCTCTACCGCACCAAGAAGGAGCGCGAGGAGCGCATCCTCGAGCTGCTTGGGTATGTGGGACTCAACAGCGAACACGCATCGCGTTATGCGCATGAATTCTCCGGCGGTCAGCGCCAGCGCATCGGCATCGCCCGTGCGCTAGCAGTCAATCCGGAATTCATCGTTTGTGACGAGCCGGTTTCCGCACTGGACGTGTCGATTCAGGCGCAGGTCATCAACATGTTTGATGATTTGCAGGAGCGTCTGGGCCTGACGTACCTGTTCATTGCGCATGACCTGCTGGTGGTGCGGCACATTTCCGACCGCATTGCCGTGATGTATCTGGGCAAGATGGTGGAGCTGGCGCCGGCGGAGGAAATCTACAACCATCCGCTGCATCCCTACTCCAAGTCTCTGCTCTCCGCGGTGCCGCTGCCCGACCCGAAGGCGGCGCGCGCCAACAAGCGCATTGTGCTTTCTGGCGATATTCCCAGCCCGCTCAATGCACCGTCGGGATGCCCCTTCCGCACACGCTGTCCGCACGCCACCGAAGCCTGCGCACAGTCGATGCCGCCCTTTGAGGAAGTGGAGAAGGGTCACTTTGTGGCCTGCCACCGCGTGAAGGAGCTGTAACAACTGATTCAAGAATGCCGAGTGCATTTTTGAGATACGGCAGCGCTGAGAAGGCGACTGCCCCAGAATTCAAGGAGGTATTTTCATGAAGAAGCTGACTGCTCTCCTGCTCGCCATCGTCATGATGCTGAGCTGCGGCCTGTGCGCCGTCGCTGAAGAAGGCAAGACGACCCTGTCTGTCTGCCTGTCCTCTGAACCGGATACGCTCGACCCGGCACTGAATTCTGCCGTGGACGGCGCGACGATGGTTGCGCATCTGTTCGCTGGCTTGTCCACCTGGGCGCAGACCAAAGATGGCGCGCTGACCATCGTTCCGGACTGTGCGACCGAGCTGCCTGAACCCGTTGTGAACGAGGATGGCACTGTGACCTACACCTACACGCTGGTGGACGACCTGAAGTGGTCCGACGGCCAGCCGCTGACCGCCAAGGACTTCGAGTTCGCTTGGAAGCGCGCTGCGTCCTCCTCTCTGGGTGCTGACTACGGCTACATGTTTGAAGTCGTCAAGGGCTACACCGATGACGGCTCCGATCCCGAGGCTGCCAATCTGGCGGTTGTCGCCGTGGACGACAAGACCCTGACCGTGACGCTGAACAACGCCGTTGCCTACTGGAACGAGCTGCTGGCCTTCCCGGCTTACATGCCCGTCCGTGCTGACGTTGTTGCCAACGAAGCCTGGGCGACCGATCCTGCCACCTACATCGGCAATGGCCCGTACACCATGACCGCGTGGGAACACAACAGCAAGATCACCCTGACCAAGAACGCAAACTATCATGCTGCGGACACCGTCACCCTGGACGAACTGCAGGTGTACCTCTCTGACGACGCCAACAACATGCTGGCCAACTTCCAGAAGGGCGACTGGCAGCTGATTGACGACGTTCCTACCTCTGAAATCGCTGCGCTGAAGGTGAACTATCCCACTGAATTTGTTGTTGCTGGCCAGATTGGTACGTACTATGTCTGCTGGAACATCAACGAAGAAATCCTGCCCGCTGGCTGCGAGCTGACCGGCGCGGAAGCCGAGGCTGCCCGTGCGGAAATTCGTCAGGCGATTGGCCTGCTGCTGGACCGTAACTACATCGTCAACGAAATTGGCCAGGCTGGCCAGGTGCCTGCCTCCAGCTTCGTCGCCATGGGCATGACCGATGCGGACGGCTCTGAATTCTACAAGAATGCTGGCACGGCCGAAGAATACGACGGCTACTATCCTGTGTCCGAAGACAGCTACATGGACAACTGGGACAAGGCCATCGAAATCCTGAAGAAGTACTACACCTACGACGAAGCCAACATGGTCTTCACCAACTTCCCGTCTCTGGTTTACCTCTACAACACCAGCGAAGGCCACAAGGCCATCGGTGAATACCTGCAGAGCGCGGTGGCCAGCGTCGGCATCACCATGAACCTGACCAACCAGGAATGGAACACCTTCCTGAACACCCGTAAGGCTGGCGATTACTCCATCGCCCGTAACGGCTGGCTGGCCGACTACAACGACCCGATCTGCTTCCTGGATATGTGGGTGACCGCTTCCGGTAACAACGACGTGCAGTTCGGCAAGGGCGCGCATGCGGAGCTGGCGATGTACAGCATCGACCTGACGCCCTACGGCTACGACCTGAAGGTTGAAAACGGCACCTGGTCTGAAACCTACGATCCGCTGATTTCTGCCATCAAGTCCTGCACCGACAACGCGAACCGCTATGCCATGATGCACATCGCCGAAGATATGCTCATGTCCACTGGCTGCATCGTGCCGCTGTACTACTACACCGACATCTACATGATCGATGACAGCGTGGAAGGCTTCTTCTCCAACCCGCTGGGCTACAAGTACTTCATGCACTGCACCATCGCGAAGTAATTCCCTGATTTCGTGTCTCCCTTGGGGAGCGTGCCAACGGCAATTTGCCTTGGTGCGCTCTCCTTTTTTTGTGGCGATTCCGTGAAAAATTCCCGTCAGGGCGCGAAATCATCGTCTTTTGCTTGCAAAAGGTACGTGTTTTGTGGTATGATAAAGAATCCGGTAGTGTACCGATTTTTTGCGCTGCCGGAAAAACGGAAAAGAAATCGGGGAGGTGCGAATGTGTCTGAACCAGAAATGACATTGCGTGTGCCTGGCGAAAAACCCTATCTGCTTGTCATCCGCACGGCTTTGGGCGGCGTGGCAATCATCAAAGACCTGGACGCGGATACCCTCGATGACTTGAGAATGGCGACGGATACGATGTATGACTGCCTGACGCATCAGGGCAGGAAGGTACAATATCTGGACGTGGCCGTATATGATGAAGAAACACATATGAAGCTGGAATTGTCGGCTTGCTTCGACGGTGTGGAAGGCGACTGTCCCTGCCAGAGCGAAAGCGAAACGGAGATCACCCGCGCCGTTTTGCAGACACTGGCCAGCGAGGTGTACATCACCCGCTGCGGTGAGGTGGTGCAGAAATTCACCTTGCTGCTGCACAAAGCCAGCGCACCCATCACACCCTCCAATGACTGAGGAAGCGCGTCAGCGCCTCTTCGATTCCTACGCATCCAGCCGCGACCAAGCGGTGATGGCGCAGCTGGTGGAGGAGTATTTACCCCTGAGCCGTGCAGTGGCGCGGAAATTTCAGGGACAAGGGGTAGAGCTGGAGGATTTACAGCAGGTGGCGGCCTTGGCGCTGGTGCAGGCCATTGAACGCTATGAACCGTCGCGCGGGCTAAAATTCTCCACATTTGCACTGCCGACCATAGCGGGCACGGTGCGCAATCACCTGCGCGATCGTGGCAGCACGATTCGCATGGGGCGCAGTGTGCGCACGCAGCTTTCGGCCCTGCGTCAGGCGACGGAGGAGCTGGAACGCACGCTCCGGCGCGCGCCGTCCATGCAGGAGCTTGCGGACAAAATGGCCATCACGCCGGAGGAATTGCTGTCGCTGCTGGAAATGCGCCGGACGCTGGACACGACCTCCCTGGATGCAGGCGTGGGCGACGAGGAAGACGCGCCGCGGCTGGAGGAATTCCTCGGCCAGACGGATGCCGGGTATGAGCGCGTGGAGCAGCAGCAATGGCTGCAATGGGTGTACCGCCAGCTCAGCCCACAGGAGCAATTGCTCGTACAGAAACGATTTGAACAGCGCCTTGGACAACGCGAAACGGCACAGGCACTGGGTGTCAGCCAGATGCAGGTGAGCCGGATGGAACGGCGATTGCTCACGCGCCTGCGGGAATGTATGTAAGAAGCAAAAACATCCCCTGAGCAGGGGAAAGATTGTGGATAACCGTGCGTGACCACAATTTTCCGAAGGAAAGGAAAAAGCGATTCCAATGAACGACCAGTATCAGCAGTATGGGGAGCAGAGCGTACTCGTTGGCTACGATGCGCAGGGAAATCCCATCTATGGCGTGATTGCAGGCTATGACGCGATGGGCAATCCTATCAGCGGCGTACCCATTGGTTATGATGAACAGCAGCACTTTGTCTACAGCACCGTCTGCGGACAGGATGAGAATGGCCAGCCCGTGTGGAACACCATGGGCTATAATGAAAACAATCAGCTGGTCTATGGCATTGAGCCAACCTACGATTTGAATGGCACGTACATTCCGCCTGTCCCGGAGGCGTCACAGGTGCCTGCGGGCTTCACCGAAGCGGGCAAGGTGGCGCCCAAGCTGCGCCAGCGCCTGCACGTTACGCCGCTGATGGTGATGATTATCCTGGCGGTCGTTGGTCTGACGGGCTGGTTCTGCTATGAGCAGTTTGCGCCGCAGGCCGCCCAGTACGGCACGATTTCACTGGCCAGCATCAACGCAACCCATACCGGTGATGCCCTCGTCGTGCGCAACGAAGCGCCCTTTGCCGCCGATGGCGTGACCTCCATTGTCTATTTGGCGACCGAAGGCTCGGAAATTGAGCAGGAGAAGAGCATCTGCTCGGTGTACTCGGCGGGCTTCAGCACGCGCGAGGTGACGACGCTGCGCGAATATCAGGAGGAAATCCGCGATTATCAGAAGAACCTGATTGAGGAAACGACAAACGATGCCCGCATTGACCGACTGATGAGCGACGTGACGGCCAACATTCGCGAGCTACGCGAAATGATCTGGAACAACACCGGCTCTCTGGCCAATCAGGAAAAGCTACTGAAAAACGCCATCAAGACGCGTCAGGATTACGTGAAGAACGCCTATTCCAGCGACCAGCGCTTTGCAAGAAAGCTGGATGATGAAAGCTCCCAGCAGCAGCGCATTAACAGCTGGACAAAGGACGCGACCAGCAACTATGCCGGCATCGTGTCCTTCTATCTGGACGGCTTTGAGTACTCCGTGACCTCCAGAAACTACGAAACCTACACACCCGCACAGGTGCGACAGATGATTCAGGGCAAGGTGCCGGAAATTCCCGACAGCTATCGCAGCAAGACAACCATCTACCGCATTGTGCAGGACGGCGAGTGGAACGTGCTGTTCCTCTCCTCCGACAAGGATTGGAATCCGGTCAACGGCCAGTCGTATCAGCTCAAATTGGGCCGCTATGACAGCGCACAGGTGACCGCGACGGTCGATTCCTTCAGCCGCTCCGGCGGTGAATTGCTGGTGCGCCTTAAGGTGCAAAACGATGTGCGTCCCGTGCTTTACATGCGCACGACCGAGGCGACGCTGGGCGAAAACATGGATACCTTCTGCGTGCCGGAACGCGCCCTGTATACCCAGAATGAAACGCTGGGTATTGTGGTGGTGGAGGGTCAGGTGGAATCCTTCAACGCCATTAACGTGCTGACCAAGAGTGACGGCTATGTCTTCTTCCAGCCGGTGCAGCAGGGACTCATCTACGAAGGCTTGACGGTCAAGCTGTTTTAATCCGCGAAAAGCGAAAAAGGAAGCGAATGTGCATGGAGGATGTCAAGCAGAACCTCTTGGCGGTGCAGGCACGATTGGCTGCGGCCAGCGAAGGCCGTTATCCCGTGCCGAAAATCATCGCCGTGACCAAAACGCATCCTGCGGAGGAAATCCTGCCGCTAGCGCAATTGGGCATTGATGCAATCGGCGAAAACAAGGTGCAGGAGATTGTTGAAAAACGTCCCTTTCTGGGCAAGAATTTTCAGATTCACCTCATCGGACGGTTGCAATCAAACAAAGTAAAGTATATAATAGATGATGTGTGCCTGATTCAGTCGGTGGATCGCCTGTCATTGGCGGAGGAAATTAACCGACAGGCACAAAAGCATGAGAAAGTGATGCCGGTGCTGGTGCAGGTATCGCCGTGCGGTGAGCCGCAAAAGGGTGGCCTGCCGCCGGAGGAGCTAAAGCCGTTTTTGCACACACTTTCGCAATTTCCGGGACTTTCGGTGCGTGGCTTGATGGCCGTGATGCCCAATACCACGGATCGCACATTCCTGGAGGAACAATTTGCAAAAATGCGCACGCTTTTTGAACAGACGCGTGATGCGGCAATTCAGGGCATTGAAATGCAGGAGCTGTCAATGGGCATGTCGGGCGATTTTGAGCTGGCGGCACGCCATGGCGCAACAATGGTGCGCATCGGCAGCGCGTTGATGGGCGCTCGTCACTACGGCACGACCGTGTGAAACGACCGCATAGATTGAAGGAGCAAGAAATATCATGGCAATGTGGGATAAAGTCAAAGGCAAGGTTCAAAACGTGGTGCAGGGCAATGAACAGCCGCGCCGCAATAGTCGCGCCAATGGTGGCACAAGCGGCTATCGCTACGTCGCACCGCAGCGCCGGGAGGAGGAGCAGCAGGATATGCGTGCCTCCGCCTTTGGCAACATGATGCCCGACAATATGTACGCGCAGGGAAATTTCCAGACGGTCGCGGCGACGGATAAGCATCAGCCTGTCCGCAACACGGAACACCACAACGGCCTCAAGGAAACGCTGGATCGCTTGCTGGGCAAGAAGAATGCGCCCCAGCAGACGCAGCCGAATGCACCCCAGCAGGGCTATAGCCAGCAGTTCCAGCCTCAGACAGCGCAAAATCAGAATACGTATCGTCCGCAGTTCCAGCAGGCGCCGCAGAATCCCTATCAGCAGCAATTCCAGCAGACGGGTGCGCAGGCAGGCTATAGCCAGCGCTTCCAGCAGCAGACGATGCAGTCTGGCTACAGCCAGCGTTTCCGTCCGGAGATGAATCAGGGACAGCCGGTTGCAGGTCAGCCGATGAACGGACAGCCGGTTGCCGGACAGCCGGTTGCCGGACAACCGGTTACCGGACAGCCGGTTGGTGCGGGCTTTACGGGTCGCCAGAACTTCGGACAGCCGGTTAATGGTCAGCCGGTTGCAGGTCAGCCGGTTACCGGACAGCCCGTTGCTGGTCAGACGGGAAATAGCGAGATGTTTAACTCGTTTTTCAATGGCCGCCCGATGGGACAGACGGCGAATGGCCAGCCGGTTACTGGACAGCCGGTTACCGGTCGTTCGCAGATGGGCTTTGGCACGGCGCAGAATGTGCCGCAGGATGTGCCTGTTGCGGGTCAGGGCTTTGGTGATAGCCAGCGCTTCCAGCCGGAAACGGCGACGGGTCGCGTGAGCTACATGCCCGGTTCGTTTGTGGATGAGCAGGGCCATGTCTATCGCTCTGTGCTGAATGTGGCACAGGTGACGAGTGTCTCCTCCTGCTATCGCTTGATTGAGTATTTGCAGAACAACGAGATTCTGCTGGTCAATGCGGAGGATATTGCCGATGCCATGGAGGCACGCCGTTGCCTGGATATTCTCTATGGCGCATCGCTGGTGCTGAACTGCACCCTGACCCGTGTGTCGTCGGACAAGATGTACATCATCACGCCGCCGGATGTCAAGCTGGCAGCCTTTGACGGCATCCGCGTGCGTGGCGAAAACGATCTGGAACAGAACTGGCCGCATCAGGAGACGTACACGTCCTCCTTCCGTCCGGCGCAGGGCTTTACGCAGCAGACCGCACGTCACGCATAAGGCGCGTGATGTGGAACCCCTAAATGCCTTCCGATTCTGAATCAGGAGGAAAAACGCATGTTGATTTTGAAGACGATTGACCTCATTCTGCGCCTGTACATGCTGATTGTGCTGGCGGTGATTATCGTGCGCTTGATGCAGGTGACGCCCAACAAGTGGACGAATCTGCTGGATCGCGTGACCGAACCGCTGCTCGCGCCGATTCGTGTGCAGCTGAATAAGCGTCTGCCGGATACGTGGAAGCAGATGGACTTGTCGCCCGTGGTGCTGCTCCTGCTGGTGTGGCTGGTGCGTGCCATTCTGCTATGAGGATGGACGAAACGACCCAGACGGCCTTGCGGCTTCGTCAGGGTGCAGAAAAATCGGCCAAGACAGGGCAGTGTGTGCTGGGACGGTTTCTGACAGGCGCGGAAAAGGCGCTGGCCGTTCATCAGGCACGAGAATGCGGTGTCCGGGCACTGTTTGACGGCGGTTGGGCCGAGGCGGAACGGGTGCAGGTCTGCTTCTGTCCGGAAGGCGATTGCCGCAATCCGCTTTGCCCGCACGGCGAAGGAGAGGACTGCCACTGCCTGTATGGGGAGAATCCCTTTGCGGCGGCGGCCCTGCGGACAGAACCGGCGGTCTGGCTTTCAATCACGTGGGCGACCCGCTTTGCCAAATTGGAGCATCGCGATTTGCTGGGCAGCCTGATGGCGCTGGGCATTGATCGCAGCATGTTTGGCGATTTGGTGATGCAGCAGGACGTTGCTTATCTCTACGCGCTGCCGGAGGTGGCGCGGGAGCTATTGGTGGAATGGCATCAGGCTGGCAATACGACCATCCGCGTGACGCAGCTGGACGGGCGGCCGAATATTATTCCCGTCAGAGGACAGATGCAGCGCTGCACCGTGGCCTCCCTGCGCATGGATGCGGTGCTGGCGGCGGCGATGGGTACATCGCGCACAAAGGCGGTGGCGCTGATTCGCCAAGGGGATGTGCAGCGCAATCACATGCCGGAGGAAAGGCCGGATGTGCAATTGCAGGAGGGCGATTTGCTCTCCATTCGCGGCTTTGGGCGCGTGCGATTGGAAAGTATCATGGGGATGACACGCAAGGAACACATCGCCATCATGGCAGAAGTGTTCAGGCGTGATCGTTGAGCATACAATGCAAATGTCAAAATATGAAAGGAGCGATTCTCATGGAGGAAAAGCGCATTACAGTGGACACCATTCTGGATAAGAAGTTCAGCCAGGTGGCAAAGGGCTTCGAGCCGCAGGAGGTTGACGAGTTCCTGGACGAAATCTGCGACGAGATGGATCGCCGCGATGCGGAAATGAACGCCCTGCGCAAGCAGCTGGCGCAGCAGCAGGCCGCCAAGCCCACCGAGATGGACACCGTGCCCGGCAAGAGCCATGCGGTCAGTGCCAATCCGGGTGACGAGAGCTTCCGCGAAATTCTGGAAATGGCCAAGCGCGTCAAGGACGAGACGATTGCCAACGCCAACGCACAGGCCAAGGAAATTCTGGCCAATGCCGAGGAAGAGGTGCGCAAGCAGCTGGGCGACCTGACGGCACAGAAGAACGCGCTGGAACAGCAGCTGGCGGAACTCAAGATGGCGGCCAAGACCTACTACGAGCAGGCGCAGGACGCGATGAACAAGCTGAATAAGCTTTTGTAATACTAATTTCCGTCTAAAACATGGCACCGAGCATCGTGGATTTTTCTCTCTGGCAAAGCTGAGTGCAGCGAGGCGTACTGGAGGTACGCGCGAGCGGAACGAAGCAAAGCCAGAGGGAGGTCAGGCTGTTGCCTGACTGGCGCTGTCGGCGCTTGCACCGATAGCGCGTAGCCAGCGCCGGGCGTTGCCCGGTGATGGCCGATGCGGAAAACATACGCTGTGCGAATGTCATGGATTGGATGAAAATTAGTATAAAAAAAGACCACACCATGCAGGGCGACAGGGGAGCGAAGCAATCTTCGCAGCCCTGCCGCCTGTTTTTGCACATCGGGGAAGGGAGGCGCATGCGCGTGGAGCAGATAGGTGTATCCGTGCGGACACTGGTGGAATTCACCCTGCATGGCGAGGACATTCGCCTTCTTTCCGGCAGCGTGCGCGACATGCAGGAGGGAACACTCGGCCATCAGGCGCGCCAGAAGCTTCTGGGCGACGCATGGCAGGCAGAGGTGCCCCTGAGCATGGAGATTCCCGAGGAAAGTGAAGGGTACACGCTCCTGCTGCGCGGACGCATGGACGCCTTTCGTGATGCGGAAAGTCCGGATGTGCCGGAGGTGGAGGAAATCAAGCTCTGGCAGGGTGAAAAGCCGCCGGAGGCACCTGTTCCGGCGCATCGGATGCAGGCTGTTTGCTATGGTCACATCCTCTGCGAGCAGCGTGGATTGCCACAGGTGGATATTCGCATGGTGTATGTGACGCGGACAGGCCGTGTACGCGCTGAATTTCCGGAACGGCTGACAAGAGAAGCATGCCGGGAAGCATTCCTGTCGGTGCTGCTGCCGTATTTGCGGCGCACGACGATGATTCGCCGTCACCTGCGTGCAAGGAATGCGTCTTTGGCGGCCTTGGCCTTTCCCTATGGCAGCTATCGACCGGGACAGCGCGAAATGGCGGTGCAGGTCTACACGGCGATTCGGCGCAAGAAGCGGCTGTTCGCGTGCATGCCGACGGGAACGGGCAAGTCCTCGGCGGCGCTCTTTCCGGCACTGAAGGCGCTCGGCGAGGGTCTGAGCGGCCAGGTATACTACCTGACAGCCCGAACGACGCAACGGCAGGGCGCACAGGAGGCGCTGGAACGCATGCGCCGCCAGACGCTACACCTCTGGTCGCTGGTGATTGATGCCAAGGAGCGCCAATGTCCCACGCACACGCTATGTCATCCGGACTGCTGCGAACGCGCAAAGGGCCATTTCCTGCGGGATGCACAGGCCATTGAGGAAATGATGCAGACGGACGACTGGTCGGCGGAGCATGTGCGGGCAATGGCGGACAAATACTGCCTGTGTCCCTTTGAACTGTCGATGTCGCTGGCAGAAATTGCGGATGTGGTGGTGTGCGATTACAACTACGCGCTTGATCCAGCGGTGCATATCCGGCGCATTTTCGATGCGACAAAGGATGTGACGCTACTGCTGGACGAGGCGCACCATCTACCGCAGCGCCTGCGCGATATGCTCTCCGGGACGGTCGATACGGCGGCACTTAGGCGCTTGCGGACAGTCGTTGGCCGTGCGGCCGGGCGAAAGCATGCGCTCTATCAGGCAATGACGGAGGTACTGCGCCGCGCGGAGGAATTGCCGATTCCACCGCTGGAGCAGGAAGGGACGCTGGACACCTTGCCGAGCCGCTTTGATACGGCGTGCTTGTCCCTGGCCGATGCGTTCATGGCCGCGCGGCAGGAGCATTTTCCGTGGGAAGAAGCGGGCGAAAAGCTGGGCGATACGCTGATGCCACTATTGGCCTTCAACCGCGCCAGGCAACGGAGCGAAATGCGCAGTGCCCTGCTTTGGGAAGGGCAAAAGCATCCGGCCATTACGTCCTTTGCGCTGGACACGGCGGGATACTTCCAGCAGGTGACGAAGGGCTTGTCTGGCGTTGTGTGCTTTTCGGCGACACTGCATCCCCTGGAGGAAATGAAGCTGCTTTTGGGCGGCACGGAGGAGGATGCGTGCTTTGCCATGCCATCACCCTTTCCGCCGGAAAATCTGACGCTGCGCTGGTCGGATGTGGACACGCGATACACCAGGCGCGAGACAGCCTATATGCGCATTGCGCGGGAAATCACGGCGCTGGTGACGCGTGCGCCGGGCAAGTATTTGGTCTTCTTCCCGAGCTTTTCGTTTTTGCGCAGGACGGAAAAGTGCTTGCTACTGCCGCATCAGGCGCAGGAAAGCCGCATGGATGAGGAGGCACGAAGCGCTTTTTTGCGTCCCTACAAGGAGGATGCGGGCGAATGCCTTGGGCTGTGCGTGCTGGGTGGCATTTTCTCCGAGGGCATCGACCTGCCGGGAAGGCAGCTGGATGGCGCGATTGTGGTCGGTGTTGGCTTGCCGCAGGTGAATCTGCGGCAGGAGGTACTCAAAGCATATTATGATGAAGCGCTGGGCAATGGCTTCCTCTATGCCTACATGCTACCGGGCATGCAGAAGGTGACACAGGCGGTTGGCCGTGTCATCCGCACGGAGGAGGACAAGGGCATTGCGCTATTGATGGATGCACGATACTGGCGCAGGGAATATCAGCGTCTTCTGCCGGCACACTGGCAGGGACGTTTCCCGACGGATGCGACATGAATATATGATAAAGAAGGTGCAAATGGATGCCGATGGACGGCTTGACCCTGGGGTTTGTGACGCGGGAAATGAAGGAAATTCTGGTGGGCGGCAGAATCGACCGCATCACACAGCCGGAGAAGGATACGATTGTACTCCTCGTCCGTGCGGGCGCGGCGAATCACCGGCTGCTGCTGTGTGCATCGCCGAACAATGCGCGATGCCACCTGACGGCGCAGAATTATCCCAATCCTTTGGAGCCGCCGATGTTTTGCATGCTGCTGCGTAAGCAATTGATGAGCGGCCGCGTGCTGGATATTCGCCAGATGCATGGCGATCGCGTGGTGCATGTGGATATTGACACGGTGGACGAGCTGGGCGACCATGTGCTGCGCCGACTGGTGCTGGAAATCATGGGGCGTCACAGCAATTTGATGCTGCTGGATGCAGACGGCAAGATTCTGGAGGCGGCGCGCCATGTCAGCATGGACATGAGCCGTGTGCGCCAGGTGCAACCGGGTCTGCCATATCTGCCGCCGCCTCAGCAGGATAAGCTTTCGCCGGAGGATGCGGCAGAAGACAAGCTGCTGGAAAAGCTTCTGGCGCAGGGCGATGTGCCGCTGCAAAAGGCGCTGGCGGCAAGCGTTGCCGGCCTTTCGGGCGTGGCGGCGCGGGAATTGGCGTTCCGTGTATTGCCTGCGGGGCAGGAGAAAACGGACGATATGCCGGCGACGGCCAGACGGCTGAGTGAATTGCTGCGCCGCCTGCCGGAGATGGCTGATCCGCGTGTCCTTTTGGATGAACAGGGTGAGGAGAAGGACATCTTCCCGTTCTGCTATCTGAGCCATGACATTCAGCGCCAAATGAAGTACGACAGCGTATCGCAGGCACTGGAAAAGTACTTTGGCACGCGCGACCAACAGGATCGCATCAGCCAGAAGAGCGCATCAATGGTCAAGCTCCTCAAGGGCCAGATTGAGCGGTGCGAAAAGAAGCTGGCACAGCAGGAAGAGGATTTGTCCAGCGCGGCGCGGATGGAAGAATACCGCATCATGGGCGAAATGATCAACGCCAACCTCTGGCAGCTGAAAAAGGGCCAGACGGAAGTGACGCTGCCCAACTTCTACGACGAAAACGGCGGCACCATCACGATTGCGATGGACAATCAGCTGACGCCGGTGCAAAACGCACAGCGGTACTTCAAAAAGTACCAGAAGGCGCGCACAACACGCGAAATGGCGGCCGAGCAGAAGGAAAAGACGCTACAGGAGCTATCCTATTTAGAAGGAACGCTACTGGATGTGGGCAAGTGTGTGGGCGAAAGCGAGCTTGAAGAGATTCGTCAGGATTTGATGCGCACGGGCTACATCCGCAAGGGTGTCAACCGCAGACAGCAGAAGGCGTTGCCCAAGTCAAAGCCCTATCACTACCGTTCCAGCGACGGCATTGACATTTACGTCGGCAAGAATGCCGCGCAGAATGACCGCCTGACAGGTGATGCACGCGCGAACGAAATGTGGCTGCACGCCAAGGACATGCCGGGCAGCCACGTCATCATCCGCACGGAGGGTGAAGTGCCGCGCCAGACGCTCTTGGAGGCGGCGATTTTGGCGGCGTGGTACTCCAAGGGGCAAAATTCCTCGGGCGTGCCGATTGACTACACCTTGCGCCGCTATGTCAAAAAGCCTGGTGGTGCGGCGCCGGGCATGGTGATTTACACCAATCAGAGAACGCTATTCATGACGGTCAGCGAAAGCGACCTACGTGGCATAACACTGGTGGAGGAATAATACTAATTTTCATCTACTCCATGACATTCGCACAGCGTCTTTTCTCGCATCGGCCATCACCATGCAAAGCCCGGCGCTAGTCAGGTAAAAGCCTGACCTCCATCTGGCTTTGCTTCGTTCTGCTCGCGCGTACATCCAGTACGCCTCGCTGCACGCAGCTTTGCCAGAGAGAAAAATCCACGATGCTTGGTGCCATGTTTTAGACGGAAATTAGTATAAAGGCAACGATTTGAGGAGGCAGCAAGGATGCGACACATTCAGTTTGCAAGCACCCCGACGACCCTGACGGTATTTTGGGAGCCTTGCCGGGAAGGCAGCAGCGGTGAGCAATACACCGTGACCCTTGACGCGCAAAGCATCCAGACTGTGAAAACGCACTGCACATTTGCGAATTTGCAACCGGACACGGAATACACGGTGCAGCTGCAATGCGGTGAGCAGACGGAAGTCCTGAACGCCCGCACAATGCAGGCACTTCGTCCGCTGGACGTGACAAGCGAACGCTACGGCGCCAAGGGCGACGGCGTGACGCTTGACACGGCGGCCCTGCAAAAGGCGATTGATGATTGCGGCAAGGACGAGGAGGTCTATTTGCCTGCTGGCGTATACCTGACTGGTGGCTTGCGCCTGCACAGCCATATGGCGCTGCATCTGGCCGAGGGTGCGGTGCTGCAAGGCTCGGAAAAGCCGGAGGACTATCTGCCGAAAATTTGGAGCCGCTTTGAAGGCACGGAGCTGGAATGCTACCAGAGTCTGCTGAATCTGGGTGAACTGCGCCATGCGGAAGGCCCGAATTGTGCCGACGTCCTCATTTACGGACAGGGAACGATTTGCGGCGGTGGTCAGACGCTGGCACTGAACATCATCGAAAGCGAACGCGAACGCTTGAAGGACTACATTGCCTCTTTGGGCGACAAGGTCAAGGAGTGCGAAAACGAGAATACAATTCCGGGTCGTGGACGCGGACGGCTGATGAACCTCAGCAACGCCGAAAACGTGCGCATCACCGGTCTGACGCTCAAAAACGGCGCAAGCTGGAATGTCCACATGACGTATTCGCGCGGCATCGTGACGGATCACTGCGTGTTCCATTCGCAGGGCGTTTGGAATGGCGACGGCTGGGACGTGGATTCCAGCGACGATTGTACGCTCTTTGCCAGCGAATTCTACACCGGGGATGACTCCGTGGCCATCAAGAGTGGCAAGAATCCGGAGGGAAATGCTATCAATCGTCCGACACGTCGGGTGCGCATTTTTGACTGCATCAGCCATGCGGGTCTGGGCATTGCCGTGGGCAGCGAAATGTCCGGCGGTGTGGAGGATGTGTGGGTGTGGGATTGTGACCTGCGCGATTCCCTCTACGGTGTGCAGATTAAGGGTACGAAGAAGCGCGGTGGATATGTGCGCAATGTGCGCGTGACGGACTGCGTGCTGCCGCGATTCCTGATTTGTGCGGTGCTCTACAACGATGACGGTGAGGGTGCGCCCGTGCCACCAGTGTTTTCCGACATGCGCTGCGAACGCGTGCATTTCACCTGCTGGGCGCGCAACTACTGGGAGCCGGAGCTGCACGAAATGGCGTGCATCGACCTGTCCGGCTTTGACGTGCCGGGCTATGAGGCAAGCAACGTCGCGTTTGTGGACTGCACCGCCGAGCGGCAGGGAACCGTCCAGATGAAGTATTGCCGGAACGTGACGGTGGACATGAAGCAAACCATGTGATGGAGGAATGTGCAATGCCGAAGAACGTATTGATTCTGTCGGGCAGCCCACGCAAGGGCGGCAATTCGGACTTACTCTGTGATGCTTTTGCGCGCGGCGCGGAGGAAATGGGCCATCAGGTGCAGAAGATTCGCGTGGCGACAAAGAAGGTGCATCCCTGTGCAGGGTGCTACTACTGCCGCGACCATGCGGGCAAATGCGCCTATCAGGACGACATGGCCGAAATTTTGCAGCAGATGATTGATGCGGATGTGCTGGTGCTGGCCAGTCCCGTGTACTTCTACTCCATTGATGCGCAGCTCAAGGCCGTGATTGACCGAACCGTGGCGCGTTGGCTGGAAGTGAAGGACAAGGAATTCTACTACATCGTCACGATGGCGGATGAGGAGGACACCTCGGCGGCGACGACGCTGGCGTGCTTCCGCGGTTATGCCGACTGCGTGGAGGGTGCGGTGGAAAAGGGTGTGCTGATTGCGGGCGGCGTCTACGAGCCCGGTGTGGTGAAGGAAACGGACTTCCTGCAACGTGCATACGAAATGGGCAAGAGTGTATAAATGCAAATAGAAAAGCTCCCTGACAGGGTGGTGTGTCCACCTGCTTGTCAGGGAGCTTTTTCTTTGGGGAAATCAGTTGTGCAGCTCGTCGTACAAATCCAGCTCGTAGTGAATCACGCAGTGATACCGCGCATCCAGCTTTTTGGCGGCGTCCTCCAACTCGCGGTTCAAAGCGGGTGTGTCCTGCTTTTTCGTCAGGGGCAGGGCGACGTCGAAAACCAGATTGATGGCGCTTTCGCCGGGCACCATGCGCAAGTCGTGGATGTGCATGCCCGGGTGGTGCGCATTCAGCAGAGCGTTGAACTGCTCCGTGACGGCATCCAGCGCCGGATCGCCCGTGACGATGGGGTCGATGTGGATGCAAATCGGAATGTGCAGCGCCTGTCCGATTTCACTTTCGGCGCGGTCAATCACCTCATGAATTGCCACGAGGGAGCTATCGGCGGGTACCTCGGCATGAATGGAGGCGACACAGCGTCCTGGGCCGTAGTCGTGAATCAGCAGATCGTGCGTACCCAGCACACCATCATAGCGCATCAGCAGGTCGATAATCTGCCGTCCGAGTTCAGGGTTTGTGCGCGCACCCATGAGCGTGTCGAGCTGATCGCGCACCACATCAATGCCGCTTTTGAGGACGAGCAGGGCAACCAGCACGCTCATGATACCGTCCACGGGCCATGTGGTCAGCCGCCCCAGCAGCATCGACAGCGCCACGGCCGAGGTGGCCAGAACGTCGGAAAGGGAATCGCGTGCGGCGGCAGAAAGCGTATCGCTGTCAATCGCACCGCCAACATCCCGGTAGAACAGGAACAGCAAGCCCTTCATGCCAATGGAAAGGAGCAGAATCAGGAACGGCACAACCGAAAAGACAAGCGCCTGCGGATGCACGATGCCGGAAATGCCGCTCTTGAGCAATTCAAAGCCCATGAACAGAATCAGCATGCCCACACCGAGTGCGCCGATGTACTCCATGCGGCCATGGCCGAAGGGATGCTCGCGGTCATTGGGCTTTTGGGCAATGCGGACGCTGATGAGCGACATGAAGCTGGCTGCCGCATCGGAAAGGTTATTGGCGGCGTCAGCGGTGACGGCCAGAGAAGCCGTGGCAAGGCCAATCAGCAATTTCGTCAGGGACAGCAGAACGTTGACGCCAATGCCCACGCATGCACCAAAGGAGCCGATGCGCTTGCGGGCACTTTGCTGCTGGTATGTTTCACCGGGACGCAGAAGACGCCGGGTCAGTGGCTGAAAGGGATGGAACATGAGAACCTCCGAAACATTATGTGGCCTGATGGGTGGTGACAAAGCGTTGTGCGGCAGACAGGAGTGCGTCGCGGTCGTTGGGCAGGCGCTCCTCCATCACCTCGTCCAGAAGATATGCCAGTGCCTGACCGACCATGCGTCCTTTGGGGATGCCGGATTGCATCAGGTCGCGACCGCCAACGGCCAGCTGACGCAGGGAGAAGCAGGTGTCCTGCGCCATCAGGGCATCCAGCGCCGCAACGAGGGCGGCGTATTCTGCTTCGACGGTATCGGTGTCGCGCGTGGCTTGTCCGAGCTGGTCGGCACGGGAGAGCGCAAACAGCTCCCGCAGGGCCTCCTCGCCCAGTAGATTCAGGCGGTGGCGCAGAACCTTGGCGTCGGGTGACAGGGGAATATCGTGGTGACGCACCAGCAGCGTCACGCGTTCGCGGGTGGCATTGTCCGTTCGCAGGGCTTGCAGGGCCTTGTCCGCAATCTCGGCAGATTTAGCGGCGTGGCCGTACATGTGGCCGATGCCGTTTTCATCCAGGGCAAAGCAATCGGGCTTGCCACAATCATGGAAAAGAATCGCCAGACGCATGACCTCCGTCGGTGGCGTATGCGGCAGGGCATGCAGGGTATGCTCCCACACGTCGTAGCGGTGATGCGGGTTATGCTGCTCAAAGCCCTGCATCGGTGCAAGAGCAGGCAGGATGGTCGCCATGATATCCGGGTAGGCGCGAAGAATGTCGGCCGCGCCGGTGCCACACAGCAGCTTGACCAGCTCCACGTGGATGCGCTCCGCCGCCACGCCGCAGAGCGTTGGATGAAGCGCATGGACGGCCTTGGCGGTGTCCGGTTCAATTGCAAAGCCATAGCGGGAGGCAAATCGCAGCGCACGCAGGATGCGCAGGGCATCCTCGGTGAAGCGTGTTTCGGGATTGCCCACGGCGCGGATGAGGCCGGCGTGCAAATCCTCCTGACCATGGAACGCATCAACCAGGCCACGCACGGGATTCCAGGCCATGGCGTTGATGGTGAAGTCGCGCCGCGCCAAATCCTCCGTCACGTCGGTGACAAAGGACACCGCGTCCGGGTGGCGGTGGTCGGTGTACTCGCCGTCAACGCGGAAGGTCGTGACCTCATACGGCTCATGCTCGTACAGGACGGTCAGCGTGCCGTGCTGCAAGCCTGTTTCAATGACGCGACAATCGGCAAAGACGCGCTGCATCTCCTCTGGCCGGGCACTGGTGCAGATGTCCCAGTCGTTTGGGGAAAGGCCCAGCAGCGTATCACGCACGCAGCCGCCCACCACATAGGCATCATAGCCGGCATCCATCAGTCGGGTGAGGACAAACGATGCTCCTTTGGGGATGGTGAACAAAAAATCTCCTCCTTAACAAGAGAACGGCGTCTTTGGGAAGAAAAACGACCGTCCGGAAAAGCAAAAACGTCCCATGACCTGCCATGTGGCAAGTTCTTTGGGAAGCACCACCCTATTATAAACGAAGAAGGGATATGGCGCAAGGGGTGGAGATGATATTATTTATGCAGAAGCAACAAAGAAATGCGCAAAAATTCTACTTCCAGACAACGAAAAAAGAGGGGAAAAAATTCGCGAAACCTCTTGATTTTACGGGGAGTTTCATGGTACAATAGCAGACGGTTAGCAACTGGTCACATTGGTGGGCGGCTGCATGAGCCCCTTCTTCTAACCACGGGCGCATGTTCCACCAGTGTACCGATACGTCTTCTGACATGAATACGCTTTCTCTTCGCAGCCTTCCAAATTGCGAGGGGAGGGCGTTGCTTTGCGCTTGCATCACCAGGCGCAGGCACAGCAAGGGTTGCGGACGGCAAAAGCTACTCCGGGGTGGGTTGCCCCTGAGACGCTGGCGGCGGACCGCGTCTTTGATGGCGGACAGACAGTCCGTCAGTACAATACGGAGGTGCATTTAACACATGGCACGCATTGCAGGTGTGGACCTGCCCAGAGAAAAGCGCGTTGAGATCGGCCTGACCTACATCTATGGTATCGGCCTGACGACCTCTCAGAAGATGCTTGCGGAAGTCGGCATCAATCCCGACACCCGCGTCAAGGATCTCTCCGAAAACGACATCAGCAAGCTGCGCGACTACATCGAACACCACCTGAAGGTGGAAGGCGATCTGCGCCGCGAAGTCTCCCTGAACATCAAGCGTCTGGTGGAAATCGGCTGCTACCGTGGCGT
>CAYXHF010000023.1:0-23352 GCA_964464815.1 uncultured Faecalibacterium sp.
AAGATGGAATCCGAAGGGGTTTAAGGGGGCGACCGGAAAGCCCCCTGGGCAGCAACAAAGACAAGCAGGAAAGAAAAATCAAGTAAAAAAACCATATCCACGCAACCGCACAACTCAAAAAAGATGGAATCCGAAGGGGTTTAAGGGGGCGACCGGAAAGCCCCCTGGGCAGCAAACAAAGAGAAGCTGCAACGGAGAAAGCCAAGCAATTTTCTCAAACCATGCTTGTTTCTTACCATGCGGGAAGAAAGTTAGTCTCCGCGACTCTGCGAGCGCGTGCTTTGCAGGTCGGTGAAGAGGATTGAGCGCGCTTTTCTGATTGCACTTCTGGGGCGTTACCCCAGACCCCAGCAGGGCGCTGCCCTTGACCTGCGAAGGGGAGACTTCGTCTCGCTTAATTTGGCCCTTTCGAAACCCATTTCGCGATGGAGCTGACGCGTTTTTTCGGGGTGCTTCCGCGTGGAAGGATAAAGTTACCTTTCCCCTGGGTGGCCTTCCCTTGACACTTATCCGGCGATTTGATATAATTTGAAGGCATCATGCACTATCTCTAATGAGTACCTGAACGGAGGCTGTGGGCGTGCAAAAGATCCCCCTCGTAACCATCGTCATTCCAGTCTGGAATGGAGAAAGATATTTGGATGCATGCCTGACAAGCGTCCTGCGACAAACAGAACAAAACTTTGAAATCGTCGTGGTCGATGATGGAAGTAATGACGCAACGTGGGAAAAACTGATCTGGTGGAAAAAGCAGGACGAACGAATTCGCCCGTATCATCAAAAGAACGCAGGCGTCTCCGAGGCGAGAAATACCGCCGTGCGCCATGCCAATGGCCAGTATATCCGCTTCGTTGATGTTGATGATGTTCTGCCGGAGGATTCCTTGGAAAAGCTCACCCAAAATGCCTTGCAGCATGATAGTGACCTCGTTCTGGCCGCTTATACAGAGGTGCTGGGGAGCTTCCGAACCGTGCGTGATCTGGGAAAATGTGAAGACGTGATTGAATATCGCGAATTCCTGCGTCGACTGGAACGCCTGAGTAATAGCTTTTATTATGGTGTGCTGTGGAATAAGCTTTTCCGGCGCGATATTATTCAGATGCATGACCTCCGCTTTACATCGGGTCTGCATTGGGGCGAGGACTTCGTGTTCGTGATGCAGTACCTGGAATTTGCGAATCGGATGTCCTATATCACGAACCCGGTGTATGATTATTTCCGGAATCCGCGTGGCGCGGTGATGCGCCAGGCCGTCAATTGCTTCCGCCATCCGATTGTTTCGATTCAGGCGCGATTGACGGTGTATCGCTCGTATGAGCATCTGTATCGGGCGCGTGGACTGTATGAGGAATACCGCCGCGTGCTGTGGCACTATCTGTTCCGTTTCACCCTGCGGAATTAAAGGGATTTTCCCCAGAAAAAGAGAGAAGCACAAAACATGCTGGATGATACCTGTTATATGGAACCGCTGCACCTGGCAGGGCGGCTGATTATGGAAAACGGTGGCGAAACCTGCCGCGTGGAGGAAACAATCCTCCGTATGGGGCATGCCTTCGGGTTTGAGGAAGTGGAATGTTTCGCCGTGCCGAGCGGATTGTTCGTCAGCTATCGCAAGAGTGATGGCACAATTGAGACAGCGGTCAAGCGCATTCGCCGGAAGGGTACAAACCTGACGCGCATTGACGAGGTGAATGCTGTTTCGCGCCATCTGGAGCAGGAGAAAATGTCCTGCGAGGAGGTCCTGCGGCAGCTCAAGCAGATTGAAAATACACCGCCGCGCCTGTCGCCTGTCAAGATGACGCTGGCGGCGGCCTTGTCCACGGCAGGCTGGGCGCTGATGTTCGGCGGCGGCATCTGGGACCTGGTGGTGGCCTTTGCGGTGGGTATGCTGATTGAGGCCATGGCGCTGCTGCTGGATAAATTCCATATGCAGACGCTTGTTTCAACGATGGCGGGTGGCTTCCTGGCGGCATTTTTGCCGATGGTGATTCACCACCTGACGGGTGCGTTGGTGGTGGAGGCGGCGGTCGGCGGTGCGCTGATGCCGATGCTGCCGGGTCTTGCCATGACCAATGCGGTGCAGGATACGATGCGCGGCGATATGGTGTCGGGCATTTCCTCGGCGGTAGGTGCGGCCATGACGGCGGTGCTGTTGGCCGTTGGGGCGCTGGCCGGAACAGGCTTTTTGCGCCTCCTGACGGGAGGTGCCTTATGAGCTACGCCCTGATTGGACAAAGCCTGTGGTACTTCTTGACGTCCTTTGTGGGAACGCTGGGCTTTGCCATGCTGCTGCATGCGCCGAAGCGGGCGTGGCTGCCAGCCAGCCTGATTGGTGCAATGACATACACAATCTATTGGCTGTTGACGCAGCTTTCGCTGGGCACGACGGCGGCCATTTTTCTGGCGGCGCTCTTCGGGTCACTGATGGCGCAATATTGTGCCAGGCGGATGCGCATGATTGCCACGGTGTTCATGCTGCTGGCGGTTGTGGCGCTTGTGCCAGGCTTGGGGCTGTACCGCTGTATGGAACAGCTGGGCAAGCGTCAGTACGCCATGGGTGCGCAGACGGGCATCATCACGATGGCAGGCATCCTGATGATGGCGTTGGGCATTGGTGTGGGCAGCTTCCTGTTCCGCATCGTGGTCAGCGGGACGAAGAAAATCCGGCCGGGAGGAAAGCAGAAATGAGCATCAGTGTCATGGCGATGGGTCGCATGAAGGAAAAGCCCTATCGGCAGATGGCGGATGAATACCTGAAGCGGCTATCGCGTTACGGCAAGTTTGAGGAAATCGAGCTGCCGGACTTGCCCGAGCCTGCGAACTCCTCGGAGGCCATTGAACGGCAGATTCGCGACAAGGAGGGCGAAATGATGCTCAGCCGCATCAAGCCCTCGGATTACGTGATTGCCCTGACCATACCGGGCAAAATGCATGATTCGCCCGCGCTGTCGCGTCATTTGGATGATTTGCTGACACGTGGCGAGAGCAATATTGTCTTCGTCATTGGCGGCTCCCTGGGACTTGGCGACGCGGTGATTCGCCGTGCTAATGAGGAAATGTCGATGAGCAAGATGACCTTCCCGCACCAGCTGGCGCGGGTGATGCTGCTGGAACAGCTGTATCGGGCCATGAAAATTCGTGCAGGGGAGAGGTATCACAAATGAGCAACCAAAAGAACCGGACGAAAAAGCATCCGCTTTCTGGAATTCTAGCCGCACTGGTTGTGGTGGTGCTGGCGCTGCTGGGCGGCGGTGATCTGCTACAGGGCGACACGGACGATTTCCTGCAAGCGCAGGGTACGCAGCAGCCGACAGCCGTTGTGCAGCAGGAAAGCAGCGGCCCGATTATTGCGCCGCAGGACATTGCGGACTATCTGTTCACCTACGGCGAATTGCCGGACAACTTCCTGACCAAGAATGAAGCAAAGGCGCTTGGCTGGGACAGCAGCAAGAACTACGTCAGCGACGTTGCACCGGGCTATTCCATCGGCGGCGACCGCTTTGGCAATTACGAGGAGCTGCTGCCGGACAAGCAAGGGCGCAAGTGGTACGAGGCAGACGCGAACTACGTCTCCGGGCCGCGTGGTGCGGAACGCGTGGTGTTCTCCTCGGACGGCCTGGTCTACTACACCAGCGACCACTACGAATCGTTTGAGCAAATGCAGCCTTCTCAAGAATAAAACAAACACGCTTCTGCATCCCTAAGGACAGAAGCGTGTTTTTCTATACCATTTTACGTGTGTCAGCAAGGTACGTCCAGCACATCACCGACAAGCATCTGCTTCAAAGCGAATTCAACCCGGCCACGCGCCCCCCTTGGCTCGCCCTCTGGGAGAGCTGTCGGCCTTTGGCCGACTGAGAGGGCCAACTCGCGCGACCTCACACCAGCATCAGCACGCCCTGCGCCACCAGCACCGCCGCACAGGCAGCCAGCGCAACGGTCAGCAAACTCTTGCCGCGCCACGCGAGGAAAACAGCCACAGCAAGACCCACGACAGCAGTGCGCATGTCGCCCGTAGAATACAGCACGTCGGGAATGGTCATCGCACCCAGCACCGCGAAGGGAACATAGTGCAGGAATGACTTGATGAAGGTCGATTGAATCTCCTTGCGGAAAAGCGTCAGCGGCAGCATGCGAATCAGGTACGTGACGCCAGCCATAATCAGCAAGTACAACGGGAAATGTGCGGTCATGCCTGATCACCTGCTTTCTGCTCATCATGAACGGGGAAGAACCATGCGCCCACAGCCGAGGCGACAATGGCACAGATGATGATGACGAAGCCACTGGACACCTGCGAGAGCATGGGCAGATAGCGGAAGCACAGGCTCAGCGCCACGGCAACCAGCACCACGATGCGCACGGGCTTCTCCTGACGTGCGGGCGGCAGGATGATGGCCAGGAACATGCCGAAGATGGCGATGCCCAGCGCACTGCGCAGGAATTCCGGCAGCAGCGTGCCAGCCACGGCACCCAGCAGCGTACCCGACGACCAGCCCAAATACGGCGCAAGCATCAGTCCGTAGAGATACCACGAGCCGACCTTTTCCGGTTGGCTGGATGCGACGGCAAAAATTTCATCCGTGTTCATGAAGGAGAACAGCATGCGGCGCGGCGTGTTCATCGTGCTGTCCATCTTCTGGGAGAGAGACAGGCTCATCAGCGCGTAGCGGAGGTTGATAATCAGCTGCGTCAGGGCGACCTCCAGATAGCTGGCCTGCGCCAGAATCAGCGGAAGTCCCGCAAATTGTCCCGCGCTGGTGACGTTTGTCATGGAGATAAGCAGTGCCTCCCAAGGCGTCAAGCCGTCGGAAACGGCCTTCATGCCGAAGGTGAACGCAACGGATAAATATCCCAAACCGATGGGGATGCCGTGCCGGAAGCCCTGAAAAAAGCGGGCCTTTTTGCTGATGCTCATGCTTGTGTCATGCCTTCTTATCAAAAAAATCCGTCCACCCAAGCATGTGGGGGACGGAATGTATCATAGCACGATTTGGGACGCCGCGTCAATCAAAGTGCAGCGAAAGTACAGTTTCTTTGCCGAAGGGTGGCATGTGGAAGAAAAAACGGTACAAAAAAATCCTCCGCTGAATCAGCGAAGGATGAAGCACCTCCGACGGGATTCGAACCCGTGTTTTCGCCTTGAGAGGGCGGCGTCCTAGGCCTCTAGACAACGGAGGCAAAGCGCTGGGGAACTAGGATTTGAACCTAGACAATACGAGTCAGAGTCGTAGGTGCTGCCATTACACCATTCCCCATTGGCATTCTTGCGTTCGGCGTTTGCCTTGCGCTCGATTGCAGAAATTATTATATCACCGATTCTCGGGTTTGTCAATAGGGAAAATGCATTTTTTTTGAGAAAATCTGAAAAAAAGTGGGCAGGACGGATTTTCAGGGCGCATTCCTTGCTGTAGCACATTTCGGGCTTCTGGGAGAATACCAGAATGCAGGCAGCCTTGATTCGCTTCATGGGAACACCTCCTTTGGACACCATCCGTTACGGCAGAAGGATTTGTCCGATGATACACAGAGATGTTCAAGCGCAACAAAGGCAGGGAAGGACGGCTGCCGTTGTCCATATCCGGCTGAAATGCACGCTGGTGGCAGAAAAACGTTTTTTACCTCAAAATTGTACCACAAAAAAATCATGCGCCCTATGGCAAATTTTTTTGATACAGGCGCAAAAAAAACATCCGCACGCAGATGGTGCGGATGCAAAATTACAGCACAATATCGCCGGGTCGATAGCCCTTGGGCAGCTCCTCTTCTTCAAGGAAGTGGAAGTCCGGATCCTCCAGCGTCGGCAGGAAGGCTTCAAAGGGAATCTGGTCGAACTCGCTGTGATAGCTGCTCGAGCCGAACCAGCCGCCTTCCTTGGCGCGCAGGTTCAAATCGCGCGCGAACTTGGTGTGGTTGGAGCAATCGTGGATGATGATGTCCCACTTTTCCTCCGCGCACTGGCGCATCAGCTGCAAGGTCAGGTTGCGGCTCCAGATGGGCGATACATAGCCGCGGCGCGTCATGTACATGGGCGTGCCCAGATAATTGCCGAGGTTGTTGGGATTCAGGTGAAGCTCGGCGCAGTTGATGAAGTCCAGCCCGGTGGCAAGAATCTTGTCCTTCTTCTGCTGGAACTGCTCGTAGAAATCGGGCGTCATGGGCGTTTCAATGGCAACGGTAGGAATAAAGCGCTTGGCCAGGGCGATGTTGTCAATCACCTTGTCCGCGCAGGAGGAGGCGCCCAGATTGAAGCGCAGCTCATCCAGTCCGGCTTCGCCCAGCATGCGCAGATTCTCCTCCGTGCAGAGCGTGCCGTTGGTGTACATGTGCTGGTGAATGCCCGCTGCATGGAATTTGCGGATGATGTCCGGGTACAATTCAATCTCCATGAACGGTTCCAGATACACATAGCTCACGCCTGTTGGCCGGTTGGAGGTGGAAAGCAGCAGGTCAATGTCCTCCACGCGGAAGTATGTGCCGCCAATTTCCCACAGCCCTTCGCCGATAGGCTCCTGGCAATCAAGCTCGCCATAGTTATAGCAGAACGGGCAGCGGACGTTGCACTTGTTCGTGCGACGAATCGCGCTCAGGCCCGTACCCGTCAGGCAGGAGGTGCAGCCCTTGGAGAAATTCTTGGGATTGCCGACGAAATACGTGCGGCCTTGCAGCGTTTGCAGACCGGGAATCTCCGACAGCAGCTGACGATGCTGGGCATCCACGGCGGTTTCAATCTGGCTGATGACGGCCCACGCCAACTCCTGCTGGCGCGTCATGAGCGGTTCATCCTCCGGCAATTCGGCAAAAAAGCGATACCACATCAGGGCGTCTTGCTTGCTGATTTTCATGGTGCATCTTCCTCCATTCGTGTTCCAGCTCATGATACCATAATTCGCACGCGTTTGCAAGACACTTGCGTGCGTTAACCCGGAGGCAGACTTTTTCTGCAAAGAACTTTCCTGAACGTTGATTTTCGTGTCTCCTAATCGGAAAAAGGAAATAGCAATTTTCGTGGGTCGTTTCATTTCTGGTCGTGGCATGGTAGGATAATGTGCAGGACTTTTCTCTAAGGGAAAATGCCCTGTGCGGACACTGGATTGGTGTGAAAGATGGAAGGAAACAAGAAGCTGTCATGAGTGAAAGAATTGTCCGATTACTAATTGAATCGTTCCCGAAAATATTGCTGCCGGGTTTGAAAATGACCATCCCGCTGACGGTCATTGCGTTTTCTATCGCGATGGTCATTGCCGTGGCGGCGGCCATGATTCAGTATGCCAAGGTGCCGGTGCTGCGCCAGGTGATGCGCTTTTATGTGTGGGTCGTGCGTGGAACGCCGCTGCTGGTGCAGCTGTTTGTGGTCTTCTACGGCCTGCCGTCGCTGGGCATCATTCTGGATCCCTTTCCGGCTGCGATTATTGTGTTTTCCATCAACGAGGGCGCGTACTGCGCGGAGACGATGCGTGCGGCGCTGGAATCTGTGCCAGTGGGACAGCTGGAGGCCGGATATTGCGTGGGCATGAGCTACATGCAGGTGATGCGCCGCATTGTCCTGCCGCAGGCGTTGCGCACGGCGTTTCCGCCCTTGTCCAACAGCCTGATTGCCATGGTCAAGGATACGTCCCTGGCGGCCAACATCACGGTCGCGGAAATGTTCATGGCAACCCAGAAGCTGGTGGCCTATTACTATGAGCCGATGGCGCTCTACATCGAGGTAGGCGTGGTTTACCTGCTCTTCTCCACGGTGCTGACGTGGGTGCAGCGCTTTGGCGAAAAGAAGCTGAGTGCATACGGTGCGCAGAAGGAGTGAAGGCAATGGCAATGCTGCAAATCAATGACCTTCGCAAGTCCTTCGGCAAGACGGAGGTCCTGCGCGGCGTCAATCTGACGGTGAATGCGGGCGATGTGATTGCGATTCTTGGCCCGAGTGGCTCGGGCAAGACGACGCTGCTGCGCTGCGTAAACTTTCTGGAACGCGCCGATGGTGGCCAGATGGTCTTTGACGGCGAGAAATTCGACCTGAACGGCGCGTCGAACCGTGATGTGGCACGCATTCGCCGCAAGACGGCGTTCGTGTTCCAGAATTACAACCTCTTCCGCAACAAGACGGCGCTGCAAAACGTGACCGAAGGGCTGATTGTGGCGCGGAAGATGAAAAAGGCAGAGGCGGAGGAAATCGGCCGCAAGCTGCTGGCCAAGGTAGGTCTGTCCGACCGCTGTGACCACTATCCGGCGCAGCTCTCCGGTGGACAGCAGCAGCGTGTGGCGATTGCCCGTGCGCTGGCGACTGACCCGGAAATTATCTACTTTGATGAGCCAACCTCGGCGCTTGACCCGGAGCTGATTGGCGAGGTACTCTCCGTCATGCGCCAATTGGCCGAGGAAGGCATGACCATGCTGGTCGTGACGCACGAAATGAACTTCGCGCGCAATGTTTCCAGCCGTGTGGTGTTCATGGAGGATGGCAACATCATCGAGCAGAACACGGCGGAGAATTTCTTCACCAATCCGCAGGAGGAGAGAACAAAGGAATTCCTGCGCAAGGTGAACGAACGGGTGTAATTTATTGATGAGAATCCGGTAAGTCCGGTTTTTCATAGAGCATGGAAACCGAAAGGAGCAAAAAAGATGATGAAGAAGCTGATGGCACTGGCGCTGTCCCTGCTGATGCTGCTGGGCGTTTGCTCGGCCGAGGAAAAGAAGGACCAGCTGGCCCGTATTCAGGAAAAGGGCGAGATTGTGGTGGCGACGGAAGGCACGTGGGCACCGTGGACGTACACGGATGAAAACGGCGTGCTGGTTGGCTTTGACGTGGAGGTCGCTGCGGCGATTGCCGAAAAGCTGGGCGTCAAGGCGACGTTTGTGACCGTGGAATGGGACGGCATCCTGGCGGGTATCGACTCCGGCCGCTATGACATTGCCGCCAACGGCATTGACGTGACCGATGCGCGTTCGGAAAAGTACAATTTCACCACGCCCTATGCCTACAACCGCACGGCGCTGGTCGTTCGTGGCAGCAATGAGGAAATCAAGTCCTTCACGGATTTGAAGGGCAAGAAGACGGCCAACTCCATCGCCAGCACGTACATGATTCTGGCCGAGGAATACGGCGCGGAAGCGATTGGCGTGGATACGCTGGATCAGACGATTATGCAGATCATGACTGGCCGCGCGGATGCGACGCTCAACAGCGAGGTGTCCATTGCCTACTACATGCAGCAGCGCCCGGACACGGATATCAAGATTGTCGCCCTGACCGAGGAGGCGAATCTGGTCGCCATTCCCACGCGCAAGACGGCTGACAACGACAGCGCCTCCCTGCTGGCGGCGATTGACGAAGCGATTGCCGAGCTGCGCGAGGAAGGCAAGCTGGCCGAAATCTCCATCAAGTACTTTGGCCGCGACATCACCAAGGAAACGGTGGACGCCGAATAACGAAAACGCCCTGGACAAGCTGGCAAACAGCAGCTGTCCAGGGCGTTCTCTATACAAGCATCATGCGGCCAGGTAGGCACCCACGGCCATAAGGAGCAGCGCCAGCACATACATGCCACCCGGCAGCTGACGGAAAATCAGCAGCGACAGGAGGGCTGAAATGAACGGCGCGACGGCGTAATACGCGCTGGTGCGTGCTGCACCCAGAAAACGCTGGGCGTAGACGTAAAAGTAAATGCTCAGCCCATAGGCCACAAACCCGACCAACAGCACGCAGGGAATCGTCCACCAAAGGGGAAGTGATTCGCCAATCAACAGGCCGATGAGAACCGAGCCGAGGCCGGAGAAGGTGCCCTTGAGCAGCACGATTTCCAGCGGGTCGCAGCAGGAAAGCTTACGCGTGCAGTTATTTTCAAAGCCCCAGCAAACCGCCGCCAGCAGCACCAGCAGCGAGCCGGAGGAGAATTGCAGGCTGGACATATCCTCGAAGGACAAAAGTGCGCAGGAGAGCGTGACGAGCACAATCGCAAGCCATAGGCGCGGAGAAATGGCCTCCCGGAAGACGCACAGGGCGATGATGGCGGTGGCGACAATCTCAAAGTTGTTCAGCAGCGCGGCGTTGGCGGCGGTTGTCGCATTCAGGCCCAGCATCAGGCAGATGGGCGCGGCAATATCCAGCACAATCATGGCGATGGTGTAGGGCAGGAGCGCACGGGTCAGGTGCGACTCCTTCGCCGGTACGCCACGTCCACGACGAATCAGCCCCATGATGCCCATGCCAAGGCCAGCGCCCAGATACAAAAAGCCTGCCATGAGCGTTGGCGGCACATGGGATAAAAGGAGCTTGGAAAACGGTGCGTTCAGGGCATAGAGCGCGGCGGCCAGAAGCGCCAATGCAATGCCACGGCGAGAAGCAGATTTCTCCATAAAATTCCTCCGGAAATCGGAATAGTTACAAGCATCATAGAGGAAAATGACGCGTTTGTCAAGCACAGGCAAAAAAGCCCGGAAGGAAAAGGAAAAATGACGCTTTGTCGCGCAAAATAACATGATGATTTAGGAATAAAGTCAACCATTTTGCCGAATTGCAGAAATTCATTCGTTTTTTTTAGAAAATCCCTTTGCATAATCCGAAAAATGCTGTATAATAGGAAAGGCACAGCATGACTGTGGAGCACACTACGCCCTGAAAATGACACATGACGGAATGAGGTTGATGGTCTGTGACGGACTTTGTGAGCACTTGGAATGAAGAATCTTTTCTGACGACGCCTGTTGGCCCGCTGGGCTTGATTGCCATGCGCGGTACGGAAGAAATGGGCGCCAAGGTAAATCAGTGGCTGCTCAAGTGGCGCCGCTATACGGAAGAAACGCTGCCGGGCGACATGTCCACGACGCCTGGCATGGGCCGCGAGGACTTCCTCGTGCGCGCAACCTGCCCGCGCTTTGGCAATGGCGAAGGCAAGGGTCTGATTAAGGAGTCTGTACGCGGTCTGGACCTGTACATCCTCTGCGATGTCGGCGCGTACAACTGCACCTACGACATGTACGGCCACCAGGTCCCCATGTCGCCCGATGACCACTACATGGACTTGAAGCGCACCATTGCTGCTGTTGGCGGCAAGGCCAAGCGCATCACGGTCATCATGCCCCTGCTCTACGGCGGCCGTCAGCATCGCCGCAGCGCGCGTGAGAGCCTGGACTGCGCACTGATGCTCCAGGAGCTGCACCGCATGGGCGTGAACAACATCATCACCTTCGATGCGCATGACCCGCGTGTCGTCAATGCGATTCCTGAAGGCGGCTTTGAGTCCGTCATGCCCAGCTACCAGATCTTCAAGGCACTGCTCAAGCGCCGCAAGGATTTGCAGCTGGACAAGGAGCACCTGATGATCTGCTCTCCGGACGAGGGCGCGCTGGATCGCAACATTTTCTACGCTTCTGTTCTGGGCGTGGATATGGGCATGTTCTATAAGCGCCGCGACTACACGCGCATCGTCAATGGCCGCAACCCGATTGTGGCGCATGAATACATGGGCAAGGAAGTCAACGGCAAGGACGTGTTCGTGGCCGACGACATTCTGTCCTCTGGCGAATCCATGATTGAAGTGGCGCGCCACCTGAAGGAGCTGAAGGCCAACCGCATCTTCGCGGCTGTTACCTTCCCGCTGTTCACCAACGGTCTGGATCTCTACCAGAAGAGCTACGAGGAAGGTCTGATTGATGGCGTTATCTCCACCAACCTGACCTACCGCACGCCGGAGCTGCGCAATGCGCCCTGGTTCATCGAAGCGGACATGAGCAAGTACATCTCCTACATCATCGCTTCTCTGAACCACGACCGTTCGCTGTCCAAGCTCCTGGATCCCTCGGATCGCGTACACAATCTGCTGCACCGCTACAATCTGGAACAGCAGGGAAATCAGTAAGCGAAATCGGATATAGGTACGTGGCGGATGCATCCGCTGCGTTTTCCCCCAGTCATCGCCGGAAAGGGCGAAGGCTGGGGGTTTTCGTGTGGGGAAGAAAAGTGCTGCTTGGACGCTTTGGTCAGAGGCTGGCGGGATAGGTATGTTTTCCCCCGCTTGGCGTGAATTTTTTCGGCAAGTTGGTGGAAGGTTTTGTCATTGTTTGTCGCCACCCCATTTCCCGCACAGCCGCCCTATTGCATCATTAGGCAATTTGTGGTATTATAAAGCGAGAAAAAGGCGGTGGAATCTCCCGGCGCCTTGCAGTGGAACAGGGAAATCGCTGAATCATTCGGCAGCACGCTAACGGCTGAATTTCAGGCATCTGGTTCTTGCAGAAATTCCGCTCGTTATCGTACCACATCGTTGATTCAGAGCGTCCTGACAAATCAGTAAGCAGCATAGGAGGTGCTGAAAAAATGCGTGAAAAGCCCGTTTTATATATTGTGATTCCGTGCTATAATGAAGAAAAGGTGCTGCCCATTACCAGCGGTATGTTTCGCCAGAAAATCCGCGAGCTGACCGAGAAGGGCAAAATTAGCGACAAGAGCCGCGTTCTGTTCGTCAATGACGGCAGCAAGGACAAGACGTGGGAGATTATCACCCAGCTGTCCGAAAGCGACCCGTGCTTTCAGGGCATCGCGCAGAGCCGCAACCGTGGCCACCAAAAGGCGGTTTGGGCCGGCATGATGGAGGCCAAGGATCGCTGCGATATCACCATCAGTATTGACTGCGACGGACAGGATGATATCAATGCCATGGATGAAATGGTGGATGCCTACCTGAACGGATGCGAAATCGTCTACGGCGTGCGCTCCAAGCGCGATACGGATACCTTCTTCAAGCGCTTCACGGCAGAGGGGTTCTATAAGCTGCTCAACGCCATGGGCGCGGAGGTCGTCTACAACCATGCGGATTATCGCCTGATTTCCAGCCGCGCGTTGCAGGAATTGGCCAAGTTCAAGGAGGTCAACCTCTACCTGCGCGGTATGGTGCCACTGGTTGGATTCCAGTCCACCAGCGTCTATTATGAGCGCCATGAGCGCATTGCGGGCGAAAGCCACTATCCGCTCAAGAAAATGCTGGCGCTGGCCTTTGACGGCATCACCAGCTTGTCGGTCAAGCCGATCCGGATGGTCTTCACGGTGGGCCTGATTATGATGCTGTTGTCATGCGTGGGCATCCTGTGGGCCGTGATTGCGGCGCTGTGTGGTCACTCGGTGGCTGGCTGGGCGTCGCTGGCGTGTATCGTGTGCCTGGTGGGCGGTGTGCAGTGCCTGTCCATGGGCATTATTGGCGAATATATCGGGAAAATCTATCTGGAAGTGAAGCAGCGCCCGCGCTATATCCTCTCCGAAAAGACGGAGGAAATGGCGGAGGATGCAGAGAAAATCACGGAGCAGTAACATCGGCAAAACAGGAAACACACAGGGAAAGGGAGAGACAACATGCTGTACGAGGGAAAAATCTGGGTTGGTACGGGCGAAAAACCGGTCTGCCTGCTGCCGCAGATGGCCAATCGTCATGGCCTGATTGCGGGCGCCACGGGAACAGGGAAGACGGTTTCCCTGAAGGTGCTGGCAGAAGGCTTTTCGGAGATGGGTGTGCCGGTCTTTCTGGCGGACGTCAAGGGCGACCTTGCGGGCATGGTGGAGGTCGGGACGCACAGTGATGCCATCGGCAAGCGGCTGGTGGAATGCGGCGTGCCGTCCTTTGAGTACCGCGCATTCCCGACGGAGTTCTGGGATGTGTTCGGCAAGGAAGGCCATCCGGTTCGCACGACGGTGAGCGAAATGGGCCCGGTGCTGCTTTCGCGCCTGATGGGACTGAACGAAACGCAGTCGGGCGTGATGAGCATCATCTTCCGCGTGGCAGATGATGAAAACATGCTGCTGCTGGACCTGAAGGATTTGAAAGCCATGCTGGCTTACGTCGGGGAGCATGCCAAGGACTACACGCTGGATTACGGTAATGTGTCCATGGCCTCCATCGGGGCGATTCAGCGTGCCGTGGCAATGATTGAGGATGAAGGCGGCAACGAGTTTTTCGGCGAACCGGCGCTCAATATCGCCGACTGGATGCGCCTGGACGAAAGCGGCCGCGGCGTGATTAACATTCTGGCGGCAGATGTGCTGTATCGCAAGCCGCGACTCTACTCGACCTTCCTGCTGTGGATGCTGTCGGAGCTGTATGAGCTGCTGCCTGAATGTGGCGATTTGGAGAAGCCGCGCATGGTGTTCTTCTTCGACGAGGCGCACCTGCTCTTTGACGATTGCCCCAAGGCGCTGCTGGAGACGCTGGAGCAGGTCGTGCGCCTGATTCGCTCCAAGGGCGTGGGTGTGTATTTCATCACGCAGAATCCCTGCGATATTCCGATGTCCATTTTGGGGCAGCTGGGCAACCGCATTCAGCATGCCCTGCGTGCCTATACGCCCCTGGATCAGAAGGCCGTCAAGACGGCGGCCATGACCTTCCGGGCGAATGACGCCTTTGACACGGCTGAGGCCATCACGACCCTGAAAACGGGTGAGGCGCTGGTGTCCTTCCTCGATGCGGACGGCGCGCCCTGCGTGGTGGAACGCGCGACCATTCTGCCGCCGCAAAGTGCGATGCATGCCATTGATGAGCAGGCTCGTGCGGCATGCATGGAGAATAGCGCCTTCCGTGGCGTGTACGATACCATCGTTGACCGCGTGTCGGCGTATGAGATGCTGGCTGGTGTCTTCCAGGCACAGCCGACGCCCGTGCTGCAAATGCCGACGGCCACGCCGCAGCCCGTGATTACCACGGCACAGCCGACGGTCAGCCGTCCGCAGGCATTCCTGACGTTTGACCCGCAGACGGGACGCTATGTGCAGAGCATGCAGGAAGTGACGAGTACGCCGACCGTGACGACAACTGCGACCGTGCCGACGGCTGCGACCGTGCCGACGACTGCGGCCGTGACGACGGCTGCGACCATGCCGACGGCTGCGACCGTGCCGACGGCTGCGACCATGCCGGAAGCATCGGTTGGTGGCACGCCGCGTCCGGCATGGATGCGCGAGGAGACGGTTGCACGTCCTGCATGGCAGACGGAAAAGCAAAGCGTGCCGACGATGGCGGTGCAGCAAGCGCCGGTTGCTCCGGCTGTGCCGGTAGCGCCGACTGCTCCGGCAGCTTCGGATACGGCGGTGCAGCAGATGCTCGTCATGGTCTATGACCCGACCAGCGGACAGTACGTGCAGAAGCAGATGGCCATGCAGCTTGACCCGGCGACGGGCAATTATGTGCCTGTGCAGACCGCCGCGCCGATGAGCAAGGCAGAGCAGAAGGAGTTGGAAAAGCAGCGCAAGGCCGCCGAGAAAGCGGAGAAGGAGCGCCAAGCGGAAGAACGTCGCCAGCGTGCCGATGAACTGCGCGAGGAGCGTGCTGAACGTGCCCGCAAGAACGATTCGGTGCTGGGACGCATTCAGAACACGGCCATTAACACGGCCACACGCGAAGTCACCCGCACGGTGACGCGTGGACTGCTGGGCGGTATTTCGGGACTGTTCGGCGGGAAGAAGTAAGCGAGAAATTGAGAAAATAGAACTGCGGTGCTGTGCGTTGGGGTGCAGCACCGCAGTTTTTGCGTGGGCGTGAGCTATCTTAGTTTGCCAAAGGACGCCAGCACCTTTGGTGTGAAAGCGGCAGGTTGTCATTTGAAGTACAATTTACGGCGAAAACGGCACTAGAAAAAAGCCTCCTCCTGACACATACCACCGTGTCAAGAGGAGGTTCATTTCGCTTTCTATGCCCGATGCATTATACATCCAGCTTGATAACACCCTGCATCAGTTCCGTAATCATCAGGAAGGTGAGGCCCTGACCGTAGGCCGTGGGCGTCACAATGATGTCCTTGTAGTGCTGCAAGGTGTAGCCCATGCCCGTGCCGCCGGAAACACCCTGCACCGCACCCGTTTCGTCAATCTGGTCAAGGACGGCCTTCGCGGCAAGCTTGCCCATTTCGATGTACTTCTCATCCTTGAGAATGCCCATGCGGACACCCTTCATCACGCCGTAGGCAATGGCAGCCGTGGCGGACGTCTCGCAGTACGTCTCCTCCACGTCAATCAGCGTCGTGAAGAGGCCGTTCACGCGCTGATACTTCCACAGCGCCAGCACCTGATCCTCCCAGGCAGAAAGAATCATGCGCATGGCGGCGTTGTTGCGGCCCGTGATGTCCTTCAGCTCAATGGCCGCCGCCGTGAACCATGCGTTGCCGCGCGCCCACTTGGCATTGGCGTAGTTGTGACGACGGTCGAACGTCCAGCCGTGATAGAACAGACCTGTCACCTTGTCCTGCAAATAGCGGGCGTGAATCAGGAACTGATACTCCGCCTCGTCAATCCATTCGGGCTTGTCAAGCACCACGCCGGCCTTGGCCAGGAAGAGGCAGACCATGAAGAGCGTGTCGCACCAAAGCTGCTGATAATGCTTGTTCCAGACGGTGCAGTGCTGCAAGCCGCCGTACTCGGTGCGCGGCATTTCCTCCAGCACCCACTTCGCCCAGGACTCGATGACCGGCAGATAGTCGGGATTCTTCGTCTCGGCGTAGAGGCAGGTCAGCGTCAGCACGGGCGCAACGGTGTTGACATTGCGGTGCGGCTTCTCCTCGCGGGAGAGCATGTCGTCAAACCAGCTGGTCAGGTAGTCCAGAATGGACGTATCGCCACTCTGCTGGTAGGTCTTGTAGATGCCGTAGAGGGCGACGCCGGTAGGCCACTCCCAGTTGTTCATGGTCAGATGGCCACGGGAGGGGTCGTTGCCGTCGGCATGCTGTAGCATGTTGAGTACCTTGTCAGCAATTGCTTTGTAATCCATGGGGGAAGCTCCTTTCGTATCCTTCATATAGCGTTGCAGGCGAGGCTCCTTGCACATCAAATCGGCGACGAGGGAAGCGATTTTCTTCGCGCCGTCGGCGTTGAAGTGCGTCAGGTCGTCATGACCGTTCGGGAAGTCCGGATGCTCGCCAGGCTCAATGTGAACAAATAGCTTGGCTGTCTCCTCGGGTGTGCCGGAGAGATAGAGGGCGCGGCTGGCCATTTTCAGGTCGAGGAAGGGAATGCCCAGCTCCTGTGCGACCTTCTTGACCGCCAGCGGATATGTGCCGTGGGTGTAGAGCAGGCTGCCATCGCCGACATAGATGCGGCGGCTGACAGAGGAAATCAGCACGGGCAGTGCGCCCTTCTCCATCGCGGTACGGCAATACATGCGCAGAAAGTCCTGATAGCTGCCGTCGGGATCGGTGTGGCGCTCCTCGTCGTCCTTCTCGTCATTGTGGCCGAACTGAATCAGCAGCACGTCACCGGGCTGCATTTGCTCGCGCACAGGGTCAAAACGACCCTCGTTATAGAAGCTGCGCGTGCTGCGGCCACTGATGGCATGATTGCGGACGGTGACACCCTCCGCGACATGCTCCGGCAAGGCCCAACCCCAACCGCGGAACGGCGGCTTGTTATCCTCCACCGTGGAATCGCCAATGATGAAAATCGTAGGCATGTGATGCATACTCCTTTCTATATAAAACGTGCGAACCGTTACTTGTATTATACCATGGTCACATGGTTGGAAACTTCCCAAAAAAGGAACAGTATGACGCAAAAACAACCAGCACACAAGGAATTGCAGAAAAAAGGTCGAATACAATATACAAAATCCCTTTTGTGGAGATGATTGCGATGAATAAGATTTACTGCTGCTTCCCCGGTGGCAAGCACAAGGCGCTGACCATGAGCTATGACGATGGCAAATTGCAGGACAGGCGTCTGATTGACATCTTCAATCGCCATGGCATCAAGGGCACCTTTCACATCAACAGCGGTTTGTTTGCGGATGAAAATCGCATCAAGCCCGAGGAAATTCCGGCGCTGTATCAGGGGCATGAGGTTTCCTGCCACACGGTGACGCATCCGACGATTGCGCGCTGTCCGATGCCGGAGGTCGTGTCGGAGGTGCTGGAGGATCGCAAGGCGCTGGAGCGCATTGTGGGCTATCCGGTGCGCGGCTTGAGCTACCCCAACGGCTCACTGAATGACGAAATTGTGTCGATGCTGCCGCACTGTGGCATCCGCTACAGCCGCGTGGTGGGGAATACCGACGGCTTTGCGCTGCCGGATAATCCATATCGCTGGATGGCAACCTGTCACCACAATCACCGCTTGATGGAGTTGGGAGAGCAATTCCTGAACCTGCACAAGACGCAGTATCTGTACCTGATGTACGTCTGGGGTCACAGCTACGAATTTGACGTACACGACAATTGGCAGCTGATGGAGGATTTCTGCGCCATGATGGGCGAGAAGGACGACATCTGGTACTGCACGAATATCGAACTGATGGACTGCCTGGACGACTTCAAACGCTTGCAGTTCGCGGCGGACAATTCCTTTGTCTACAACCCCAATGCGCGTGACTGCTGGATTTGCGTTCGCAGCACGGAGTATGTATGCATTCCTGCCGGACAGACGGTTCGGCTTTGACAATTTCTAAAAAGGAGAAAATAACATGGAACGTTTTGCCTGGATGGGACGAATCAAACCCGGTATGCAGCAGGAATACAAGAAACGCCACGATGAAATCTGGCCGGAAATGGTGGAGCTGCTCAAAAGTGCGGGCATCCGCAACTACAGCATTTGGTCGGACGGTGACATGCTCTTTGGCTACTATGAGTGCGAAAAGGGCATTGCATTTGCTGAACAGACGCAGGCAGGCAGCCCCATTGTGGATCGCTGGAATGTGTACATGGAGGATGTGCTGGAACTGGTGATGGATCCTGTCACCGGCGCACAGCCGAAATTGCAGCAGATGTTCATGCTGGAATAATCGCTCCTACCGGAATAGAAAAGGCCGTGTTTCTTCCTGTCAGCAGGAGGAGGCACGGCTTTTTTGCGGCATCAGCCAATCAGCTCAAGCAGCTGCACCCAGTCGCTTTCCAGCTCGTATCGCGTTGTCCCGATATACGCTTTGACACGGATGCGGTATTGTCCGGGAGAAAGCAGGTCGCCCTGTGCGTTGCGGCCGTTCCAGCAGAACGTGGAGCCACGCGGCGAAAGCTGCTCCGGACGCGAGGCCTGGCGCGCGGAAAGGCGGCGCACGGTCTGACCGTTTTCGTCCTCGATGGTGACGGTCAGCTCGCAGGGAATGGCGTGTTCAATAACAAAGGTCAGCTCCTCACCGCCTTCGGGACAAAACGCCTCGGCCGTGTGCAATTGCAGGGAAGGGTCGCCCGTCATTGGCGGGACGCAAAGCACCTTCGACCAGACGATGCTCGGCACGCCCTTTTCAATCAGCAGCACCTGCACCAGCACATAGCCGGATGCGCTGACATCGCCTGTTTGCAGCGTGATGGAGCGCTCCTTGAGGCCCGGCGACAGTGCCCGGCTGGGCAGGGCATAGCTGGCGAAATCGCCATTGTTGTCATAAATCAGTGTCGCGTGGTCAAAGTCCCAAATGCCCTGCTTCTGGTAGACCAGCTGATAGGCCACCTGTGCGGAGCGCACGATGTTGAAGGAAAAGCTGATGACCGGCTCGTCTGCCGACAGCGTATCGCCGTCAAAGACAACGTTCTCGATGGCTGGCTTTGTGCGGCGGTTGGCCAGCTGTGCCGTGTCGTAGGTGAACAGGGCAAAGCTGCTTTCCTCCGGGTAGGTGCGAACGGTCGATGCGCCGTGGCTTTGCAGGAGATGGCGGCGCAGCTCGGTCAGCGTAATGACGCCGTCGCGGTTATCGTCCGCGCCGAAGCTGCCGGAGCGCGACAGAGCATCCACCAGCGCACCCGTGAAGTACCCTGCGCCCGCCAGGCGTTCGCCGCTGACCTCGCCCGACCAGTACCAGCTTTTTTCCGCGCCACCAGAGGAGCAGATGACGTAATAATCATTGCCTGCGAACACGTTTTGGAAGGACGTTTCGACGCCCTTGCCAATCATTGCGCCGGAATGGCAGGCGTCCAGCAGCAGCACCTTCTTGCCGCGAATCGTATCCAGCACACGGCGCAGATTCGCCGCAGAAATGCCGCCTTCCATTTCACCATCGGAGAGCAGGAGCATCATTTCGCCATTGTCGTCGCTTTCCCACAGGCCGTGGGTGCTGATGTAGAAGTAGCTGACGTCGTTCGCGTCCGCATCGGCGAAGGATTCACGAATCAATGCCGCCAGCACCGCCGCAGAGGCGACACCATCCTCACGCGTGGTGATTTGCGCCATGTCCAGGGTGCTTTCGGTAAAAACCTCGGCCATACGACGCACGTTGTTGCGGGAGGAAGGCGTGGTGTCCGTCTGCGTCAGGAATTGGTCACAGCCAACCAGCAGCGCTCGGTTGATGCGTGCGTTGTCTGTGGTGGCGAGGGAAACCTCCTCCGCGTTGACCGGCAGGAGACACAGGCAGCACAAACACACAACAAGCAGCAAGCTTGTCAGGCGGTTTCGCATCCTGTCACCTCCCTTCCACGAAAAAAACGGCACAACAAACAGTGTACCTTTATTGTACATCAAATTAGACGGACTTTCCACCGGAAAAGTTCACCCAAAGATGAAAAAATCGTGAAAAAATGCTGGACACGGAAATTTTGCCAATCAAAAACACCCGGTAGCGTTCATGCGACCGGGTGGAATGGGTTAAGCCAGGATGCCAAGGCCTTCCAGCAGCAGCTTCAGGCCGATGCCAATCAGCACGATGCCGCCCGCCAGCTCTGCCTTGCTCTTGTAGCGCAGGCCGAAGCGGTTGCCGACCATCAGGCCAATCGGGGACAGCGTGAAGGTCGTCAGACCAATCAGACCGGCCGCCAGGAAGATGTTCGTCTTGTCCAGCGCGAAGGTGACGCCGACCGCCAGCGCGTCAATGCTCGTGGCGATGGCCAGCATCAGCATGGTCTTGAAGCTGAAGTCCGCATTGGCTTCGTCTTCCTCATCGTCCTTGCCCAGTGCCTCGCGAATCATGTTTGCGCCGATAATGGCCAGCAGAATAAAGGCAATCCAGTGGTCAAACTGGTCAATCAGGCTGGCGAAGGTGGTGCCGAGGAAATAGCCCAGCATGGGCATCAGCGCCTGAAAAATGCCGAAATATGCGCCGACACACAGCAGATGCTTCTTCTGCACCTTCTGCACACTCAGTCCCTTGCAGATGGACACGGCAAATGCGTCCATGCTCAGACCAACGCCAATCAGCAGGATGTCAAAAATGGACATGGGTACACGCTCCTTATGATGCGGTAGAAAAGGGAAATATGTCGTGAAATACTATTGTATATGCGTCAGGATGTGTTAGTCAAGACAAACAATTGAACGAAAAATTCCGAAACTTCATTTTCGTGTGTCAAAGAAATGTCAAAACTCTTGCAATGACAGGGAAAATGAAGTATAATAGGGAAGATTCTTCTCAAAAAAGAGAAGAAAATAGAAGGAGGAACTCAGCATGAAGAAGATGCTTTCTATGCTGCTTGCCATCGCGATGCTGCTGACCATGACGGTTGGCTTCGCTATGGCGGAGGCTGGAACCTTCACCGGCACTGGCAACAGCCAGATTGGCGGCGAGGGTGCAATCGAGGTTGAGGTGACGGTGGACGAGAACGGCGCCGTGACCGACATCAAGGTGACGAAGAACGGCGACACCGCCGGTATTTCCGATCCTGCGGTGGAAACCGTGCCCGGCCGCATCCTGGTCGCGCAGTCCGCGAATGTGGACGGCGTGTCCGGTGCGACGATGACGTCTGACGCCATCAAGGAAGCCGTGCTGGATGCTGTGACCAAGGCTGGTCTGGACGTGGTGGCGTGGTCCACCTACGTGGCGATCGAGCAGGTGGCGGCGGAAGATGCGACCTATGACGTGGATGTGGTCATCGTTGGTGCTGGCGGCGCTGGCATGACGGCTGCCCTGACCGCGGCGGAAGCTGGCGCGAAGGTCATCATCGTCGAGAGCCAGCCGGCTGTTGGCGGCAACTCCATCCGTGCCACCGGTGGCATGAACGCTGCTGACACGCCCGCGCAGGACAGCAACACCTTTGGTGAGTCCGCTGGCGTGGAGAAGACCCTGGCGTCTGCCGAAAGCTATGCTGACAACGCGGTCATCACCAAGCTGGCCGAAGACGTTGCCACGCAGTGGGCCGACTATCAGGCCAATCCCGAAGGCTATTTCGACAGCGTGGAGCTGATGGAACTGGACACCATGATCGGTGGCAAGGGCATCAACGACGCGACGCTGGTGCATGTCATGGCGGAAAAGACCGCTGATGGCATCGAATGGCTGAAGAAGTACGACATCAACCTGACCAGCGTTGGCAGCTTCGGCGGCGCGTCCGTCAAGCGTATCCATCGCCCGGTGGACGAGAATGGCAAGACCATCTCCGTCGGCTCCTACATGATTCCGCTGCTGGAAACTGCTTGCGAAGGCAACGAGAACATCACCATCATCCGTGAAACCACGGCCAACACCATCCTGGTCAATGAAGCGGGCGCTGCCTGCGGCATCAAGGCGACGGGTGTGACCGGCAACAACGTGACGGTCAATGCCAAGGCGGTCATTCTGGCCACCGGCGGCTTCGGCGCGAACCTGGACATGGTGGCCGAGCTGGTGCCGTCCCTGGAGGGCTTCATGACCACCAATGCGGCTGGCGCGATGGGCCAGGGCATTGAAATGGCCAAGGCGCTGGGCGCTGCGACCATCGACATGGATCAGGTGCAGATTCACCCGACCGTGCAGTTTGACACGGCGGCGCTGATTACCGAGGGCCTGCGTGGCGACGGTGCTATCCTGGTCAATGCCGAGGGCAAGCGCTTCATCGACGAAGTTGGCACGCGTGACGTTGTCAGCGCGGCTGAAATTGCGCAGACCGGTTCCTACAGCTACCTGGTGGTTGACCAGGCGATGCTGGACAAGTCCTCTGTTATCGCGGGCTATGTGAAGAGTGGTTTCGTCTTCCAGGGCGCGACCTACGAAGAGCTGGCTGAGCAGCTGGGCATGGACGCTGCGACCTTCGCAGAGACCATGAACACCTGGAACACCTATGTGGAAGCGAAGAACGACCCCGACTTCGGCCGCACGTCTTTCGCTTCTCCGCTGAACACCGCTCCCTACTACGCCATCAAGGTGACTGCGGGCGTCCATCACACGATGGGTGGTCTGAAGATTACCGAGAACACCGAGGTTATGAACGAAGACGGCACGACCATCGCTGGCCTGTATGCGGCTGGTGAGGTGACTGGCGGCATCCACGGTGCGAACCGTCTGGGCGGCAACGCTGTGGCTGACTTTGTTGTCTTTGGTCGTATCGCGGGCGAAGTCGCTGCGAACTACGCGCTGGGCAACTAATTCTTCTCTGGTTTTTTCACAGGAGTGTAGGCTGGCATATGCTGGCCTACACTCTTTTTTGTGGTGGAGGGTGACTTTTTCCTTGTTACTTGAATTGGTAAGTGGCAACCAGAGGGCTTTCCGGTCGCCC
>CAYXHF010000023.1:23452-40394 GCA_964464815.1 uncultured Faecalibacterium sp.
GAGGCCTTTCTCCCGCGGAGAAAGCCGGAGAAACAATCAGGACTACTAATAAGGAACAGAAGGCGTAATTTACCAATTCAAAGAAACCTTTTTCCTGCGGAGAAACAATCAGGACTAATAACAAGAAAGTCAAAAAACACAGCCCTTGCAACAAACATGCTGTTGCAAGGGCTGTGTGCGTGTGCAATGATATTTCTCATTCTCCTGTATCATCAGGAAAATAGAGATCGTGATATACATCAAGTTCTATCAGCTTGTCGCGAAGCGCCTGCATGTCTGCCCAGGCATCCTTCTTCTTGCTGGGGTCGCGTAGAAGTGCTGAAGGATGATATGTGGGCATCATCCAGATGCCTTTGCGCTCAAACCACTTGCCGCGATCGCGCGTGATGCGAATGTCAGGGCCGAGCGTGTGCTTCGCGGCGGTCGCGCCGAGTAATACGATGACCTTGGGATGGATGAGCGCGGTCTGCATGCGTAGGTGAAGCTTGCAGGCGGCGGCCTCCTCGTCCGTGGGAACGCGGTTGTGTGGCGGACGGCATTTGACAATGTTGCAGATGTATACGCGGTCGCGAGGGAGCGAAATGGCAAGGAGCATCCGCGTGAGGAGCTGCCCGGCAGGGCCGACAAAGGCAAGCCCTTCCTCGTCCTCGACCTGCCCAGGGCCTTCACCGATGAACATTAAGGGACTGAGAACATCGCCCTGGCCGGGCACTTTGTGGTGTATTCCCTGATGTAAGGGACACATGGTGCAGGCCTCGACCTGCTGTTGAAAAAGCGACCATGTGATTTCTGCCATTGTAAACACTCCCTTTGGTGACGCAAGCTGTTATGCCTCGACGGTTTGACAGGTGAAGTCGCGGAAGACGGCAGAACCGCCAATCTGCTTTGTGCTGTAGAGGAAAAGCCCTGCGCGCGTGCCGGTGAAGTGATCCAGGCGGAAGAAGAGCGCGTGCGCATCGCCAGCGTTTTCCCAAACGCCATCCGCAAGATGCGCGAATTGTACCATGTCGCGCGTGAAATCAAAGGTGGCGCGAAGACGCTGCGGCGCATCGGGTAACTGACAGAGCGTCGTTTCGTCGGTGACAAGCGCCTTGCCGTCCGGCGTATCGTGATGTGAAATGCGCACGAGATGGAGCGAATCTCCCTGACGGCGAAGCGCCAGCGCACCGTAGCAGCCTTGCAATGCACAAAGACCGGCGGTGTCACCGTCCTGTAAAGCGCTGCCATCGATGGTGACTTCGCAGACGAAATGCGGGCCGAAGCAACGCTGGGTCAGCGTGTTGACGGCATGCTCCAGTGTCGGAACAACGCGGTCGGTCGTCAAGCGAAGACCGTCGGGCGTGAGCGTCCAGTAATCGTTGTGCGGTTCATGATTCCATTGCCAGAGGTCGTGCTTGCTGCCACGGAACGTGTCGGAGGCAAATAGCGGCGGCTGTGGCACGGTAGGAAGCGGAATTTCCAGAGATGCGGGCGCACCGAGTGCCGTCGGATGACCGTCCTGCCAGCCCATCGGCACAAGCACCGGCATGCGGCCCTGCGCACCGTGATCCTGGAAAAGCAGGAGATACCAATCACCCTGCGGCGTGTCGATTGCACCACCCTGCGCGACGCCGTTGTTCGTTTCGTCAACGCTTTCGCAGAGGATTTCGCCGCCGACCCATGGGCCGCGAAGCGACGTCGCCGTGTGGCAGCCCTGCGCACGCATCCTGCCGGCACGCCAGTGGATGTTGAACAGGCAGTATACGCCGTTGATTTTGTGCAGATGGGAGCCTTCCCAGCCGAGCGGAACGTCGTCCTCATCGACGAGAATTTCCTCGTCCAGACCGCCGGGCAGTGGCGCAGACACATCCGGGCGCATTTCCGTCAGGCGAATCCGGCGGTTGCCGTGCGCGATGTAGACGCGGCCATCGTCGTCAAAGAATAGCGACGGGTCGTAATAGAAGCCTTCCAGGGGCTGACGCGTCCACTGGTCGGGCGTTTCGGCGGTGTAGAGGTAGCTGTGGCCGGTGTCGTTGCAGGTGAAGAGCAGATAGAAGCGGCCAGCGTGATGCCGCAGGGAGGCGGCCCACATGCCACGGCCGTATAGCAGACCATCGTCCATGCGCTGCTGGGCCGTTTCGCCAAAGGTGTCGTAGACGTAGGCGCAATGCCCCCAGTGAACCAGGTCACGGGAATGCAGAATCTGTGCGCCTGGGAAGAAGTACATGGCGGTGGAGACCATGTAGTAGTCTTCGCCCACACGGATGATATCGGGGTCGGGGAAGTCGCTGTAGATGACCGGATTGTGCAGTTGTGTGCTGGACATACGGAAAATCCTCCTCGCGTTACATCATCGTCTGGAAAAGCGTCAGCGATTGTGATACGTCGGAAATCAGCCAGTTGATGAGGCTGACGAGCATCGCCACGAGAATGAGCACAATCGCCGTGCCCAATATGGTGCTGAGGAAGTCCCATAGGCTGGATAGCAGCTGCCAACGCGTCTGGCGCAGCTCCTTGCGTTCGTCCTCAGTCAGGTAGTCGGGATCGAACGTAGGGTCATCGTCCAGATAGTCGAACGTGTCGGGCGCGGCGGCTTCTTCATCCAGCACATCTCCGCTGTTTTGGAAGTCGGCAGGGTAAATCTCCTGCTCCTCCTGCGAAAAATCGGGTAGCCATGCTTCTTCGTTGGTGAAGACAGGCTGTGCATCCGGATCTTGCGGCGCGGCGGATTGAAAGGGTGCCATTGGGGTAGGATAGGATTGCGTTTCTTCGGGTGCGGAGTGCGCACGGCGACGCTTGAAATCAGTCATCACGGCCTCCTGAAACGGAACGGAACATCCTCTTGCATCAGTGTAGGGCGAAAAAGCGCAAAATACAAGCAAAAGGATATTTTTGTCCCGAAATAGATGACAAAAGTACCTAAAATAGTACAAATGCAGAAATTGGCAACCGGTTCGTGGGAAAAAGCATCTGCCTCTCCCTGTCATAAAAACGATTGACCGGGATAAAATCATGCATCCGTATCGTTACATGAGTAAGAAGGTCAGACGTAATCCAGCCAGGGCGCGGCGTTTTCCTCGCGTCCGGTCAGATGGCCTTCGCTGCTCAAATTCGGGAAGCCCGTCTGGCGCAACGCCTCGTACAGCACGATGGCGACCGAGTTGGACAGGTTCAGGCTGCGTGCCTCTGGGCGCATGGGGATGCGGATGCAGCGGTCATACGCCTGTTCCAGCAGGTTTTCGGGCAGACCGCGCGTTTCGCAGCCAAAGACGAGAAAATCGCCGTCCTGATACGTGGCTTCGTGATAGCCACGAGGCGCTTTGGTGCTGGCAAAGTGCAAGCGGGCATCCGGATTGGCCGCCAGAAAGGCACCGAAGTCCGGATACGTGCGGTAGGTCATCAAATTCCAGTAATCCAGACCTGCGCGCTTCAAATACTTATCGCTCAGCGAAAAGCCCAGCGGTTCAATCAAGTGCAGCATTGCACCGGTGGCCGCGCAGGTGCGCGCGATATTGCCGGTGTTTTGCGGAATTTCCGGGTTAAATAATACAATGTTCATTGCCATGGAATCATCGCCTCCATCATCCCTATTGTAACATCGGTTGATACTTTTCGCAAGCGCATTGACAGAAGAAAGAAAAAAACCTATAATAAGATTAGAAAGAAGCAAATGGCACCCTGTGCATTTGCTTTAATTAGGAAGAGAACGGAGGAAACGGACGTGAAGAAATGGTTGTCGCTGCTGCTGGTGGCGCTGATGATATTGCCCTGCGCGTCGGCAGAATTGATGTATGTGCTGCCGGAAAGCAATGTGCGGGAGCTGACATGGGAGGAAGTGGCCGAATGGGATTGGGAATCGCTGGGCTATGCGTTCAACGAGATTTTCGCGCGTCATGGCTATGTGTTCCTGCCCGGCAAGAAGTATGAATACTACTTCAATACCCAGCCGTGGTATACGCCGAACCGCGATAGCAATAACCAACGCGCGGTGTACCCCTATGTCAGTGCGATAGAGTGGAAGAACTATCATCTGATTAAGGAGGTGCGTGCGTATAAGGAGGTATACGGCGATTGGGGAAAGTCCCTGTGGGATGAATACAGCACAGGCTTTGACACGCTGGTAGGCTTCCAGTATGTGCAATTGCGGACGGGACAAAATCTGGCGGTCTACTCCGCGCCGTCCTATAACGCATGGCGTGGCGCGAATGGCAGGGCGTCGGTCGGCACGGGCGGCGCAATTTACACGGCAGGCTGGGAAGGCAACTGGCTGCTGGTGATGTATGAAACGAACAACGGCTCGGTGCGTGTGGGCTATGTCTGCGCGGATGAGATTCGCGGCGGTGTGCCGGTGGATACGTCCCTGTCCTTTGACTACACCAGCGCAACCGTGACTGAACGCGTGAATTTGACCGATGACCCGGCCATGACCAACAGCACCGTCGTCACGTTGCAAAAGGGAACGACCGTCACGTACCTGACGAGTTTCTTCAATAGAAAGGCATGGGATTATGTCGAGACGACCGTGAATGGACAGACGGTGCGCGGCTTCCTGCCGGCAGGAGCGCTGGACATTGTGGGCGCGACAGATGGTGGCGTGTCCGATGCGGATGCATGGAGTAAGTAACAAACTGAAAAATCTGGAAACAAACGGCATTTTTGCGCGTTGTTTACAGAAAAGATAAAAAAAATCCCCGTCAACCCCTTGACAAAGTGGCTTGACGGGGGTATATTATGTCATGTGATTAGCACTCAACGCAAGTGAGTGCTAACAACAGGGCCGACAGGGTATCAGAGAGGAGGAAAAGGGTCATGATGATGGATGAAAGAAAATTCCGCATTTTGCAGGCCATCATTGACGACTACATCCTCACCGCTGTGCCGGTGGGGTCACGAACTATTTCAAAGAAGTATGACATGGGCCTTTCCTCCGCGACCATCCGCAATGAGATGAGCGATTTGGAGGAGCTGGGATATCTGGATCAGCCGCATGTGTCTGCGGGCCGCATTCCGTCGGCCAAGGCGTATCGCCTGTATGTGGATCAGCTGCTGAAGACGGGCCGCATCCCGACGGATAATGATCAGGTCGTCAAGGGTCACTTTCTGGGGCGCATGCACCAGATGGAGGACGTGATTGATCATGCGGCGCAGGTGCTTTCCAGCTTGACGAGCTACACCGCTGTGGTGCTGCCGCCAATGGGCAACATGCCGCGAATCCGCACGATTCAGCTGGTGCCGGTGACGGAAACGTCCGCGCTGGTCGTCATCGTGACGGACATGGGCATCATCCGCGATCAGGTGATGCAGGTCTCCTCGGAGCTGGATAGTGATACGCTCTACGCCATCAGCAAGACGCTGACGGAGCGGCTGCGCGGCCTGACGCTTCATGAAGCGGTGCAGCAAATGCCCATCCTGACGCAGGCGATGCGCGATAACGAGCGACTTCTGCAGGGGATTGGGCAGGCGCTTGGACATCAGGAGGAAATGGCGCATCCGCATGTGGCCATCGGTGGCACAAGCAATATGCTGGCTTACCCGGAGTACAGCGATATGGAGAAGGCGCGTTCCTTCCTCTCCCTCATGGAAACCCGTGATCGACTGGCCGACATTATCAGCCAGAAGGGCGAAATGGCATTCACCGTCCGGATTGGTCCGGAAACGGGCGTACCGGAAATGGCGGATTGCTCCATTGTCACCGCGACCTACACCACGGGCGCGGGCCGGCAGGGCACAATCGGCGTCATCGGCCCGACACGCATGCGATACAGCCGGGTGCTGTCCGTGATGAACACGATGGGACAGCAGTTATCCGAGCTGTTCGGTAGCGAAAATCCGGAAAATCATGATAAGTTGGACAAGTAGGAATGAAATGGAAGAAAGGCAGAAATCGACCGATGAATGAGCAGCAGAAGAACCCCGTACACCCGGATGAGGATATGACGCCGGATGTGACCGAACAGGATGTGCAGACCCAGGACGCTGCCACGGCCGAGGAATGTGACGTGGAAGCGACCAAGAAGGTTGCGGCCAAGGCTGAGGAGTATCTGGCGCTGGCACAGCGCGTGCAGGCGGACTTTGATAACTTCCGCCGCCGCAACGAAGGCGTTCGCGCCGATGCCTTTGCCGAGGGTCAGCGCAAGGTGGCAACGGCGATGCTGCCGGTGCTGGACAATCTGGAGCGCGCGCTGGCGGCCGCAGAAACGGTGGAGGGTGACGCCCTCAAAACCGGCGTGGAAATGACGCGCAAGCAGATGGTGGCCGTGTACGAAAAGCTGGGTGTGTCCCCGATTGACCGCCTGGGCGAAAAGTTCGACCCCAATCTGGAAGAAGCCATTATGCAGGGCACGCCCGATGAGGGCGAACCCGGAACGGTCTGCATGGTGCTGCAAAAGGGCTACATCATGGACAAGACGGTTCTGCGCCATGCGATGGTGAAGGTTGTGCCGGACTAATCTCCGGTTATCTCAAAAAAGCGGTGAGTGCCGCGAATTTCCTTTGACAGTTCAGGCACGAAGGTGTCTGCTGTATATAAAAAAGACAAACGTATTTTTTCCGCATAGACAGGTAGGAGGAATGAATTATGAGTAAGATCATTGGTATTGACCTTGGTACGACGAATAGCTGCGTTGCTGTGATGGAAGGCGGCCAGCCGGTTGTTATTCCCAACGCTGAGGGTGCGCGCACGACGCCTTCTGTCGTGGCCTTCACCAAGGACGGCGAGCGCATGGTCGGCACGATTGCAAAGCGTCAGGCCGTGACCAACCCTGACCGCACGGTCATTTCTATCAAGCGCGAGATGGGCACCAACTACAAGGTGGACATCGACGGCAAGGCTTATACGCCCCAGGACATTTCCGCTATGGTGCTGACCAAGATGAAGGAAACGGCCGAAGCGTATCTGGGCGAGACTGTCTCTCAGGCGGTCATCACCGTGCCGGCTTACTTCAATGACTCCCAGCGTCAGGCCACCAAGGACGCCGGCCGCATCGCTGGTCTGGAAGTCCTGCGTATCATCAACGAGCCGACCGCTGCTTCTCTGGCCTATGGCCTGGAAAAGGACGGCGCGCAGAAGATTCTGGTGTACGACCTGGGCGGCGGCACGTTCGACGTGTCCATCCTGGACATCGGCGACGGCGTGTTCGAGGTGCTGGCGACCAACGGTAACACCCGTCTGGGCGGCGACGACTTCGACCAGCGCATCATCGACTATGTGGCTGACCAGTTCCAGAAGGAAAATGGCATCGACCTGCGCAAGGATCGTGCGGCCAGCCAGCGCCTGAAGCAGGAAGCCGAGAAGGCCAAGATTGACCTGTCCGGCACGACCACGGCCAACATCAACCTGCCCTTCATCACCGCCGACGCGAACGGCCCGAAGCACCTGGACGTCACGCTGACCCGTGCGAAGTTCGAGGAGCTGACCGCTGATCTGGTGCAGGAGACCATCACGCCCATGGAAAAGGCGCTCAAGGATGCTGGCCTGACCTACAACGACATCAACAAGATTATCCTGGTGGGTGGCTCGACCCGTATTCCTGCTGTGCAGGCGGCTGTCAAGCGCGTCACCGGCAAGGAGCCCTTCAAGGGCATCAACCCCGACGAGTGCGTTGCCATCGGTGCTGCCATTCAGGGTGGCGTGCTGGGCGGCGAGGTGAAGGACGTGCTGCTGCTGGACGTCACGCCTCTGTCCCTGGGTCTGGAAACCGAGGGCCACATCTTCACCCGTCTGATTGACCGTAACACCACCATCCCGACCAGCAAGTCTCAGGTCTTCTCCACCGCTGCGGATGGCCAGACGACGGTTGAAATCAACGTCCTGCAGGGCGAGCGCCAGATGGCGTATGACAACAAGTCCCTGGGCCGCTTCCAGCTGACCGGCATTGCGCCCGCACCCCGTGGCGTGCCGCAGATTGAAGTCACCTTCTCCATCGACGCCAACGGCATCGTGAACGTTTCCGCCAAGGACAAGGCGACCGGCAACGAACAGAAGATTACCATCACCGCTTCCTCCAACCTGACGGAAGAGGAAATCAACCAGCGCGTCAAGGAAGCCGAGCAGTATGCCGAGCAGGATAAGAAGCGCAAGGAAGAGGTCGAAACCCTCAACCATGCTGACTCCATGATCTACGAAATGGAAAAGCAGCTGCGTGAAAACGGCGACAAGCTGTCCGCGGAGGACAAGGCGACGGTCGAAAGCGAAATCGCTGAGTTCAAGAAGGTGCGCGAAGGCAACAACGCCGAGGAAATCAAGAACGCCATGGAAAGCTTCACCCAGAAGGTGTATGCAATCTTCGGCAAGCTCTATCAGCAGCAGGGCGGCGAGCAGGGCGCGACCCCTGACCAGCAGCCCGGCGGCCAGAATGCGGACGGCACCTACGAGGCCGACGGCGACATTCACTAATCGGCGCTGATTCCCAGATACCATATCAAAGCCGGGAGGCACAGCGTTGCGCCTCCCGGTATATTTGGGTATTGTGCCGCACCGGCTCAATACCAATTTTCTGACTGAGGTGAACAAACGTGGCGAACAAGCGCGATTATTATGAGGTGCTGGGTGTACAGAAGAACGCGACGGATGATGACATCAAGCGCGCCTACCGCAAGAAGGCGAAGGAATGCCATCCCGACCTGCACCCCAATGACAAGGAAGCAGAAGCCCGCTTCAAGGAACTGAATGAGGCCAATGAAGTGCTGTCCGATCCGGATAAGCGCGCCCGTTACGACCAGTTTGGCTTTGACGGCCCGGATATGGGTGGCATGGGCGGCAATCCGTTTGACGGCATGGGCTTTGGCGGCATGGGCGATATTTTCGACCAGCTGTTCAACGGCGGCATGGGCGGTGGCCAGGCACGGCGCAATGCGCCCCGTCAGGGCAACGACGTGCGCTATGAGCTGCGCCTGACCTTTGAGGAGGCGGCCAAAGGCTGCCACAAGTCGGTGGAATTCTACCGCTATGAAAACTGCACCACCTGTAACGGCAGCGGTGCGAAGCCGGGCACGCATCCGGAAACCTGCTCGATGTGTAAGGGCACGGGTCAGATTCGCCAGAGTGGCGGCTGGATGACCACGGTGCGCACCTGCCCGAGCTGTGGCGGTGCGGGCAAGGTTGTCAAGGAAAAGTGCAGCGCCTGTGGCGGCTCCGGTCGCACGCGTGTGCGCCGCACGCTGGAGCTGGATGTGCCGGCTGGTGTGGATGACAACATTGTCCTGAGCAAGCGCGGACAGGGCGAACCTGGTTCCAACGGTGGCCCGAATGGCGACTTGCTGATTCAGATTACGGTCAAGCCGCACAAGCTCTTCCGCCGTGAAGGCACGAATCTGCGTCTGGATGTGCCGATTTCCTTCACGCAGGCGGCGCTGGGCGCGGAGATTGACGTGCCGACGCTGGAAGGCAATGTCAAGTACACCATTCCCGAAGGCACGCAGACGGACACGGAATTCCGCATTCGTGGCAAGGGCATCCCGCAGCTGGGCACGAGCAACAAGGGCGATTTGATTTTCCGCGTGCGCGTGGAAACGCCGCGTCGCCTGACGGAAAAGCAGCGCGACCTGCTGCGCCAGTTTGACGGCGACGACAACGGCAGGCAGTATGACCAGCGCAAGTCCTTCATCGAGAAGGTCAAGGATTTGTTTGACAAGTAAAAGAGTGGCTGTTGCAGAGGGGATTTGTCTGCAACAGCCAATTCTTTTGGCGGGTGTGGCCCTCTCAGTCACCTGCGGTGACAGCTCCCCCAGAGGGGGGAGCCAAGGAGCGTGCTGTGCCATGCGGGAGTTTCAAAGCAGAGATGTTCGCACGTGTTGCAGGTGTGCATTGCCGGAACTGGTTTGTGCTATGAAGTGAAGACGTGTTGGTGTCGGGACACCCCCTTGGCTCGCCCTCTGGGAGAGCTGTCGGCCCTTGGCCGACTGAGAGGGCCAGCTGCATGCTGGCAATGCAGGACGGTTGCAGAATGAGTGTATGGCAATGCGGGTGCGGCCCTCTCAGTCACCTGCGGTGACAGCTCCCCCAGGGGGGGAGCCAAGGAGCGTGCTGTGCCATGCGGGAGTTTCAAAGCAGAGATGTTCGCACGTGTTGCAGGTGTGCATTGCTGGAGCTGGTTCGTGCTATGAAGTGAAGACGTGTCGGTGTCAGGACACCCCTTGGCTCGCCCTCTGGGAGAGCTGTCGGCCCTTGGCCGACTGAGAGGGCAAGCCGCATGCTGGCAATGCAGGGGCGTTGACACGCCGCATCAGCGCATTCCACACGCGATGTGGAGGAAGATAACGTTTTACTTGCATTTTGGGCCATTGTGCTGTAAAATAGAATATGGCGTAGTGCAGACAAGCGGGAAAGTGACCATTTCGCGGAAAACCTGCGCATGCCATGGCGAACCGGAAACGATGCGCCGTGAAACAAAACGATGAAAAAATTCACGTCCCTGATGAAAACAAAAGGGTCATCAGGGCGTCAGGCAAGAAAAGCCAAGGAGGAATACAACCATGAAGGTGATTTTGCTCGAGGATGTCAAGGGTGTTGGCAAGAAGGATCAGATTGTGAACGCGGCGGATGGTTATGCCCGCAATTTCCTGTTCCCGAAGAAGCTGGCCGTGGAAGCAACGCCCGGCGCGATGAAGGGCGTGGAGAAGATGCGCAAGGCCGAGGCTGACCGTGAGGCGCAGCGCCGTGCCGATGCCACGAAGCAGGCGGATGCCCTGCGCGGAAAGACGATTAACATGTCCGTCAAGTGCGGCGCACAGGGTCGTCTGTATGGCTCCATCACCAGCGCGGAGGTCGCTGAGCAGCTCAAGGCGCAGCACGGCGTGGCGATTGACAAGCGCGACGTGAAGTGCGACAACATCCGTGCGGTGGGCGATGTGGATATCGAGGTGCGTCTGTACAAGGATATTTCCGCCAAGATGGTGGTGCATGTGGAGGCTGCGCCGGTCAAGTAATCCGGATACGGCAACAGCAGGCTTTGTGAGTAGGTGAAAAGGAAGAAATGTCGGAATTTCGTGGCGTGACGCCGCCCAACAGCGTCGAAGCAGAACAATCGGTGCTGGGCGCAATGATTCAGGATGCCAATGCAGTCCTGCAAGCGGCGGAGGCGCTCAAAGCAGACGATTTCTATCAGCCGGCACACAGAGAAATCTTTGAAGCGATGATGAACCTGCACCAGCAGCAGCGCCCGGTGGACGTGGTGACGGTCGATGACGAGTTGACGCGTCGCGGGTCGCTGGATGGTGTGGGCGGTACGGAATATCTGATGCGCCTGATGGGCAATGTGCCCACGACCGCCAACGTGAAGGCGTATATTACCCTCGTGGCGGAAAAGGCAACGCTGCGCAAGCTGATTCGCGCGTCGCAGGAAATCTCGCAGGAATGCTACAGCCAGCAGAATCCCTTGCAGGAAACGCTGGGACATGCGGAAAAGGCCATTTTCGATATTGTCATGAACCGTGCCTCCGGCGATTCGCTGGTACACGTGAAAGAGGTGCTGTACAACACCTACGCCAATATCGAGGAGCTGGCCAAGCTCAAAGGTGGCATTTCCGGCGTGCCGACGGGCTTCACGGCGCTGGATCATATGCTCACGGGCATGCATGGCGGCGAACTGATTATTCTGGGTGCGCGTCCTTCCATGGGTAAAACGTCTCTGGCGCTGAACATTGCTGGCCACGCGGCCGTCTACAAGGGCAAAAGCGTGGCGGTCTTCTCCCTGGAAATGCCGCGGGAGCAGATTGCATTGCGCTTGCTCTGCTCCGACGCGAAGGTCAACATGCAGCGCGTGCGCCAAGGCACACTGGCGGCGGATGACTGGATGAAGCTGGCGCGTTCCATCGGGCCGCTGTCCAATTCGCCGGTGTATATTGACGATACGGCGGGCATCACGCCCACACAGCTGCGCTCCCGTTGCCGCCGTCTGATGATGGACAAGGGACTTGACCTGGTTGTGGTGGACTATCTGGGTCTGATGCATGCCGACGGCAAAACGGAAAACCGTCAGCTGGAGGTCAGCGAAATCAGCCGCCAGCTCAAGGCGATTGCGCTGGAGCTGAAGATTCCGGTGCTGGCCTGTGCGCAGCTGTCGCGTGCCTCGACGACGCGTGACAACAAGCGCCCGGCGCTGTCGGATTTGCGTGACTCCGGCTCTATCGAACAGGACGCGGACGTGGTCATGTTCATCCACCGCGAAGGATATTATGATCCCGAAACGGCGGACAAGAATGTGGGCGAAATTATCGTCTCCAAGCAAAGAAACGGCCCGCTGGGCACGGTGAAGGTGGCATGGCTGAGCGATTATGCGACGTATGCCAATCTGGCACCGGAGGCCGGCGGCGCAGGGGATGCACCCTTCTGATACAGGGCGCAAACCGTGTATCCAAGCAGATTTTTCATGATAGCGGGATGGCCGCTGGAAGCTTTTCATACGGAATCGGAGGAAAATCAACATGACGGTCAACCAGCTGGAAAACAATGCCCGCTTCACCGGCTTTTTGCTGGTGCGCGCCGCGGAGGCACGCACGGACAAGAACGGCAAGCCGTATCTGGACGTGACGCTGGCCGACAAAACGGGCGATATGAACTGCAAATTCTGGGACTGGGCAGCCAGCGGCATGGATGTGCCCAAGCCCGGCAGCGTGGTGAAGGTACAGGGTCTGGTGCAGGAATACAACGGTCGCAAGCAGCTGCGCATTGAGCGCATGCGTGCGGCGCTGGTGCAGGATGAGGTCAACATGTCCGACCTTGTCGCCTGTGCGCCGGAGAAGCCGGAGGACATGCGGCAGGAGATTGAAGACACGATTGATACCTTCCAGTCGGAGGACTTGAAGCGTCTGGTGCGTGAAATGCTGCGCATGACGGGCGAGAAGCTGGCGTGGTTTCCGGCGGCACAGCGTCTGCATCATGCGGAGCGCTCGGGCCTGCTGCACCACACGACGAGCATGCTCAACCTGGCGCATCACGTGGCGGCCGCGTATCCGTTCCTGAATCAGGATTTGCTCTACGCGGGCGTGATTCTGCACGACCTGTGCAAGACAACGGAAATGCAGAGCAACGAGCTGGGCAACGTCAGCGACTACACCGCAGATGGCCAGCTGATTGGTCACCTGGTGCGTGGCGTGGCATGGATTCATGAGGCCGCGAAGAATGTGAATGTGTCGGGAGAAATCGTGCTGCTGCTGGAGCATATGATGATTTCCCATCACAGCCTGCCGGAATTCGGCAGCCCGAAGCCGCCGATGTTCCCTGAGGCGGAGGTGCTGGCGCGCATTGACGATTTGGACGCCAAAATGAACGAGATGCAGACGATTCTGGATCGTGTGCCGGAGGGTGCGTTCTCGGAAAAGGTGTGGAGTCTGGATCGCCGCGTGTATCATCCGCGCTACAGCCATTTGTCCATGGAGGATGCGCTGGATACGGCCACTGACGCGGAGCTGTAATAATACGAAGGGCTTTTGCTGGAACAATCCTGATGCGCCTGGTGAAGCGATTTGCCTGCGAATCAGGATAATAAGGGATGAATCAACGGCTTTCATTCGTTTGATTTTTGATGGGGCAGCAATATCTGCCACAAGGAGGGTGCATGACGATGAAAAAGGGAATTCGCACAATGGCGCTGCTGGGCGCGTGCCTGATGCTCCTGTCGAGCTGCGGCTCTGAACCGAAGACGCAGTATAGCGTCAATCAGGGCGGCGCTGTGTCGGGCAACACAGGAAATCAGTCCGCCAATTCTTCCTCGGGCAGCAATGGTATGTCGGTTGACTACAATCCGCTGTGGGAGGAAGACGGCTACGACCCGATGGCAGAGGAGGACGCCTACGCCGAGAATCAGACGGTGGAGGAGCTGCCTGCGCTGGTGACGCCTGCGGCCACGAGCACGCCGATTCCGGTCATTTCCGGCCAGTACTCGGGCGCGACGCCTGTCATCATTGAGCCGATTGACAAGCCCACGCCGACGGTTGTGCCGCCGATTTCCTTCACCTACGCCACCTATACGGCGACCAACCTCAACCTGACCTTTGAGGCGCCGGCTGGCTGGACGGTCGATACGTCCAAGGCCAATACGTATAGCATTCAGAACCCTGACCCCAGCAAGAACTATGCCGCGACGCTGGTCATCCGCGCCAACCCCACGAATGTGGAGTACAACACGGACATGCTGGCCACGGAGATAGAGGCCATGCTGGCGGACATCAAGACGGCCGACTTTGCCAAGTACAGTCCGTCCAAGACGGCGGAGCGCAAGGGCTTGTTCTTTGGCGCAACGGGTGTCTATGCCCAGTATTCCGGCACGCTTGATAGCGGTGTGGAGGTTGCGGGCCGCGTGGCGGCGGTGTACAAGAACAACGTGCTGTACACCATCCACATCACCTACCCCAAGGCATACACGGAAACGTACAAGACGAATGTGTATGACAAGCTGCGCGACACGCTCAAGGTCGTGACAGGGGAGTAATGGCGCATGGCCATCTCGGAGCGGGAGAAAACCGCTGTCCGTCTGTTTGCGTCCGGAAGAAACTGTGCGCAAGCAGTCCTGATGACCTATGCCGATTTGCTGGGGCTGACGCAGGAGCAGGCGGCGAGTGTCGCCTGCGGCATGGGCGGCGGTATTGGCAGATTGCGGGATAACTGCGGCGCGTTCTCGGCGGCGGTGATGCTTTGTGCCGCGCTGGAAGGCCCGGAGGGCGCCAAGCCGGAGCATCGTCCGCAGACGTATGCACGGGTGCAGCGCGTGTACCGGGCGTTTCTGGAGCGCAACGGCAGCATCTGCTGTGCGGAGCTGCTCGGGCGTGAGAAAAAGCCCGAAGCGCCCATCCCGGATGCCAGAACACAGCAATACTATGCGGCGCGTCCCTGCGCCCGCATTATCCGCATGGCATGCAAAATTGTCGATGGCATGATGGCAGAAATGCCGTCTGCGCCACAGGAGGCGAAGCAGGAATGAGAGCGCTCATCTTATCGACCCATACCGGTGGTGGCCATGATACGGCGGCGCGTGCCATTGCGGCGGCGCTGGAGGAGCAGGGCGTTCTCTGCCGCATTGAGGACTGCGTTGCCTTTGGCGGCAAGCATCTTTCCTCGGTGGTGTCGGGTGCGTATGTGAAGTGGGTGCAGATTGCGCCCGGCTCGTTCGGGCGGATGTATCGCTTCGCGCATGTTATCAGCACGCCACATATGAAGTCGCCCGTGTACCTGATCAATGCGACCTATGCGCGGAATATGGAAAAGCTGCTGGATGAATTCATGCCGGACATGATTGTCTGCACGCACATTTTCGGTGCGCACAGCGTGACCCATCTGCGGCGGCATGACATCTACGGCGGTCTGCTGGCCGTGGTCATGACGGATTACACCATCCATCCCTTCAGCGAGGATGCGGAATGCGATGTGCTATTCCTCTCGAACGCCGCCAGGCAAATGACGAACCGTCTTCGCCTGCCGCAGCGTGCGTATCAGTACACCGGCATCCCGGTGAGCCTGGACTGCAAGCCCTGCCTGGACAAGCGGGCCGCAAAGGAAGCGGCTGGTCTTGATCCGACGCGCCCGGAGGTTGTGCTTGTTGGCGGCAGCATGGGCACGGGCGACCTGCCGGAAATGATTCGGCGCATCCTGCCGGTGCTGGGCGAAAAGGGCCATCTGACTGTGGTCTGCGCCTCCAACACGAAGGCACAGCAGCAGGCGCAGGAGCTGTTTGGCAGCAATCCGCACGTGACGGTGCGTGGCCGCGTGGTGCCGCTGACGGGCTTGATTGCCGCGGCGGACGTATTGGTCACCAAGTCCGGCGGCCTGACCAGCACGGAGGCCATGACGATTGGCACGCCGCTGGTGATTTCCCGGCCGATTGCGGGCTGCGAAACGGAAAACGCGACGTACATGGAGCAAAATGAACTGGCGCTTTGGGCGCACACGGATAAGGAATTGGCGGAGAAGGTGGCGTATTTGCTGCGCAACCCGCAGGCGCGGGAAGCGATGATTGCCAACCAGCACCGCCTGATTGACCCGAACTGTGCGCGCAACATAGCGAAAATTCTGGTGGACAGAACAAATGAAATGATGGGCAGGAAAAAGGTCGATGCGTGAAAAAATGGAACTGAAAACAAGCACCAAGGGCGTGTTGTTGACGGCATGCTGGCCACCGGCGCTGGCCGCGCTGCTGGTACTGGTGCTGAGCCTTGTGCTTTTCCCGTGGCAGATTGCGCTGCTCATTACGGGTATGATGCTGCTGGTGACTGGCGTGACGATGGCGTTTTGCGTGCCCGGCTATCTGGGAACGTACACCTTCCTGCCGGCCAATGGCTTCAAGGGTGCGCGACTGATTGCGCATCTGGGACGCGCCAATGAGTATGAGGTCAGCAGCGTGTCGGCCGCTGAAATCATCATCAAGCAGGGCTGGATTGAAAAGCTGGCGAATGTGTGCCACATCCGCGTGAAGGGAACGACGCTCTATTTCCGTGGCGTACCCGAGATGGAGAAGGTGCAGGAATGGGTGAAGGCGAACTTCCCTGAGCGTTCCAAGCTGGAAATCCGTGCCGAGGAAAAGAAGAACGGCAAGAGCGGCAAAAACGGCAAAGGCAAACGAAAATAAGAGAACAAGCGTGCTGTGGCCCTATGGAAAATGGGGCGGCGGCACGCTTTTTCCTTGAGAAATGGGGCTTTTGAGGCCATGCGTGAAAAAAGATGCGAAAAAAACTAAAAAAATTGCAAATTAGGGGTTGACATACGGACGGAAATGTGGTATTATATCTCATGTCGCCGCGGTTGCCACAAGGCCGGCTGCGAGGGACACCACTTGACTGTGGTGCATTTGATTGCTGATGAGCAAAGGCTTAAAGCAGATCGGGAGCAGTACAGGACGGGAGCATAGCTCAGCTGGGAGAGCATCTGCCTTACAAGCAGAGGGTCACAGGTTCGAGCCCTGTTGTTCCCACCATTCTCAAGTGGCCCGGTAGCTCAGTTGGTTAGAGCGCCAGCCTGTCACGTTGGAGGTCG
>CAYXHF010000024.1:0-32503 GCA_964464815.1 uncultured Faecalibacterium sp.
GCTTTTTCGGCCAATCCGTTGACCCTGATAAAGGCAAGCCGACCAACCGCGAATTCCTCTGCCAGATGCAGCATCGCTTGTTGCTTAGTGTGCGGAGGATGTATGCTGGTGGAAGGTGATGGACGGTGTGGAATTTCAATGGGCTATTGAAACTGGTTGGACGGTTGTGGTATAATTTTCTCGTACACATATATTGAGACACAATGGATATATGCAAATAAACGTATTACGGAGGTTCAGCATGGCCATACCAAAGCTCGAAACAGAATATATCCTCAAAGCTCTACAATACATTGACAAAAATGGTGTACCACCACCTCATCAAAGCATCAAATATGAACTTGTGACCGATGAGCAAAAGCGCTATCCTCCCAAATACGTAATAGCCATTGCCAATCATCTGGCAAATAACACCGCGATTTCCACAGATACCTTCAATGCCATTGAAGCTAAGAACTATCTCAAAAGCCAAGGGTTTACCATCGAAGCAATACAGCAGGAAAATTTCAAGCTAACCATCACCGCTGAAGGTATCATGTCCACCGATAAACGTTTCACCGTAGATAATCTCCACCTCGGTGACAACTACAAACCACTTGACGCATATTTCCAAAGAGCAACCGGAGAAGTTATTAAGCGCACTTACAGCAAAAGCGAGAAACGAAATTCCAATCAGACACTCCCCCACATTGCCTGTCAAATTTTTGAAAAGCAACTTACTACTCTCTCTCTTGAAGAGAAAGAACGTTTTCCCATTTGCAAGTACACCCCCAAGCAGGAAATGATTTGCGGGATATTCAGCAGCGTTGCCGAATATCAAAAGCATCGCAACACACGGGAGTACATGACCCATCAGTATGGTAATGGTCGGCAATTTGTCATCTACTGCTGGAATCTCTTTTCGACAATCATTTTTGTTCAAGAATGCTTAAAGCGATTTGGCGAGCCAGGAGACAAATTCGTTCTAACATACTGCGAAAAAGATAAAAAAGAAAACAAGGATGCAGAAATGGCGCGCACAGCACAAAATGAACTTGTTCAGCAGTTCAACGGCTATCGTAATCCTTTTTCTTCCATGTTGATTGAATCAAAAAATTTGATTTTCAGAGGCGCTCCCGGTACCGGAAAATCCTATCTTGCCAAGGAAATTGCCACAGATATCATCAGCAACGGATACTTCGACGATTATACGCTTCTCACGGACGAACAGAAAAAGCAAATTGAATTTGTCCAGTTTCATCCTAGCTACGATTACTCCGACTTTGTCGAAGGCTTGCGACCGATACTTAACGCAGATGGCACAATGAGCTTTGAATTGAAGGAAGGTATCTTCAAGCAATTTGTTAACCGTGCCCGAAAAAATTATGAGGATTCGCAAAAAAGCAAGGAAACCCTAGAAAAAGAGCTTTCCGTCCAAGAAACCATGGCCGAATTTTTTTCCAATATAAAATTCGGCATAGATACCTTTGAAAGCATTACCGGAAACAAGTTCACCATTACCAGTTTAGATGACAAACGCATTAACATTTCTATTCCCGAAAATCCGACAGTGAACAAGCTTTCCTTGAACATAGATGAACTTCGGCGCATGTTGGAATCCGGTCAGAAGTTCACCCAAGTCAAGGATGTCACAGCTTTCTTTGGAAAAAGCAATGCAACACAAGGATATTCCTATGATTTTGCTCTTTTCAAAGCCATTGAAGCAAAAAAATACAAGCCCGTCAAGCTACAGGCCAATCGGACAGAACTAAAAAAATATATATTCATCATTGACGAAATCAATCGAGGTGAGATTTCAAAGATTTTTGGGGAACTATTCTTCGCCATTGATCCCGGCTACAGAGGAAAAGCTGGCGAAATTTCCACGCAATATTCTAATTTGCACACAAATCCAGATGAAAAATTTTACATCCCTGAAAATGTCTATATTATCGGCACCATGAACGATATTGACCGTTCTGTAGACAGTTTCGATTTTGCTATGCGTCGGCGTTTCCGTTTTGTAAAGCTGAAAGCCGATGAACGCCTTGAAATGCTTTCATCACTGGAAAATGAAGACCTGAAAGACGAAGCAATCAGAAGAATGACAGCCCTCAACGATGAAATTGCAGCAACCGAAGATTTAAACGAAAATTATCAAATTGGTGCTTCCTACTTTCTAAAGCTGAAAACATTGTCGTTCGACCAGCTTTGGACCGATTATCTGCAACCGCTTCTTCAAGAATACATTCAAGGAATGCATGACGAAGAAGGCATTATGAATCGATTTGCAAGGGCATATGGGTATCATCTTTCTTCCCGAGGTAATGAAAATGAAACTGCTCAAAATCAAGGATAATTCTCAGCAAAACAAAGAAGCATATGCGCAAATAAAAAACTTGGTAAGCAAAATCGCAGACAAAACGCTAGTACAGCTTGAAGCAGAAGACATCTTTGTCTTTCCCGAAACCACAAAGGAAGCAGATGATATAACACACGAGCAAATGATTCTTCAAAGCGTCAATGCCACCTATCGCACCAGCAATGTGATGGGATTTATCGGCTACGGTGATGAGCGACTAATTATCGAATCCCGTTTTTCCAAGAATGGCGAAGATTATTTCACTCAGTATCTTCTGAACAAAGTTCTAGATTTTCCAAATATCGTTAATTTAAAATCTGATGCTGACCAAGGCAACCGACTCTTTCATTTTCTGCTATTTCTATTCCCCTATTACCTCAAGGCTGCCATGCGGAAAGGCTTGTTCAAACAATATATACACCGCAAATATAACGACAGCAATGTAAAAGGCACTATTGACGTTGCCCGGCACATTGCAAAGAACACCCCTTTTATCGGTAACGTTGCATATAGTCAGCGCGAATTTTCTTTTGATAACAGCCTCACGGAGTTAATACGTCACACAATTGAGTTTATCAAAAGAAAACCTTATGGAAACAGGATACTCGTAAATGTAAAAGATGAAATCAATTTCGTCATTGATGCCACACCGCGATATAAATCATATGATAGGCAAGCCATTATCGAGCAAAACAAAAAGAACCGTATCCGCCATGCTTATTTTCGAGAATATTTTGCACTACAAAGGCTGTGTCTACTAATTCTTCAACAGCAAAAACATCAAATCGGCACTGGTACCAAACAAATATATGGTCTTCTTTTCGACGGCGCATGGCTATGGGAAGAATACATCCATTCACTCATTGAAGCTATCTTCCATCACCCGATGAACAAGAATCACAAAGGCGCTCAGCGTCTTTTTTCCGGAAATACAGGCCTCATCTATCCCGATTTTATCAGTAAAGATGCCAACGCAAGAATCATTGCTGATGCCAAATACAAACCGCTTGACAACATCGCCAATCATGACTATCTACAGCTACTTGCGTATATGTTTCGCTTTGATGCGAAGAAAGGCTACTATCTTTACCCCTGCGCCGACAGCTCGGCCGATTTAGAATTATGGATGAATCAAGGTTCAACTTATGAAGCAAACGTCATGCCGCGTAAAGACATTTGTATCATCAAGCACGGATTAGCCATTCCGCAAGCCGCGCTGGACTATGACGATTTTTCTACAAAAATGAAAAACAGTGAGTACGAGTTTATTCGTTTGTTTCACGAATAGTTCCATACCATTCTTCCCATCATTCACGCCCGAAGGAAACATCCATACAGCTTCTATACGGCACCTCCAATGACATCAACAGTTGGATGCAGCTTGTCACGCCCATTCGTTGGAACTTTCCCGTCCTTGAAACGCAGGAGACACTGGAAAAGCATCGGAGCCTTGTCCTTCGCTTTATGGAAAAGCGACAAGCCCTCTGTATCAAGGACGAAAGCATATCGCCAGTGTTTTTCTCTTTTCGCGCGGACACAACACGATTTGTTGCCTTGCCGTTGCTCCGCGCTATCGCCGTCGTGGCGTCGCTTCTCTGCTGATAGATGAAGCACTTCGTCAACTGGACAGAACAAAGGTCATCTCCGTTTCTACCTTTCGTGCTGACGATGAAAAGGGCGTCGCGCCAAGGACTCTTTACGAAAAGTACGGCTTTGTTCCCGATGCGTTGACCGAAGAATTCGGCTACCCGAATCAAGTCTATGTGTTGCATCCGCTGGACACCAGGTGAAGGCAACGCACATTTCCTCCACACCAAAAGCGGCACAGACACGCCCTTCCGCATGCCTGTGCCACCTTATTTGCAGCCTTCTTATTCCCTTTTCGTCTTCCGCGTCAGCAGCAGCCCTGCGCACAGCGCTGTGAATGGCGCCACGCTCACCAGCCCAAACGAGCCGATGACCGTGTGGATGATTTCCGCAGCGACGTACTTGTAGTTGAACATGTGCTCCGTCGGCGTTCCCTGCGCCATGAAGACCATCAACAGCGCAATGTAGCCGCCCGAATAGGCCAGCAGCAGCGTCGTCGTCATCGTTCCCATGGCGGCGCGCCCTACATTCATGCCGGATTTGACCGCTTCCCACGGTCGAATGTCCGGCTTTTTTTCAACCACCTCGCGCACCGCCGAGGTGATGTCCACGGACAAATCCATCACCGCACCGGAGGAGCCGAGAAAAATTGATGCCATGAAAATCTGCGTCAGGTTCAAATGCTGGTATCCGGCGTACAGCAGGCTTTCCGAATATGCCATTACCGCGCCGTGAATCTTGAACAAGTCCGTAAAGACAATACCCAGCACACACGTGACCAGAATGCCCAGGAATGATCCACTGACCGCCGCCGCACAGCGCCTGTCAAACCCATACACCAGCGCAATGATGAGCGTCGTCAGCAGCAGCGTGAGCAAAAGCCCCATCCAGATGGGATTGTACCCTTTCAGATACATCGGTACAAGCAATTTCCAGATAGCCAGCACCGTCAGCACAAACGACAGCAGGGCACGCACACCCGTCCGACCCGCAAAGGCAATCAGGAACACCACAAACAGCACCGCCAGGAGCAATTCGCCCGGAATGCGGAAGTGGTCAATCATCGTCACGCGCCGGATTGTCTGTCCATCATGGCTCACAACAACCTGCGCCGTGTCGCCCGGTGTAAAGAGCTTGTCCTGCTCCAGCGACCCTTGCAGCAGGTTGATGGCAATGGCCGTCTCTCCGCGGAAAAGGCCGTTCAGGAACACGACCGTACACCGTTGCTCACCCGAACGGACAAGGCCCGTATCCACAATGGCGGAATCATCCACCTGCTCCACCCTTGCGATGCAGCGCTCTGCCTCTTTGTACTGCACCGCGCCCTCATACCCTGTGGGCAGGAGCAGCAGCGCCACAATCAGCAGCAGGCACACCAGCACTGGGGCTTGATATTTCCAGCGTTCCGTCTTCATGCCATCCTCCATAAAAACACCCCTGCACCGGCAGGGGTGTCGCTTTGGCTCATTACTGTACGTTCAGCATTTCCGCCAGCTTGTTGTAGATTTCGGTGTTGTCGTAGTAGCCGCCGAACACATCCGCATTCACGCCCTGTGCCAGCACCGCCACCGGCAAGCCGGTGTGGGAGTAGGAGGTGAAGGAGATGCCGGACTTGTTGTTCAGGATGTGGGTCAGCGTCACGGACAGCGGGTCATACGTGCCGTACATCACGTACTCAAGCTGTGTGTCAGCGCCCGTGGCCGTGCCGTTCACGCTCTTCTCAAAGGCAACGCGCAGCTGTTCCAGCTCGTAGGCGGTCAGCACCAGCTTGTCGCCTTCCTCGCCCGTGGCCTTGAGGCCAAAGAGCGCCTCGATGTCGGCCAGCGCAGCCTCGAAGGTCGTGCCGTTCTGCTTGTAGCTGGTGGTGTACACGTCATCAAACTTCTGGAAGGAAATCTTCTGGTTCGCCAGCAGCGTCAGGTAGGTGTCGTAGTCCGTTCCCGCAAAGCCGATGGTCAGGCCGCCGGTCTCGTGGTCGCCGGTGACGATAATCAGCGTTTCCTCCGCATGGTCCTTGGCAAAGTCAATGGCCACCTGCACCGCATCGGCCAGCGCCACCGTGTCACGAACCGAGGATGCCGCATCGTTGGCGTGGCAGGCCCAGTCAATCTTACCGCCTTCGCACATCAGGAAGAAGCCGTTGTCGTTATCCAGCACTTCAATGCCCTTGCGCACATAGTCAGCCAGCGCCCACATGTCCTCCGTGCGATCCAGCTCGTAGGCCATGGCGTCGGAGTCGGCCAGGTATTCGTCAATCAGGATGACCTTGCCAGAGTCGGCGGTCAGCTGTGCCGCTTCCTCATTGGTGAAGTTCACGGTGTAGCCAGCCTCCTTGGCCAGATCGTAGAGGTTCGGCAGCGGATTGGCCTTGTCGTAGCCAGTCAGCTTCTTCAAGCCGCCACCCGCGAAGTACTCAAAGCCAGAGGCAACCAGCTCCTGACCGATTTCGTAGTAGTTGTTGCGGCTCACCTGATGCGCATAGAACGCAGCCGGTGTGGCATGGTTCAGGTTCACAGAAGAGATGATGCCGACCTTCATGCCCAGCTGCTGATGCACCTTTTCCGTAATCGTCTCAAATGCTTCCGTACCGGTCACGTCCACGTTGATCGTGCCGGAGTAGGTCTTGCGGCCGGTCGAAATCGAGGTCGCGGTCGATGCCGAGTCGGGCGCAAAGGAGTTTGCGTCATACGTCACCGCCGAGCCTGCCACCGGGAAGTTCATGAAGTTCAAGTATTCCGGGCCGTCCAGCGTCGCGCCCTGATTGTCATCAATGCTCGGCTGGGCCATGAAATAATCTGCATCCTGCATCGCACCCAGGAAGTCCGCCGTGGACTGAATCTGCGGATAGCTCATGCCATCGCCAATGAACAGGAACACGTACTTGGGCGCCGTCGTCTTTTCCTCCGCGACACCACATGCCAGCGTCCCCAGCATCATGCACAGCGCCAACAGGATTGCAACAACCTTCTTCATTTGATCTTTCCTCCGCCAAATGATTTTTGTCTTTCAAAGACATCCTGATGATACCGCGCAATTGTAAAATCCACCATCGCTCCTGTGTTATTCTTTTTCAAAATCGCTGTAAAAATGATTTGATAAAAACACAAGGCACTTATCCGGTTTGTTGCCGGGCAAGTGCCTTGTGCGTATGTTATTTACATTTCTCTTTTGTCATGTTCCTTTTTCACGCGGTGCATCGCCACCATCATCACGCAGGACGTGACCGCCTCCGCCGCGCAGAACGCCAGCCAGACGCCCGTCATGCCAAAGAGCGCCGCCATCACCATCGCGCAGGCGATAATCGCCACCACACCACGCAGGATGGAGGTAATCATGGCCCACTTGGCCGCACCCACTGCGCTCAGATAGCCAGTACCCGCAATGTTGAAGCCCGCAAACAGGTATCCGATGAAGTACAGCTGCATGCCTTCCGTGGCCAGGGACGCCATCACCGGGTCATTTTCGCTGTTGAAGACAGCCGTGACCGCCTCCGCGCCGAAAATAGCGGAGAGCAGCGTCAGGATAGCCATCGCCAGTGCCGTGCCGATGCTCATGCGCAGCACCATGCGCACCGTCTTGTGCTGACCGCGGCTGTAGGCATCGCTGAGCAAGGGCTGTGAACCCTGCGCAATGCCGGAGAAAATGGCCGTGGCAACCATGGCCACATTCGCCACCACGCCATATGCCGCCACGCCGATGCTGCCCGTCAGGCCAAGAATCAGGAAATTCAGCACCATTGTCGTCACACCACCCGCAATTTCGCTGATGAAGCCCGACACACCCACGGCACTGATATGCGTCAGCATCCGGCAGGTCGGTCGATGCCAGCAGAAGCGCAGGGTGTTTCGCTTTTTCAGGAAGTGCAGGGAGTTGATTGCAATGCCCACCAGCGGCGAAATTGCCGTTGCCAGTGCCGCACCTGCCATGCCCATGCCCAGCGGGAACATCAGCACCCAGTCCATGACGATATTGAACAAGCTCGACATCAGTGTCGCCGTCATGGACAGAGACGGATCACCGTCATTGAGTACAAAGGCGCGCAGGATGTAATTCGCCATAAAAATGGGCGTAAAGAGCATGAAAATCTGCGTATACGGCTTGCCGACCTCCACAATATGTGGTTCACCGCCAAAGAGGCGCACCAGGTCGCCCGCGCCAAAGGCACCCACCAGCACAAACGGCACGGAGAGAATCAGCGCCCACTCCAGCGCCTCCGCCAGATACCGGTCGGCACGCTTGCCCTCATGGCGTTCCAGTGCAAAGCGCGTCGCCGCACCCGTTCCCAGCATAGAGCCAATGGCAAAAATCAGCGAATACAGCGGCAGCACCAGATTCAGCGCTGTGATGCCGTCTGTCTTTTCGGCCAGCGAAATAAAGAACGTGTCGACCAGAATGTACGCGGACACGCCAATCATGCCTAAAATGTTTTGTGATACGTAGCGGAAGAATTGTTTCCGCACCGCATGCTTCTGCATGGATGTTCCTCCCTATTCCCGCCTGTCCTTTCAGCCGGACAGACAATGCATCTATTTTAGTAGGAAAACATACTTCCGTCAAGCATTGGATAAAATTCTCCACCCCTATACTACCCAAAAGGCGAATTATGGAGTATAATGGAGCGTACACCTTTTTGGAGGGATGTTATGAAACACCTATTTCCCTATCTGCGGCGTTTCCGCAAGGAAAGCATTCTGGCGCCGCTGTTCAAGATGCTTGAAGCCACCTTTGACTTGCTTGTCCCGATGGTCGTGGCCGGTATCATCAAAACCGGCATCGCCACGGGCGATACGACCTACATCTGGACGCGCTGTGGCCTGCTGGTGCTCATGGCCCTCATCGGCCTTGCCTGCTCCTTCACGGCGCAGTACTTTGCCGCCCGCGCCGCCATTGGCACATCCACCGGGCTGCGCCATGAGCTGATGGCACACATCCAGTCCCTGTCCTTCTCCGAGCTGGACACGATGGGCGTCAGCACGCTCATCACCCGCATGACCAGCGACGTCAATCAGGTGCAGAACGGCCTGAACATGTTCCTGCGCCTGTTCCTGCGTTCGCCGTTCATCGTGGCGGGCGCAATGATTGCCGCCTTCACGATTGATGCACAGATTTCGTTGATTTTCCTGTGTACCATTCCGGTGCTGTCGCTGATTGTCTTTGGCATCATGCGCCTCACCTCGCCCATGTATAAGCAGGTGCAGACGAATCTGGATGCCGTGACCGGCGCGACGCGTGAAAACCTCTCCGGCGTGCGCGTGGTGCGTGCCTTCGGGCGTGAGGATGCGGAGGAGGAGAACTTCCTGCACCAAAACGCCAGGCTCAACCAGATGCAGCTGCGCGTTGGCCGCATTGCCGCGCTGATGAACCCGTTGACCTACGTCGTGGTGAACCTTGGCATCATCGCCATTTTGTACTTCGGCGCGCAGAAGGTGTCCAGCGGCACCCTGCTCTCCGGTGACGTGGTGGCGCTTGTCAACTACATGAGCCAGATTCTGGTGGAGCTGGTCAAGCTGGCAAACCTGATTGTGCTGCTGACCCGCGCCATCGCCAGCATGGGCCGCGTGTCGCAGGTGCTGGATACGCCGTCCACCATGGCCTTCCCGGAAAAGGAAGCCGCCGCGACACAGGAGGCATCCTCCGACATCGCCGTGGCCTTTGACCACGTGTCCCTGACGTATCAGGGCGCTGGTGACGAAAGCATCTCCGACGTGACCTTCACGGCGAAAAAGGGCCAGACCATTGGCGTTATCGGCGGCACCGGCAGCGGCAAATCGACGCTGGTTAACCTGATTCCGCGCTTCTATGACGCCACCAAGGGCAGCGTGACCCTGCTGGGCCAGCCGATTGACCAATACAGCAAGGAAGAGCTTCGCCGCCGCGTCGCCGTCGTGATGCAGAAGGCGCAGCTGTTCAAGGGCACAATTCGCTCCAACCTGCTCTGGGGCAACGAAAACGCCACGGACGAGGAGCTTTGGCATGCGCTGTCTATCGCCCAGTCCGAGGACTTTGTGCGCCAGAAGCCTGGCCAGCTGGATGACCCGGTGGAGCAGGGCGGTCGCAACCTCTCCGGCGGTCAGCGTCAGCGCCTGACGATTGCGCGTGCGCTGGTCGGCAAGCCCGACATTCTGATTCTGGACGATAGTGCTTCCGCACTGGACTACGCCACCGACGCGGCCCTGCGTAAGGCGCTTCGTACCCTGCCCAAGGAAACGACACTCTTCATCGTCTCCCAGCGTACCTCCTCCCTGCGCCATGCCGACCAGATTATCGTGCTGGATGACGGCGAGGTGGCTGGCATCGGCACGCATGACACCCTGATGCAGACCTGCGAGGTCTATCGCGAAATCCACGAAAGCCAATTCCGGAAAGGAAGTGATTTGCAGTGAGCAAGCGCACCAAGCCTACCAGCGCTCAGCGCAACACCCTGACGCGTGTCCTGCAATATCTCAAGCCTTATCGTACCCTGGTGCTGCTCAGCCTGCTGTGCGCCTGCATCAGCGCCGCCGTGCAGCTGCTGATTCCGATTCTGACCGGTAAGGCCATCGACCTGATGATTGGCCCTGACCATGTGGACATCAGCGGTGTCCTCACCGTCGCCGTCTGGATTGCCGTTGTCGCCGCTCTTTCTGCCATCGCGCAGCAGTTTCTGGCGACGAGCAACAACCGCATCGCCTATTGCATCAGCCGCGATTTGCGCAACGAAGCCTTCCACAAATTGCAGCGTCTGCCGCTGAAATACCTGGATGCGCATCCCTCGGGTGATTTGGTCAGCCGCATGATTGCGGACGTGGATACCTTCTCCGACGGTCTGCTGATGGGCTTCACCCAGCTGTTCACAGGCGTGGTGCTGATTGTTGGCACGCTGACCATCATGCTCATCAAGAACTGGATGATTGCACTGCTGGTCGTGTTTCTGACGCCCCTGTCGATGTTCGTGGCCTCCTTCATTGCCCGCAAGACGCATCACTATTTTGCCGAGCAGGCGCGCGTGCGCGGTCAGCAGACGGCGCTCATCAATGAGCTGATTGAAGGCCAGAAGGTCGTGCAGTCCTTCGGCCACGAGGCCGCCTCCCTTGCCGATTTCGACACCATCAACGAGGAGCTGGGACGTGTCAGTCTGAACGCCACCTTCTTCTCCAGCCTGACCAACCCCAGCACGCGTCTGGTCAACAACATCATCTACGCCGCCGTTGCCCTGGCCGGTGCGCTCTATACCGTGGCCGGTGGCATCAGCGTGGGTGACCTGAGCGTCTTCCTGAGCTATGCCAGCCAGTACGCCAAGCCCTTCAACGAGATTTCCGGCGTGGTGACGGAGCTGCAAAACGCTCTTGCCTGCGCCTCCCGCATCTTCGCCCTGCTGGACGAGGAGGATCGCGTGCCGGACAAGGAAAACGCCGTCGTGCTGCATCCACAGGGTGCTGTGTCGCTCCACGACGTGTCCTTCCGCTACATTCCCGACCGTCCGCTGATTGAGAACTTCCACCTGAACGTCAAGCCCGGCCAGCGCATCGCCATCGTCGGCCCGACCGGCTGCGGCAAGACGACGCTCATCAACCTGCTGATGCGCTTCTACGACGTCACCGGTGGTGCGATTACCGTGGACGGCACGGACATTCGCGACGCCAGCCGCCGTTCCCTGCGCGCCAGCTTCGGCATGGTGCTTCAGGATACCTGGCTCAAGGCGGGCACGATTCGCGATAACATCGCCTACGGCCGTCCCGACGCCACCGATGAGGAGGTCATCGCCGCCGCCAAGGCTGCCCATGCGCACGGCTTCATCCGCCGCATGCCCGACGGCTACAACACGGTCATTACCGAAAACGGCGGCAACATCTCTCAGGGACAGAAGCAGCTGCTCTGCATTGCCCGCGTCATGCTCGGCGGTGCGAATGGCGAATTGCCGCCCATGCTGATTCTGGACGAGGCCACCTCCTCCATCGACACGCGCACCGAAATCAAGATTCAGTCCGCCTTCGCACGCCTGATGCAGGGCCGCACCTCCTTCATCGTCGCTCACCGCCTCTCCACGATTCAGGAGGCCGACGTCATCCTTGTGATGAAGGACGGCCACATCATCGAGCAGGGCACCCACGATGAGCTGCTGCAAAAGCAGGGGTTCTATGCGAATCTCTATCAGTCGCAGTTTGCGGTGGGATAAGCCAGCCATTTCGTCAAAATCCTGCGTCCTCCGAAAAGCTCACTCTTTTCCGGAGGGCGCATTTTTATTCCATTACATTTTGAAAATTGGTTGCCATTTTCCCGTAACGCCGATATAATAATCACTAATAAGTACGCACAAGGAGGACAACCATGAAGAAAGCCATTGCCACCCTGCTGACAGCGGCGTTATTGACCGCACCCACCGTTTTTGCAGAAAACGCCACCCTGTATGAGGCGGAGGACGCATCCTTCACCGGCAAAATCGCCGTTTCGAGCGACGCGCAAGCCTCCGGCGGCAAGGTTGTCGGACGCTTTGAGAATCCGACGGACACCGTCATTTTCACCATCAACATTCCTGCGGACGGCATGTATGACCTGACCTTCACCTGCAAGGGCATCGGTGGCGGCAAATACAACAACGTCCTTGTGGATGGCCGTGACGAGGGACAATTCCATTGCACCGGCACGACCTTTGAATCCGACACCCTGCGCGGCATTTTGCTGACGGCTGGCGAGCATACCGTGACCATCACGCCTTCCTGGGGCTGGATTTGGTTGGACAAGCTGGAAGTCTCCGCTGCATCGGCCATTCCTGACAGCGTCTATCAGGTCGATGCAACGCTTATCAATCCCAATGCCAACGAGGATGCCAAGCAGCTCTTTGCGTACCTGTGCGAATCCTACGGCAAGGTAACGCTTTCGGGCCAGGTCTGTGACAACGGCGCTGACGGCCCGGAATGCCGCGCCATTTACGCCATCACGGGCAAGTACCCGGCCATTCTCGGTCTGGACATGATGGACTACACGCCGTCCCGCACGGCGTTGGGCGCAGGCAGCGTGGCGGTGGAGCAGGCGATTCAATATCACCAGGACGGTGGCCTCGTATCCTTCTGCTGGCACTGGAACGCGCCCACGGAATACCTGAAGGCTGGCGCATCCTCCAACGGCAATCCGCGCTGGTGGGGCGGCTTCTACACCGAAAACACGACCTTTGACATTGCCGCTGTCATGAACGGCACGGACACCAAGGGCAAGGAGCTGCTCGACCGTGATATTGCGGAGATTGCCAAGCAGCTGCTCCGCTTGCAGGAGGCTGGCATTCCGGTGCTATGGCGTCCCCTGCATGAGGCCAGCGGTGGTTGGTTCTGGTGGGGCGCAAAGGGCGCAGACGCCTGCAAGCAGCTTTGGATTTATCTGTACAACGAGTTGACCTTCACCTACGGCTGTAACAACCTGATTTGGGTTTGGAACGGCCAGAACGCCGCTTGGTATCCCGGCGATGAATACGTGGACATCATCGGCGAGGACATCTACGCCGCCGCGCATTCCTACGGCCCGCAGACGGCGAAGTTCACCGAAGTACTGGACTACACCGACACGAACAAGATCATCGCCCTGAGCGAAAACGGCGTTGTGCCGGACATCGACCAGATGGTTTTGACGAACGCCCGCTGGGCATGGTTCAGCACCTGGTCTGGCGACTTTGTGCAGAAGAACGGCAAGTACAGTGAAGCGTACACCGAAGCAGAGCTGCTCAAGAAGGTCTACGACAGCGAGTATGTGATTACACGGGACGAGCTGCCGAAGTTCGAGTGAGTCGCGTGCGAGGTCAGCTTCAAGCCGCTTTCGCATGAAGGCAATCAGCATGTATTTTCAAATGAATATCGTCGCGCCTACCGGACGTTTTCTCATATGCGTCTGGTAGGCGCGATTTTTATTCAGCGTTCAGATACTTTTTGAAGAAAAACCCTGCAAAAGGTATTCGAGTCAAAAACTCATTTTCCCCACTCGAATCTTCCCGCAGCAGCAATCCCTCCGGCACTCCGTGCCACCTCCCTTTACACAAGGGAGGCCCATATTGTAGCAGCCACAATGCTATATTTCACCTTCACACCACAAAAAGGGGCTGCTACCGTGTTCCACACACAGTAGCAGCCCCATGGTTGCATTGAATTACTTGCCAGCGGCCTCCACCAGCGCATCAAACGCGGGCTTGGGCTGAGCCTTGCTGTCGAACAGCAGCGGATATTCGTCCGCGCGCCAGCTCAGGTCGTCCACAGAACCCCAGACCTGCACCGCTTCGATGCGGTCGGCGTACTTCAGGAAAATCTTCATCAGGTCGGCGTAGTACTTCGCCTGCTTCTTCAAATTCTCCTCGGAGGTGTCGGAAATGCCCACGTCCAGCTCGGAGATGCGCAGCAGCAGGTTGCGCTTGCCAATCTGCTGGAACGCCCAGTCCACGCGGTCAATCGTGGGAGAGCCAACAGAGTAGTGCGCCTGGAAGCCGTAGCCGTCCACCGTGCCGTCCGCAATCAGGCTGTCCAGCAGCACGCAAATGCCGTGCAGCTTGGGATCCAGCGGCGTGTTGTAGTCGTTGTAGTACAGCTTCGTGCCTTCCGCGGCATACTTGCGGGCGTATTCAAAGGCGCGATTCACAAAGTCGTCGCCAATCGTCGTCGTCCAGTTGGATTCGCGCAGCTTGTCGCTGCCGTCGGCCACAGCCTCGTTCACGACGTCCCAGGAAACAATCAGACCCGGATAGTTCTCGTTCGTCCATTCCAGCACCTGACGGATGTAGTTCTCCATACGGGCCAGCATCGTTTCGCGGCTGCACAGCGGCTTGTGGGTCGCATAGCCCTCATGGAAGAAGGCTTCCGGCGTCTGGGAGTGCCAGACCAGCACGTGGCCATGCACCTTCACGCCGTTGTCGCGGCACCAATCCAGGAACGGAATGCAGCTGTCAAACTTGACGGCCACAGCGGTGTCATCCGTGCGGGACTGGATGCGGCACTGCGCCATGTCCAGCAGGGCATCGGGCTTCATTTCGTTGCCAGCGGTCATAATGCCAAACTGGCTGGCATAGAAAGCCATACGCTTCTCGTCAACAACTTCCTGAGCGGTCACAGCCGTGCCGAAGTCAAACTTGTCGGCATACAGCTCCTTCAGGGAAGCAATGTCGCCAATGGCGAATTCGTCCAGCTTCTCCGCGCAGGTGAAGTTGCGAATGGTGAAGGAAGTCTCCTTGCCAGCGCCCTCCACATACAGCACGAACTTGTCGTAGCGGCCAGGGATGTACGTGCCGGACAGCGTGGCCCATTCGCCCTTCACGGACGAGCCGGTCACGATGTTCTCGTAGGATTCCTCACCGTCGCGGGTGTGCGCCACGGACAGGATGAAGCTGCAAGAATCCAGCTCGTCCTGCTTGACCTGCACAGACACGTTGTAGGTGTGGCCGGGCACGAGTTCAAAGTCGCGGCCCGGAGAGTTCCAGGTCGAGGTGCGGCCGGTCATGTAGAGGCCCTCCTCGGTCACAGCGATGGAGGCGCTGCCATTGGAGCGCGCATACCAGCCGTCCGTGCCGCTGGAGAAGTCGGAGGTGTAATCAATCTTCGGCGCGTCGGACTCCGGCAGGGGTTCGGGCGCGGTCACTTCCAGCGTCACGTCGTCGATGCGGAAGTTCTTGCCGATGTAGTTATCAGAATCGGTCAGGAAGCGGATGTTCACGCCCGCATCTGCCTCGAATTCGCAGGTAATCTGCGTCCATTCGCGGCCCTTGACCTGCACCGTGCCGTAGTAGGCGTAGTCGCCGCCGGCCTTGCCGACTGCCATTGCGCCATCCTCGGCGCTGTCCACCCAAACCCAAGCCGTCAGCTTGACCTTCGCGCCAGCCTCGATGCCAGCCATTGCCGCATCCAGATCCGTCGCGTCCCAGTTGTTGGTCGTGCGGCTGGACACCAGCAGGCTTTGCTCACCACCATGCGCCGCGCCGTTGCCGACCGCCACAGAGCAGGAACCGGACTGCTTGAACGCATACAGCTCACCGTTTTCAAAGTCAACGGTGGTCGTCACGGTTTCCTGCGCGCTCTCAGCAAAAGCCGCGCTGCCCATCAGCAGGCATGCAGCCGTCGCCAACGACAGGCACTTCTTCACAAACTTCATAGAGTAACCTTCCTCCTTTGTTTTTGCACACTTTCGCGTGCTTGTCACCATTTATTCCTCCTTATTAGTATACTCATTTGCCACACTTTTGTCAAGGATGTCCGGCTTTTTGCCAAAGCACCTCAAAAATCCCGCATTTTCCGTGTTTTTCACCGGGATTTCCATTGACTTTCCTATATAAACGCGCTACACTAAGGGGTGATAAAGCCCGTTCTGCGGGTGATGTGTTCGTTTTGTGTTTCCGACCGACCGTTCTCAGAAAGGAGACCTCCCCATGAAAATGAAGAAATACGCTGGTTGGGCCACCGCCGCCGCCATTGTGCTGCTCATCATCCTGACCATCGTCGTGACCAACGCCAATCGTGGCAAGACACCTGCCGACGACCCGGTTAGCACGGCACTTGTCACAGCTGTGCCGACCGAAGAGCCGACCGCCACGCCGACCGAAGAGCCGACCGCTACTCCGACAGAAGAACCCACGGCTACTCCGACCGAAGAGCCGACCACCACTCCGACAGAAGAGCCGACCGCTACTCCGACCGAGGAGCCGACTGCTACGCCGACAGAAGAACCGACGGCTACTCCGACCGAAGAGCCGACCGCTACTCCGACAGAAGAACCCACACCTACTCCCACGGCTGAACCGACCGCTACTCCGACCGAGGAGCCGACCGCTACTCCGACTGAGGAGCCGACTGCTACTCCGACCGAAGAGCCGACCGCTACTCCAACCGAAGAACCGACCGCTACTCCGACTGAAGAGCCGACCGCTACTCCAACCGAAGAGCCGACCGCTACTCCCACGGCTGAGCCGACAGAAGAACCCACGCCTACGCCCGAACCCACTGAGCCGCCGACGCGTGAGCTGACGCTGACCTTGGCCGGCTATGCCCAGAAGGAAGTCACCGTGATCATCACGGTCGATGCGGATGGCGTGATTGTGGCCATGCATGTGGATGCGCCCCAGCAGACCGTCATCTTCCGCAACGGCATGACCGAGGAATGGCTGGCGCAGTTCATCGGCCAGAAAGGCCCGTTCGCGCTGGAGGAAACCGAAGGCTACATCGTGGTGGACGGTATCTCCCACGCTACGATTACGACCCAGACTGTTCTGGATGCCCTGAACCAGCTGCTCATGGGCGAATAATTCCCGCAAATTCGTATTACAAAAGGCTGACGCAGTTTTCCGCTGCGCCAGCCTCTTTTTTTGCTTTTCTAAGGAAGACGATAATTACTGCATCTGTGCAAAATACGCACGGCATTCATCCGCATCGCGCGTGATTTGCGCCTTGAGCGCCTCCACGCTGTCGAACTTCTGCTCCGGACGCATGTATTTCAGGAACGTCAGGCGAACGTTGCGCCCGTACAGGGACAAATATTCATCCAGCACGTGCGCCTCGACCGTCACCGCGCCTTCCGGCAGTGTCGGGTGACGACCCACATTCACCACCGCCGGGAAAATGCCGCCGCTGGTGTGCAGATAGCATGCATACACGCCGAAGCAGGGCAGTGCCTTCTTTTTCGGCACCACAATGTTCGCCGTGGGGAAGCCCATCGTGCGCCCCAGCTGCTTGCCTTCCTCCACGCGGCCGCTGATGCTGTAGCCACGGCCCAGCAGGCTGTTCACCGCATGAATATCGCCCTTTGCCAGCAAGGCACGGATGCGCGTGGACGATACCGCCGCGCCATCAATGACCACCTCCGGCACAATCACCGTGCGGAAGCCGTGCTTCTTGCCATATTCCTTGAGCATCTGACCATTGCCACGACCGCCAGCGCCAAAGGTGAAGTTGTAGCCGCAGACCACCACGACCGGCGCATACGTCTCCACCATTTCCGCCATAAAATCCTCCGGAGACTGCTCCGCGCGCTCCTTCGTGAAGGTCGTCACGCACAATCCGTCCACACCAAAGGACTGCATCACCGCCGCCTTTTCCGGCAGTGTGGTCAGCATCACTGGTTCTCTTTCCGGCGCAAGCACATGCAGCGGATGCGGCATGAAGGTGCATACCGCCAACGGGTACACCATCTCCTGCGCCAATTCGTCGCCGCGCATCAGCAGCGCCTGATGGCCGCGATGCACGCCGTCAAACATGCCCAGCACCAGCACACACGGGTTCAAGCGCTTTGGATCACGGATGATTCGCATTGTTCTCCTCCTTGTCCGGGGGAATCTGACACTTCCAGGTCAGGTAGTCACCTTCCCTTTCGGCCATTCCCCAGAATTCATTGCGCAGATAGATGCGCACCGCCTGTCCTTCCGGCACGTCCTTGGCGTTGCCCAGCTTCTTCACCGGCAGCTTCACGCCATTGGTAACCTGCTTGGCCAGATATTCCGGCGCATCCACGCGGCGAATATGCCCGATGCCGTAGTCCATGGGCAGCAGGTGCGCTTGCAATACGCCCTGTGCCTGATAGGCCGCCGCCTCCTCCATCGTCATGGCGCTTTCCAGCGTGAACACGCCACTCTGGCTGCGCAGCAAAAAACGCATATGCGCCGGACAGCCGGTCAGCTTGCCCATGTCATCACAGATGGAGCGGATGTACGTGCCACGGCCACAGCGAATCGTCATGCGCACGCCGTGGTTCGGCGTCTCCTCGTGCAGGCGGATGCTTTCCACATGCACCGTGCGCAAGGGGGCTTCCACCGCTTCACCGTCGCGGGCGCGTTCGTAGAGCGGCTTGCCGTCCTGCTTGATGGCGCTGTAGATGCTCGGGCGCTGCTCAATGTCGCCCGTCAGCTGCTCAGCCGCCGCCTGCATCTGTGCCCAGGTCGGATACGCCGTGCCAGTGGCAATCACCGTGCCGGTGGCATCCTGCGTGTCGGTCGCCGCACCAAAGGCGCATTCTGCCACATACTCTTTTTCCTTGTCCACCAGATAATCGAACAGACGCGCCGCACGGCCAATCATAATCGGCAGCACGCCAGCCGCTTCCGGGTCGAGCGTACCCGCATGGCCGACGCGCTTTTCGCCCGTCATGCGGCGCACATAACCCACCACAGCGGCACTGGTCATGCCCGGCGGCTTCAGGATGTTCAAAAAGCCGTTCATTCCATTTCCTCCAAAGCATGTTGCATTTGCTTTGTCACGGTCTGCACTGCTTCTTCCATCGACAAATGAAGCGTACAGCCTGCCGCCTGTGCATGGCCACCACCGCCTAATGCCACCGCCACCCGGGAGATATCATCCGGTGCATAGGAACGGAAACTGACGGCAATTGCCCCATCCTGCGTTTCCCGCAGGAAGGCCGCCAGACGCACACCCTCAATTCCTACAGCGTAGTTGCCAAATGCCAGCACTTCTTCTTCACGACCCGCTGTCTGCTGAAAATCCGCCTGCGTCAGATACGTGGTCGTGATGCGTCCATCCGCAGCATACGCCATGCGCCCCAAGGCCCGCTGAAGCAAGGCCACGCCACCAGGCGTATGCTGACGATACAACCGACGATGAATATCCGTCAGCGATACCTGCCCCTTTTCCATCAACAGCTGCGCCGTTGAAAATGCCTCCGGCGTTGTGTTGGGCGTGGAAAAATGAAGTGTATCGGTGCTGATGCCCACCAGCAAACAGGTTGCAATCTCTTTTGTCACCGGACACCCAAGTGCTTCTCTGACAATATTCATCAAGACAGCCGTAGCCGACGCATCATCGCGCACGAAATTTTCCTGACAGAACAGTGGATTCGTGGCATGATGGTCAATCTGCGTGATTTGCTCTGCATGGGCAATCAATGCCTGACACCGCCCCATGCGCGGTTGTTCCGGCACATCCACACAGACCAGCAAAGAAAAGTGTTCCTCTGCCTGCAAGCTTTCCGGCTTGCGATATGCTTCTTTTCCGGGGAGGAATTGCAAACTGTGTGGCACATCATCATCGCACCAGACACTAACCTGCTTGCCCATTTGGCGAAGCATGTGCATCAGCGCCAGCGTGCTACCCACGGTATCTCCGTCAGGTACAATGTGGCTGACCAGCGCAACGGATGTTGCCTCCTTCAGCAAGGAAACGACGCCATCACAGGCTTCCGTTTTCTTCTCCCGCATCGTTTTCATCCTCATGATTTTCCGTTTTCTGTGCATCGGCCAGCACCTTCGCAATATGCACACCGTAGGCGATGTTTTCATCGCTGACAAACTGCAATTCCGGTGCATAGCGAATCAGCATCTGGCGGCCCAGCTCACGGCGAATGAAGCCCGACGCATTTTGCAGCGCCTTCACCAGCGGCGCACGCTTATCGTCCTCCAGCACGGAGACGTAAATCTTGGCATAGCGCAAATCGCGCGTCACCTCGGCACGGGTGACGGAGAACGTGCCGCACACGCGCGGATCATTCACCTCGTCGCGGATGATTCGATCCACCTCGCGGCGAACCTCCTCGGAAATTCGGTCAATACGCTGATAGCTCATGTTTTCCTCCTGATTGATGATACAAGTTGAGGGGTTCTGTTGATTGTGCGGTGCGCGCCCTCTCAGTCGGCAAGGCCGACAGCACTCCCAGCGGGAGAGCCAAGGGGTAGCGCGAACCAAGGGCAAAAAGTTATCCACACTTCCTGCACATTTCGCACAGCTTCTTCTTTGTCAAAGAAGGCAGGGAAAGCCATCGAAAGTGACTTCTCCCTGCCTTCCAACGCCCCTGTCGCCAGGGTTTCACTTTTCCTTAGCGCGGAATTTCTTCCATGATGAAGCACTCGACGATATCGCCATCCTTGATATCGTTGTGTCCTTCCAGACTCATGCCGCACTCAAAGCCAGCCGCCATTTCCTTGACGTCTTCCTTGTAGTGCTTCAGGCTGCTCAGCTTGCCTTCAAAGACCACCACGTTATCACGCAGCAGACGCACCTGCGCATTGCGCTGCATCTTGCCATCGGTGACGTAGCAGCCGGCAATCACGCCAGCGCCCGTGATCTTGAACACATTGCGCACCTCGGCATGGCCCATGAGCACCTCGCGGTACTCCGGCGCCAGCATGCCCTTCATCGCCAGCTCCATGTCCTCAATGGCCTTGTAGATGACGGTGTAGAGGCGCACATCGACCTTCTCGCGCTCAGCCGTATCACGGGCGGAGGCATCCGGACGGATGTTGAAGCCGATGATGATGGCGTTGAACGCGCTGGCCAGATTGACGTCGTCCTTGGTGATGGCGCCCGCCGCACTGTGCAGCACGCGCACGCGCACCTCGTCGTTGCTGAGCTTCTCCATGGCCTGCTTGACGGCCTCGACAGAGCCCTGCACGTCGGCCTTGATAATCAGGTTCAGGGTCGTCTGCTTGCCAGCCTCGAGGTTGGAGAACATGTTCTCCAGGCTCATCTTGGCCATAGAAGCCTCGCGGGAAGCCTTCTGCTTCGCCTTGCGCTCCTCGGCAACCTGACGGGACAGGCGATCGTCGCCAACGGCCTGCATTTCGTCACCAGCGGAGGGCACTTCGTCAAAGCCCATGATTTCCACAGGCACGGACGGGCCAGCTTCCTTGACCTTTTCGCCGCGGTCGTTAATCAGCGCACGGACACGGCCGCTCGCCATGCCAGCAACGATATTGTCGCCCACACGCAGCGTACCATTCTGCATCAGCACCGTCGCCAGCGGGCCACGGGACTTATCCAGCTTCGCTTCGATAATCACGCCATGACCCAGACGATTCGGGTTGGCGCGCAGCTCCATGGTATCGGCCTGCAGCAGAATCATTTCCAGCAGGTCGTCCACGCCCATACCAGTCTTTGCAGACACGGGGCACATAATCGTGTCGCCGCCCCAATCCTCGCAGACGATGCCGTACTGCGTCAGGTCTGTCTTCACGCGCTCCGGATCAGCCTCGGGCTTATCCATCTTGTTGATGGCCACGATAATCGGCACATCAGCAGCCTTGGCGTGGTTGATGGCTTCCACGGTCTGGGGCATCACGGAGTCATCCGCCGCGACGACCAGAATCGCAATATCGGTTGCCTGTGCGCCACGGGCACGCATGGCCGTGAAGGCTTCGTGACCAGGGGTATCCAGGAAGGTGATATCGCGGCCATTCATCTGCACCGTGTATGCACCAATGTGCTGGGTGATGCCACCCGCCTCGCCAACGGTCACGCGGCTCTTGCGGATGTAGTCCAGCAGGGAGGTCTTGCCGTGGTCAACGTGACCCATGATGGTCACAACCGGCGGACGCGGCTGGAGGTTCTCCTCCGCGTCATCGAAGTTTTCAGCAATCAGCTGATCCTCGGCGGTGACTTCCGGCTTCTTTTCCAGCGTGATTTCAAAGTCGGCGCAGACCAGGGAGGCCGTGTCGAAGTCAATCTCGCTGTTGATGGTGGCCATATTGCCCAGCAGGAACAGCTTCTTGATGATTTCCGCGCTGGTCTTGCCAATCTTTTCGCACAGATCGCGCACGACAATGGTGTCGCCGCTCATGTAGGCATGCTCAATCTTGATGGGCGCCATCATCTGCTGTGCGGAGGGCTTCTTCATGCGGCTACGCTTGCCGCCGCGCACCACATCATCATCATATCCGCTGTAGCCCGCATCGCGGCTGAGCTGCTTGCGGTTACGCGCCACATGCTCCGGATCATGCTGACGGACGTAGTTCTTCTTGTTCGGGTCGTAGTTGGAGACGCGCTCCTTGCCCATCGGCGGCGTCAAATCCGGCACAGAGGGCTTGGCGCTGCGGCCAGCGACACCACCCTGCGGACGGGCGCCACCCATACCGCCACCCTGACGGTTCTGGAAGCCACCACCCTGCGGACGCATGCCGTTCTGCGGACGAGGCTGGAACGTGCCGTTACCGCCCTGACGCGGCTGGAACGTGCCATTGCCACCCTGACGCGGCTGCTGACCCTGCGCGGGCGTGCGCGCAATGAACGGGCCGTTGCCACCCTGACGCGGCTGCTGACCCTGCGCGGGCGTGCGCGCAATGAACGGGCCGTTGCCACCCTGACGCGGCTGCTGACCCTGCGGGCGATTGCCCTGCGCCTGACCCTGCGGACGCTGCTGTGCGGGCCGCGGCGGACGAATCACGTTCGGCGCCAGGCCAACGGGCTTGGGCGGCAGCGCCTGACCCGGACGGGAGATAATCTGACCAATCGCGGGCTTCTTGGGCGCTTCGGGCTTCGCTTCTGCCTTTACTTCGGTCTTCTCGGCCGGCTTTGCTTCGGCCTTCTCAGCCTTTTCAGCCTTCGGGGCAGCCTTGGGCGCTTCCGCCTTGGCTTCGGCCTTCACTTCTGCCTTCTCGACCTTTTCGGCCTTCGGGGCAGCCTTGGGCGCTTCTGCCTTGGCTTCAGCCTTCACTTCTGCCTTCTCGACCTTCTCGGCCTTCGGGGCAGCCTTGGGCGCCTCCGTCTTGGCCTCGGCCTTCACTTCTGCCTTCTCGGCCTTTTCAGCCTTCGGGGCAGCCTTGGGTGCTTCCACCTTGGCGGCAGCACGCTTTTCTTCTTCTTCACGGCGGGCCGCATTCACAGCCGCCTGCTCGTCATCATCGAGCATGACATACGCCTTGGAGTGGTCGGACATGCGCTTCTGCTCTTCGGTGCGCTTCTCTTCCTCCGCCTTCTCCTCACGGCTCTTGATAAAGCCATTTTCCAATGCGCGCAGGGACTTGGCCAGTCCATCCGCATTACGGCGCACGCGAGACGCATCATCGCGCACCTTCGCCGCATCCACCGTCAATTCCTTAATAGCATCCTTCAGCTTCACTTTCGTCATTCGACGCTTGCACCCCCGCCATGATTTTCCGATTTCATTTGTTGCACATGTCCGTCATGCCCATTTTCGGCAATGACCTGCCTGATTTGCTCGGCCAAGCCGCCCTTCTGGACGGCCATCGCCATGCCCGGACGTCCTGTGGCGTCCTGCAATAGTCCCTGCGGCAGCAGCGCCAGCTGCACTCCTGCGTGCTGGCATGCACCGCGGTATTTATCCTGAGTGGCCCTGGATGCGCCGCTGTCCAGCAGCAGAATGCCGCATCCTCCGCCACGAATGCTTTTCAGGCAGCCATCCTCACCGAAGGTCGCCTGTCGTGCGCGTACGCACAGTCCCATCAGACCGCGTAGCTTGGGGGCCATGCCCCATTCTTCCCTATTCATCGGCGTCAATCTTCCTCCGCTTCTGTCAGGGCAAGCTGCGCCAGCTCCTGCCGCAGGGCTTCTGATACCTCTGGGGTGAGCTGCACTTCCAGCTGACGTTCCAGCTGTTTCTGCCGGATGGCGCGCATCAGGCAGCTTTCCTGGCGGCACACATACGCGCCGCGTCCGGGCTTTTTGCCGCCCGCATCCATAGACACCGTGCCATCCGGTGCGCGGACAACGCGAATCAATTCGCGCTTGGGTTTGCTTTCCCTGCATCCAACGCACATGCGCATGGGAATCTTCTTCGGCTTCATCAAGGCTCCTTTTGGCGGTGTCAGCCTTTTCGGGCCGCCACCTGCCGGCTCATGTTTCCTGGTGTTTCCTTTTGCTTGATGCCTGAGGCAACAGCTGCATCAATTACAGCGTGTCGTCCTCATTGAGCAGCAGCGCGTCGGACTCCTCCACACCTGCGTAGGGCTGGAAGTCCTCCGGCAGTGCCGTCTCCTCCTCCGTCTGGGGCATCGCGGCCGCCATCTGCTCGGCGTACTGGGACTGGCTCTTGATGTCAATCTTCCAGCCGGTCAGCTTGGCTGCCAGACGCGCATTTTGACCTTCCTTGCCAATGGCCAGGGAAAGCTGATTGTCCGGCACCACCACGATGCAGGAGCGCTGGCCGCTCGCCTCGGTATACACCTCGCGAACGTTGGCCGGATTCAAGGCATTGGCGATGAATTCCGCCGGATTTTCGCTCCACTTGATAATGTCAATCTTTTCGCCGCGCAGCTCATCCACCACACGAGTCACGCGGTCGCCACGCTGGCCAACACACGCGCCCACGGGATCAATCAGCGCGTCGGTCGAATGCACGGCCATCTTCGTGCGGCTGCCAGCCTCACGGGCGATGCCCTTAATCAGCACCTTGCCGCCCGCGATTTCCGGCACTTCCATCTCGAACAGGCGCTTAACCAGGTTCGGATGCGTGCGGCTGACGCGCACCTGCGGGCCACGGCGCGTGGTATCATCGCCACGCTGCACCTCCAGCACGTAGACCTTCAGGTGATCGTCCATGTCAATCACTTCGCCGGGAATCATCTGATCGGCTTCCAGATAGCCCTCGGTGCGGCCCATCAGCTCCACCACAGCGCCCTTTTCGTCCACGCGGGTGACAACGGCGGTCAGGATTTCGTTCTCCTTGTCCGCATACTCCTCGTAGACGCGGCCACGCTCGGCACCGCGCAGGCGCTGCACAATCAGGCCCTTAGCGGTCTGCGCCGCGACGCGCAGGAAGTTGTGAGGCGTCACGTCCGTCTCCACAATGTCGCCCATCTGGTAGCTTTCCTTGATGCGGCGCGCTTCCTCCAGCGAAATCTGGTCTGCAGGCTTTTCCACTTCCTCCACAATCAGGCGACGCGTGTACACGTGAATCTCGCCCGTCGTGCGGTCGATGGTCGCGCTGATGTTGTTGGCGGAGGGTTCCGCCTCGCCCTTGGCACGGTTCTTGGCGTAGGCCTTCTTCAGCGCCTCCTCAACCGTGGTAAAGAGCATGTCCTCGCTAATTTTCTTTTCCTCACACAGGGCGCGAATTGCGTCCACCAGCTCCTTGTTCTGGGTATTCACCTGCGGAGCTGCGGTTGTTTTTGTCTTTCTCATGAGAGCATCCACCTTAATATTATTCAGTTCTTACATTTCCGGCATCATCATCGCCAGAAAGATCAACCGTTTCAACGCCTTCCATATCCACCACCGGCTTGACCAGGGACGCCGCCTTGCGGGCGATGCGCACCTCCTGTCCAGCAATGGAAAGCACCATGTCCTGCTTGTCGAAATCCGTCAGGATACCGGTGAACTGCTTCTGACCGTCCATCGCCTTGAACAGGTGAACCTCCACCTCATCGCCGATAGCGCGTTCAAAATCCCGGTCCTTTTTCAGCGGCCTGTCAATGCCAGGCGAGGACACCTCCAGAAAGTCGAAATCATACGAAACGACCAGCGGCGCAACCGCCCGGTGATACCGTTCGCAATCATCCAGGGACATTCCCTCCGGACGATCGACATAAATGCGCAGGAATTTGCCCGTGTTTTCCTTATCCAGACAAACATCCACCAGTTCATAGCCCAATTCATCCGCCAAGCGCTGGCACTTTGGCGTGACCACGGTCGTCAATTCCGCTTTGGCCATGCTCCTCACCTCTTTCTTCCCAACGTTTTTCATCAGCCGGCTTTTTTTCATGCAGAAAGGCAGGCAATCAAAAAGAGTGGCACACATCACCCGTCAGCACCGGATGACCCCAACAGGCATACCATGCCCATGAAGAAGCCGTCCAATACCGCCAAGCCATGTCCACTCTCAGATGTCAAGCCCTTCTTTCTGCACTCCGCAACACCGGACAGACCCGGCTGAAAAAATCGCACAACCTGATTTGCAGGGGGTGCGTCATGGATTCACGCATACCAGTATACCACACATTTTCAAGGAATACAAGCATTTTCACGGCCTCCGAGAAGATTTTCGTTTCAATTAACAGCGTTTTTCTGCCCAGATTCGGTCAAAGTGATGGCTGTGCATACTTTTTCTTCGAGATTTGTTGCCGATTCGCCTTTTTCGTGCTATGCTGGTGGATGGAAAAACACATTTGCCACCACAGGAGGCATGGTATCATGGAATGCACCTTATGTCCTCGCGCCTGTCATGCCCAGCGCACCGAAAGCGTCGGTCAGGGCTTCTGCCGCCTGCCGGAAGGGATGCTGATTGCCCGCATCGCGCCGCATCTATGGGAGGAGCCGCCGATTTCCGGCAAAAACGGCACGGGCGCTGTTTTCTTCTCCGGCTGCACCCTGCGCTGCGCCTATTGCCAGAACGCTGACATCAGCCACCGTAATGCAGGCCGTCCCTTTACACCAGAGGCGCTGGCCGATATGCTGCGCCGTCTAGAGGAGATGGGCATGCACACCATTTCCTTCATCACCGCCACGCCCTACATCCCGCAAATTCTGCGGACGCTGGAGATTTATCGGCCACACGTGCCGCTTGTCTGGAATACCTCCGGGTACGAGACGGTAGACTCCCTGCGCATGCTCGATGGCGTGATAGACGTGTATCTGCCCGACCTCAAGCACCGCAGTGAGCGCATGGGACAGCTGTGCGCCAAGGCCAGCAACTACTTCGAGGCTACCTCTGCCGCCATCGCCGAGATGGTGCGCCAAACCGGCACGCCCGTGTATAATGACGAGGACATCATGACGCGCGGCACGCTGATTCGCCACCTGATTCTGCCCGGCCTGACCAGCGAAAGCTGCCAGCTGCTGGACTGGGTGAAGGAATCGCTCCCTGCGGGCGTTCCGGTCAGTCTGATGCGTCAGTATATTCCCTGCAATGACGTCAATATTCCTGGCCTGACGCGCACCATTACCGCCAGAGAGTACCACCGCGTGCGCGACCACATGATTGCCCTTGGGCTGCCCGGCTACCTGCAAGAGCCAGAAAGCGCATCGGAGGATTTTGTGCCGCTGTTTTGTCACGACGAAAGCTTCGTTGGTGGCACGCAGGGATAAGCGCATACAAAAAGGCATACGACACTTGCCACCCTTCAGCAAGATGTCGTATGCCCTTTTTTATTCTTCTCCGCGCAGCTTTTTCAGCGCCGATAGCGCCGCCGCCTGTTCGGCCTGCTTCTTCGTGCGGCCCACACCGCGGGCCAGCTCCTTGCCAAAGCGGCTGACGGCAGCCTCAAACGTGCGGTCATGCGGCGGACCGGATTGCGCCACAATCTCGTAGGTCGGTGCGTCCAGACCATCGCGCTGCAAATATTCCTGCAATGCGCCCTTGCTGTCCTGCATGGGACGCTTGACGTCCTCCGGGCGCGGCCAGCAGCGGACGATAATTTCCCGTGCCGCCTCCATGCCACCGTCCAGATACACGGCCGCCAGAATGGCCTCCATCGCGTCGCAGAGCACGGACGGCTTCTCGCGTCCACCAGTCAGCGCTTCGCCACGATCCATGATGAGTGCCTCGCCTACATGCAGGTTCTTAGCCACCTGCGACAGATTCGCCTCACACACCGACAGCGCGCGCAGATGCGTCAGCTGCCCCTCGTGACAATCCGGATGGCTGGCGTAGAGGATGTCCGACATAATATATTGCAGCACCGCATCGCCCAGAAATTCCAGGCGCTGGTTGTCCTCCGCGCCCATCGAGGGATGCGTCAGTGCCCGCCGAAGCAGTGCCGGGTTTTTGAATTGATAGCCCAATTCCCGCATAAGCCGCTGCATGTTGGATTCTCCTCCTTGATGCCCTGTTTCTTGATTCCTGTCATGGCAAAGAGCCTCCACCGTATCCGGAGGAGGCCATATGCCATTTTCCCTGGTTGATTGACTGCTTACTGGTTGTCCTCGATGTACTTCACAACATCGCCAACCGTCTTCAGGCGCATAATCTGGTCATCTTCCACCGTGATGCCGAAGGTGTCCTCCACGTCCATGATCATGACCATGACGTTGGCGGAGTCGGCCTTCAGGTCTTCCACCAGACGGCTGGATTCCGTCACCTGGTCGGGATTCACCTTCAGCTGCTTGACAATCATACCCTTGAGCGTTTCAAACGTAGACATTTCTTTTTTCTCCTTTCAGTACCAGGATACCGTATTACGCATCCTGCTGGGGTGCCATCTTGGCGACACCCTTTTCGATAATTTCCACCACATGGCCGTCAATCATCTTCACGACCTGATCCACGGCGCAGGAGAATGCATGCGCATTGCTCGAACCATGCGCCTTGACCACCGCACCCTGCACACCCAGCAGCGGCGCACCGCCAACCTCGTTGTAATTCAGGGTCTGCTTGAGGCGACGCAGGGCAGGCTTGGCCAGCGCTGCGCCCAGCTTGGAGCGCGTGTCGGCCATGAATTCCTTCTTCATGGTATTCATCATGAACATGGCCACACCCTCAGTCGTTTTCAGCACCAGATTACCGGCAAAGCCATCTGCCACACAAACATCCGCCGTGTCGCTGAACAGGTCACGCGCCTCAACGCTGCCGACAAACTGATACGGTGCCTTCTGCATCATCGGGAAGGCTTCCTTGACCAGCGCATTGCCCTTTTCGTCCTCCGCGCCGATGTTGATAATGCCCACACGAGGATTTTCCAGTCCCATCACGCCGCGCATATACGCATCGCCCATCACACCGAACTGGGTGAGATACTCGGGCTTGCAGTCCACATTCGCGCCGCAGTCAATCAGCAGGAAGTAGCTTTTGCCATTGGGCAGCATCGGCGCAAGTGCCGGACGCTCAATGCCCGGAATGCGCCCCAGACGGAACATACCGCCCGCCAGCACCGCACCAGTTGAGCCCGCAGACACAAAGCCGTCAACTTCCTTGTTGCGCAGGGCCAGCATGCCCATGACCGTGGCCGACTTCGTCTTTTTGCGAACACCCATGACCGGCGATTCGTGGTTCGTGATAACCTCCGGCGCATCCAGCAGCGTGATTCTTTCGCGCACATCCTCCGCGCCCGAAAGGTACTTCTCGATTTCCGGAATCACACCGGCCAGCGTCACAGTCAATTCCGGATGACGGCGCAGTGCCTCCACCGCACCTTCTACCGGCGCTTGCGGCGCATAATCGCCGCCCATGGCATCAACAAAAATCCGCATGCTTGCTTCTTTACCCCTTTTCCGTTCCTGACCCTTGTGGCAGGATACATGCTATTCTACCACAATTCCGTGCGTTTTGGCAATACCCGCGCAATCGTGCGCCTGTTTTCTTTTTGTCTGCTGTCTTACGGACTGACGCTCAGCCCAACACCCAGACCGCCCTCGCCAATGTGGCAGGAGACGCCCAGGGACAGATAGTCATTGAGCATGGGCATGTTCGGGAATGCCTCGCGCACACGGGCAACCCACTTTTCCGTCACTTCCTTGGAGGCACTCGACGCCGTCAGTAGCGTCACCTTGCCCATGCGGAACGCCTCCGCAAAGCGCGTTTCCAGGTCATTGCGCACGGCCTCAATCATGGCCTCCTGCGCCTTGCCCATGCCGCGCACCTTCTTGAAGGTAGACAGCGTGCCCGTGGTGAAGTACAAAATGGGCTTGATGTGCAACAGCGACCCGACCAGCGCACTCGCCGCACTGATGCGTCCGCCGCGCTTCAGGTGTTCCAGCGTCTCCACCGCCACATAAATGCACAGCTCCTCGCGCACCTGCTCCAGCTTTTCCTTGATTTCATTGGCCTTCGCGCCTGCATCGCGTAGGTGCAGGGCGTCGAGAACCGTCACGTGCAGCGGCGTGGCCACACGGCCATTGTCCACCACGTACACATGCCCACGATACGGCTCCTCCTCCGCCAGCGCAACGGCCGTCTGGCACGCGCCAGACAGACCAGAGCTGATCGGAATGTAGACAATATCCTCGTATTCTTCCAGCATCTTATCCCACAGCGCCAGCACATCACCAATGGGCGGCTGAGAGGTCGCGATATGGGCGCCACGGCGCTGATGCTCATAAAACTGCTCGCGCGTGAGCGTTAATTCCTCAAAATAGGACTGTCCATCAATGGTGAAGGGCATCGGCAGCACAGCAACACCCAGTTTCTTTGCAACCTCAGGGGTGATACTACTGTGACTGTCCGTTGCAATGCCAATCGCGTGCTTCATAATCTTCTGCCTCCGAAGTGTAATAATCAACCTATTTTACCATAACAGGATAGCGGACGCAAGCCTTTTTTCAATGTTTTCCAGTGTTATGCATTTTTTGTGTCGGCCAGCGTCACACCGTCGCGCGTCACAATGGCATACCACAGCGGCGGAACAGGCTGCTTTTCGCTCGTGACCGTCAGGGCGGCGCGAATGGCGGCCTCTGCGGCATCGGCCTCCTGCTCGTTGCGGGCGTAGAGCGTCGCCAGCTTCGTGTCGGGTGACAGCTTGTCGCCCAGACGCGCATGCAGGATGTAACCCACTGAGTAATCCAGTTCGTCCGTCTTCTTCGCGCGGCCTGCACCCATGGCCTGTGCCGCCAGTCCCAAAGCCGTGGTGTCCATCGCGGACAAATATCCGTCCTGCTGCGCCGACACCGTGCGAATCACCTTGGGCTGCGGCAGCAGGGATACATCCTCCGTCACACGCGGATCACCGCCCTGTGCCGCAATCATCTGTGCCAGCTTCTTCAGACCAGCGCCGGATACCAGCGCCTCTTCCAGTAGCGCACGTGCCTCCTCGGTCGTCTTCGTGCGGCCAGCCAGCACCAGCATGTGACTACCCAGCAGCAGCGAAATATCCAGCAAATCGCCCTTTGTGCGCCCGGACAGGACGTCGATGGCGTCCTTGACCTCCAGCGCATTGCCGATATGTGTGCCCAAGGGCTGCGCCATGCTGGTCACAACCGCCGTCACCGGCTTTTCGGCCAGTGTGCCAATGTCCACCATCTCCTTGGCCAATGCCAGCGCGTCGTCCAGCGTCTCCATCAGTGCGCCCGAGCCGGTTTTCACGTCCAGCACAATGCCATCCGCACCCGATGCCAGCTTCTTACTCATAATCGAGGAAGCAATCAGCGGCATGGAGTCCACCGTTCCGGTCACGTCGCGCAGGGCATAGAGTGTCTTATCCGCAGGCGCCAGGGATGCCGTCTGGCCAATGACCGCCACGCCAATCTCATTAACCTGACGGATGAACTGCTCCTCCGTCAAGAAGACCGTCAGACCCGCAATCGACTCCATCTTATCCAGCGTACCACCCGTATGTCCCAGGCCACGGCCACTCATCTTCGCCACTGGCACACCGCAGCAAGCAACGAGCGGCGCCAGCACCAAGGTCGTCGTATCGCCCACGCCACCAGTGGAATGCTTATCAATCTTCATACCCGGAATGGCGCTCAGGTCACACACATCACCACTATCACGCATCGCCAGCGTGAGGTCAGTCGTTTCCCTTGCATTCATACCATTCAAGCGAATCGCCATCAGCAGCGCCGCAATCTGATAATCCGGGATTGTATGGTCAGCCGCGCCAAGCGCAAAGAAACGGATTTCCTCCCGTGTCAGCTCCTGGCCCAGTTTTTTCTTTGTAATAATATCCAAAATGCGCATAGGGTTCCCTCCGTTTCTTGCGGGCATGAAAGGATATGCCTGCGACTTCATTATATCACAGGGGAATCATTTTGTCACCGTCCATTTCCGTAGGGAAGGAAGCCATTCGCGCGGAAATTGCCGGAAAAAGTCAACCCAAAAGCGTAACACGCGGAAACAGTAAGGAAAAGTCATCAACTCAATCGCGAAACGGGTGTCGAGAGGGTCGAAGACCCTTCGCGGGTCAAGGGCAGCGCCCTTGTAGGTTTGGGCAAAGCCCAACGAAACGGCAAAATCCAACCGGAACAACTGCGCTCGCAGAGCCGCAGTACCACACAAGCCACGCTCCAAAGCTTAACACGCGGAAAAAGCTTG
>CAYXHF010000024.1:32603-39099 GCA_964464815.1 uncultured Faecalibacterium sp.
GCTCGCCGAGCCGCAGTACCACACAAGCCACGCTCCAAAGCTTAACACGCGGAAACAATAAGGAAAAGTCGTCAACTCAATCGCGAAACGGGTGTCGAGAGGGTCGAAGACCCTTCGCGGGTCAAGGGCAGCGCCCTTGTAGGTTTGGGCAAAGCCCAACGAAACGGCAAAATCCAACCGGAACAACTGCACTAGCAGAGCCGCAGTACCACACAAGCCGCTCTCCGAAATTCTTCATCTGATTCTCAGAAAAAACACAGAAAAAGGACTTCTCATTCCCGGCTTTGTCGTGTATAATAGAAAGCGAAAGTCCACACAGTGCCATGGCGCTGTCAGGAAGGAGTCTTCGCCGTGAATGAATTTGAAACCACCAAGCTCAAGCCCATTCAGGAAACGGGCAATGAAGCGCAGGATATCCTGATGTATGTCTACAACGCTTTGCAAGCCAAGGGATATGATCCCATCACGCAGCTTGTGGGCTACATCATTTCCGGCGACCCCACGTACATCACCAGCTATAGCTCAGCGCGTAGCATGATTTGCCGTTTGGAGCGCGATGAGATTTTGGAGGAGCTGGTTCGCTTCTATCTTTCCGGCCACACGCCGACTGATTCCTGATTGATTCCCGTTGCTTTTCCCTTTCCGGAATGCCGTTTTCCTAAGGGCTTGTTTTCCGTGCCGTTTTTCAGGAAGACAATTTTTCCCTCTGATGGCATGTGTTGAATTGAAAATCTGTATATGCAAAGCCGCCGCAGGAGTGTTGCTCCTGTGGCGGCTCGTTTTTTTTGATGCGGCGTGAGTCCTTGACTCTCCCAGCTAGCAAACCAAGGACGTGTGTTACTGTGCGACCGTGAAGAGCGAGTAGAAATAGCCCCTCTTCTCCATCAGCTCCGCAAACGTACCCGTCTCCACCAGTGCGCCGTTCTTCATCGTCAGGATGCCGTCGTATTGGCGCAACAGGGATTCTTCCAGCGAATGCGTGATGACGATGGCCGTCACAGCCTCTAGCCCCAAAATCGCGCTGGATACCTGATAGGCGGTTTCCACATCCAGCGCCGCCGTTGCTTCATCTACCAGTAGCACCTGCGACTTTTTCAGCAGACTGCGTGCAATGGAAATGCGCTGCTTTTCTCCACCGGACAGGCCACAGCCGTTTTCCCCGCAAAGGTAATCGGCTCCCTTTTCCTCCACCAGCACCGACAAACCAGACAGGCGAATCGCCGCCTGAATGGCTTCCTCCGGAAAGTCACAGAACATGGTGATGTTGTCACGAATGCTACTGTTGAAAATGAACACGTTCTGCTGAATGATGCTTTCCACCTCGTAGAGGGCTTTGCTGCTGATTGTGCGTAGCTCCGCATCGTCATAGCAAATTTCACCCGCATATGCATCGGATGATGCCATCAGCAAATTCAGCAGCGTCGATTTTCCGCTTCCCGATGCGCCCACAATCGCGTACTTTTTGCCAAGCGCAAACGTGTAGGTAAGGTCTTTGAGAATCGGCTTTTCCGCTTCATACCCAAAGGTCAGATGATTCACGGCGATGCCGTTTTGCAATGTCAACGCGCCGCTTTCCGTCTCTTGACGAACATTACTCTGCAAGGCTATCGCCATCTTTTCCACCAGCGCCTTGGCCGCCGTTCGCTCCGCAAGGCATGTCGGAATGGTGCCAATCGGGCTGAGGATGTAGTTCATCATCTGCACAAAAATCATCGTTGTGCCGGCGGTCACGCCTTTTCCCGCTAGCGCCAGATATGCGCCAAAGAAGAAGACACCCAGCTGCGCCGTGATGCCAGCCAGCGAACCAAGCATCTGCACCAGAATGCGCATTTTGTGCTTGACGCACTGCGCTTGCGCCAGCGATTGAACATGCTCGCCAAAGATGCGCAGCATTTGCTTCTCAGCCCGAAACGACTTGATGACCGGAAAGCCGCCTAGGCTGTCACGCAGCGCCGAGGTGTACATTTCGTTCCGGTCGGACACTTGCTTTTCGGCCTTCGCCATCTGATTGCCCGTCAAAATGGAGGCAAGCAGAGGCAACAACGATAGCAGAATCGCCACCAGCGTCAGCAAGGGACTGTACCAAAGCATCATCACTAACGCGCCCGTGAAGGTCAATCCACTTTCCAGCATCGTGAAGGTGTCCCACAAATACCCCTGCTCAATGGCTTGTATATCGTTGGTAAGACCAGAAAGGTATGTCGATGCATTTTCACCTGAAAACGCGGAAATGTTCTTCTTCGTTATCTCCTGGAACACATGCGTTTTGTACTGGGTAATCCCGCGCGTGATAAAGCGCGGCTTGGCATGGTACGCAATCAGATACGCCAGCACCATATCGGCAATCAGGAACATGGCCATGACGCTCAATCCCGTCAGGGTGAACTTCGTCTCGCAGCCACCCATCAGGTCAATCAGCTGCTGAAGCAGCCACGAAACGAGCAACGCACCAAGGGTACTCAGTGCCATATCCACCAATTCCAGCAGGAAACACAGGCGGTTGCCCTTGTAAAATTGCTTGGTGTAGGGACGGATATTCACCTTCGGCGGTTTCTTGACGCTTGACTGTTTCATTTGTTCCCTCCACCGGATGCTTCTGCAAGCATCTTCTCCCACATTTCGCGCAGCTGCGGGGCACGGTCTTCTTGGCTGATTTGCTGCCACACTGACTCCATGGCCGATTGCCCTATGTCGTCGTAGGCCGTCGCCTGTCGAATATCGCCGATGCAGAATTTCATATTTTCAAACTTGCATGTCGGTGCGGCATCAAACGTGACCGCCGTTTGATACGCTTTTCGCAGATACGGCTCGACCTTTTCCGTCTCCCCAAGACGCAGGGAAAAATTCGCACACTCCGAGTAGCAGGGCGCAATCACTTTATCAACATAACAAGCCGCATCCGGGTCAATCTTCACGCTTTCCAGCAGGCGAATCAACCACAATGCCGCATCCCGGCTGGCGGCATCATCGCCCTTTCCATAATAGTAATTCACATACGCAAGCATGGTGCGCAGAGCATTGGTGATGATGTCCAGAAAGGCATCGTTCAGAAACGGCACGGCTTCTTCCAGCTCCGGCGAATTGGGGATGCGGCAGGCGCTCCCGGTCATGTTCATGGCGATGATGGCATTATGCACGCCACTGACATTGTACTTTTTCAGCAGCTCCGTTCCCCTGTCCGTTTCACCCAGCACGATATAGCACTGTGCGATTTTATACTGGATGCTCACCTGACTGATTTTCGGATCATCATTCTGGGACAGCAGCAGCGTCGCATGCTCCAGCAATTCAATTCCGCGGCGCATATACCTCGGCCGTTGCCATTCGATACCCGCGACGGTATACAATTCTCCTGCACGGTGGACGATGCGGAAATCGTTCGGATAGCGCAGCAGGGCTTTTTCGGCCTCCACAACGGCTTCCTCATATTTTTTCTGACGCATGAGGGCATGGACTCTTTCTTCAAGCGCCACTGCGTTTCCATTTTGCACGGAAAAGCCAACCAACGCGTCCAGCGAGACGCCAAACAAGTCCGCCATTTGAGCTATCAGTGTCAATTCCGGTGTAGCCACGCCACGCTCCCATTTCGAGACGGCCGCGAAGGTAACGCCGAGGGCCTCTGCGAGCTGCTCCTGCGTCATGGCATTGGCCTTCCGCAGGCGACTGATGTTCTTCCCCAAGGAGAGTTCCATGCTTTCCGTCCTCCTATTGCTTGGTGTCATGTTCATTATAGCGAGTTGGAGGTAAAGAAGGAAGGCATTGCTGGTATAAGAGTGCTTGTTTCTTTTGGACTGGTGGTTTAGAAGGGACATTGAGAGGTGGTACATGCTTCTTGGCTGCTGGGGGTGTTGCTTGCGTGGATATTTGTTGCGGGTCGGAACTGTTACTCCCAAAGGGCTTTCCGGTCGCCCTTTGGTATCCTTCGGATACCGCCACTTTTGGAGGTTGAATTTTGTTGTTGCTGTGGGGGTGTTGCTTGCGTGGATATTTGTTGCGGGGCTGGGGGGCTACTTCCAAAGGGCTTTCCGGTCGCCCTTTGGTATCCTTCGGGTATCGCCACTTTTGTTAGTTGAATTTTGTTGTTGCTGAGGGAGTGTTGCTTGCGTGGATGTTTGTTGCGGGTCGGAACTGTTACTTCCAAAGGGCTTTCCGGTCGCCCTTTGGTATCCTTCGGATATCGCCACTTTTGTTAGTTGAATTTTGTTGTTGCTGAGGGGGTGTTGCTTGCGTGGATGTTTCTTGCGGGTCGGAACTGTTACTTCCAAAGGGCTTTCCGGTCGCCCTTTGGTATCCTTCGGATATCGCCACTTTTGGAGGTTGAATTTTATTGTTGCTGCGGGGTTGGGTATAAAAAAAGATGTTGCCGCAATATATTGCAGGCAACATCAGTGGGTTTATTCGATTTCCGTTTCAGCTTCATCTTCGTCCGGAATCCAGGAGAGTAAGTCACCTGGTTGGCAATTGAGTTCCCGGCAAATGGCCTCGAGTGTGGAAAGGCGTAATGCCTTCGCATGGCCGTTTTTGAGGATGGATAGGTTCGCCATGGTGATGCCGACACGCTTGGATAGCTGCGTCAGGGTCATTTTCCGGCGGGCAAGCATCGCATCAAGCTCCATGCGAATCATTCGGCATTCCTCCACTTCTTGCTGTATTGTTTCCTATTATACGCCGTTTTTCTGGGAATGGCAATAGGATTTTCCTTCGGTGGCGTTTTTTCTCTGTCTTCCTGATTCGTGTGGCCTTGTTTTCCCTCGCGGGACGTGTTATAATGCGTGTAAGCGCCTGATGGCGCATTGCATGTTTGAAGGAGGACGATTTTCCTATGAATCAGACGATTGCTACGAAGAATGCTCCCGCCGCCATTGGCCCGTATAGCCAGGGCGTGATTGCCGGAAATACGGTGTATGTTTCTGGCCAGCTGCCGTTTGTTCCCGCCACGGGCGAATTGCTCGACGGTGACATTGGCGAAATGACGGTGCAGTGCATGAAGAATATCGCCGCTATCCTCGCGGAAGCGGATTGCACCCTTAACAACGTGGTCAAGACGACCATTTTCCTCAAGGATTTGAATGACTTTGGCGCTGTGAATGCGGCCTACGCCACGTTCTTCCCGGAGAATGCACCCGCACGCGCCTGTGTGCAGGTCGCCAAGCTGCCGCGTGACGCCAAGGTGGAGATTGAAGCCATCGCCGTCAAGGGATAAACCTTCGCGCAAAGGAGTTCGGGTATGAACAACCACATCCTTCTGATTCACGATTTGGCCGGATACGGCAAGGTGTCGCTCAATGCGATGATTCCGGTATTGTCCCATATGGGGCATCACCTGTATACCCTGCCGACCGCGCTGGTCAGTAACACGCTGGATTACGGCCGCTTCTACATTCAGGAAACGACGGAATACATGCGCCAATCGCTTCGTGTCTGGGCCGAGCTGTGCTTTTCGTTCAACGTCATTTCCACCGGTATGATTATGTCCGCCGAGCAGGCCGCGCTGGTGGCCGATTTTTGCACCGATGCCGCCGCGAAGGGCGCGTTTATCTTTGTTGATCCCATCATGGGCGACGAGGGCAAGCTCTACAACGGTGTCGGAGAAGAAACCATCGCCCACATGTGCAAGATGGTTGCCGTTGCGGACTGCATCGTGCCGAACTACACCGAGGCCGCCTATCTGGCGAATCTCCCCTATCAGGAGGATTTGACCGTCGCGCAGAGTGAGGAGCTTGTCATGAAGCTGCACCAGATGGGCGCAAAGTCCATCGTCGTCACCAGCGCGCGCGTGAATGGACAGGATTGCGTCATTGGCTATGACGACAAGGTCGGAGCATGCTTCCGCATTCCGTTCGACCTGATTCCGGTGCGCTTTGTCGGCACGGGTGATATATTCGCCGCCGCGATGCTCGGGTATCTGCTTTCCGGCATTCCCTTGCAGCAGGCGGTGCAGCGCGCCATGAATGCGGTGCGCACCATGATTGACCGCAACCGCGACAAGGAGGACAAGTACCTCGGCATTCCGATTGAAACGTGCCTGGAGGTGCTTGACGAATGAAGCGCCCTGCCCTGCGCATCACGCTGATTGACCGCAAAGGAGACTGTCCCTGCCACCACGGCCATAAAATCGGCGACAGCTGGGATTTTGACACCCAGCGCGGCGACCTTTGTCCGATGGCGATGCACGTTGCCTTCATTTACGCAGACATTCTGCGCTACGGCGGTTCGATTCCCGGTCAGCCAAAAGGGCAAGCAGTGTTTTCCTGCCCCGATGCCCAGACGCTGAACATCTTCCGCATTGAAGTTGTGGATGCATAACCCATACCATCCGGATACAGCCTGTCCGCGCGGTTTTTGTGACCGGTGTAGCAAAAAGGCTGTCCAGCCGTTGTTGCTATATAGAAAAAAACCCTTCCGCTGACTTGATCAATGTCCGCGCGAAGGGTTTTTGTGCGCTCCCCAGGTAGGGCTCGAACCTACAACAACTCGGTTAACAGCCGAGTGCTCT
>CAYXHF010000025.1:0-37474 GCA_964464815.1 uncultured Faecalibacterium sp.
ATGGGCGCAACCGCTTTGCGGGCTTGTGGAATTTCCGCAAGCTCACGATTGAGCGCATGGGTAATGACTTGCTCATACAGGCCATGATGTAACATCGTGTTTGCTCCTTGTCTGCTCGGTACGACTTAATTGATTCGCAGATTGCCTCTTTTCGATTGTCGCTTTACTCGCCGTCCATGTTCTCCCGAACGTCCAGCAACCGTATTTTCTTCTGAAAGGCACCACGCTTTTCCGCTTTCTCGGCGCGAACCGCCTCCAACTGCGCAAGCGTGTACCCACGGGCAACAGCCGCAGCGTAGATGACCTCTAGCAAGTCCGCCAATTCCTCGATATTCTGATCTTGATGATATTCGGCCAGCTCCTCGTCGAGCTTGGCGTCCACCATGCGCAGGTACTCCTCGTCCGAAAGAATCTCCACCGTGCAGGTTTTGCCTGACGCTTCGATGATTTCCGGGATTTTATCTCTGACCAGCTTGCTGTACTTTTTCATGCACATTTCATCCCCTGCTGCTGTTTTTTACGGACGTTGATTTAGGAAGTGATGGGGTTCTCCACGGTTTATTATACCTCCACTTTTCTTGGAAAGCAAGGCTGTGGCATGCGGATGAATATTTCCATATGAAGTATGATGTCGGTATTGGAGCAAACCCGCGCATATCAAGAGGATTACAAGCGCGCACCCACATCTACCCAATTTTCCTCTACCCATGCTATCCACAGCTTATCCCACCCCGGTGTATTTTGCGCAAAGCGCACAAAAAAAGCGACCTGCTTTTTAGCAAGTCGCTTTTTTTCATGTCGAAGTGCCGGGATTCGAACCCGGGGCCTTTTGGTCCCGAACCAAACGCGCTACCAAACTGCGCTACACCTCGAAACGAGCCAACAGAGGGACTCGAACCCTCGACCTGCGGTTTACGAAACCGCTGCTCTACCGACTGAGCCATGTTGGCAGGTCGCTGAACGATTCAGCTTCACTATAATATCAAATATTTGCAGAATTGTCAAGGGGTTTTTCGCAAAAAAAACAAACTTTTTTGCACGCCCGGTGAAAAATCCGTGTTCAACCCGCGTCAGCGCCTTGCCGTTCGGGCAAAAATGTCGCGCTGGGACATACGCTGCAAGAACTTCGACAGGCTCATCGGACGGAAATAGACCATCAGACTATTTCCACCGCCCTTCACCATAAACGCATGCAAGCCGTAGATTTCCAGCTGGTCAAAGCTCACATCAAGCGTCATCGGGCTTTCAAGGGAAATATTCTGGCACCAATATTCCAGATAATGAACGGCATAATCCTTCACCGCCGTCAGTATAGCAGGAAACAGGGGCAAAATCAAGAATTACGCAGCCGACTTGACGGACGGGAAAAGCGTGTTATAATGTAGCCAACCACGCAAGCGGAGGAAGAAACATGTCTGACCACTATCGCTTTTTTCAGAATCGGGAATGCGAGTATTTCCCCTGCCATCAAGGCGTACCGGAAGACGAATTCAACTGCCTGTTTTGCTATTGCCCGCTGTACGCGTTGGGCAAGAAGTGCGGCGGCAACTGCGCCTATTTGGACAATGGCGTCAAGAGCTGTATGGACTGCGCCTTCCCGCACGTGAAGGAAAATTATGATGAAATCATTGCACGTTACGCGGAGATTGCAGACGTGGTGAAGCTTGTAGATGCGATGCAGGAGGCGCGCTAACGGCGCAAGCGAAGGCATGTAGCGGCCACATCGGCGCCATTTTCCATTTTCCCCGAAAAAAAATCATTTTCCCTCTTGACAAACGTCCTCTTTTACGATATAATACTGATTGTTGCGGACGACCCGCCGCAGCGTGAGCTTCATATGGAGAGTTGGCTGAGTGGTCTAAGGCGCACGACTGGAAATCGTGTGTGGGCTTATACCCCACCTAGGGTTCAAATCCCTAACTCTCCGCCACAAAACCTCTTTTGTCTTCATGGCAGGAGAGGTTTTTTTGTTGTGGTAAACGAAAGGATTGTGTACGATTGCCCTGCTGTTCTTCCTGCGACGTTGCTTTTCTTGTTGCTATTTCCCCTGCTGGTACGCTGTGATTTGAACATAAAAAACCCTCTGGCGTTCCTCAAGAAATATTCCGAGGCTACTCCAGAGGGATGATAGCAGGATTGAACGCAGAAATTCGTAAGAAAACAATTGGCATTCTGCACGCGCGCAGAAGCATGCATTGTTTCATTTTTTCTGCGATTTCGATTTTACCACATCGTAAATCAAAAGTGGAGCACCCACAAACAGCAATACTCCAAAATCGCTGATGGTCAATGCCAAGACGCAGAACACCACGCCAATGATAGTTCCCGCTCTGGAAACAAGCATTTGTATCATTTGCTTTCGATCGCGATTTTCGAGAAATGTTTCCAGCATTTGATTCCGATGATGGTCGGATTCCTTTTGCGATTCTTGACGTATTTTTTCCATCTGAATCGCCGCATAGCCAGGAAGCATATGTTTGTGTCCACAATGGGCACAAGCAACAACAGACAAATCATCTGCCAGCGGTTCAAGCGGTCCTCCACAGGATTCACAAAACTGAGGTATCTCAGCACTTCCAGCTTGGATTTTTTCAATCTTTGCACCACAGTGTGAGCAATAACTCGCATTAGGATTCACTGCACCGCCACAATGTCCGCAAAACGCAGATTCCGCCGGCATTGCATTAGAATTTCGGGCAGTTATTTTCCCGATGTACTCTAATTCCCGCATCTCTGCTTCCCGTTTTTCGCGCTCCTCTCGCATTTCCGCCTCATGCTTCTCGCGTTCCCGACGTTCCTTTCGTTCTCTCCGCTCTTCTTCTTCTCTTCTCTCTTGGCGTTCTCTGCGTTCTTCCTCACGCTCCTCTTCACGGCGTACAGCCTTCCAGTGACGATAGTACGCAATCGCCATGATAATGAAACACCCCAGATCATCAATAAGACCCGGCCATAAATCAATCGGAGACAGAATATACAGAATGCCTACAATTGCAATTAAACATCCCATGCCTATCTCCTCCTTTCTTCTTATAGTGCCCAGCTATGTTCGCTACTCTGAATCAGCTCATCCAGCCTCAGCGTGGATGAATCAACGGTTTCTACATATGTGGGAATCACCAGCGACATACCCGCTAGCAGTCGTGCAAGAAATTTCTTCATAGTTTACGTCCATCTCCCTCTTATAAGTTTCCCTTTTTTTATTATACCATATTACCCCCCCGAAAATTAAATTTCAGTTACACAATATTTAATTTTTGTTAATTTAATTATTTCATTCTGCATCTTTATCATTGCCACTGCCACAAACGTCCTCTTACATATTGAAGAACACAAAAATCCCTCCAAAGTAGCCTCAGGAAATTTCCTCAGCCTACTCCGGAGAGATGCTATCATTCACCCGATTCCATTCACGCTGCATTTATCCCAATACCACATCCAGCACCATCATCAGCGTGAAACCCACGGCAAAGAACACCGTGCCGATGTTGGAGTGCTTGCCCACGGACATTTCCGGAATCAGCAAAGGGCCTCCCTGTGTATTTCATATGAATTTCTCCTTGTATTACAGCAGTGTTCCAACCCCTGCAAGGATGGCCGCAAGCAGCGCCATGCTCACCGTACTGGCAAGCCATTTTCTGCGTTTATCCGCTTTTGTGATATAGGGCATGCAATCCTCCGTTCCCGGAATAATCCATGCCTTTGTATGCCCAACCCACAATTCATCAATCAGGAAGCGATCAACCAGATTCATGACAAACAAAATCACAAAGGACTGCCAAAGCGTCGTACAAAAGCCTTGTGCTTTATTCATGACAAACACGCACAAAAACAGATAGACAAGATACATCGGCAGACAAACGACCTTCAACAGGGTTGCTTTTCGCTTGATGCTTTCCTTTGAGGTCAATCCCAGCTCCACGCAGCGTTCCTGCACCGCCGGACCGTACAAATGCACCATGCCAACAGCACCTTTTCGGATACCGACAGCACAAACCAAAGCCAGCAATGCGCCAAGTCCCAGTCCTTCCAAAATCGTTTGAAGCAGCATCATTCATTCCTCCACAAGTACTGTCCGCACTCCTGTTCCAGTGCTCGCCACGTGGGATATGCCGCACCGGTTTGCTCAAAAAAGTGCTTGATGTCACGATTCAGCGCATTCATCTCGTCCACCGCATTCATGGCATGGTCAGACGCGCAGATTTTGCCAAGCACCGTGGCGCACATAAGACCAAAGAAACGCAGACAGGTCTTGCGGTAGGCCGCGCTTTCAAATTTCTTGTCTGCTTTTGGCAGAATTTCGTGTCCGGCGTTCTGAATGGCACGGTAGCCCTCGATGTTGGCATCAATCAGCCGATTGAAGAAAACGGTGTTGCCCTTCAGCTTTTTGAGGTTGCCATCGGTCTTGAAGCAGGCAAATGTCACCGGCAGAACAAACGCAGCATGGCAAAGAAGGTAGTCCTCCATATTCGGCTCATAAATCACCTTGACCTTCGTTCCGGCGAAAATCTCACGGATGAGTGCTTCGTTGGATGGTGCATCGCGCAGCTGTCCGATGGTGATTTTCTTCATATCCATGGACACCACGCGGTCAGTCTCCCGATGACCCGCCGACATGGAAAACGCAAACAGCACATTTTTCTCCGGCAGAAGGGCGGCAATTTCCGCCGCACGCACATTGTTACCCACAAAAACGATGGTCTTCGCCCGGCTTGCGCGTAGCGTGTCAACCACTGTTTCCAGCTGCGTATAACGCACGACCACGAAAATCACATCATATGCGTCCTCCGGCCGCAGCTCTGTCGCCACCGGAATGCGGCTGACTGTTGCCCACGGAGAAAGGATGCTTTTGATGCGCAAGCCGTTTGCCTTTATTTCCTTTCCCCATGCACCTCGTGCCAGCAGCGTAACATCCTTCCCCGCACGAAACAGGTCGCTTGCCAGATTGCAGCCTAGTACACCTGCGCCTAATACCAAGATTTTCATTGCTGTCTCCCTCTTTATTTCATGACACACTCCGCCTACGGCAAATGGAACATATCCTGCACCGAGAAATGGAGCTTCGTGGGGAAAACGCCCGGCTTGGCCTGCTCAATCATCTCCGGCAATGTATCCGATGTTTCCTCCCATTTGTAAGTTAGTTCTAGTTAACTAACACACTTCCTATTGTACCCTTCTGCGCTTTTTCTGTCAATATGCTTTTGTGAAAAAACAAGACGCAGACATATCAAATTTGTGCAGGTTCTCCGGTCAAAAGTGCCCCTTTTCAAATGGAACGTTCCCTGCTATAATAGTAACAACACCCCGCGAACAATGAATAAGGAGATATGACCATGAACGAAAGCAAGCTTCTTTCCCTGCTCAAGGAGATGAGCCTGACGGAGAAGATTGAACAGCTTGTGCAGCTGCACGGCGGCTTCTTCGGCACCATTGACCTGTACACCGGGCCTGTGGTGGATTTCCATATGACAAAGGATCAGCCCTACCGCACCGGCAGCGTGCTGGGCGAACACGGCGCGGCGCACCTGAAGGATTTGCAGGATCGCATGATGGCCAAGCAGCCGCATCACATTCCCGCACTGTTCATGGCGGACGTGATTCATGGCTACCGCACGGCCTTCCCTGTGCCGATTGCTATGGGCGCAACCTTCAATCCTGATTTAGCGGAGCGCATCACCGCCGCCGCCGCACGAGAAGCCGCGGCCGCTGGCGTGCATGTAGCCTTCTCCCCGATGGTGGATCTTGTGCGGGATAGTCGCTGGGGACGCTGCATGGAGTCCACGGGCGAAGATCCCTGGCTCAATGCCCGCATGGCCGAAAGCGAGGTGCGCGGCTTCCAGGGCGAGGACTACGGCAAAAAGGGCCGCATGGCCGCCTGCATCAAGCACTTTGCGGCCTATGGCGCAGTGCAGTCCGGTCGCGACTACAACGTGACGGAGCTGTCCGAACACACACTGTTTGAGGATTACCTCGTCGCCTACCGCGCCGCCGTGAAGGCCGGTGTCAGCATGGTCATGACGGCCTTCAACACCATCGACCGCCAGCCCTGCACGACCAACAAGCGGCTGCTACGCGACATTCTGCGCAAGGAAATGGGCTTTGACGGCGTTGTGATTTCCGACTACGGCGCCGTCAGCGAAAGCGTCACCCACGGCAGCTCTCTGGATGACCGTGACGCCGCGAAGAAGGCCATGATTGCCGGTTGCGACATCGACATGATGAGCGAGTGCTACCTCCACCAGCTGGAAGGCTTGGTGCAGGACGGCACGCTGGACGAGGCACTGATTGACGAAGCCGTTCTACGCGTCCTGACGCTCAAAAACAAGCTGGGACTCTTTGAAAATCCCTACAAGGACGCCTCCGAAGCGGACGAACAGGCGCTTTTGTTCTGCAAGGAGCATCAGGCCCTTTCGCGCGAAGCCGCCGAGGAAAGCACCGTCCTGCTCAAAAACGAAGGTGCCTTGCCCCTGACGGAATCGCAGAAGATTGTCGTCGTCGGCGCACTGGCGGAGGATCGCGAAATCACCGGCTCCTGGGCATTGTTTGTGGATAAAACGCAGACCGTCACCCTGCGTCAGGCGCTGGAAACACTCTATCCCAAGGCAAACATCACCTTCTTTGCCACGGACGAGGTGACGCCGGACATGCTGCATGCAGCCAAGGATGCGGATGTGGTCGTGCTGGCCATTGGCGAAAACCAGATGCAGTCGGGCGAATCCTACAGCAAGGCGAACATCTCGCTTTCGCCTGCGCACGCGGCGCTCTTTGACGCGGTGCAAAGTGCCAATCCGAATCTGGTCACGATGCTCTTTGGTGGCCGTCCGCTGGCGGTGCCGGAGGTGGCGCAGAAGACGAATGCCCTCGTCGAGGCATGGCTGCCCGGCTCCTGCGGCTGCTATGCGCTGGCGGACATCCTCTTTGGCAAGGTGAATCCTTCGGGACGTCTGTCGATGAGCATGCCCTACTGCGTGGGACAACTGCCGCTGTCCTATCAGGCATTCCAGACGGGTCGTCCCAAGCCGCAGACGGAAGACTTCTGCCCCTACGTGTCCAACTACATGGACGCACCGAACGTGCCGCTGTATCCCTTCGGCTACGGCTTGTCCTACAGCCCGGTCACGTATTCACCCGTGACGCTCAGCAGTCCTGTTTTGCGGGATGGCGACTGCCTGAAAGCATGCGTGACCGTCACCAACAACGGCACGCTGCCCGTCAAGGAGGCTGTGCAGCTTTACATCCGCGACGTGAAGGGCAGTGTCGTTCGCCCGCTGCGTGAATTGAAGGGCCTGCAAAAAATCACCCTTGCGCCCGGTCAGTCCGAAACGGTATGCTTCTCCATCACCGAGGAGATGCTCCGCTTCTACGACATTGACATGCAGTTTGTCAGCGAACCCGGCGACTTCACGCTCTGGATTGGCCATGACAGCCTGACGGAAAATGGCGCTGATTTCCGGCTGGAGAAGTAATAAAGAAGTAATAAAGAAAACGCCTGCAATGCTATTTTTGATGCATTGCAGGCGTTTTTCTGTGCCTTTCGTTTGTTCACCCAAGCGAGTTCTTTTTATGCTCCCGTGATGCTTGCCGGTATTCGCTGGGCGTTTTCCCGGTCAGCTTCTTGAAGGTGCGACCAAAATGCTCCGTCGTTTCGTAGCCGACCATGCTGCCAATGTCGGCCACAGGAATGGTGGTATCACGCAGATACCGCCGTGCATTTTCAATGCGAAGGCGCGCCAGCAGCTCGCTGAAGGTGTAGCCTGTCGTGCGGCGAATGCTTCTGGACATGTATTCCGGCGAATAGTGAAAATGCTCAGCCACCTTGTCCAGCGTCATTTCTGCCGGATTGGAGCGCAGATAGTTCATGTATGCCATGGCTCTGCGCGTATCAGCGGCACGGCGCTCCGGCATTTTGCAATCCACCATGTGATGGCGCAATAGCAGCACGAAAATGCGCATGACAATGGCGTTTGTCAATTCGGAATAGTACGCTTCCTTCTCCCAGAATTCCTGATACGCATCCAGCACCGTGTCGCGAAGCGCCTCATCACTGGTTGTCTGGAAAAGGATGTAGTCAATCTTCTCCTTATTAATCAGCGAACTCATGAAGAACTCCGCCAGCGCATTATCGCCCTGCAAAATGCTATAGAAATAATCGCGGAAGGTCGAGCGGCGAATCAGGATGTTGATGATGACGCTTTCGTCACTCACATCCAATGCATGATTGACGCCCGGCTGAATCAGGCAGCAGTCCCCTGCATGCAGCAGCATGCTATTGCCGCCAATCGTGTGGACACAGCTTCCCTCCAGGACATAGAAGAACTCATAAAAATAATGACAATGTGGAATCGGCGGCGTATAGCAATTATGCTTCATGACATAGATGCTGTCGCGCGGGTCAGGCGCGAAATACGCCTGTTCCTTGTACGCCTTGGGGATTGTCTCCTGAATTTCCGGCACCAGCAATTGCTGGCGAATCAGCATCTCCCGATCCAGATGCGCCAGATAATCCGCAAAGCGCAGTGGCGATTGCTTGGCCAGACGATACGCGCGATAAAAGCACTCACTGCTGTTCAGGGTATGAAGCGTCTCCATCAGCTGGGCCTGATTCATGCGTCTGCACCTCCTGTGTGCTGTTGCTTTGATGATAGCACACAGGTCAAAAAAAGTCAAGTTAAACGGACAAATTGAGCAAAATGTGAAAATATCAACCAGGATTGCAAAACGAAAACGACGTTTGGACAAAATCCTTCTATCAAACACGATAGAATTGTTCTACCGTTTTCATGACACCCGGCGGTATAATAAAACCATCAACCACAGACCGCAAGACGTCAAACAAAAGGAGGCCAATTCCCGCATGAGTGAACTTTCCTGGAGGAAGAAGCGCGGCAGGCGCAGGATAACGCCCGGACTGCTCTGGCGGCAGAGGTATCTGCTGATGATGTCCGTGCCACTGCTTGTCTGGCTGGTGATTTTCAAGTACATTCCGCTATGGGGCTGGACCATGGCCTTTCAGGAGGTCAAGCCTGCAACCTTCGCCGTTTCCATGTTCGAGCGCAAATGGGTCGGCTTTGACAATTTCCTCAAAGCCTTCCATGACCGCCTGTTTGCCCAGACAATGTGGAACACGCTGGGCGTGAGCTTCCTCGGCATCGTGATGGGTACGCTGGTTTCTGTCGGCTTTGCCGTGCTGCTGAACGAATTGAAGTTCACGCGCTTTAAGAAGCTGACCCAGACGATTTCCTATCTGCCGCATTTCGTGTCCTGGGTCATCATTGCCAGCATCGCCAAGAATTTTTTAGGCGACGGCGGCGTGCTGGATTCCATCCTGGACACACGACTGAAGCTGATGAGTACAGACTCGGTGCTGATCTGGTTCGTGATTGTCTTCATTGACATCTGGAAGGAAACCGGCTGGAACGCCATCATCTACCTTTCCGCGATGGCCGGCATCGACAACGGCCTGTACGAAGCCGCCTCCATCGACGGTGCAGGGCGCTTCCGCCGCATCTGGCACGTGACGCTGCCGGGCATCAAGCCGACGATCATCATCCTGCTGATTATGAGCATCGGCAGTGTCCTGAGCGTCGGCATGGAGCGCCAGATGCTGCTAAGCAACGGCGTTGTGCAGCAGCACACGATGGTGCTGTCCTGGTTCTCCTACAAGCGCGGCATCGGCAACAACAACTACGGTCTGGGCACGGCCATCGGCATGTTCCAGTCGCTGGTTGGTCTGGTGCTGCTGCTGCTGGCTAACCGCGCAGCCAAGCTGCTTGGCGAAGACAGCCTGCTATAAGGAAAGGAGGATGCAATATGAAAGCTTCTACGACTTCCCCGATGAATCGAAAAACCGGCTTTGACATCTTCCTTCTGGTGCTGTTTGCAGGCGTGATGGTCATGACCGTGTATCCCTTTTTGAACGTGCTGGCCATCTCACTCAACGATTCCATCGACACGGTGAAGAACATTAACTTCATCATTCCGCGCAAATTCACATGGAGCAACTACGTCTACATCTTCAAGGAAAACGACATCTTCACGCCCGCGTTCATGTCCGTTGCGCGAACGCTCGTTGGCACGCTGGTAAGCCTCGTGCTGACCTCCATGCTCGCCTTTGTGCTGAGCCGCAAGGACTTCGTGTTCCGTAAGTCCTTCACGCTCCTCTTTGTCATCACGATGTATGTGGGCGGCGGCCTGATTCCCGAGTATCTGCTGATTAAGCGCACGCTGGGCCTTGGCAACAGCTTCCTTGTCTACATTTTGCCCAGTCTGGTTTGGGTCTACAACGTCATTCTGGTGCGCAGCTACATCGACGGCCTGCCCGATGCCTTACAGGAGGCGGCCATCATCGACGGCGCAAACGACTTTCAGATTTGGTACAAGGTTGTTTTCCCGCTCTGTACTGCCGTCAATGCCACGGTCGCGCTGTTCTATGCCGTCGGGCAATGGAATTCCTTCATGGATACCTTCCTGTACGCCAAGAACCTGCCGACGCTGCAATACAAGCTCTACGAAATCATGGAGCAAGCCACGCTCAAGGTCGATAACCATTCCACCTCCACAACCATGACGCGCACGGTGACGCCCTTGTCCGTCCGCATGGCAGTCACCGTCATTGCGACTGTTCCGATTCTGGTGGTCTATCCCTTCCTGCAAAAGTACTTCGTCGGTGGCATGACGCTGGGCGCAGTAAAGGGATAATGAACGCGAAATTTGGGGTGTAACCCTGAATCAAAAAAGGAGGACCTACCCATGAAGAAAACATTGTCCCTGTTGCTGGCGCTGGTACTGGTGCTGGCCACTGCCCTGCCCGCTATGGCTGAGCAAGACAGCGTAACGACCCTGACCTACTACAACGCAGACGGTCAGAAAGACCCCTGGACGAATCCGGTTGCGCTGGCCCTGACGGCCGCCACGGGTGTCCGACTGGAAACCACCTACCCGGTCAGTGATGACGACGAGTCCGTCGCACTGATGATTGCCGATGACAAGTACCCCGACCTGATTTATGCCAAGGGCGACGCCGGTTCGCTGTATGAAGCGGGCGCCTTCATTGACATGGAGCCGCTGATTGACCAGTACGGCCCGAACATCAAGAAGTTCTTCGGCAAGGAGTACAACAAGCTCCGCTGGTCCGATGACGATTCTGGTATCTATCAGCTGTCCTACGCCGATGTCGGCACGATATCCATGACCACCTCCGGCCCGGCACAGATTCAGTACGCCGTGCTGAAGGAGAACAACTGGCAGTATCCCACCACGCTGGCCGAATACGAGGACATGATCAAGCGCTATCTGGCGGCGCATCCCACGACGGATGATGGTCTGCCGATGATTGGCATTTCTCTCTCCGCGGCTGACTGGCGCTGGATGATTACCCTGGGCAACCCCGCCGGTTTTGTGGCCGACGCTGCGCCCGACAACGGCCAGTGGCTGGTTGACGAGAACTACAACTGCAGCTACAAGCATCACACCCAGGAAGAAAAGGAATACTTCCAGTGGCTGAACCGGATGTACAACGAGGGCATTCTCGATCCCGACTTCGCCACCCAGACCGACGATGACTACATTGCCAAGCTGGCCAGCGGCCGCGTGGTTGCCATCCTGGACGCTGCATGGCACTATGGCCAGGCCAACTCCGTTTTGATTGGTGACGGTAAGCTGGAGCAGACCTTTGCGGGCGTGCCCGTGACCCTGCGTGAAGGCCAGAAGTGCCCCTCCCTGCAATATCAGGGCATGGCTGTTGGCTGGGGCATTGGCATCAGCAAGGATTGCAAGGATCCCGTGGCCGCCATCAAGTTCCTGGATTACCTGTGCTCTGATGAAGGTCAGGTCCTGATTCACTGGGGCATCAAGGACGTGAACTACTTCGTGGACGAGAACGGCAACCGTTACCGCACCGAGGAAGAGATTGCCTACAGCAAGAGCGACGCTGACTACGGCAAGAAGACTGGCGTGGGCTACTACGTCGGCAAGGGCTTCCCCCGCTACGGCGACGGCGTTGTGGACGCCAACGGTCAGCCCTACACCACCGTCACCAAGGACACCGTCATCGCTGAGTACAACGCCATCGAGCGCGAGGCCATCGAGGCCTGGGGCGTGGAGATGCTCAAGGACATCTTCCCGCAGGCCAGCGAATTCGAGGTTCTGCCTTACTCCGCAATCTGGGCTTACCAGTATCCCTCCGAGCTGGACGAGATGGTCAGCATCCTGAACGAGATTTCATGGCCTGGTCTGGTGGCCTGCGTCACCTGCTCCGAGGCGGACTTTGAAGCCAAGTGGCAGGGCATGGTGGATGAGCTTTACGCCAACAACATGGCCGAGTGCGAACAGATGATGACCGAATTCATCGCCACCAAGATTGCCCTGTTCCAAGAATAACTCTTGACCTCCAAGCGAAACATCAGTATGATTAGTAATTAGCGGATAGCCTCCTGGAGTTACGTAAAACGCTTTCCGGGAGGCTATCTGTAAATCAACTTATCCAAGGGGTGGTCAGTATGACAATGAACGATATGACTTTCCAAAACAGCAGCCTTCCGGAGAACGAGCGGATCAGTGATCTGCTGGGACGTTTGACATTGCAGGAAAAGTGTGGCATGCTCGTCAACTGGCAGCGGGCGATCCCGCGCCTGGGAATCAAGGACATTCACATGGGGCTGGAGATTGCACGTGGTCATGTGTCGCGTGACCCGGCGCATCCGTCCACCGTGTTCCCGCAGCCCATCGGTATGGCGGCAATGTTTGACCCAGCGCTGATGGAGAAGATCGGCGCGGCTGCCGGCGTGGAGTCGCGTATCATTGCGGTGCAGGCCGCCCGTGAGAACCCGGAGCTGTCCCCCTGCTCCGGTCTGCTGACCTTCGGCCCGACCATCGACATGGAGCGTCATCCGCTCTGGGGCCGGACGGAGGAAGCATACGGCGAAGATCCCTTCCTTGCCGGGAAGCTGTCTGCCGCCTACACGCGTGGGCTGCGGGGCGATCACCCGTACTACGCGCAGGTCATTCCCGGCATCAAGCATTTCTTCGCCAACAACAATGAACGGGATCGGGTGACAAGCGATTCGCAGGTATCGCCCCGCATCAGGCGTGAGTACTATTATGAGCCGTTCCGCCGCTGCTTCGAGGAGGGCGGCGCGATGGGCGTGATGGCTGCTTACAATGAAGTCAATGGCGTGCCCATGCTCTGCTCGCCCGATTTGCAGTGCGTGGTCAAGGCCGAGTGGCATGCGGATTTTATCATGTCCGACGGCGGCGACTTTGCCAGCAATGTCACCGACCACAAGCGCTATGATAATCATGCCGCTTCGTATGCAGCGGCGCTCCATGCAGGGGCAGATTTCATGCTGGACAACCGGGAGATCGTGGCGTCCGGCGTGACTTCGGCGCTGGAGCAGGGGCTGATTACCATGGCGGAGCTGGATGACGCGGTCAGCAATGTGCTGCGATTGCGTTTCCGGCTGGGCGAGTTTGATCCGGCGGAGCAGAATCCCTATGCGCAGCGGGACGAAAGCCTGCTCATGTGTACTGATCACACGCTCCTGAACCACCGCGCTGCCTGCGAGCAGATGGTGCTGCTGGAGAACAACGGCATTCTCCCGCTGGATGAGAGCATCCCTTCCATTGCGCTGGTCGGCCCGCAAGTAAAGAAAAACCGCATGGACTGGTACACTGGTCACAGCGCCTACAACGTGACGATTCATGACGGCTTGACGAAAGTCCTTGGACAACGCGTCATGACTGATGAAGGCTTTGACGTCGTTGCCCTGCGCAGTCGGATGACCGGGAAGTATGTCGTCGCGGGCGAGAATGGCGTCCTTCGCGCAGACAGCAATGAACCTGAGCCGTTTGTGCTGGAGGACTGGGGCTTCGGCAGCATCCGCCTGCAGAGGCAGAGCACCGGGCTGTATGTCCGTGCAGAGGACGACGGATATCTGGCGGCTGTTTGTGGCGACACCACAGAGTGGTACACGAAGTCGGCGCTGCAATGCGAGGAATGCGGAGACATCCGCTATCTGCGCACATGGAATGATCTTCGTGTGGTTACAGACGATGCGGGGAATATCACCATGTCCCCCTATGTGCTAGCGGACGCGGCGTGCGAGGAATACGAGTTTGTTGTGATTTCCTCCGGCGCTGAAAGAGTGCGCGCCCTTGCCGCACAGACTGACACGGTGGTCGTGTGCCTCGGCAACGATCCCATGCTCAACGGACGTGAGATGCAGGACAGGCCCAGCCTTGCGCTGCCCGCTTCCCAGAAGAAGCTGCTGGAAACGGCTTCGGCTGCAAACAAGCACACCATCCTGCTGTTGGTGTCCAGCTATCCCTACGCCATCACGGAAGAACGTAAGCACTGCGCCGCCGTGCTCCACACCAGCCATGCCGGGCCGGAACTGGGACACGCAGTCTGCGAAACCCTCTTTGGGACAATCAATCCCGCTGGCCGCCTGCCCATGACGTGGTACGCCAGCGACCGGGAGCTGCCGGACATTCTGGACTATGAGCTGCCCCACAATCGACTGACCTACCTGTACAGAACCCGCAGGCCGCTGTATCCATTCGGCTACGGCCTGAGCTACACGACCTTCCGCTATGCAAACGCGAAGGCGCAGCAAAACGGCGATGCCGTACAGTTCGAGGTGGATGTGACCAACACCGGCTGCTGTGCCGGGGAGGAAGTCGTGCAGGTCTACTTCCGCGCGGTCGAGCCTTGCGTGCAGCGTCCTCTGCGCCAGCTGTGCGCCTTTGAGCGCCGAATGATCCAGCACAACAGCACGGAACATTTCGCATTCACCATCCCGGTCAAGGAGCTGTGCCGCTGGCTGCCTGCAGAAGAGCGCTTCGTGGTTGACACCGGGCTGTACAGCTTCATGGTCGGCAGCAACTGTCTGGATGTGCAGGGCGAGCAGACTCTATATATTCATGGCGACGATGTGAAGCCGAGGCGCTTGGATAAGCCTATACAGGCTTGTCTGTATGACGATGCATGGCACATGCAGACGCTCTACGATGACGAATTCGGCGAGTATTACCTGTATGCTGCGGATGATGACAACAGGGTGATCTATCTGAATGTCGATCTGAAACAGGCGGAAACGCTGGTTATCGATGCAGTCAATCCCTTCACAGCCGGTGATATTATTGTGACAGCAGATGGTGCAGAGCTCGGTCGGGCGCGAATTTCATCTATGACTTCGACCAGAGCATTCCAGCCAATCCGCATTCCAATCAGGACAACCGGACTGGTGAAGCAGCTTAACATTACCGTTCCCAAGGAAACCCGTCTTCGCACGATCCGGGTAGAATGACATCAGAAGGCTTGCAGTATGAAGCGTTATCTTGCCATCGACATCGGCGCATCCTCCGGCAGGCACATCGTCGGCTGGGAGGAAGCCGGGTCGCTGCAAACACAGGAGGTCTACCGCTTTCCAAATAGTGTAACGGAGCGGGATGCCCGCCTGACTTGGGACACAGAGGCGCTTTTTCTCCATGTGAAGGCCGGTATTGATGCGGCATCGCAGGCGTTCGGAAGCATTGAGAGCCTGTCCATTGACACATGGGGCGTGGATTATGTGCGCATGCGGGGTGATGAACCCGTCATGCCCTGCTATGCCTACCGGGACAGCTTTGCAGAGACGGTTGTCCCAAAGGTACATGCCAGGATACCTTTTGACGAAATGTACTGCCGTACGGGCATCCAGTTTTAGCCCTTCAACACAATCTATCAGCTGTATGCAGACAGGCTTTCCGGACGTTTGGATGGCGTGAGGACTTCCTCGATTAAGCCACAATAATTACATGAGGAGAGAGCAACAATGAGCGATTACAAGAAGGTGCACATGGGTCAGGCCAAGTGCGGCCTTGATTTAGGCGACGGCAGCGAACGCGCCGAATATGTCTGTCAGGACTACATCCTGCACAAACTGGGCAGACCCCACCGCTGTGTGAACATCATGTACACCCTTTATCCCAAGGATGAGCAGTGGCCCCAGCGCATCAGCGAAGCCTGCAAGGACATGGAGATCAACTACCAGTGGGATTATCCTTATGACGACTATTTCCCCTATGGCGCGAACGGCCAGCCCTTCGAGCAGATGCGCGACATCCGTCGTCACGGACAGGATGTGCTGCTGACGTTGACGGTAGACTGTTCGCTGGATGACGAGTATCTGCGCCAGGTTGCCCGACAGCTCAGACCCTTTGGCCGCATGCGCATCCGCATCAACCATGAGTGCGCGGGCGACTGGTTCACGCACAACCGGCGCTTCTCCTATGAGGAGGTTGGCGCGTTCTTCGTCCGCTTCCACAACATCATCAAAGAGGAAGCACCCAATGTCAGCACGATTTTCTGCGCTGGTTTCCTGAAGGATGACGGCTCGGAAATCGAGTTCCAGGATGCCTTCCTTCCGGCCTACAAGGCGGCGGACATTTGGTCGGCAGACTGTTATCTCGCGCTGCATTTTGGCTGGCCTTACGACATCGCCGAGAAGGATAGCGGCAGGTTTAATCATTCCAGCGTTGAATACTATTATCACCGTTTCCGTAAAACTGCTGAGCGTCTGACGCAGCTGTGCGGCAAAAAGCCCATGACGACCGCCGAGTTTAACACCGATGGCGATGTGACTGGTGCTTTCCATCAGGGCGAATCCATCAAGCGCTTCGCCTATGCGTTCCGCGACCATCAGGCCGATTGGTTTCAGGGCATTTCCATGTACCAATTCCGCGACCGTGGTCGTCTGGGGCTGGAAATGGAAGACCCGAGCAATCCTGCCATTGGCATCGAGCAGCCCGTCATGGACGATTACAAGGAGGTCCTCTCTGACCCGTACTTCCTGCCCAGCATGACAACGGGCAATGCACTTTCCTTCCCCGTGCAGCTCCGTTGGGGCGGCTCAGAGGACGCAGACGGCATCGAAATTCCCATGACCTTTACAGGTACGCCGGAGTTTTGCGAAATCACGTGTGAAGCAGCGCTGAGCCTGATGATTGAATGTCACGGACGCTGGTTCTACAAAGCGCCCGGCGTCAGGACCATCGACCTGATGCCTGCCTTCTACAAGCATCGTCTGGACGGCGAAACCGTCCTGCCCATTCGTCTGTTTGCCACACCCGTGGATGGCGAAAACCACGAGGATGCGCACGCCGATTGGCAATTCAACTACTACACCGAAATGAAAACACCCCCAGCCTTCCGGATTCGTTATGAAACACCCGCGCAGGTGGAATAAGTTCATCCGCGCATCAAGGAGGACTCCCCCCATGGAAATCAGCAAGCTCCTGACAGAAGATCAGGAAAACCCCATTGGCCTGGATGAAGCCACACCCGCATTTTCGTGGCAGATCACTTCCCCGCAGCAAAACGTGATGCAGGTGGCCTATTCGCTTTGCATCCGCAAGGCTGATGACCAGCAGGCGGTGTGGCAGACCGGCCGCATTGCCGCCTCCAGCGCCGCCAATATTCTGTATGCCGGTGCGCCGCTGGAAAGCTGCCAGCGCTATCAGGTGACGCTGCACGTTTGGGACAATCATGGTCAGGAGGCCGTTCGCGAAAGCTTCTTCGAGACAGGCTTGATGGATTCGTCCCTCGCGGCATGGGAAGGCGCCACATGGATTGCCGCGCCCAGATTCTCTGTCATGGCACGCGCGCGCGGCATCTTCCGCATTGAGACAACCTTCCGCCTGACAGCAGGTGCAGACCGCGCCGGTCTTGTCTTTGGCGCAAAGGATGCGCGATTGATGGATGAATCGCTCAACGAGTATGGCCTGGCGGGCGAAAACTACATCCGCTATGAATTGAACGTCTCCACACAGACGCTGGACATTTACCGCGTCGGCTACGCGCTGACAGATTGCGCCGATGTGCCGTTTGCCAGTGTCCCCCTGCCGGATGGACTGCTGGAAAAGGGCGATAGCGCCTTCCACACCCTGTCCGTGCTGGTGATGGGCAATCACGCACAGGCATTTCTGGATGGCACCGTCATTGACCAGCCTCAGCCGCATCCGCAAATTCCCGGTCGTGTGCTGAATCCGCGCGGCTGCAACGACGTGCTGACCTACCCTCGCCTGAACGAAATCGGCTTTTTTGCAGGCGAAACGGGCGTGGTGCTGTTCCAGAACCTCCGCGTGGCAAATGTTCGTCTGCCGGGCGCTGTGTTCATTGACGAAACGCCCGCTGGCGGCATGCATGGCGATACGATTTTCGCCACCCTGCCGGTGCAGGAGGGCTGCTTCGCCCTGCATCATCAGCAAGTGACTGCCGACCCGTCAAACACCTCCATTCCCATGCTTCGCCGCGCCTGTCCGGTGCGGGATGGCCTGCGGCGCGCACGGCTGTACATCACCGCACGTGGCATTTATGAGGCGGTCGTGAACGGCCACGTCATCACGTCCAATCCGCTTGCACCCGGCTTGACGCAGTATGACAAGAGGATGCAGTATCAGACCTACGACGTAACAAATCTGCTCACCCCCGGCGAAAATGCGCTGGGCGTGACGCTTGCCTCCGGCTGGTGGAGCGACGCGCAGACCTTTGTCGTTGGCCACTACAATTACTTTGGTGACAAGGAGGCCCTGCTGTGCAAGCTGGTGCTGGAATATGCCGACGGACAGCGTGAGGTCATTGTCTCCGACCCCAACACCTGGCGATACTTCGGGGACGGCCCGTGGCAATACGCCGGGCTGTTCATGGGTGAGCAGTACGATGCGCGCCGTGCTGCACTGGCAAGTGCCTACGCTCTGCCCGGCTTTGACGATTCCGCGTGGGAGCAGCCTGTTCCCTATCAGCCAGTCACCATTCCCGGCTACGACCCGGGCTTTGGCAGCCCGTGGCCGACGGTCAATGCAACCGAGCCGCTCCTGATTGGCGGGTATGATGCGCCTGTCCACATTGTCGAAACGCGACAGGCCACGCATCACACCCAGCAAAGTGACCACGTTCACCTCTACGATTTCGGTCAGGAAATGGCGGGCGTGCCGGAAATCACCTTCCACGAGGCCGCCGGAACGCGCATCCTCATCCGCTGCGGTGAGGTGCTGTATCCCGACATGCCGCGCTACGGGCGCAACATTGGTCGCCTGATGCAGGAAAACTACCGCGACGCAGAAAGCACCGATGTCTACATCTGCGCCGGACTGCCTGAGGGTGAAACCTACCGGCCGCGCTTCACCTTCCACGGCTTCCGGTATCTGGAGCTGAACGGCGTGACGCACGCGCCGCAGTTGTCGGAGGTCAAGGCACATCAATATTCCTCCATCACCGAATTCGACGGCAGCTTCTCCAGCTCCGATACGGTGCTGAACCGCTTTGCCGAGAACGTGAAGTGGTCACAGCGCTGCAACTTCATCAACATTCCCACAGATTGCCCGCAGCGCAACGAGCGCATGGGCTGGGTCGGCGATACGCACGTGTTCTGCAACACCGCACTACACAACAGTAACCTGAAAGCCTTCTACGAGCGCAATTTGCAGGCTATGGCCGACCTGCAGGACGACGAGGGACGCTATCCGGAGATTGCACCCATCGGTGGCGGCTTTGGCGGCATCACGTATGAATGCGCCACCATCTTCATGAGCTGGGAGCTGTACCAGCAATACGGCGACCGCCGCACCCTGTCGCGCTTCTATCCGGGCATGCAGCGCTACATGGCATACCTTTCCCACATGGGCATGCCGGGCATTGGCCGCGAGGATCGCATCGGGCCGTTGGGCGACTGGCTGGCCTTTGACGAAACCGATTCATGGCTGATGTGGAACGCATTCTACTACCGCGCCGCACTGCTGATGGAGAAAATCGCCACGGTTCTATCCCGCACGGAGGATGCCCGCGCCTACGCCATCCTGAAAAATGACATTCGCCGCTACTGGAATCGCGTCTTTGTTGACCCTGAAACAGGGCGCACCCGCACCTCCACAGGCGGCGCATGCGACACACAATGCTCCTACGCGCTGGGCATCTGCTATGAAATTGCCGATGATCCGGTGCGCATGGGCGCTCACCTCGCCCGCAAGGTGCAGGAAAGCGGCCACTGCGTCAGCACCGGCTTCTTCGGCACAGGGCTGGTGAGCAAGGCACTGAGCCAGCACGGTTATCGGGATGACGCATGGCAGATGCTGCTTCAACGTGCCTTCCCGTCCTGGCTCTATCCAGTGACACAGGGTGCAACGACCATCTGGGAGCATTGGGACTCCTTCACCGCGGAAAACGGCTTTGGCGAATACAATTCCATGAACTCCTTCAACCACTATTCGCTGGGCAGCGTGCTGTCGTGGATGTACGACGAGATTCTGGGCATCCAGCGCCTGGTGGAGCATCCAGGCTTCACACATTTCCGTCTCCAACCGGATGTGCGCATGCTGGACTATGCTCATGGCCGTGTTGCCAGCCCCGCCGGCCCGATTGAAAGCGGCTGGCGGCGCGAAGACGGCTGCATCCACTACACCTGCACGATTCCTGCCAACACCACGGCCACGCTGCATCTGCCGGACGGTACGGTGCATGCGCTTGGCTCCGGTCATTACGAATTTACCATACAGGAGGGACAGGAGACATGAAACGGCTTTTCTCCCTGCTGCTCATTTTCCTGATGCTTCTTCCCTGCCTTTCCCTGGCTGAAGAAAATAAGCCCATCGTTCTCTTTTCCGGCAGCGCCAGTCAGACCTTCACCACGTGGGACACATGGGACAAAGCCCTTGCGCTGGGCAATGACCAATTTGACGTCACCGCCTTTGACAAGCCCTTCACCATCACCGTCCGCTACGAAAGCGACGGCGAACCTGTGCTGGTGCTCATGTCCTGGACAGGCGGCGCATCTTGGGCGCAGATGACACCCGACTACACCGAGCGCGGCGTGGCGTACTACTCCTACGCCACGCTATGCGCCCACTACGGCAGCGATTTTTCTCTGCTCAACAACATCCTTGTGATGCCCGGTGGCGCCGATGTGACCGTCACGGAGCTTGCCTTCGTCTACGAAATCGCCACTGAGCAGGAAACGCTCACGACTCCTGTCACCTGCACCGGTCCGGCTGGTGAAATTGTGCGCAGCATCCGCGCCGGATGGAATCTGGGCAACACGCTGGATTCCTTCGGCGATTGGATTCTCTCCTCCGGCACAGGTTCGCCGCGCAGCTTTGAGACGGCTTGGGGCAACCCGATCACAACTGAGCGACTCATGGACGATATCAAGGCCGCCGGCTTCAACGCCGTGCGCATTCCTATCACCTGGACACAGCACATTGCTGATGATAGCACCTACCAGATTGACAGCGACTGGATGGCCCGCGTGCAGGAGGTGGTTGATTCCGTCCTGGCGCGCGATATGTACTGCATCATCAACCTGCACCACGATGTGGGCGGTGACAGCTGGCTGAAGGCAAGTGATGCCAGCATCGCGCAATCCGGCGACAAGTTCTGTGCCGTCTGGACACAGATTGCCAACCACTTCGCCGCGTATGATGAGCATTTGCTCTTTGAAGGCTTCAACGAAATCCTGAATGAGCAGAACAACTGGAATTATCCCGGACAGGCCGCCACCACGGCTGTGAACACACTCAATCAGCTGTTTGTGAACACCATTCGCGCCACGGGTGGCCGCAACACCTCGCGCGTGCTGCTGGTCAACACCTATGCCGCAGGCACGAATGCCTCCTCCGTGGCAGACTTCGTTGTCCCGACGGATTCGGCGGAAAACTGCCTGATTGTCGAGGTACACTACTACGATCCCGGTGCATACTGCTCCGCGATTTCCGGCACCTCCAACACGCAAGCCGTCTGGACGGAGAACGGCGGTCAGGCGCAGGTGGATCGGATGCTTGACCGGCTTTACAAGCGCTTCACCAGTCAGGGCATTCCTGTCATCATTGGCGAGTTCGGTGCATCGAATAAGAATAACGCCGCCAATCGCGCCGAATACGCCCACTACCTCGTGGAAAACGCGGCGCTTCGCGGCATCAAGTGCTTCTGGTGGGACACAGGTAACCGGATTGACATCGACCCAGATTTGGGATATTATCCAGGTATGGCGCTCTACGACCGATACAATCACACCTGGGTCTTCCCCGAAATTGTTGAGGCCATCACAGGCGTGAATGTCGCCAGCGACGAATAAGCCACTTGCAAAGGAGGCAGCTTCATGCAGCACCAGTATTCTCCTTCCGTCGCCCGCTGGGGTGTGCAGGAAATCGTCTGTCCCGGTACGGCACAGGGCAATCCTTTTCTGGAACAGGACATTTGGGGCGTTTTTTCCTCCGCGCAGGAAACACGCCGTGTCGAAGGTTTCTATGACGGCGATGGCCGCTACGTGGTGCGCTTTATGCCGTCCTTTGAAGGCGTGTATCACTTCCGCATCGAAGGCTCCTTCAGCACGCAAGCGTATGAAGGCACCTTCACCTGCACCGCACCAGAAGCGCATGTCCACGGCCCGGTGCAGGTATGTGACACTTATCATTTTGCCTATGCAGACGGCACGCGCTTCTATCCAGTTGGCACGACCTGCTACGTCTGGCATCTGCAAACGCCACAGATTTTTGAAAACACGTTGCACACACTTGCTGATGGCCCGTTTAACAAGATTCGCTTCTGCGTCTTCCCCAAGCACTACGACTACAACCACAACGAGCCCTTCGCGTATCCCTTTGCCATGCGTGCGCCGCGCGACCTTGGCGGCTTCCACTGGGATTTCACACGCTTCAATCCGGTCTACTTCCGGCATTTGGAGCAGGCCATCGTGCGCCTTGGAGCGCTTGGCATCGAGGCTGACCTGATTCTTTTGCATCCCTATGACCGTTGGGGCTTCTGCCACATTCCGCGGGAGGATGAGCAGCGCTATTTGCGCTATTTGGCACAGCGCCTTGGTGCGTATCGCAACGTCTGGTGGTCACTGGCCAACGAATACGACCTGATGCCCGACCGAACGGCCAACGATTGGGAGCGCTATGCCGCCACCCTGCAAGCGCACGACCCGTATCATCACCTGATGTCCATTCACAACTGCATGGGCTTCTACGACCACACGCGTCCATGGGTCACGCACTGCTGCATGCAGCGACAGGACATCTACCGCACGACAGAATATGTGGATGACTGGCGCAGCACCTACGGCAAGCCCGTCATTGTGGACGAAATGGGCTATGAAGGCAACATACAGCACGGTTGGGGCAACCTGAGCGGTGAAGAAATCGTGCGCCGCTTCTGGGAGGCCACGGTGCGTGGCGGCTACGGCGGTCACGGCGAAACGTACCTGAACGAGCAGGAAATCCTCTGGTGGTCACACGGCGATGTGCTGCATGGTGAGTCGCCCGCACGGCTTCGCTTCCTGCGCGATTTTCTGACATCGCTCCCTGCGCCCCTGATGCGCACATCCGCCAGCTGGGACGAGGTCTGCGCGACCGTCGAGGGCTGCACGGAGGAGGCCGCGCCGCTGTATCTGTACTACTACTCCTTCATGCGCCCCAGCTTCCGTGACTACACCGTGCCGCCGGGAACGGCCTATCAGGTGGAGCTGATTGACACCTGGCATATGACACGCACCGACTGCGGCATCCACACGGGCAGCTTCCGCATTCCCATGCCCGCCAGAAGCTACATGGCGGTATACATGCGTCGCGTACACTAACACACGCACGCACTTCGTGCGATTTCGTTTTTGCGTGATTTCCTTTTCGTGTAATTTCATTTTCGTGTAATTTCCATGCTTCGTGTAACAGAAGCAATCTTCCTCTGGCCACTTCGCCCTGCTGCGGAGTGGCTTTTTTCGTGCAAGCCGCTTTTCCCGCTTGACAAGCGCTGTCCATTGGATTACAATATAGTTCACCCAGGTGAACTATTTTCACGTGGTGATTCCATGGCGTCTTTCCTAATGGAGAATGCATCGTTCTCCAAATTCAGTCGGAACTACATGCGGCTCAAAAAGGATTTGCCGATTCGCCCCAGCGAGATGGGCGTGCTGAACATCATCGTCCAGACACCCGGGCCGCACACGCCGCTGATGCTGGCCGAAAAGCTGGATGTCTCCAAGCCGATGATGACAGCGCACATCCGCGCACTGGGACACCACGGCTATGTGGAAAAAGTGCCCTCACCCGAGGACGGACGCGCCGTCTACATCCTGCCGACCGACAAGGCCAAGGCGCTTGTCGCTTCTGTTCAGGCGCAGACCGATGCACAGCTGGAGCACCTATGCCATGACCTTGGCGAAAACGACTTTCACACGCTGGTGACGCTCATCACCCGTGCCAACACCATTTTGGAGGAATTCGAGCATGAACATTACTGACAAGACATGGAATCCGTGGCACGGCTGCCACAAGTGCAGCGAAGGCTGCCAGAACTGCTATGCATACTTTCTGGACAAGCGGTATGGCCGCGACACCAACATCGTTGGCCGCAACGCCACCACCTTTGATGATCCCATCAAGCGCGACCGCAACGGCCGCTACAAGCTGGAAAGCGGCTCCTTCGTGCGCGTGTGCATGACCAGCGACTTCTTTCTGGAGGAGGCCGATGAATGGCGCGACGAGGCATGGCGCATGATTCGCCTGCGCCCGGACGTGACGTTCTCCCTGCTGACCAAGCGTGCCAGCCGCATCAAGGAGTGTCTGCCCGCAAACTGGGGCGATGGCTGGGACAACGTGTCCTTTGCCGTGTCGGCTGAAAATCAGAAGCGTGTGGATGAGCGCATCCCCTATTTGCTGGATGTGCCCGCCAAGCACCGCTGGATCAGCGTCAAGCCCTTCATCGGCGAGGTCGATTTGAGCCAGTATCTGGCCACGGGCAAGATTGAAACCGTCCTGGCCGGTGGTGAAAACTACCTCGGTTCGCGCCCGCTGCACTACGACTGGGTGAAGAAGGTACACGACGATTGTGTGAAATACGACGTTCAGCTCATTTTCGGCCAGACGGGCAACGTATTCATCAAGGACGGCGTGGAGCACAAGATTCGCAGCCGCACCGCCCAGATGGAGGAGGCGCTGATGTGCCATCTGCACCATCCACCGATTGATGTGGAGGCGCAATTGCAGCTCATCCACGACCGCAAGGACGCCATGGCGCAGGAAAAGGCGCGCCGCGCGGCGAAAAAGGGGTCGTGCTAAAGATGTTCGTGACGACGCAAGCAGACGAGTCAATCGCCTGTTTGCGTCGTTTTCATATACACCCGTCTGTTCATTCGTGCATTTCGTGCATTCTCTCTTGCAATTCTTCCATTTCTATGCTATGATGAGCATACACCAATGCAAGAACAGGAGCATATACCATGGCGAAGGTTTTGATACAGGATATTGCACGGGAAATGAACCTGTCCCGGAACACCATCAGCAAGGCGCTGAAAAACGATGAGAGCGTGTCGGAAAGCACACGCGCCCGCATTATTCAGGTTGCCAGTGCCATGGGGTATGACAAAATCACGCCGGAAATGGAGGCGTTTGCCCATGGCCAGAAGAAGGAAGCCTCCAGCGGCCGCTATGCCATCCTGATGACCGATTTTGCCGACGATGATTTCTGGCAGGGTGTGGTGCGCGGCATCACCGAGGAGCTGCGCAAGGCCAACGGCATCTGCTTTCTGGTGCTGGCCAGCATTGAGGATGTGGGGCGCAATGTCCTGCCCTCTGCGCTCTTGTCCGAGCGCGTGGACGGCATTATCTGCATGACCATGTTTCCCGAAAAGTACTACCGCAAGCTGGAAACGCTGGATATTCCGATTCTCCACTTTGATAAGCCCAGAAACGTTGCCTGGACGGGCGATGCGCTCATTCCCCAGGGTGCGGACAGTGTGTATGCCCTGACGATGGACTTGATTCGCAAGGGACGACAGCAGATTGGCTTTATTGGCGACATCACCTACTGCGAATCCATCCGCGACCGCTACGCCGGGTATCTGCACGCCATGACGGACAGCCATCGCACGCCGGATGCACGCTTCTGCTGGACGGAGGATGCGCATCATTTCTACAACATCGACAGCCTCCATCAGCGTCTGAACGCACTGGACACGCTGCCGGATGCCTTTGTGTGCGCCAACGACTGGATTGCCCTGCGCGTGATGCAATACTGCAAGCGTCACGCCATCGCCATGCCGGAGCAAATGGCCATCACCGGCTTTGACAACAAGAAGGAATGCCTGATTATTGAGCCGAATCTGAGCAGCGTCAACACGACCAACCGGCGCCTCGGCCGTCGCCTTGCCCAGCAATTGCTTTGGCGCATTGACAACCCGGACATGCATGTGGAGACGGTCTGGATTGCCACCGAACCATACATCCGCGAGTCCTCTGGTACCTGATGGTGCATTCACGAGAGAGCATTTTGGTGCTTTCTCGTTTTTTGTGCGATTTTTTTCGCTTTTCTGCCATTTCCTACTTGACAACGCAAAATGCACGATGCATAATGTCAACAGTAGTGCAAATTAACGCGCATTTTCGCAACATCGACTGCACAGGAGGTCGCCTTATGGACTTTCATACCACACCCTGCAACCCAAACGCACAGCCTTCCGTCCGTCGGATGATGGCCTATCTGGCTTCTATCTCCGGCCACGGCATTTTGACCGGACAGCACACGAAAACACGTGGCATGGAGGAGCTGCATCACATCGAAGCCGTCACTGGCAAAAAGCCTGCCCTGCTTGGCTTTGAGCTGCTCTCCTACTCCCCGAATATCAATTATCTGGACACAGACGACGAATGCATGGAGGAGGTTGCAAACAACTACGGCACCCTCCGTCAGGCATGGGACTGGGCGCGCCAAAAGGGCGTGCTGACCTTCACGTGGCACTGGTTTTCGCCCCTTGGTGGCCGCAGCAAGTCCTTTTTTGCCGACAATACCGACTTTGACGCAAAGCGGGCGCTCATCAAGGGCACGCCGGAAAACAAAGCGCTGCTCAACGACATGGACATGATGGCGGCCTTGCTCCGTCCCTTCTGCGTGGCTGGCGTGCCGATTCTCTGGCGTCCCTTCCACGAGGGCGACGGCAACTGGTTCTGGTGGGGAAAGGCGGGCGCGGAAACCGTCAAGGCACTCTGGCGGCTGATGTATGACCGCTACACGAACCTGCACGGCCTGAACAACCTGATTTGGGTCTGGAATTCGCCTGTTCCCGCCTGCTATCCCGGTGATGACACGGTGGACATCATTTCCCGCGACATTTATCCGCCGGCACACGAGCATACGGCCCAAAGCGCCGCGCTGACCGAATTGCAGCAGCTCAGCCAGCAGCGCAAGATTGCCCTTATCGGCGAAATCGGTGCCATTCCCTCTGCCGAAGCACTGGCCGCGGACAAGTCCTGCTGGGCCAGCTACATGACATGGTGCGGCGAATTCTGCCTGACGGAGGATCACACCACGCGCAAGGCACTTCGCGCCATGTACCAGCATCCGTGGGCCATTACGAAGGATCAGCTGCCTGAATTATATTGATTAAAGGAGCATACACACATGCTGAACATTTTGCAATATGGCGCCATTGGTGATGGCCAGTTCATGAACACTGCCGCCTTCGCCGCCGCCGTGGACGCCGCCAAGGAAACGCACGACACGATTCTGGTGCCGGCCGGCACGTTCCTGACGGGTACCATCAATTTGCAGGGCGTCTCCATGCATTTGGAGGCAGGCGCCGTTATCAAAGCCTCCACCGATTTGGCGGATTATCCTCCGCAGGATTATCATCACAATGAAATGGGCGATTTGCGCGCGCTGATTGTCAACCTGCGCTGTGACAACGTATCCATTACCGGCAGTGGCACGATTGATTTCAGCGGCCATGCCTTCTACGACCTGAACGCATACGACACGCCGCACGGCGATGTGCCCTTCACTGAGGCGCAGAAGCTGGAATGCACCCATCCCATCGGCGAGCGTCCGGCACAGTGTCTGTTCATGCATGGCGCAAAGAACCTGACCGTCAGCGGCATTCGCCTGATTGATGCGCCCTGCTGGACACTGACCTTCTCCGAATGCGAAAACGTGAAGGTCACAGGTCTGACCATCGACACCGATCTGAACATTCCCAACGATGACGGCATTCACCTGTCCGCATGCAAGGGCGTTATCATTTCAGACTGCCATATTTCCTCCGGCGATGATTGCATTGCACTTTCCTGCATCACCAACTGGGAGAAGCCCTGCGAGGATGTGGTGATTACCAACTGCGTCCTGCGCTCCTGCTCCAAGGCGATTGTGCTGGGATACATCTACAGCGTGGTGCGCAACGTCATGATTAACAATTGCATCATCAAGGAAAGCAATCGCGGCTTGTGCATCATGTGCCATGACGAATGCGGCTTGGTGGAAAATGTGCGCGTGAGCAATTGCCTGTTTGACACGCGCGTCCGTGCCGGCAATTGGTGGGGCAACGGCGAGCCGATTTTCCTGATGGCCGTGCGGCAGGATATGCATTTGCCGCCGGAGCAGAAGCATCATGGCAACAATCTGTATTCCATCCGCAACGTCCACCTGAGCGACATTTCCTGCATGGGTGAAAACGCCATGGGCATCATCGGCCAGCATGGCAACATCCGTCAGGTGACGCTCCACAACATCGACTACACCCGCAAGCCGTCCGGCAATCTGCCCCTGAAGGGCTTGCGCTTTGACCTTTCCCCCTCCGACATCACCGCCGACGTACCGGAGGACTGCGGCTTGCTCATTCGCGGCGCAGAAAATGTGCGCCTGCAAAACGTCAGCACCGGCAAGTGGGAAATCATGCAGAGCGACAGGTGGTGAAAAGCATGCAGGACTTCACGTCCTATGTAAACATCAAGCAAGGCACGTTCTCCCATATGCGCTTTTCCACCGGCAATTCCCTGCCACTGGTCACGCGCCCCTTTGGCATGAACGCTTTTGCCCTGCAAACCAGCAGTCGCGACGACAGCTGGTACTATCATCCGACCCACAAGCACTGTGAGGGCATTCGCCTGACCCATCAGCCCAGCCCCTGGGTGCGCGACTATGGCCATTTCGTCATGCTGCCACAATCGGGACGCGCCTTTTCCACGCCCGACAGCCGCAGCTCCGGCTTTGATGAAATCGCCATGCAGCCCGACTTCCTGTCCGTGCATTTCCGGCGCTATCATGCCACCATGTCGCTTGTTCCAACGGAGCGCTGTGCCATGATGGAAATCGTCTGGGACACGGACGAGACGCCTCGTTTTACGCTCCTGCCCTTTGCCTTTTTGACAGATGTGCATGTTGATAGCACCACAAACACCCTTTCCGGCTGGACGAACGCACACGGCGACGGCACGCGCAAGGATTTCCGCGTGTACTTTACCCTGCGCTTCAATCAGCCCATCGACGTCGCACAAACCGTCCTGACGCATCCCGATGGCACGACAACGCCCGGCCTTTCCGGGCAAGGCATCGGACACGGCATCAGCGTCGCCTTTTCGATGAAGCGCGGCGAAACGCTGACCGTTCACCTCGCCACCTCCTACCTGTCGCCCGACATGGCAACCCTGGCACTGGAACGCGAAATCGGGCAAAGGAGCTTTGCGCAGCTACAGCATGATGCACATGACGCATGGAACGACCTGCTCTCCCGCATTGTGGTGGAGGACACCGACGAGCGTCTGCGCACGTTCTACTCCTGCCTGTACCGCTGCTTCCTGTTCCCGCACACCTTCCACGAGCTGGACGCGCAGGGACAGCCTGTTCATTACGCCGTCAGCAGTGGCGAATGCGCCAAGGGCGTTATGTACACCGACAATGGCTTCTGGGATACCTTCCGCACGCTCTACCCGCTGTTCTCCCTGTTCATTCCGGAGCGGCTGACCGAGATACTGCAAGGCTACCTGAACTTCTACAAAGAGGAAGGCTGGCTACCCAAGTGGGTTTCGCCCGGCGAACGCAGCATCATGCCCGGTGCACTGGTAGACATTGTGCTGACAGATGCCGCCATGAAGGGCCTGCTGAGTAAGGAGCAAATGACCCTTGCGCTGGAAGGCATGCTGAAAAACGCCAACATTCCCGATCCCGAAAAGCGTCACGGACGCATTGGCGTGGCGGATTACTGCCGTCTGGGGTATGTCCCCTGCGACAAATACGGCGAAAGCGCGAACAACACGCTCGACGCAGCCTACTGCGATTTCTGCATTTCGCAGCTGGCCGGGCTGCTCGGACAGACGGAATTGCAGGAGACCTACCTGCACCGCAGCAAGGCATACCGGCATTTATTTGACGAAGCGGTCGGTTTCCTGCGTGGCAAGCAGGAGGACGGCACCTTCCCGCCGGACTTCTCCCCGATTCGCTGGGGCGGCGAATACTGTGAAGGCTCGGCATGGCAAAACGGCTTTGCCGTCCAGCACGATGTTGCAGGCCTGGCGGCCCTCTACGGCGGCAACGCAGGGCTGGAGCAAAAGCTGGATACACTCTTTGCCACGCCGCCCGATTTTGACATTGGCACGTACCCCTGCGAAATTCACGAAATGACCGAAATGAGCGCCGCCGACTTCGGGCAATGCGCCATTTCCAACCAGCCCAGCTTTCATCTGCCCTACCTCTACGCCGCCATTGGTCGGCGCGACAAGGCTACCCACTGGGTACACCGCATCATGGCTGAAGGCTTCTCCGCTGACGGCTATCCGGGTGACGAGGACAACGGCTCGATGGCCGCATGGTATGTATTTGGCGTGCTGGGCTTCTATCCGCTTTGTCCCGGCAAGGCAGAATACGTTGCCACCGCCTCGCCTGCCCGCAAGGTCAGCATTCGTTTGGGCAGCGGCGTCATCGCCGATTTGTCGGGTCACTTACCGGACATCATTCGTCACGACGACCTCATGAAAGGAGCGATTTTTGCATGAATCCCATCGTTCCCGGCTGGTACGCCGATCCGGAGGCGCGCTACTACAACGGACGCTACTACATCTATGTCACCAAGTCCTTTTCAGCCTATGGCGAACAGATGAATCTGGATGCATTCTCCTCCGACGATTTGATTCACTGGGTCAAGCATCCTGACATCATCGACATGAGCGGATATCCCTACATTCACCGCGCGGTATGGGCGCCCACCATCATCGACCGAAACGGCAAGTACTACCTGATTTTCGCCAGCAACGATATTCAAAACAATGACGAATACGGCGGGCTGGAAATTGCCGTATCTGATTCTCCGACCGGGCCGTTCCGCAATCTGCTGGGCAAGCCGCTGGTGGACCGCTTCGTAAACTACGCTCAGCCCATCGACGCGCACCTGTTCAAGGACGATGACAGCACCGTTTACCTCTACTGGGGCGGTTGGCAGCACTGCAACGTCGCCATCATGAACGAGGACATGACCGGCTTTGTGCCGCTGGAAAACGGCGATTGGTGCAAGCCGGTTACACCCAAGGGCTATGTGGAAGGCCCGTGCATGCTCAAGCGCAACGGTTTGTACTACTTCATGTGGTCAGAAGGCGATTGGGTCAACGGCACCTATCACGTCTCGATGAGTCGCAGCACCAGTCCGTTGGAGATTTCCTCCGACAGCAAGGTGATTCTGACCTCCTCCGACATTGCAGACGGCCCAGGCCATCATAGCTATCTGAACCTTCCCGGTACGGATGAATGGCGCATTATCTACCACCGTCGCATCATCGGCGATTTGGAATCCGGACACCGCATGCTATGCATGGATGCGCTTCGCTTTGACGGCGACGACATGCTGCCTGTGCAAATGACCTGATGCCAATACAAAACGGAGGTCCTTTCCCTTTCTCACAGAAAGCGGAGGACTTCCGTTTTTCGTATGTGATGCCTATGCTAGCATGGATTCATTCCCATGGCAAGATGGCAGGAAAAATGCCTTGGGATATCGAAAAATCAGTATCATCGTGTACTATAATTCACAGGGACACAACCACATGTTGCATTACAGCTATTGTCAGCCCAGATTCAGGCCGATGAATATTCACGGAGGTTCTATGAAAATCTACACCATTGAAACGCCAAGACTCCTATTAAGAGGCTTCACAAAGGACGATGCTTTGTGGGCATACAGCATCTGGAACAATCCAGAAATGGGACAGTATTTACCCGACGAAACCAAAGAAGAAATAGATGACGAATATCTGACCATGCTAGAAGGCTTAGGAGAGGATGACGAATGCTGCTATCTAATTCCCGTTTTTAAGGATACATTCAAACGTGTGGGCACTTGCAGCTTCATGATCAGTGAAGACAAAAAGGTATACGACATCGCCTATTGCGTGCATAAGCATTTCTGGCGACAGGGGTATGCAACCGAAATTGCTCAAGGCTTGATTCGTTATGCACGCGAGCAAGGTGCAGAAAAAGTGACGATATCCGTCAGCCAGGAAAATATCGCATCGAACCGTGTTGCTCAAAAGTGCGGTGGAAAGATTGTTGGTGAAAGCACGTATCAAAAACGAGGAACAAATACAATCATGAAGGATTTCAAGTACGAAATTATTTTGTAATTCTGTCGGGCAGAGGATATAAAACCAGACCTCCTATCACGCCATAATGGTCATTTGTTGCCCGGTGTATCTCCTCATAAATCGTCGTTCCAAACACACTACACTTTTTTAAATCAGGTACATAAAAGCAATGGGCAATGAATGATTTCGTTTTTTTATTCGACTTTTGTTACAATAGTCATAGGGACAATTTCATGGTCGTACAGCTACCATAACAAACGCACCGAAAGGTGGTATACTATCAATAGTAAAGGCTGGTGAATCGGCCTGCTCTACATTACTGGTGATACGCATGGTGAGGTATCCCGCTTTGAAGCAATTCACAAACAATACGGACTGACAGCGAATGATACACTGATTGTCGCCGGCGACTTCGGCTGTATCTTTGGACTCGGAAAGCAGGATAAACGCAAGCTGGATACGCTGGCCGGATTGCCGTACACCATTCTTTTCATTGACGGCAATCACGAATGCTTTCCGCAGCTTTTCTCCTATCCCGAGGAAGTTTGGAACGGCGGCAGGGTGCATCGCATCCGCCCCAACATCCTGCACCTCATGCGCGGACAGGTGTTTGATATGGATGGCACATCCATTTTTCAATGGGCGGCGGCTATTCCATTGATGTGGCCTACCGCATTCCAGGACGAAGCTGGTGACCGGAGGAGATGCCCAGCGATGAGGAATATGCCGAAGCGCTACGCAATTTTTCAGTACACGACAACAAGGTCGATGTGATTCTCAGTCACGCCGCACCGGAGGAAGCCATGCAGATGTTCCTGCAAACCGGCGTAATCTCCCATCGATACTTGCAGGAAGGCAGGCTGAACGTTTTTCTGGAGAATGTACGTCAGACGGTTGCACACAGACACTATTACTTCGGACATATGCATCTGGACAGGCAGCCGTTCCGCAATCAGACGGCACTTTACGATGATGTGTATCAGCTGGAAACAGGGAGAAAAGCGATGGTTGGAGAGGAGATAGTCGATAAACACCCTTAATTGCTGATATAACAAAACCGCCGCAACTTCCATCCTGCATGGGAATGAAAGCTGCGGCAGTTTCTATTTTGCCACACTTATTATACTAATTCACGTCTAAAGCATGGCACCGAGCATAGTGGATTGTTCCGCTATGCGAATCTCATGGTTTAGATAAAAATCAGTATTACCACTCCACTTGATCGGCCCGCATATCGCGGAAGTAATATTCCTTATCCCGGTCGTTCAGTTCGCGGATGACCCGACAGGGATTACCCGCTGCAAATACATAGGGTGGAATATCGCGCGTGACCACGCTTCCTGCGCCGATGGTGCTGCCTTCTCCGATGGTCACGCCGGGACAGATGATTGCACCTGTGCCAATCCACACATTGTCACCAATCACAACAGGTCGGGCATACATCTCGCCATGGAGGCGAAGTGCCGGATGCAACGGATGGCAGGTCACGGCGATGGAGACATTGGGCGCAAACAGCACGTTGTTGCCCACAGTGACCTTCCAGTCATCCACGATGGTCAGACCGAAATTGGCGTACACGCCACGCCCAAAGGTTACGTTGCTACCATAAGACATATATACCGGCGGCTCCAGCCAACATCCCTCGCCCATTTCGCCCAGTAATTCCTTGAGCAGCTTCATGCGCGTTTCAATATCATCGGGATGCAGGCGATTGATTTCCCAGCACAGTCGCTTTCCCTTCTGGCGGCCAGCAGCCAGCTCAGCGGCTTCCGCGGGGTAGTTCGCGTCTACATCGGTGAAAAGCTGACAAGCAGCCATGCGTTCCTTAATCGTCATCGTTCATTCCTCCCATTTGTTGATGCGGCAAATTTTCTACCTGCGACACAGCAGACAGCGACGGTTGATCCAGCAGCCCCAGCATCAGCGCATCCGATGCGCTCGCCAACGCACTGAACAGTTTTTTCCATGGGGCGACACCCGTGAAAACAGCTTTCGTCCAAGGATTTCTCTTTTCATTTCTGTCCGATAATTCTAAGGAAGCTCTGAATAAATGAGGTAATACGATAGCGTTCGGAATTTCATTCAGATGCAATTGCAGATAACTAAAATTCATCCGTCAGTGTGCTACCGAATGATTCAGAAATTCCTTCAGTAAATTATATCATTTGCTGCTTTACAGCACATCCGAAATCCGCTAATATAGTATAACAATCGTATGTTTGAGGTGATTACATGTCTCCTATTCCCGTTCGACAGGATAGCTCTGAAATACTGAATTACAATGCACCAGAATATCCTGTACGTACCGGTGGCGATGCTCTTTCCATTTTTGCCGACTATGCAGCAAATTGCCACTGGCATCATGATTTCGAGGTGCTTATTGCAGATCATGGCAGCATTGATTATTACGTCAACGCACAGCGGCTACATCTGAACGAGGGCGACGCGATTCTCGTCAATGAACGCAGGCTGCACTACGGTTATTCCGCTGAAAAGAAGGAATGCTTGTATCGCTTTGCCGTATTCCATCCTCTGATTTTTGGTAGCCTTGGGCCTGTTTCCGCTGCCATTGACCAGCTTTCGTCGGATAACAGTCAAGATTGCTGGCTGTTCAGTGCCCAAACCGCAGATGGACGCGAGGCTATAAAACTGGTGGATATTCTGTGCCGTTCCGGTGCGCCTGAGGACGCCTTCACGTTTCTCTCAGCTGCCTGCCAACTGTTGAACATCGCAGTGCAGCAGAACCATGGCACCGGTGCACAGGCCGACCCAGCATGGGACATCATGCGCAGGATGCTCAGCTACATCCAACAACACTATACCGAACGCGTCCTTTTGGAAGACATCGCCGCTGCCGGAGCTATGTGCCGCAGCCGATGCTGTGCATTGTTCCGTGAGAAGCTCCACACCACTCCGAACATCTACCTGACCAAATACCGCCTTGGACGTGCCTGCGCTATGATGCAGGAAGGTGCAACCATCACCGATGCGGCGCTGGCCTGTGGTTTCCAGAGTACCAGCTATTTTTCCGAGGCTTTCCGCAAACATTACGGCATGACCCCGAGAGAGTTTCGCACTACCCGGGATTAAAATACGATTGTTACAGAAAGATAGGACGTTTGCGATTGCACGGCGAGTGTCCTATGTTTATACTGTTGTCATCAACACAAGGGAGGTCTTGCCATATGAGCATCACCAAGAACCACCAATCATCTGAAATCTTGCACATGTTGGCCGCTGCGGCTTTTCCAAGCAAGCAGGTACGAACCATTACCGAGCTGACAGAGGGCATGTTCAACGCAGCTTATCGCTTCGATTTCATGGATGATTCTGCAAGTATCCTCAAAGTTGCTGCCGCCAGCAACGACGGTCTGCTTTCCAATGAGATTAATCTCATGCAGGCAGAGGTCAACGCCATGGCGCTGCTGCGAGCGCATGGCGTTCCTTATATTCCAGCAGTGCAATACAGCGACTTCAGCCGTACCCGGTGCAGCGGTACATTTTTCTTTATGGAGGTCATGCCGGGTCGCAGCTTGAGCAGCTGCAAGCAGGAACTTTCCGAGAACACAATCAGTACAGTAATGCACGAAGTTGGCCAGCTTCAGCGACTGACAACAGACTTACATCGTACTCACTTTGGTCTTGCTGGAGACAAGTGCCAGTTCAACTCGCTGTATGATTTGGTGCACTATATGTTCTCCAATGTGCTTGGCGATGCTGCAAAGGGCGGTGTTGATCTTGGCTTCATGCACTGTGTGCTGCAAACACGTCTTTGCCGGGATCGCGCTTGCTTTGATGCGGTACAGACGCCGTCTCTTGTCCATTTGGATATGTGGGATGGCAACATCTTTGTTCATGAAGGGCATCTTTCAGGTGTGATTGACTGGGAGCGCGCGCTGTGGGGAGATCCTTTTATGGATGATCGTTTCCGCACACAGAGTCAGCATCCGGCATTTCTTGAGAGCTATGGCAAGACCAGCTTCACACCAGTGGAAAAAAGGCGCATCCTCTGGTATGATGTGTTTCTATATGTGACCATGCTGACGGAGTGCCACTATCGCCAGTACGCTCACCCCGATTGGGCTCCGTGGTTCTCCAAGCTGCTGCAAGAAGCGTGGACAGCACTAGAAAATCCGGTAAACGGGGTATCTGCATGAACCGACGTAAGCTGGTGGAGGTATTGAAAGGAACCAATGACTAATATGAGATGTAGCAATGAAAAAGAAAAATACAACCTTCTCTGACTTTGTTAAAGTAATTGTTGTTTTACTCGCGGTTCTTATTGCAGCTTATGTCTTGATTTATTTTTGCTTTAAGGGAAATGGATTTATCTCTACAGGGGATAATTTAGAAAAACGAGATTGGCTTTCATTTCTGGGAGCTTATTTATCATTTTCGGGTACGATTATTGTCAGTATCATAGCGCTTTTAGAGGGTTATTTTTACAGACAGCTATCTGAAAAAACGGACATAAAAAAACGCAAAAAGGAAATTCAGCCGATATTCTCCATAAAGATAAAAGAGTTTAACACTGGTGTAGACGGATATGCCGAAGCGATTTCTCTGTACAACTCAAGTAAAAACAAGAAGCACGAAAACTTTACGATTGAAATAGAGAATGTAGGTATATATTCAATCAAGCATGTGATTGTTTTTGACAGATATATTGTTCAACTTCTTAAAAGCAACGAACCGAAAAGAATACAATGTGCATATGAGGATTCACCTGATTACAGCCACGAAAGCAAACAGCTTATTCGGATACTCCAAAGCGAATATGAACGAGCCGAAAACAGATTGCCCAAATGGTTCAATATCAATTATGAAGATATTGATGGTAATGATATGTATCAAGCGTTTGAACTAAAAGAATTCGATGGTGAACAGTACTACGCATTGACATCGACAAATGAGGCATAAAAAGAGAGCTAACTGACTTAACCAAAATCAGTTAGCTCTCTTTTTATGAATAATGAAATTTTGTTGCCAAATCGTTGCCCAGGCTTCGCAAAATCAGGACTTTTCCGGCTCTACAGCCGAGAAAGTGGTCTTGCGAAATTATTCCCACTCTGCTGCCAGACCTTGACACCTTGTGATAAACCTTGATTTCTCT
>CAYXHF010000026.1:0-35176 GCA_964464815.1 uncultured Faecalibacterium sp.
GCCCAGGGGGCTTTCCGGTCGCCCCCTTAAACCCCTTCGGATTCCATCTTTTTTAAGTTGTGCGGTCGCGTGGATATGTTTTTTTTACTTGATTTTTCTTTCCTGCTTGTCTTTATTTGCTACAGCCAAGGGGCTTTCCGGTCGCCCCTTGGAACCCTTCGGATTCCATCTTTTTTTGAGTTGTGCGGTCGCGTGGATATGGTTTTTTTACTTGATTTTTCTTTCCTGCTTATCTTTGTTTGCTGCCCAGGGGGCTTTCCGGTCGCCCCCTTAAACCCCTTCGGATTCCATCTTTTTTGAGTTGTGCGGTTGCGTGGATATGGTTTTTTTACTTGATTTTTCTTTCCTGCTTATCTTTGTTTGCTGCCCAGGGGGCTTTCCGGTCGCCCCCTTAAACCCCTTCGGATGCCATCTTTTTTGAGTTGTGCGGTTGCGCAGCTATGGAACGTAACCTGCCTCCCTTGTGTAAAGAGAGGTGGCACGCAGTGGCGGAGGGCTTGTTGTTGCTTGCTCATTCAAGCAACTATACCAATCGTTTTCGCAGGTCATTTCTCTTCCAAGAAAACTCCCCGACCAGCAATCATCGTGCCAGTCGGGGAAAAAGTTGTTCTGTTAGCCTTGTCCGTCCGTCACCGTGGCAGACCAGGAGAATTCAGGCTGCTGGTCGTAGGGAATGTCAAAATGCTCGCCGCCGGCGATGTCGTAGGCGGTGATGCGCATGACTACCTGACCCACACCTTCGGGCTTCTTGTAGGCGCTGCCGAAGGAGAACATGCCGTGCTTCGTGGATTGGCCGGGTTCAAGGGTGTAGTTGTACGTACCCGAGAAGGAGAACGAACGGTTGTCGCGATTGCAAATCAGCGGATCACCAAAGGCGTTGTAGAGATAGATGGTGTAGTAGAACCGATCAATCGTCAGGTTGCTGGCGTTGTAGACAACAATCTTGGTGTTGTTGTTTTCTGCCCAGAGGTTGGTGATGCGTAGGGCGTCCTTCTTGCTGCCGACGTTCACGCGGTAGGTCACCACGTAGCCGCCATCGTCGGAGACGCCGATGATGGTCGTGCTGCCCCAGGCGCGGCCGGTCACACGAGGACGCAGGCTGTCGCCGGTGACGGTCGCAATGCGCTCATCCTGGCTGGTCCAGTGGATGGTCTTGTTGTCCGCATTGGATGGTTCAAGGGTCGCCACGTTGGTCACGTACTTGTTCAGCCCCACGTTCTGCTCATCGTCCGCGATGACCAGGCCGGTGACAGGCTGGGTGATGGTCACGCGGATGGTGGCCTTCTTGCCGCTGCCGTCGTTGGCGGTGGCGTAGACGTAGCATTCGCCACGCTTGAGACCAGTCACCACGCCGTCATCATTGACGGACACCACGTCGGGCTTGTTGGTGGAGAAGGTCACCATGGGGTTCGTCGCGTTGGACGGCTTCACTGTGCAGCTGAGCTGAATGGAGCGTCCCACGGCTACCTTCGGGTTCTTTTCGTTGAAGGAGATGTTCTGCACCGGCTGATAAACCGTCACCACCGCCTCGGCATAGACAGTAGGATAGCTCTTGCTCTGGCAGGTAATCACGCACGTGCCGGGCGCGATGCCCTTGACGTAGCCGTTGGTCGAAACAGAAGCTACCTTCGGGTCGGAGCTGGTGTAGGTGACAGTCTTGTCGCTCGTCGTGTTCGGCAGGACGGTCGGCTTCAGGCTCTTGCCAGAACCGGCGCTCAGGGTCAGCTCCGTCATGTTCAGCGTGATGCTTTCCGGCTGCTGCTTGACGGTGATGTTGACGCTGTTGCGCTTGCCACTGCCGTCCTTGGCGGTGGCGCGAATGGTCGCCTGACCACGGCCGACCGCCGTCACCACGCCGTATTCATCCACCAGCGCGACGTTTTCGTTGCTGCTGGTCCAGGTGACATCGGTAATGTCCGCATCCGCGGGCGTGATATTGGCCGACATCTGCGTCATTTCGCCCACAAAGAGCGTCTTGGCGTCTGCCGTCACCGTGATGCCATTCACCGGCGTAATCACGATTACGCGGTAAATGACACAGACCTCCGGATTCGATTCGCTGGCCACCGTCAGATAGGCTTCACCGGCCGCACGTGCAGTAAGGGTCGCGCCATTGGCACGCACAACGTCCGTGTCGCTGGACGTCACGGTGTAGCGGCGGTTGTTGGCATCCGTCGGCTTCACGCTGATGGACAGCGCCTGCTGCTTGCCCTTGCGCAGCAGAATCACATCTTCGCCCACGCCACCCGTCAGATGGCTGACCAGCGGGTCTTGGGCGCTGTAGACGGGCAGTTTGCTCTCCTCCACCGTCAGCTCCGACACGCGACGCGCCACAATGACCGTCGCCGTGGCCGTGTAGGTGCGCGTGCCGATGGTCAGCGTGGCCGTGATGGTGCTGTTGCCCTTCGCCAGGGCGTAAAGGACGCCGTTTTCATCCACTGTCGCGTTCTGCGGACGGCCACTCTTGAATGTCAGCGTGCCTTCCTCGGCGTACTTGCCCTGGCGAATCAGCGGCAGCTCCATCGTTTCGCCCTCAAAAATCGTGATGGAGTTCTTTTCAAACTTGAATACGTCGCTTTCTGCCATGGCCTGCACGCCACCCAGAAGCAGGGTGACAAGCAGAAGCGTCAGCAAAAACGTAGCAAATCTTTTTCCCATATGCATCATGAGGAAATTCCTCCTTCCATTGGCTTACCATTTGCTTTCCAATGATATAACGCATCAGCATGGCCGTATTATCCATGCACAGAAATTTTTCTTATATGCCCTTACAGCCACAGCATCGGGTCTTTGCCAGCCAGCTTCGCCAGCGCCTCGACAAGGAAGTAGTCGCCGTAGACGATGTTCGTGTGCGTGCCCACATTGTCATCATGGTACGCCGCCGTGCAGCCCGTCAGGATGCCCATATGCTCCTGCGACCAGTCCGCGCAAAGCGTCAGCATGCCTTCCAGCAGATGCATCGCACCCGCCTGGTATGCCTCCTCGCCTGTCAGGCGGTATAGCTCCAACAGACCACACGCCGCGCATGCACCCGCGATGTTGTCAATGCGCTCCGGCTTCTCCGGCTGGTCAAAGTCGCAGTCCGTCAGGCCGTCAGGACGAATGTGGCGCAGGAAGTTGTCCGCAATCCGACGCGCCGTGCGTAAATCATCCGCATCGCCCGTGTTCATGGCCAGCAGCGTAAAGCCATACAGGCCCCATGCCTGTCCACGTGACCAGCTGGAACCGACCGCCCAGCCCTGACCACCGTGTTCACGCACGAACGCGCCTGTCACCGGGTCAAACTCCACAATGTGGCGGCACGAGCCGTCCTCACGCACAAAATGCTTCTTCGCCGTGTCGGCATGGATGCGCGCCACCGTCGCAAAGCGCGGATCACCCGTGATGCGCGTCGCACGATAGAGCAGGGGCAGATTCATCATGCAGTCCACAATTGCATAGCCCAGCTGTTCCTTGCCATCCCATGCGCGGATAAACCCAGCAGGATTAAACCGTGCCATCAGCAGTGACGCCGCATGCAGCGTGTCCGTCTCCGCCTGTGCATCCTGCTCCAGCTTCGCATGCGCACCGCAGGAGAGCAGGTACATAAAGCCCACATCGTGATTGAGCGGCCGGAATTCGCGGAAGACCTCCGCCAGCTGCTTTTCCGTGCGCAGCGCCTCCTCGCGGAAGAATGCATCGCCCGAAAGCGCATGCAGCTGCCACATCAGTCCCGGCCAGAAGCCCGTTGTCCACCAGCCATTGCCCGCATTCCACGGCGATTCCTGCCACTTGCCATGGCTGGACGCATAGGGAATGGATGCACAGGTCTGCGCCAGAGGCGCGTTCCTGCGGTATTTCTCCACAATCCGGTTTGTCCATTCCTGCATTTTCTGTTCCATATCAGGAGTCCTCCTCCATCCTTTTGCACACATGATTTTTTGCAATATAATTCATCAGGGGTCTGAAAATAGTATACCATATCCGGCCAAAAAGACAAGATTCTCCGTGCAAAAAACGGTTGTCCTCCCCATTTTTTGCACGAAAAAACCGCCTGCCTTCGCCTAAGCGAAAACAGACGGTTTCGTGTGCATGCGTAAACGCCGCATCATTGGCTGCTCACAAGGAGCGGTCAATTAATAGCGGGAAGAACGCTGAGCGTCGAAGCACTCACGGCACAGCACGGGACGGTCGCCACGGGGCTGGAAGGGCACCTGGGTGGCCTTGCCGCAGTTCGCGCACACCACGTCATACATCTGACGGGGAGCGGAAGCACCGTTGCCGTTCTGAGCGCGACGGGCAGCGCGGCACTTCGGGCAGCGAGAGGGCTTGTTCTGGAAGCCCTTCTCGGCAAAGAAAGCCTGCTCGGACGCGGAGAACACGAATTCCTGGCCGCAGTCGCGGCAAACGAGCGTTTCATCTTCGTACATGGTTGGGAAACCTCCTTCAAATTGTCACCCATACCGTTGTCTTGAGGTCATCTGCTTCCATGGTTTTGCGCCGGAAACCGGTGCAGGTCGTGTGTGACAACCAAAGGGAGATTGAGCCTTGGATTCCTGGTTGGGCTGCGGGATTCATTATAGCACGATTTCCGGCAAATGTACAGCCCTTGCAGAAAATTATTTTCCATTCTGTTTTGCGCGTTCGGACTTTGTCGAATGGCAATTTTGCCCTTTTTCGCATTTTACGTCTATTAGTCCAAATTTTCACAAAAATACTTCTTTCAGTCACTTTTTTCCATCGGTAAAATCCTGTATAATGGAGCAAGATACGATTGTGCAGCAGAAAGGAGGACGCACCATGCCAGTCAATCATCAGGATTTCGGACGGCGCATTCGTGAGGCACGCAAGGCCAAAGGAATGACGCAGGACGAATTGGCCGACAAAATCGGCGTTTCCGGCTCCTTCCTGGGGCACATTGAGCGTGGCACGCGCGTGGCCAGCCTGGATACGCTGGTGGATTTGTGCAACGCGCTGGAAACCTCTCCTTCCCTGCTGCTGGGCGCAAGCCTGGAGGGCTTGGCGGCGGAGGTATCGCTCGATGACGAATTGGCCAACAGCCGCGTCTTCCTGCTGGATTTCCTACAGCTGGCACAGCAGGCCACACAGCGCCTGAACGCCAATGACAAGAAGCCTACCGCCAAAGCCTCCACCGAGGAGGATGCGTCCCCTGCTGGGGATTCCTGAATACATATATAAAACGGGTGTTGCAGTTTTTTGCAACACCCGGCTTTTGTGTATCCGATTATTCGTTCAGCAGGTCATACACCATCCAGAAGACTTCCTTGGGCTGGTTGTGTTCATCCAGCAGGCCGCTGTGCGTGCCGTTCATCTTGTAGGTGTAGGAGCTGGGATTGTCATTGGGTACATCGCACATACCCCAGACGGATACGCTCGTCAGCGGCTTTTCCTCGCCACTGTTGACCGCGCGGAACACCTTGAACAGGCGCACATAGAAGTCCGCATGCTCGGCCACCTTCGTGGCATCAAAGTTGCGCACCGCCATTTCCGTCACGTGAACCTCAAGGCCCTTGTCAGCATATGCCTTGATGGCATTGCTGATCAGTCCCAGATCGTTGGCATTCATGCAGCCGCTCTGCTGGCCATAGCCGCCGATGTAGCCCTGCATGCCCACGCCGTCGCACAGCTTGCGCGGCTGGCCGTTTTCGTCCTTGGCGAAGTTGTTGATGCTGTCCGTCAGCGCCAGAATGGCATTGCACTTACCTTCGTAGAAGGTGTTGTAGTCGTTGTAGAACAGCTTGATATCCGCACCCAGTGCATCCACCACGTTGCGTGCGTACAGGAATGCATATTCCACATAGTCGCTGCCCACGTAGTCGTAGAAGGGATTGATGGCGCCACCGCGGCTGGTACGGATATGGCGCTCGTCATCCGGCTCGTACTCCGTGCCTTCGCCAACCGCCTCGTTGACCACGTCCCAGCAGTACACCACACCGGGGAACTTCTCCTCAAAGTGCGTCACCACCTGCGTGATGTAGCTTTCCATGCGCGCCAGCATCACCTCACGGCTGGCAATGGGCTTGTTCACATCATAGTCGACATGGAAGAACCATTCGGTCATGTAGGCGTCCCACACCAGCACGTGACCACGCACGCCGATGCCGTTTTCCTGCGCCCACGCCACCATCTTGTCGGCAAGCTCGTAATTCATGCGGGGCATGCCGTCCTCGCTGCTGCGGGACAGGCCACGGTCCAGCAGGGAGTATGCCTTCATCTCGTTTGTCGTGGTGATGCTGTTGCAATGCGCCTTCAGGAAATCCAGATACGTCTTGTCCCACAGCTGATTGAAGGACAGCGCACCGCCGAAGCGGAAGCCGTGCTTCTCGGTCTGCGTGTACAGTGGCTGGTCGCGCACCGGCGTTTCCTCCGCCAGGCAAGGCGTGCATGCCGTCAGCAGCAGCACCGCCAGCAACAGCAGGGTAAGGGTTTGTTTCATCTTAGGGTACCTCCTCTGTATTTCGTTTTTCCTGTATGGAAAACCTTCTTTATCAGGAGACGCCAACGTTGTGTCGGATTTTTGTCTCCTTTCAGGACATGAAATGTCCCATTCCTCCAAACACGCGACAAGGCAAGGGCGATGGCGTGTCCCTGTTCAGGGTCAGCAGCCTTCCCTTGCCTTGCTTTGTGCTTAAAAATTTACTTCACGAAACGAATCACGTTCCAGCTGGCCGCCGGCAGGACGATGGGTTCGCCCGCCTTGGCGCAGGGCACAGCCACCGGCTTGACGGTGTCCGGATGCGCCTCGGTGTTTTCTGCCTTCATGTCGTCATGATGCAGCACCGTGTGCATGGCCATCTTCATATCGCCAAAGGAGCGCATGTCCAGATCCAGCGTCATCGGCTCGGTCAAATCGCGGTTGACGGCGAAGATGGTCACATTGCCTTCATCATCCATCGTGGCCGCCGCATCCATCGTCGGCACGTCGTTGAAGTGCTTGGTGTCGTGCTTCTCGCAGACAATCTTGGGCAGCAGCGACTTGCCGCGGCCGTACATGGAGGCATCCATCATCGGGTAGAAGATGGTCTGCGCCCATGCGCCACCCATTTCGCGCGTCATGATGGGTGCAATCACGTTCACCAGCTGCGCCAGACAGCCAATCTTCACGCGATCCGCATTGCGCAGCATGGTAATCAGCATCAGGCCGACCAGCAGCGCATCCTCGAAGTTGTACACATCCTCCAGCAGGTGCATCGCCGTTCCCCAGGGATTGTCCTTTTGCATCTGCTGCGTCTGTTCACCAGAATGATACCACACGTTCCATTCGTCCAGGGAGAGGTTGACGGTCTTCTTGGAATGCTTCGTGCCCTTCACCGCGTCGCAGATAGCGGCCACGGTCTTGATGAAGTCATCCAGATCCATCGTGGACGCAAGGAAGTCCTGCGTGTCGTTGTGCGGATTGCCGTAGTAGCGGTGCAGGGAGACATAATCGACATTGTCGTAGCTCTGCATCAGCACCTCATGCTCCCACGTGCCGAAGGTCGGCATGGTCGTGCTGGACGAACCGCAGGCAACCGTCTCGATGGTGTTATCGACCCACTTCATGACCTTGGCGGCCTCGTTTGCCTTGCGACCGTATTCATATGCCGTCTTTGCGCCGGTCTGCCACGGGCCGTCCATTTCGTTGCCCAGGCACCAGAGCTTGATGTCGAAGGGATCCTTCGCGCCATTCTGGATGCGCAGGTCGCTCCAATACGTGCCGGAGGGATGATTGCAGTACTCCACCACATACTGGGCATCCAGCACATCACGCGTGCCGAGATTCACGGCATACATGACCTCCGTGTTGGCCTTCTTGGCCCAATCCACGAATTCATGCAGGCCAAAGGTGTTCGGCTCCGTGGTTCTCCACGCCAGGTCGAGGCGGCGCGGACGCTTGTCCTTCGGGCCAATGGAATCCTCCCAGCGGAAGCCGGAAACAAAGTTGCCACCCGGATAGCGCACCACCGGCACATCCAGCTTGCGCACCAGCTCCAGCACGTCGCGACGCATACCCTGCTCGTCCGCTTCGGGATGGCCGGGCTCATAAATGCCGGTGTAAACCGCACGTCCCAGATGCTCAATGAAGGAGCCATACAGGCGCTTGTCAATCGGAGAAATCACATAGTCCTTGTCCAGAATCAGCTTAGCCTGTTTCATGTTGGATTTTCCTCCTATTTTGTTAAGTCAAATCGAAGGTCAGAATCATCACCGCGTATGCCGGGAGCGTCACCGTCGCCGTGCCGTCCTGCAAGACACACGTCCCCTGCTCGGGCGCACAGTTTTCCTTGCGCAGGAAGGTGTTCGTCACCTTCTTGTCACCCGTCAACATGGTGTATTCTGCCGTTTGTTCGGATACATTCGACAAAGAGAGGGTAATCTCCTCCTCATATTCCGATACGTTGACCAATTTTACAAAAAGTTTTTCGTCCGTGCGCGTCACGACGTGATAAATCCGCTGGTTGATGGTGTCGTGGCTGCTTTCCACCACGTTGTCGCCCAGGGTGCTGGCAAACATCTGCTGCACGTAATAGTTGGGCGTCAGCATCACCTCGCGGGCGTTGAACCAAATCAGGTCGGGTGACCACTGGTACATGCCGTCACGGGCGAACAGCGGCGCATAGCACGCCATCTTCACCACATCGCTGTTGCGCTCCAGGCCCGTCATGTAGGCCGCCTCGCACAGCGCGGAGTAGAGGTTGTTCGGGCGCTTGCTGCCTACCGCCGCCTCATGTGCCGCGTATTCGCCCAGGAACACGCTCGTCGTGCGCGGATAGGAATCATAGCGATGGATGTTGTTCAGGAACCAGTCGCTGTCCATGTAGTAATGCTCGTCCACCATGCTGTCAGCGAACTTGGCGCGAATCGTGTTCCACGACGCCTGAATCAGACCACCTTCGGCCACCGGGCCAGCGGACACCACCAGCGTCAAATCCGGATACTTCTCCTTCACGCGCGCCGACAGCACAGCATAGCGGTCAAAGTAGATGCTATCCCAGTTTTCATTGCCGATAGCCAGATACTGCAAGTCAAAGGGTTCCGGATGGCCCATTTCGGCACGCAGGGCGCCCCATGTCGTATCCACATCGCCCGTGGCAAATTCCACCAGGTCGAGGATGTCCTGCGCGTATTCTTCCAGCTCTGCCATCGTCAGGGGTGCTTCCTTCACATCACGTGCCTGGCACAGCAGACCCGCATGCACCACCGGCAGGGGCAGTGCGCCAATCGTCTCCGCAAGGCAGAAATATTCGTAGAAGCCCAGACCGTAGCTCTGCATGTAACCCCAGGTGTTGAAATTCTCCTTGCGCTGCTCCACCGGGCCAACGGTGTCCTTCCAGTTGTAGAAGTTGCTGCGATAGTAGCTGCCTTCCGCCACACAACCGCCCGGGAAGCGCAGGAAGCGCGGATGCAGCTCCTGTAGCGCCTCCACCAAGTCGCCGCGCAGGCAGCCATTGACCGCGTCCGCCGGCATCAGGGACGCCATGTCGAAGTCCACCGAGCCTGTGCCGTGCATAATGAAGGACAGCACCGCGTCGCAGTCCTCCTCGGGCGTGAAGGTCCATTCGTACTTCTGCCATTCGTCGGTCAGCGTGAAGCGATGCGGCACGGCAATGTTCTTGCCCGTGCGCTCCGTCAGCGCCATCTCGACCGTGCCGTCAAAGCCTGCACTGCGCATATACACGCTGGCGTTGTACGTCTTGCCGCCGGTGATGGTCACGCCACCGGTGAATGTACCCGCGCCGTAGCCCACATTGGCAAAGCGGTAGTCGCCCTTCTGGCACTCCACAGTGATGTAGGTGGTGTTGTTTTCATTCAGCGGCGATTCCGTCTGTACCTGCACCTTGCCCGTGGTGTTCGCCGCCATGTTGAAGGCCCAACCCGTCAGGTGGTCAAACTCGCGCGGGTTGAGAATGTCTTCATACTCAAAGGAGCGGTTCTGCAACAGCTCCGCATAGATGCCGCCATCAGCGGCGTGGTTGATATCCTCAAAGAACAGGCCGTAGAGCGTGTCGCTCATTTCGATTCCCGTTTGCTGGCTGTCAGCGGTCAGGGTGCTGCGGTTGCCCTCCGCGCATGCACCCTGTAGCAGCATCATCATTGCCAGCAGCAGGACAAACAGTCGTTTCTTCATCGTGGCATTCCTTTCCTTGTTTGAAATCATCCCAGTCATTGCTTTCCCTGAAAAGAAAAGGAGGGAGCGGCTCCGAAAAGCCACTCCCTCACATTCGAGTACTGAATTATTCCAGACCGTACACCTGCTTGAAAGCCTTCAGAGCTTCCTCGTAGTAGTACTTGCCCTGCGCTTCCAGTTCGGTCACGTAGTCGTAGGGATCAGCAGCACCAGCGGAGATAGCCGCCTCGATACCCTGCACGCCGCCGAAGTCAGCGGTCTGATAGTAGCCAGCCAGGAAGGCGTTGAAGCCGGGGATGGTACGAGCGCCCCAGGTAACGGGGTTCTTAACATTCGCCAGCAGGTTCTCCCAGTCGTTCCAGTAGCCCAGATCCGGCAGGAGCTTCGCGAACTCAGCGTTCAGCTCTTCGTCCTGAATCATCGGCCAGCAGTTCGGCACGTCATAAGCCTTGTTCTCGGTGCCTTCCCAAACCAGGGTCGGGAACAGCTTGCAGCGTTCCATCCAACCTTCCTTGCCCCAGCACAGGAACTTGATCAGCTCGTATGCTTCACGCGGATGTTCGCAAGCGGAGGACACAGCCACGCCGTCCAGGAAGGCCAGCTGGCCGCCGTCAACACCCTCGCCAACCGGCGGGTTGTAGGGAACCATCTTGATGCCACGGTCGGTGGCCAGAGGCTTGGTGTAGATGTTGTTCAGGGTCCAGAAGGCGTCGGTCACGATGCCAACGTGGCCAGTCTGGCCAGCCCATTCGTTGGAGGGTTCAACCGCCAGGTATTCGTCGGAGCCGCCCACAGCGGTGTTGCCCAGACGGACATTTTCCAGCTGCATTTCGATGGAATCAACCCAGCCAGCTTCAAAGTTGTAGCCGCTGCCGTTCCAGCCGAATTCGCCGATAGCACCGTCAGACAGAGCGATCGGGCCAGCGGTCACAGGCGCATACATGCCGTTGAAGTAGCCCCAGATGTTCTGAGAAGCATCGGTCAGCTTTTCAATCAGCTCGGTCATTTCTTCCCAAGTCCAGTCCTGGCCGGGCAGCTCGATGTTCATCTGATCGAACACGTTCTTGTCCAGATAGACGGTCGCGGGCAGGAATTCACCAGCCATGAAGAAGCAATGCTCGCCGTCCACATAACCCATCTTGCGGATGGTCGGGTACAGCTTCGTCTGCGCCTCTTCGTCGTTCTCGATGTACTCGGTGATGTCAGCCATGTAGGGGCTGGCCAGCAGCGGATCGAGGTCGAGGAAGAAGAACACGTCAGGCATGCTCATCGTCGCAGCATAGTTGGCCAGGTCGGACGTGACCGTGCCAGTGGTGGTGCGGACGATTTCCACGGTGATGTTCGGATACTTTTCCATGAACTTCTGCGCCAGGGCTTCAGCCATTTCAAAGTCGTCCCAAGTCATGAAAGACAGGGTGATAGGGTCAGTGGTGTTCATCTCGGGCATGTTGTAGGTCTTTTCCTCAGCAACCGCGAAGGAGCAGAGGGAAAGCACCATGCACAGAGCGAGCGCCAGAGAAAGCAGCTTCTTCATGGGGATTTCCTCCTTTAATTTAGGATACCGTTTCATTCAAAGGCCCTTTTTATTGAGCCTTGACGACATGGAAAGAAGCAGGACATTTCTGTCCATCGGGTAGTAACAGTGTATCACAGTTACACGAAAAATTCAATAGCATTTTCGTCTCATTTGGAGATTTTTTATGTTGAAAATGCTATCAAACCACCATTTCTTCGGTGATATTGTCCATACCGCAACAAGTTAGTTTCGCCGCGGTATGGACATTTTCGGGCATTATTCGCCCGTGATACCTGCCTTGTCCACGCTCTCAACGAACTGCTTTTGCAGCACGAGGTAGAACAGGAGCATCGGAGCAATCGCCAGCATCGTGCCAGCCATGCGGATGGCGTCATTGAGCTGGTTGGTGGACGTGGTGGACTGTGCATGGGTCGCAAAGGTCGAGGCGTAGCTGTCGTCGAACTTGCTCAATTCAATCATCAGCGTGGTCAGACCCTTGGCGCGGGTATTGCTGCTGCCCAGATAGGTACGGACGAGATCAACGTCATTCCAGTACCAGATGAAGGAGAACAGCGTCACCACAACGATGGCCGCCATGGACAGCGGGATGGCGATGCGGAAGTACGCCTTGATGTGACCCGCACCGTCGATTTCTGCCGCCTCAATCAGCGACTGCGGCACCTGACGATGGAAGTTGTAGAAAATCAGGATGCACAGCGCGCTCTTGAAGCCCATACCGGTAATGGCCGTAATGAAGAACGGCGTCACCGTGCCATTGGCCAGCTTCAGGCTGGAGAACAGCAGGTAGTTGGGCAGGCTGGTCGTCTGGGTCGGCAGCAGGAAGGACAGCACCAGCAGCGCCATCCAGAACTTCTGGCCCGGGAACTTATAGCGTGCAAAGCCATAGCCAACCAGCGAGCAGACGAACACCTGACACAACGTCGGCACAACCGCCAGCACCAGGTTCTTGAGCAAAGAATTCCAGTAGTCCATCGTTTGGATGGCGCTGGTGTAATTCTTCATGGTCACGGCGCTGGGAATCCACTTGGCCGAGGAGTCCAGCAAATCCTTGCTGGTCATCAGCGAACGGGAGAACATGTACAGCACCGGATAGAGGTAGATGAAGGCGATGGTAATCAGCAGCACGTACACCACGACGCTCATAATCAGACCGCGCTTTTCGTTGCTGCCCAGCATCATCTTCTTGTAGTAATCCTTACGCGAGCCCTTGGGAGGCAATTTCAGTTTCATCTTCATTCCTCCTTAGCGCAGCGTCTGAAGGCGCTTGACATACTGAACCTTCTTGTCGCCCTTTTCCCGCAGCAGCAGGAAGACAATGACCAGAATCAGGGCGATGATAATCGTGTAAATCCAGCTGAACGCCATGCCGTAGGAGTAACCCTTGGTCTGCGCCGTCTGGTAGGTCGCGGCATAAATCAGTTCGATAATCTCATTCGTGCCGCCGGTTGCCAGTGCCACCACGGTGTAGATGCTGTTGAGCAGGATGATGGGCTTGACCGTGGGCAGGGTAATCTTCCAGAAGGTTTCCCAGCCAGACGCGCCGTCAATCTTCGCCGCCTCATACATGTTGCTAGACACCTTTTGCAGGCCAGAGAGGAAAATCAGAATCTGAATACCGGAGTTCCACAGAATCAGAATCAAGCTGTTGAACAGCTCCGTCACCGGCTCCGCGATGAAGGTCGGGAAGCCGGAGAGCAGGGCCGCCAGGGAGCCATCGCTCATCATCGGAACCGTGGAGACGCCCTGCGTCGTCAGCTGATTCATCACCGGGCCGGTCGCAATGATAACCGGCAGGAAGAAAATCATACGGAAGACGCTGCGGCAGCGAATCTTACTATTGAGCAGCATGGCGATAATCAGGGAGAAGGAAATGATAATCGGCAGCTGCAACACCAGCGAAATGGCGAACGAGCCAAGCGTCGTGAGCAGGTCGGTTTCCAGCTGGAAGACCTTGAGGTAGTTTTCAAACAACCCGTTGGTCAAGGGTTCCGGACGCAGACCGGTCGTCGGGTCCAGCACCAGATTCGTGAACGAATACTGGAGGGACTGAATCATCGACCAGACGAAGAACACCGAAATACCAATCACCCACGGCATGATGAACAGATAGCCGTAGCCCCATTCGCGCAGGCGGCGCCGGGTAATGCGGTGCTTGTCATGCGGATTTTTAGTTTTCGCCATTGCTGTTCACCACCTTATAGCTCAGTTTTTCCAGTGTCACGCCATCCATTTCGGCGGTCTTGTCGCCGAAGTTCAGATACACGCGCGTGCCATTGGACCAGGTGACACAGGCCATGTCGCCTGCGCGCACATGATCAACAATCATGCCGTCCTCCCCGACCATGCTCAACAGCTCGTTCAGCTCCGTGTACCACTTGACAATCAAGCTCTCGTACAGCTCATAGCAGGAGGAGTAGATGCCGGAGGAGTTCGTCTTCTGCAAGGCAATGGGGTCTTCCCACGTCAGCAGGAAGGCAGGACGTGCGCCCTGCTCCATCAGGTGCAGGAAGAATTCCTCGCTGTTGGCCTGGAAGTTGACGTACTCCGCATAGAACGGAATCTGACCCGACAGGGCAATCGCCAGGAAGGGAATTTCCGCGTCGGTATAGATGTAGTCCGAGCCACCGATGGGCAGGTCGCAGATGGTGCTGGCCAGATGCCACAGGTAGGCGTTGGGGTTCACCAGAGACGTTTCCAGACCAGCCTCGCGCGCCGTTTCGATGATGCCGGAATAGATTTCCGCCATCTCCGTCGTGTCGTGATACTTGTCCTTGTAGTAGAAGTCCGCCAGCAGCTCCGTGATGCCCTTGAAGGAGACATGCTCAATCTTTGCATTCTTCAGCTGCTGCACCAGCGTCGCGCCGATGTTCTTGGACGTTTCCGGATTGAGGTAGTACAGGGTGTCATAGACCATGCCGAAGGTCGGCTTGGAGTACGTCTGGGACGTAATCTTCTTGAACGCGCTGTACATCAGCGTCACGTGCGTTTCGGTATTCAGGCTCAGCAGGTCGGCCTCCAGCGTCAGCGGAATGCCCTTTTCAGCCGCATGATTCTTCAGCGCCTGCAAGCCTGCATCACCACCCAGCGATTTGGCCGGGCTGTAGGAATCCGTCGGCACGCCGCCGGTCAGACCGTTCGTCTGCCAGCCACGATACAGGGCGCTGATACCGTTGACACCCTTTTCCGTCAGGGTATCCAGAATCGTCTGCGCCTGTTCAAAGCTGGTCATCACCACGTCCGTCTTGCCCAGCACGAAGTTCTCCTTTTCCAGACCGAGGAAGTCGAGCTGGATGTCGAAATCGCGCTTTTCCGCATTTTCGAACGTACCCTGGGACACCAGGTAGTTGCGGTAGGCCACCGCCAGACCCGCATAGGAGGCGGTATCGCCATCCTCAAGCAGGAACTGCTCCACAATGTCAAAGTTGCGGCGCTTTTCCGAGCGCGTTGCCACCTGACCGGAGGACGGGCCCATCGGCTGGTTGAACACGAAGCGGTAGGTCATCTTGGACGCCACCCAGTCGAAGTTCATACGAACGCCGTTGGGATACGCCATGATGCGCGCCGCTGTGTCGCCCTGCTCAATGACACCCAGGAAGCCAATCTCGTCCGTCGTGTGTACGATGCCGTAGATGGGCATGATGATATCCTCGGATTTGACATAGCTTTCGGAGTTGACCACATCGTCCACGCCGATGTTCGTGCCGTACACCTGCTTATCAAAGGGCGAGGTGAAGCGGCCTTCATTGTTTTCCAGATTGATGATAGCACCCTGACCATCAGGGATGATCATGTAGCCGTCGTCCTGTCCCAGCACGCTATGGCCCAGGAACGGGAAGAGGTAGAAGGATGCCGTGGTGTAGGAAACATCGTAGATTTCCTTCACCTTTTCGCGCTCAATCTTCAATTCGGAGCCGTCCAGCTTCGTGCCGGTCAGGTAGACCTGCTTGGACATGCTCTGGATGTTGTCCGCGCGAACCTCAACGTTCTTGTTGGTCTTGCTGTCCGTCACCAGAATGCTGACGTCAGACGCTTCGCCTTCCTTGAGCGGCACAGCGGCCTGCGCCTTGCCGTCCAGATTGCGAACCGTCACCTGCTCCCCTGCTGCGGACACGTAGCTGGTCGTGGGCACGGTGTAGATGGCGCCATCCTTGGCCACCAGCGTGTACACGGTGCTTTCCGAGGTCTTTGCGTACTTTTGCAGGTCGATGCGCACATCCGCGCCGTTTTCCTCGCAGATGATGTAGGGCTGCTCGTGCGTTTCCACGATGCTGTCCTGCGGGATGCGCACCTCGAAGCCGGCCTCGTTCATCGTCAGCACCACGTCGTAGCTGATGCCCAGCTCCGTGTAGGTGACGTGCGCGGTGAAGCCGTTTTCGGTGTAATCATAGTGGATTTCGCTGGCCGTGTTGATGAAGTCCGCCTGCGAGGCACGTGCCTGCACGTCCAGCAGATACTCCATCACCACACCAGACTGGTAGAAGCCCTTCCAGGTGTCATTATCCTTGTAATTTTCCGGATTCTGCACCGTGGAGTACAGTCGCTTGCCCGTGCGCTTGCTTTCCACAATGATGGCAAGCGTATCTTCCTTCAGATACAGGTTGAAGCGGCTGTTCTGTGCCGCCAGCGCGTATCCGTCCGGCAGAGGCTCGGCCACGGCAGTCGTCGCGGCCTCCGTCTCATCCGTGCCTTCCGCCAGCGCAGGCATGCAGCCCAGCACCATCATCAGGCAGAGCAGCAGCGAAAGCAGTGCCTTTCCATTAAACCTTCTTGACAAAGCGATACACCACCTCTCCGTAGATGGACGTAATGAAGTCCACCAGCTGACTGATGAGCATGTACAACACCACAATCAGTGCGACCACCACCAGCACGCAGAATGCGGTGATGAAGATCGTCTTAATGGTCTTGCCAAGCGAGTAGTCGTTCTGATACATGAGCATCAGCACCATCAGCAGTACCGTCCAGCCAATGCTGACCACCTGCATCAGGGTGATGAAGAATTCCTCGTTGAAGGTCAGGACATTGCTCAGCACCAGCTCAATGGGCAGGAACACAATCATCGGCGCAAGCGCATACGCGGCAGAAATGAAGATGTCGCGGAAGCGTGCCTCACCATCCGTGATGGTACAAACCAGATAGCAGCAGATGGTCAGCAGGAAGAACACGCCGAAGATGATGGCAAAGTCGTTGAACAGCTCATACTGTCCATCCGGCACGCTCTTGAACAGGAAGCCGGAGAAGTACTTGTTCACCACATACAGCACAAAGAAGGTGAACAGCACCACAAATGCACTCAGGAAGCTGGCGCGCTTTTCCCGCTTGATGCCATAGCAGGCGTCATAGGGGTTGCGCAGCATCATGAAGCAATAGCAGCTCTTGTTGATAATCGGCACACCCATGATGAAGCTGCGTGCCTTACGGAAGGGCTTCAGGATGCCCCACTTGCGGTCAAATGCCTTAATGACCTTCCAGACAATCAGCAGCGCCACCAGCACAAAGATGATGGTGCTCATGGAGGCGTGCAGCCAGTTGGAGCGCTGCTCCCACCATGCGTCGGAGTAGCCCTGACGATAGCCGCCGTTACGGAAGGATTCCATGGCCGCCTCGTAGTCTTCCTCACGGTACTGCGCTTCGCCCAGGCCGATGGAGGCGTAGGTGAACAGGCTGTTCATGCGCAGCACTTCCGCCCACGGCTCCTTCGATTCGGTGTACTTGCCCTGCTGGAAGAGCGTGAAGGCTTCATGCACCTTGTCGGTGAATTCCGTGGGACGCAGCACCTGAATGCTGTTGAGCTGTTCGTCCAGGACGTAGATGGTGTAATCATCCGTCACCACCAGACCCGTGACCGACTTGAACGTACCAACGCGCTGTTCGCCCTGGTCAAAGGCACCAAAGCGGAACAGCATCGCGCCCTCGGAGGTGTACTCCATGATCGTGCCGTATGCGTTGGCGGTGAAAATCGAGCCGGAGGAGTTCACGGCCACCGCCGTGTTCATATCCGTCGCCCAGTCCGGCGTCATCGTCATGCGGCCAGCCACGTTCAGGCGGCGCAGCATCGTATCGAACGAGCCGGACTGCGACACGGTGTACACCATGCCCTTTTCATCAATGGTCAGGTTGGAAACAGAGGTCGGCTTGATATCGCCCACAGCGCTGGAGTTCTTGCCGAAAATCAGACGGCGGAACTGCGTCAGGAGCGAAATGGTGGAGTTGTTCGCACCATAGTAGCCCAGGAACTCACCGCCATCCACAGGCGAAATCTGCACGATACCGTTGGTGTTACCCGTGGACGCGATGTAGAGGTTGCCGCGCTTGTCCAGCACAATCTTGTTCGGACGGTACGGCGCGGTTTCGCCAAAGAGCTGATGCGTGGGCTTCTCGTACTCCTGAATCACCTCGCCGTCCTTATCAAAGACGACGACCACGCGGCCCTGTTCGTCCGCCACGTAGATGTTCAATTCGCTATCAACCCACACGCCCTTGGGCGACTTCAGGGTCTTCTTGCTGCCCACCGTCTTAACCAATTCGCCTTCGGGCGTAATGACGACGATGCGCTTGTTGCCGTTATCGGCGATGTAGAGGTTGCCATCGGGACCCATGCGCATGTCGGCGGGCGCCTTGAGCGTTTCATCGCCAAAGCGCGTCATCGTGCGAATCGGGTCGTAGGCCGTCTGGGTTTCCACCAGGTCCTCATCCGTGCCCAGCGTCCACGTGCGATACGGCGTGGCCGCCTGTGCCGTCATGCAGGAGAAGGTCAGCAGGAAAACCAGCAGCAAGGCCGCAAACTTTTTCATGTGCTTTCCTCCTTCTCTTACTTCAGGCCCGAATGCGCCATGGTGTCCATGACGTTGGACTGCATGATGATGAACAGCACCAGGTTCGGGACAAACATAATCAGTGCCGCAGCGGCCGCCATGCCCTGGCCCTGCACCGTGCCCACGCCGGAGAGCGTATTCATGTAGAACGCCAGCGTGCGGATGCTTTCAGAGGAGGTGAACAGGTTGGAGGTTTCCACGTTGTTCCACACCTGCTGGAAGGCCAGAATGGCGCCGGTCGCGATGGCCGGCTTGACCATGGGCAGGATAATCTTCAGATAGATGGTGAAGGAACCCGCGCCTTCCAGCTGCGCCGCCTCCAGAAGGGAGTTAGGCACCTGGTCCATGAACTGCTTAATCAGGAACAAGCACACCGGCATGGCGATCAGTGGCAGGATGTGCGCCCACCACGTATCCAGAATGCCGACCGCAGAAATGGTCAGGTAGCGCGGAATGACAACCGCCGTCGCCACGAACATCAGGGCGAGGTTGTTGACTTCCATAATCACGTTTTTGAGCTTGAAATTCATCTTGCTCAGGGCAAAGCCCGCCATCGTCGAGATGAGGATGGAGAGCAGCACCACAGCCAGCGTGACCACCAGAGAGTTATACACATAGCGGGAGAACGGGATGGTCGCGCCTGCCGCTTGCTGGAACAGGTTCTGGAAGTTGATGGTGGACGGATGGCTGACAAGGAACTTCGGCGGGAAGGCATACAGCTCATCCATCGGCTTGAAGGCGTGGCAGAAGATGTAGATGATTGGCGCACCCATCACCACCGCCAACGGAATCAGATACAGATACATCGGAATCTGCGACTTTTCAAATTTGGAGGGATTGACCTTTGTTCCGCTAATTGCCACGGGATTGACCTCCTTTCTCAGTCTTTTTCTTCAAAGAGCTTACGGGCCACGATGGAGAAGACGTAGATCAGCGCCAGCAGACCCACGGACACCGCCGCCGCATAGCCCATTTCGTAACGCGTGAAGCCGTAGTCCTCAATGTGGTTGACCATCAGCTGCGCCGCGTATTGAGGTGTGGGGTTCGAGCCGGTCAGCTGCACACCGATTGCACCCTGCTGGAATGCATTGGTCACAGCCATCACCGCGCCGAAGAGCATCTGGGGCTTCATCGAAGGCACCGTGATGTACACGACCTCCTGGAAGCGATTGCGGATGCCGTCAATCGAACCCGCCTCGTACAATTCAGGGTTAACATTCATCAGACCGGCCAGCATCGCCAGGAAGCCGACACCCATGGACGACCACAGCGCGACGATGATGACAATCGGCATGATGTAGGCCGCATTTTGCAGCCAGATAATCGGCTCATTGATGATGCCCAGGGAGGTCAGGACGTAGTTAGCAATACCACTCTGGTTGCCCAGGAAGACGGTACGCCACACAACACTCATGGCCACGCCCTGCGTCATGGACGGCGAATACAGAATCAGCGCCAGCACCGTGCGGGGCAGCTTGCTCAATTGGCTGAGCGACCACGCCAGGAAGAAGCTGAGGATGTAGCCAATCACGCCCACGATGATGGAGAACAAAATCGTGTTCGGCAGGACGTATTGCAGGAAGATGGTATCCTGCGTCAGAAGGTTGATGTAGTTGGTCAAACCCACAAACTGCGGCGTCTGCACGGCATTATAGTTCGTGAAGGACAGCATCACCGCCATGCCCGTGGGAATGATGATGAAGACCGTAAAGAGCAGCAGATACGGGAGCAGGAACAGATACGGAGTCGATTTCTTGGTAATCATTGCGCCGCTTCCTCCTCCTTTGTCGTTTGATGTGCTTCGTTGTATTCGTCAATGTAGCGCTCCACCACATCCGCAGAGGGCGTCGGGAAGTCCTTCAGCATCACGCCATCCTTGTAATAGCCGAATTCCTCCAGCTTGCGGTAGGTTTCGCGGTCGATACGCTTGACCGCCGTGTCCATGGCGCGGCGTGCTTCCACGCCGTCCACCGTAACGGAGATGAAGGCGTTGGACAGCTCACGTTCGAGCATGTACGTGCCAAGCACCCAGGGTGCTTCGGTCATCCATTCCATCTGCTCGATGATGACCTGCTTGTGCGCGGCGCGCAGCGGCAGGGTCGAGAAGGCTTCCTTGTTGGCCGTCGGCCAGATGTACTCAGGGCCGTAGGTGCTCTGGAGCAGATTACCGAATTCGCTCTGCACCTCAGCGGAGGACCACCACTTGAGGAACTCCCAGGCTTCTTCCTGCTTGGTGCTCTGGCTCATGATGCCCATCGTTTCGGCACCACCGGTCGTCCAGCGCTGCACCTCACCGTTTTCATCCGTCAGACCAGGGAACAGAGCAATGTCCCACAGGCCGTCCAGCTCCGGTGCGGCGTTGAGCAGCAGGTTGTAGGTGGACAAGTCAGCAATACCGATGGGCAGCGTGCCATCACGGAACTGCTGATAGAAGCCGGGCGACGGAACGTCCGTGGGCATGTTGTAGACCGTGAACAGCTCCGTCAGCTCCTTGAAGCCATTCAGGGAGATTTCGCTATCCAGCGTCGTGTCGGCAATCATGTCACCGTAGATGGAGCCACCAGCCTGCAAAAGCAGCGGCAGCGTGCCCGGGAACACCTTCGTGCCGACCATGCCAGCCGTGGGATAGTAGAAGTTCATGGAGCGACGCTGCAATTCCGGCAGAATCAGCTTCACCTCGTCCATCGAGTTCGGTACTTCGATTTTCAGGGATTCCAGGATGTCCTTGCGGTAGAACATGACCCAGAAGTTGACCGTCTCGGGCATGGCGTACACGCCGTCACCCAGGGTATAGGGAATGAACAGACCCGAGGAGAAGCGCTGTGCGACTTCGCCGAAGTCTTCAAACTGCGTCAGGTCAACCAGTGCGCCACGGATATTTAAATAGGAAGGAACAACGTACTGCAAGCCCAGCACCGCATCGGGCGCCGTGCCAGCGGCGTTGGCCAGCACCAGCTTGTTCGCGTCCGGCATCAGGGACAAATCGACCTCGATGCCCGTCATGGGCGTGAACTGGGTGTCAATCATGTTTTGCAGGGTTTCCACGTACTGGCGGCTGCGGCCCATCCAAATTTGCAGATGGCCATTGTCCTTGCTGCCAGCGGCATAGTCCTGCGAGGAGAAGGAGGACACAAAGCGCGTCACACCCGCCAGCGCGGACTGAATGAAGTTGGGCTTGGAGGGCAGCTTCGCATCGGCCTGATAGAGATAAATCTGGTCAATGGACAGGTCGTTGATGGCCATGTCGGACAGCTGCTGTGCCAGCATACGGGCCGCAGAGTTCGCACCGGTGGAGAATTCCGACAGACGGCGCGGCAGCTCCTCCGGCTCCTTCGCCAGACGGTAGAGCTGGTCGGCGCACATCGTCATGGACGAGAACGCGCTGCCACTGCCGATGGGCGAATACTGCTTGATGTAATTCACCTGCGCCACGCACGCATCGGCCCAGCCATTGAGACGCTCCACCAGATCCGGGAAGTTCTCCAGCATACGGTAGTTGCGGTAGGCGTCGGCCGTCGTGCCACCCATCAGCGACTTGATGTCGTTGGACAGGGCATTGATGCCGTCCAGCAATTCGTCAATCGTCTCATACACCGGCGTCAAGCAGCTGGCGTTGATGGTGAAGGACAGCTCATGCTCACCCTTGGTCAGGTAGAAGGTCAGCGGATCGCCGCTCTTCGTCTTGGCCTGCATGTGGGTGAAGGACGTGGTGTAGTTAAACGCCACCTCGCGCGCTTCCTCGGACGGAATCACGCCGTCCACGCGGATGTCCACAAACGTCGGGAAGTCCGCACGGGCGCTCTGGCGATAATACGCACCCAGATAGTACCAGCCATCCTCCTCCACCGTGAAGCGCCACGATACCGTGTCACCCGCCGTGTCAAAGGACGCGCCATCCAGGAAGTTAATCTTGCGGTCGTCATTGCTGTAGGGATTCAGCACCGCATTGAACTCACCCGCGCCGCGGATGGAGGACTTGCTGCGGCTGAAAATCTGCTCGGCCTCAATGACAATCAGGTTGTCGCCACTGGCGTCACCGGCGGTGTAGGCCGGAATCTCCGTCTTGGCACGCAGCGTCAGCGCGCTGATGTGGACACCGCCGTCCTGCACGAGGAAAGCAATGGTATGCTCACCCGCGGTCAGTTCAAACAGCATCGGATCAGCCGTGCGGGCCGCGGAGTCACTGATGCCAGCCATCAGCGTGCCTTCCTTGGCGTAGGGCTGCATGGCAATTTCGTTGCCATAGCGATCCTTCGGGAACACGCCGTCGTCAATCCACAGCGAATTCAGCTTCACGCGCTGCATTTCCGTGAAATGCACCTGACCATCAATGGTCACGGTCATTTCCGTGGGCAGGGTCGTGTTGGCCGTGTTCTCATAGGAGAGCCACAGCTCATACTGGCCGTCCTGCGGCACAGTAAAGGAAGCTTCGCCACTTTGACCAACCGTCATGGACAGATCCACGGCCGTCGTCACATCCTCGCCCGTGTAGAGCGGCATGGTGTACAGCGCAGAAGCTGCGGTGTAGAGCGTGTCATTGGTCAGTGCATCCGTCGTCGTTTCCTCTGCCACGGCAAAGGACAGCAGACAGCACAGCAGGACACACAGAGTCAAAATTTGTTTGCGCAAGCGATACACCCCATTCCTTTCTTATTCCTGAACCAGCGCCCGAATGGCCCACAGGGATGCCCCGGTTTCATCCAGCGCGGAAATACAGCTCGCCCAGTTGCGCTGAGACGCATCCAGCGCGGTGTGCATCACACCCACGTAGGTATGCTCGCCCAGCGTCATGCGGACATTCACACCATCCTCGCACGTCCACGTGCCCGTCAGGTCACCTGTCACCGTGCCATCCGCGTTCAGCGTGATAACCTGGCTGACATGCTCCACAGTGTTGATGTCGCGCTCGTGCAGCAGCACCTTGTAGATGCCGCCACGGTATTCCTCCTCCACCGGCTGCGGGCTTTCCCCTGCATAGCGCAAGGGCGAGACGACCGGCCAGCCGTCCTCCGTCATGTACATCTCGTGTACGCGGATGGCGAAGCTTTCACCCGTGTTGGCAAAGCGCGTGTGGAAGACGATGAAGTAGCGACCCGTTTCTTCATCATAGATGGCCGAGTTATGACCCGGCGAACGGTAGGCAATCGTAATCTTGTTCGCATCCGTATCCAGCGCCTTGAACTCGTAGCCGCCCATCAGCTTGACGCCATAGGGCGCATAGTCCGGGTCGTTGAAGTACGTGCCACGCTTACCGGCGCAGCCAATCATGTTCTGACCCAGCGCATCCTCATACGGGCCGTCCGGCGTCCTGGAGCGGCAAACGCGGATATTGTAGCCATCGTTTGCACCCAGTCCGCCAAAGGACAGGAATAAGTAGTAGTAATCCGTATCGGGGCTATACATAATGTAGGGCGCCTCGATGCGGGAATGGTTGCCACCCAGCAGCTTCTTGCCGTAGGTGGCCTGGCCCTTCATCGGCAGACCGGTTTCGGTATCCATCTCCATGATGTAGATACCGCCGGAGTAGCTGCCGTAGACCATCCACAGGCGGCCTTCCTTGTCAAAGAAGACGCAGGGATCAACCACGTTGGGCAGCACCGTTGCATCATAGCCTGCATAGCCGCTTTTGAGGAACACACCCAGATCCTCATACGGGCCTTCCGGCTTGTCGCTAACCGCCAGACCCAGGGCGCTGAGCGGAGACGAGCCTTCACAGGTGCAGTAATACATGTAATAGCGGCCATCGGCCAGCTGCACCACGTCCGGCGCCCAGAACGTCGTTGTCTTGGCATACTGGAGTGCCTCCTGCATCTGCTCCTGCACATTTTCCACCAGCGTGCAGCCACTGCCTGCATCGCGGGAAATCATCTCCCACTTAATCAGATCCTGACTGCGTGCGGCGGCCATATGACTGCCATAAATGTAATACCATCCATCATCAGCGCGGATAATGGACGGATCATGCACCGCGTCATTCTTATAGCGCGGAAAGGGCAGCTCGCGATTGGGCGTCTGGGCGCTTTCTTCCGCAGATGCAAAGGAAAGCGCGGCAACAAGGAGCGCCAGCAGGACGCATGCGGCATGTTTGGCTTTCATGAGTTTTCAGACCTCTCTTCCTCCGAAAAAGCCACCTGACACCAGTGCCTTTCGGATTCGGCAATTTGTATAATGTGGCTATTCATATCATACCGTTACATTTGTGGATTGTCAAGACATTTTTGTCCTTTTGTTATCGTTTTGCGATATATTTTTGCACATTTTGCACGATTTTATCATTCTTTGCGTCCCGAAAACGATTGATGCAAATGATGTTCTGAAAGCGTTTACTTGTGCACCCTCCACAAAACATACGTTATTTGACCCATCGGTTTTGAAGGCGATTTTCGCATAAAACGTTTTCCTTGCATAATTTGGTTTACTTGCTTACAAAAATCACATTTCTCCTATTCATTCGTAAAAAAAATTCAATTTTGCAGCAGGGTTTTTGTCCTCTGTCACGAATGTATTCATTGAAAGAATCCACCTGTCGCTTTTTTGTCGGCAGAGAAAGAAGGTTACATCAAATGTCACTTGCACAAAGACCGCCGATGGGCTGGAACTCCTGGAACACCTTTGGCTGGCAAATTAATGAAGAGCTGATTCATCAGATGGCCGACTTCATGGTTTCTCAGGGCTATCGTGATGCCGGATATGAATATCTGGTCATTGACGACTGCTGGAGTCTGCGCCAGCGCGGCGCGGATGGCCGCATCGTGCCCGACCCGGAGAAGTTCCCCAACGGCATGAAGGCCGTTGCCGATTATGTCCACAGCAAGGGCCTGAAATTCGGCATGTACTCCTGCGCCGGTGCGCGCACGTGCGCAGGCTATCCCGGCAGCTATGATCACGAATTCGTCGATGCCCAGACCTTCGCGGACTGGGGTGTTGACTTCCTGAAATATGACTTCTGCAACTTCCCGTCCTCGGGCAACTGCAAGGCGCGTTATCTGACCATGGCCATGGCGCTCAAGGCGACCGGCCGCGAGATTCTCTTCTCCGCCTGCAACTGGGGTTCGGAGGACGCCGGCCAGTGGATGCGCTCCATCGGTGCGCACATGTATCGCTCCACCGGCGACATCATGGACAATTTTGTCTCCTTCACCGACATCGTCAAGAGCCAGCTGAACAATCTGTGCATGAACGCCAGCCACTGCTTCAACGACATGGACATGCTGACCGTCGGCATGTGCGGCAAGGGCAACGTGGGTCTGGGCAAGGTTTGCACGTACGAAGAATACCGCCTGCAATTCACGCTCTGGTGCCTGTGCGGCGTGCCGCTGATGATGGGTGCGGATTTGCGCACGCTTGCACCGGAATATCGCGAGCTGATGCTCAATCCCACGCTCCTGCGCATTGATCAGGACGAGGATTGCCGTCCGCCGTATGTGGTGCGTCGCGACAGCGTGTGCGTGCCCAATCCGTCCGACCCGTTGGAGCCCTGGTCGCATCCGGCCGACACCGCACTGGTCATGCTGCGCCAGCTCTCCAATGACGAATTCGCGCTCTTCTATGCCAACCTGGCCGACGCCGATGCCGAGGTGCATGTCGAATTCGCCGACATGGGTCTGCCGGCAACCTGCGGCGTGGCGCTTGATTTGACGGATGTCTTCTCCGGTGAACACATCGGCCCGGTGAAGGACAGCTACAACCCGCACATCAAGTCGCATGACTGCCGCCTGTTCATCGGTCATCTGGTGAAGGAAAATGCCTGAGTGCATGCAATGCCATTGCGCCCTGCGCTCGGTGGAAATTGCCCTGACGAAGAAGCTGATTAACCGCGGCGCAACATCCTTCTTTTGTCTACACTGTCTATCCACCAAATTTCAAGTGACGGAGGAGATGCTGCTCCAAAAGGCGGAGGAATTCCGCGAAATGGGCTGCACCTTGTTTTCTTAACACATACAGAAACGGCTACGCAAATGTCACAGGACGCTTGCGTAGCCGTTTTGATTGCATTTTTTACTTCTTGAAATACTTCTGGTTTTCCTCGGCGTATTTCTTCACGCCTTTCACACCCGAAGATATTAAGTCAACAATCAGGATGATTGCACCCAGAATCCAGCAGACCTCAAACACGCGGAACCAGTCCATCAGGCCCACCGCTTCCAGTCGTACCGCCCACTTTGCGCCCTCCGTAACGATATTGCCCGTATACGTGGCCACACCAGAAAGCATCATGGCATTGCCCAGTAGACCTGTCAGGAACATGGACAGACCGAGGATAAAACGTTTCATAAATATTTTTCCCTTCTAACAATTACTTTCTACTTAATTCCAAATAAATCATACCATTTCTAGTTCTACCTTACCAATGAACGTCCATCGTTTCCCGGTAATTTAAGCATATGACATTCATATCATGTTGTCAATACTATTTTGAAAAAATTATGTTCGTATTTTCTATGGTTGAATATATTTATCTTCAATAACGTTATATACTGTTTAATCAAAACCAGTCAAAGGCCCTATTCACACCCCTGCCAACGTTCGCAAGCCATTTTCCCCCGAACACCCAGCCTGTTCCAGCACCACAGCGGCATTCCAGCCAAACGAGCTATGCTCCATCACGCGGAAACAGGCCGCAATGACATCCACCAACTTTTCTCTTTCCGGATGAAGCGTATGATACAGTGCCATCACCACATGCAAAACCGCATATGTGGCCGTCAGTGACAATGCGCCCATTTTCGGTCGTTCCATGTGGTCGGAAAACGGGAATCCTTCATAAAACACGTGATTCACCATCAGCTGTTCCATCCAGATTGGCGCATCCGGCTCATCCTGCACAAGCTTCGTGCAGGCATGTGATCCCCCATCTGCCGAAAGCATCGGCAGTATTTCTTCCGCATAGTCGCCCATGCTGGCGCTGTCCAGCAATAGCTTTTCAATCAGCATGCGTACCATGCCCGCATATTCCTCCCAGTTCGGTGCTGGAAGTTTCATAGCCACCGCCACATGATATGCATCCCATCGTTGTTCACTGCTTGCCTTGCCGTTTTCCTCCGCGCACATTGCCGCATAAATGCCCATCAAGCGTTGTCCCATGGATACATTCCGCTCCTGTAACATGGCAATCATGTCTTGCCGCAACATGCGCGTGTGTTCCGCTTCCTCCGGTGGCACGCGTGGTGATACCGGAATGGCCAAAGTCAGTGCACGCCAGTGGAAGGTCAGGGGTGCTTTGCGCGCCATCAATAATTCTACCACCTGCTCGCAGGACGCCGAGCAAGCGCACTGATTGTCATCCAGTGTCCGGAATCCGCGTGGGTAATAGCGACACGTGCTGGAAATACCATCTTCCCCGCATTCTGTTTGCAAGCCACATAAGCCATCCTCCCGTTGCAATGGACAATGGCCTTCCCAATTGGGCAATAATTGTGCATACCGTTCCGGTGACGGCTGATTCATCACGTGCAGAGATACATCCAGCTTTCTGCGTAGTTCCGGTGAGCACGGCACGCTCAGCAGGCGAAAATAATCGTCCTGCGAAAACGTAACGGCCCAACCATCGCAACAGTTGTGGCGGCATTGTCCGCATTTGCAATGAAAATCCTCGAAATAATCCGGCACCAGAAATGTCCGGGTGTCCATAAAGCATCCGCTCCTTTGCTTTGTTTTTTTGCAATGGAATGATAGCACAATTTCCTGAAAAAGGGAACGGATTTTTAATAAAAAAACAAGTGTTTTTTGTCGCACCTGCCATTTGTTCGCATCAAAAAACAGACTGACAACCGCATGGGTCATCAGTCTGTTGTATTACAATTGGGTTTATGCCTTGCAGTAGCCGTTCATCAGCGCTTCCAGCACATCCAGCACCTTTTCAGCCTCGGGCTGATTCGCGCCCTTGGCAAAGAGGTACGCCTTCAGCTTCGGCTCCGTGCCGGAGGGACGAACGATGATCTTGCTGCCATCCGCCAGCGCGAAGGACAGCACGTCGCTCTTGGGCAGGCCGGTGTCGTCGTTCTGGTAGTCGATGCGCTGCGCCGTGGGGAAATGCGCATCGGTGAAGGTTGCAAGAGGCGCACGCAGGTTGGCCATAATCTGTGCCATCTTGGCCGCGCCGGACTCACCTTCATACTGGAAGGTCAGCAGACGCTGGGCGAAGAAGCCGAATTCCGCACGCAGCTGATCCAGCTTGTCCAACAGCGTCAGGCCCTGCGCCTTGTAGTTCGCGGCCATTTCGCACACCAGCACCGCCGCGTTGACGGCGTCCTTGTCGCGCACATCCGTGCCGGAGAGGTAGCCGTAGCTCTCCTCAAAGCCGAACACATAGCGCTCCGCATGGCCTTCCTGCTCCAGCAGGCCAATCTGCTCGCCAATGAACTTGAAGCCGGTCAGCACGTTGCGCAGCTCCACGCCGTACTTCTGGCAAATCGGCACCGCCATTTCCGTCGTCACGATGGTCTTCACAGCCACCGGCGGCAGTTCGGAGGGCTTGCGGTGACTGCACACGTAATCCAGGAGCAGCACGCCCATGTCATTGCCGGAAATCAGCGTCACGCTGTCGCCCTGACGAACGCCCGCGCCAATGCGGTCGCAGTCGGGATCCGTCGCCACGCACATATCCGCACCGGTCGCGATGGTCTTTTCGATGGCCAGCTGCATCGCCTCGCGGATTTCGGGATTCGGATAGGGGCAGGTCGGGAAATGGCCGTCCGGCAGCTCCTGCTCGGCGACAACATCCACCTCGATATTGCCCAGACGGCGCAGCATTTCGCGCACCGGCACATTGCCCGTACCATTGAGCGGGCTGTAGACGATGTGCAGCTTTTCCTCCGTGGGCGCGATGCGCAGGCCATCAATCACCTGATAGTAGCTTTCGATGGTCTCCTCATCAATATAGGAAATCATGCCGTTGTCCAGATACTTCTGGAAGTCGGGCAGATTGTCGCGCAGCGTTTCCTGCGCCGTGATGAAGGCATAAATCCGGTCTGCCGCCTCAATCGTAATCTGGCAGCCGTCCTCGCCATACACCTTGTAGCCATTGAACTTGGCCGGGTTGTGGCTGGCCGTGACCATCACGCCCGCGCTGGTGTGCAGATGGCGCACCGCGTAGGACAGCATGGGCGTGGGCATCAGCGTCTTGTACAGATACACACGAATGCCCATTTCCGCCAGCGTCGCCGCCGTCAGCTCGGCAAAATCGCGGCTGTGGATGCGGCTGTCGCAGCTCACCGCGCAGGACGGGTTTTCAAAGGTTTCCAGCAGATACTGGCCCAGACCACGCGTCGCCTTGGACACGGTATAGAGGTTCATGCGGTTTTCGCCCGCACCCAGCACGCCGCGCAGGCCGCCCGTGCCAAACGCCAGGCCGCGGTAGAAGCTGTCGTTCTTCTCCTCCGCGTCCATGTTGCGAAGCTGAGAAAGCAGCTCCTCGTTCATGTTCGGGCAATCCAACCACGCCTGATACTTTGCCTGAATCGTGTCGCTCATGTCTTTCATCCTCCTGATTTGTTTTTTCGGGAAAGTCCTGCCTGCCCGAAAAAAAGACAAAAAGCAGTATCGCGCCGTTTGCGCGCATTCGGTTTGCGCCGGGCATACTGCTTTTTTGCTTACATCATCATATCCATCTCAAATGAGAATCCGTATTACGCCATGCGATAGCGGTCGCTGTGCTGCATACTTCCGTCCATGCTTCCCGTTTGCTGCATTGCGCCCGTGTTCCGCATCGCACCCGTGTGCTGCGGCGTGTTGGGCATCGTCATTTCCACCGGTGCTGCCTCCGGCACGAAGAAGGACACCTTGTCCCATTCCCACTGGAAGTTGTCCGCGCCCAGCATCAAATTGCTCTGACGCAGCAAAATGGCGGTGTTTTCCAGCATGAAGTAGAGTCCGCGCGCCAGCTGACCACGGTGGCTGCCGAAGTCGCGCAGAACCATGCTGTTCAAATCCTCGCACTCAAACATCGCCTTCTGTCCCGCGAAGCCGAACATGCTGGTGCTGCGGGCGCGATTGTCCGCCTTGATGCAGATGGGTACATTGCCCATCCACCAGCTTTCATGCTGTATCTGCTCCGCCAGCAGGGCTGCCGTGCCAGGCTTCAGGTGGAAGAAATCGCTTTCCAGCACCTGTTCGTTCTTGTCATACGTGCGGTACATCAGCGTATCATCATAGTAGATGGTAATGCGGAAGGCTTGCGGGCCACTCCAGTTGCGCTCGTGGGAAAGATATGCATACGCCAAAACGGGTATAGCACCCTCATATTCGACCATATTCATACACCTTCCCCTCCTTTTTGACAAAAACGCATCTACTATGATACCGTTTCTTTTTGCATTCGTCAAGGGCTCCGGAGGTGTTTTCGACATTTTTCGCATCGTTTTGAAACGGTTTAGGATTCTCGTTACGCATTTGTAACATCTCTGCAACAATTGGCATTTGCGTGCTTGATTGACACCTTTCGCGCTTTGTGGTATCCTCACTTCAAGGAGAAAAGTACATTTTTTCCGTTTTTCTGTCACATTTCGGGAACAATTTTGTTTTTCCCATCGTTACTCTGTCAAGGAGGCGATTTCTATGGATGAATTGACCCTGCGTCGTGCGCAGTCTGGCGACCCGGCTGCCTTCGAGGCGCTTGTCACGCCATATGAGCAGATGCTATGGCGCGTTTGCTGGCATCATGTCCACCAGCGGGAGGATGCCATGGACTGTGTGCAGGAGGTCATGCTCAAGGCATGGCGCTCCATCGGACAATACCGGCGTGATTGCGGCTTTTCCAGCTGGCTGTATAAAATCGCGGTCAGCGTTTGCATTGACTTTTTGCGCCACCAAAGCCGCACACCCGATAGCGACTCCATGGATCAAATGGCCGAAAACGGCTTCGAGGCACGCGACACTTCCCCCACACCGGAGGAAGCCGCCCTGCACAGCGAATCGGACACCCAGCTACAGCAGGCCCTTGATGCCCTGCCCGACGACATGCGCACAACCATTATCCTCTACGCCCTGGAGCAGCAGCGGTATGAGGAGATTGCCGACATCATGCACGTATCCGTCGGCACGGTCAAGAGTCGTCTCAACCGTGCGCGCGCCAAAATATCTTCCTATTTAGAGACACACCGGGAACAAAAAACGCATTTCCAGCGTCCAACCAAGTGAAAGGAGGACAAAACAATGAGCCACGAAACAAACAGGAACTTTGATGAAAACGAAGTCCTCCGGCAAAATTTGTCGGCCCTGAATGATGATGTGCCGCCCATGCCGGCGGAGCTTCATGCTCAGTGGACCGCCCTTGTCAAGGAGGACGCCATGAACCAGGCCGCATCGACCCCTGCCAGCCGTACCCTCACCTTCTCCAGACGCTGGACGCGCATCCTTTCCGTTGCCGCGGCGTTTGTGTTTGTCGTCACCGGCACGCTGCTGACAAAGGACAGCCTTGCCCCTGCCACCAGCAAGGAGCAGAACGCCGTCGCAACGGCCTCCTATGCCGAGGACGCAGATGGTGGCATCATGCTCGGCAGCTCCCGCGCCAGCACCTACGCCGCCCCTGAAACGGCCTCAGGAACTACTATCACCAGTAGCGTGCAGACGGAGAGCAAAATCATCCGCACCGCCTCGCTCACCATCAAGACAAGCACCTACGAAACCAGCATGCAGCAGCTGGAAACACTGCTTACGCAATACAGCGGCTATGTGGAATATTCCAGCGAAGCCACCAGCAGCAACGCCCTGCGCAATGCATCCATGACCCTGCGTGTACCGTCCGAATCGCTGGATGCCTTCCTGCTGGATGCGGAGCAGCTGGGACGCATCACGCGCCGCACGATTTCCGCCGACGATGTGACCGCCAGCTATCAGGACACCGCCGCACGGCTGGAAAACCAGCGTCTGCTGCTGGCGCGTCTGCAAGCCCTGACCGATACAGCGGGCGATCTGGCCGACCTGTTGGCGCTGGAATCACAGCTTGCCGACACGCAGTTCACCATCGAGCAGCTGGAAAGCAGTCTGGCCGACACCGACGAGCAGGTCGCACAATCCACGGTTCGCCTCTCCATCACCGAGGAGCTGCAAGCGGACTTGTCCGACACGACCGTTTCCCTCCGCACGCGCCTTGCCAGCGCCCTGCACACCGGCTGGAACGCCTTCGTCGGCTTCCTACAGGACTGCGTGGTGTTCGTGACGGCGGCGCTGCCCTTCATCGGCATCGTGGTTGTGTTCGCCGTCGTCGTGGCGCTCTGCCGTCGTCACCGCACGCGGAAATAATCCACAGCTTATTCACACAGTCAACAACAAATTTGTCATCGCTTTTGCGCGGTATCCGGTATAGCGCCGGGTATCGCGTTTTTTTTGGGCTTAAATTGGGGCGATATTGGTATTTTTCGCGTGTTCGTTGTAAAAAGTGTAATCAAACAATTTCCTCCGCTATTCTTAGCTAATATTTCCTTTGCAGCTTTAGCGATTATGTTTGAAGGCTGACTTCATCGTCACGCGCAGCCTGAAGGACTTCCAGCTCAGCAAGGTGCTGGCTGTCAAGCCGGGTGAGCTGCTGGAACGGATTGGGGAATAAGCAGGAGCGAAAGAACCAGCTTCCAGACCTCGCCCAAGAAGCATTTTCTTCCACCATTTCCTGATTCTATCTACTTTTCCATTTCCTCCACACAAAAAATCGCAAAATTGTTAGCACTCACGCCCGTTGAGTGCTAATTTTCTATTGCAATTTGGAAAAAAGCGTGGTACAATATTGCTCGTGGGTGAGCAATAACCCAGAACGATAAGGAAGCATATTTTCCAAGGAGGCAAATTTTTTATGGCTATCGAAATGGAAAAGGGTTCTGTATCTATTGACGCGCAAAATATTATGCCTGTTATCAAGCGCTGGCTGTACTCCGATAAGGATATTTTCCTGCGTGAGGTGGTCAGCAACGGCTGCGACGCCATCACCAAGTATCGCATGACCAATCCCGGCACGGAAGAGGAAATGTCTGTGACCGTGACCGTCGATGCGGAAAAGAAGACCCTGACGATTGACGACACCGGTATCGGTATGACCGCGGATGAAGTCCGCCGTTACATCAACCAGGTGGCGTTCTCCGGCGCAACTGAGTTCATGAAGAAGTTCGAGGGCGACGAGAAGAAGGGCGACATCATCGGCCACTTCGGTCTGGGCTTCTACAGCGTGTTCATGGTGTCCGAGAATGTGGAAATCGAAACGCTTTCCTGCCAGGAGGGCGCTGACCCGGTGCATTGGCAGTCCACCGACGGCATGGACTTTGCCATCAGCGAAGGCCACCGCACCACGCATGGCACGAGCATCATCCTGCACATCACAGACGAGGAGAAGGAGTTCCTGGAGCTCTACCGCGTGCGCGAGGTGCTGAACCGCTACTGCGGCTATATGGCCTACCCCATCTACATCATGGATGCCAACGCCAAGCCGATTGAGCGTGAAGAGGAAATTCCCGGCGAAACCAATGAGGACGGCACGCCCAAGAAGCAGAAGGTCTTTGAGGACGTCAAGCCCAGCCTGATTAACGACACCAAGCCCCTGTGGCTCAAGAAGCCCAGCGAATGTGAGGATAAGGAGTATATCGACTTCTATCACAAGATGTTCGGCTGGGAGGATCCGCTGTTCTGGGTGCATCTGAATGTCGATTATCCCTTCAACCTCAAGGGCATCCTGTACTTCCCGAAGCTGAGCAACGACTTTGGCAAGTACGAGGGTCAGGTGAAGCTCTTCGCGGGTCAGGTGTTCGTGGCGGACAACGTCAAGGAGGTCATTCCGGAATTCCTGACGCTGCTCAAGGGCGTGATTGACTGTCCCGACCTGCCGCTGAACGTCAGCCGCTCCTTCCTGCAAAACGATGGCACGGTCAAGAAGATTTCCGCGCACATCACCAAGAAGGTCGCCGACAAGCTCTGCGGTCTGTTCAACACCGAGCGCGATACCTACCAGAAGTACTGGGACGACATTGCTCCCTTCGTCAAGTTCGGCGCAATGCGTGACCAGAAGTTCTACGACCAGGTCAAGAAGGCCATCCTCTACAAGACCACGGACGACCGCTATCTGACGCTGGAGGAATACAAGACCGCCAACGCCGACAAGACGGACAAGAAGATTTACTACACCAACGATCCCAAGCGTCAGGCCGCCAGCGTTTCCCTCTACACCAGCCGCGGCATTGACGTGGTCGTGATGGAGCATGTGATTGACAGCAACTTCCAGTCCTTCATGGAATATTCCGGTGGCGAGGAAAACTTGTCCTTCGCCCGTGTGGACGCGGATGTGTCCGGTCTGGTGGAAGAGTCCGAGGAAGGCAAGGAGCTGGATCAGGAGGCCATGCAGACCATGTTCCGCAAGGCGCTGGGCAAGGATGACCTGCCCGTGAACCTCCAGAGCCTCTCCGATGTCGAGCTGCCCGCCATGGTCACCGAGGACGAGCAGGTTCGCCGCATGAAGGAAATGAGCCGCCTCTACGGCCAGTCCTTCGAGATGCCCGACCGCTTCACGCTGGTGCTGAACCGCCGTAACGCCACGGTGCAGGCGCTGTCTGCCCGTGACCCGGAGGACGAAACGACCCAGCTGCTCTGCCAGCAGCTCTACGACCTGGCCCGCATGAGTGCCGCGCCGCTGGAAGCCGACGAAATCACCGCCTTCCTCAAGCGCAGCCAGAAGCTGGTCACCATGGCCGTGGAAACGAAGTAATTTTGCCTTGATTCACCGCCCACGCAGTGCAAAAA
>CAYXHF010000027.1:0-32214 GCA_964464815.1 uncultured Faecalibacterium sp.
ATCCCTTTTCGCGATTGGGTTGGGTGCGCTTTTTTTGCTGTTTCCGCGTGGGGCGTTTTTGGGGCGCTTTGCCGTGTTTTTCGGCGCTTTCCACATGCTATCCGGTTGACAGTAGCAGAAAAAACAGGTATAATGAAAGATGTCCCATTAGGCAATCGCATCCGAGGCTTCCTATTCTTTTCTGGAATCGCCTCCGGGTGCTTCTTTGTGGCCTGTGTGTGCCACACCATCGAAAGGAGCAACAACCACCATGGCAGAAGAAAAGCGCAATGTCATGACAGCGGAATCGCTGCATAAACTTCAGGAACGCTACGATTACCTGCTCAATGTCAAACGTAAGGAAATCATCGCCGCGATTGAAACCGCTCGTGGATTCGGTGACTTGTCCGAAAACGCAGAATATACAGAAGCCCGTAACGATCAGGCGAAGAACGAGGCCGAGATTGCCCGTTTGAAGGCCCTGATTGAAAACGCCGAAATCGTGGACGAAAGCGAATTGTCCACTGACCGCGTGTCCGTTGGTATCACCGTCCGTTATGAGAATGTCAACACGGGCGATCAGTATGAATACACCATCGTGGGCGCTGGCGCTGACGAAGCCGACCCGGACGAGGGCCGTATTTCCAGCGAATGCCCCATCGGCGCTGCCCTGCTGGGTAAGTCCGTTGGCGCTATGGTGGACGTGGAAACGCTCCGTGGCACCTTGCAGCTGCGCATCGTGGACATTCATCGCTAAGACACCTTCCGGCGCAGGATTTCCCGCGCCATCTTTTGATTTTTGAAATACAGGAGGGAACATCCTCATGGCAGATTATCCCGTAACGCCCTTGACGCCCGCGCTGTCTGAGCAGGAAATTATTCGCCGCCAGAAGCTGCAGGCGCTCATTGACGCTGGTCAGAACCCCTATGAAATCACTCGCTTCACCGTTTCCCACCATTCTCAGGAAATCATCGACCAGTTCGATGCCCTGGAAGGCCAGACGGTTTCCCTTGCCGGTCGTATGGTGTCTCGCCGCGTGATGGGCAAGGCCGCCTTCGCGCATCTGCTGGACGCGCAGGGCGAAATGCAGATTTATGTCACCCGTGACGACCTGGGCGAGGAAGCCTATGCGGCGTTCAAGAAGGACGACCTGGGCGACATCATCGGCGTGAGCGGCGTTGTGTTCCGCACCAAGACCGGTGAAGCCTCCATCCACGTCAAGTCCCTGACGCTGCTGTGCAAATCCTTGAAGGTGCTGCCGGAGAAGTTCCACGGTCTGGTCGATACCGACCTGCGCTATCGCCAGCGCTATGTGGACTGCATCGTCAATCCCGAGGTGCGCGATACCTTCCGCATGCGTAGTCGCATCATCTCCGCCGTGCGTGAATTCCTGGATGGCCGTGGCTATCTGGAAGTGGATACGCCCGTGCTGCACTCGGTCGAGATTGGCGCCTCCGCGCGTCCCTTCCGCACCTATCACAACGCCCTGCACCTGCCCATGTTCCTGCGCATCGAGACGGAATTGTACTTGAAGCGCCTGATTGTTGGCGGCTTTGAGCGTGTGTATGAAGTGGGCCGTATCTTCCGCAACGAGGGCATGGACGCCACCCACAATCCCGAATTCACCACCGTGGAAACGTATCAGGCCTACGCCGACTACAACGAAATCATGGAAATGGTCGAGCAGCTCTACGAGTTCGTCGCCATGAAGACGCTGGGCACGACCGATGTGACCTATCAGGGTCAGGTCATTCACCTGAAGGCACCGTGGAAGCGCATCACCATGGCTGATTCCGTCAAGGAAGCCTGCGGCGAAGACTGGACGACCTGGCAGAGTGACGAGGAGGCCCGCGCCATCTGCGACAAGCGCAACGTGCATGTCGAAAAGGATGCCACGCGTGGCGACTGTCTGGCGGCGCTCTTTGACGAGTATGTCGAGGCCAGCCTGATTCAGCCGACCTTCATCACCGACTACCCGGTGGAGATTTCTCCCCTGGCCAAGCGCAAGCCGTCTGATCCCACGCTGACCGAGCGCTTTGAGTACTTCATCACCGGCCACGAGATGGGCAACGCCTTCACCGAGCTGAACGACCCCATCGACCAGCGTCGCCGCTTCGAGGCGCAGGTTGCCGCCCGCAAGGCGCAGGGCATCAACGCCGAGGTGGACGAGGACTTCGTGACCGCGCTGGAATACGGCATGCCGCCCACGGGTGGTCTGGGCTTTGGTCTGGATCGTCTGGTGATGCTGCTGACTGACAGCGCCACCATCCGCGACGTGCTGCTGTTCCCGACGATGAAGCCGCTGGACAACAAGAACACGACGGATGCTCCGGATGCACAGGAAGCTCCTGCCGCACAGGAAGCTCCTGTCGCACAGGACGCTCCCGCCGCACAGGACGCTCCCGCCACCGAAAGCATCGTTGTGCCGGCCGAACCGGAAGTCATCGACTTCTCCAACGTGCAGATTGAGCCGCTGTTCACCGAGACGGTGGACTTCGACACCTTCTCCAAGTCCGACTTCCGCGCCGTGAAGGTGAAGGAATGCGAGGCCGTCAAGAAGTCCAAGAAGCTGCTGAAGTTCACGCTGGACGACGGCACGGGCACGGATCGCATCATCCTTTCCGGCATTCATGCCTACTATGAGCCGGAAGAGCTGGTTGGCAAGACGCTGGTCGCCATCACCAACCTGCCGCCGCGTCCCATGATGGGCATCGAGTCCTGCGGCATGCTCCTCTCCGCTGTCCATCAGGAGGGCGAGGAAGAGAAGCTCCATCTGCTGATGGTGGATAACCACATCCCCGCAGGTGCAAAGCTGTACTAATTCCATATTAAAAAAACCCGACTTGCTTTTGCGGCAAGTCGGGTTTTTTGCTTAAGGAAACATGGCTGAAATTCAGTCATTAGCATGCTTCCGGATGATTCAGAGATTCCTTATTTATTTCGCTTTTTCCGGATTATCGGCATTTCCGTCATGCGAAGCTTGGCGCAGCCGTAGGGAATCAGCTCGATTCCCTCCGTTTGGCCAATCGCCACATTCCGCTTCGGCTTCACCGCAGGGACGGTATCAAAGCCGTCTGCCCAATCCCAGTCCACCATGGCCATTTTGGCGCGAATGCCAAGCGGCGGCTTCACCGAGGAGAACGGCGTTTCGTCCACCGGATGCGTCTGCACTGTCAATTCCGTTTCCACAAAGCCATAGTTCCATGGTGATTGCGGAATCAGCTCGTAATCGCAGTACGGGAATTTGCGTTCCACCTGATTGCGCGTGTACTCCCGCATGCGATACTCCGTCTTAATGGGCAGGGCAAACACCAGCGGGCCGTATGCAACCGCCTTGAGGCCCATGGGACGGCTCTCAAAATGCGGTGCGGCGTCTATATCAAGCCGCAGCACTTCCTTCCCCTGCCACACGCGTTGCAGCAGGAAATGTCCCTTGCGCACATGCAGCATGCTGCCATTCAGCCGGACAGCCTTGGCCCATTCCGGCAAGCGCAGCTTCAATTCAAACATGACCGGCGCCTGCGTTTCCACGGTGATGGACGCATGCATACGGAAGGGATAGTCGCTCACCACACGAATGGAGACAGGCTGACCATTCACCTCCGTCTCCACCTTCACCGGCAGCAGATGTGCAATCACAATGCCATTTTCCGTCTGCTGGATGGCATGCAGTGCCAGCTTCGGCCAGCCCTGATGCATGTTCGCCGTGCAGCAGCCGTAGTTGGGTTCAAGGCCAAACAGGTGACTTTCGCCGTTGTTGGTGCGGAACTGTGACCTGCCAGGGAATTCGATGCACGCCACCTGATTGACCATCTGGTCATACTGGTGCGCCCACATGTCATCGGTAAAGGTGGCCGGCATGGCATTGAACGCCACTTTTTCCAAACGGTCGCCCCAGATACTATCGCCAGTGACGCTATAGAGCCATTCGCAGGTGTACATTAATTCCACCACCGCGCATAGCTCCGTGCCTTGGTTATTCGCCAGACCGGACAGGCATTCATCACCCGTGAATGTCCCCACAGCCGTGCCGTTGTAGGTTTCCAGCACGTGCCAGAGCTTTTCCGTCTGCTCCCCAAATGCCTCACCGAAGAAAGCACTGCACAGTGCCTCGTATTTGAGCATCATGCACAGATTGACGATGTGCGTCTCCTGCCGCCACTGATTCATGGGACGCTCCCACAATTGCTGGAAGGCCGGATAATCCGCACCCTGCGCCCGGAGCATGCGCCCCAGCGACAGCATCCAATCCTCCGACTGGCGCTTTTGCAGGTGCAGCAGTGGCACAAGCCCTTCAAACCAGCGGAACTTGCCCCAATCGCGCAGCTGCACCGTGCCTGCCGCCATCAGGTCGTACAGGTTCTTCATTGCCCTATAGAGCGCATCCTCTACGCGTTCATCGTCCACAAATTCGCAGTGGAGCGCCAGCACCTTGCCAATCAGCAGCACCGCCCACAAATCGTAGGTAGCGCGGGACGCTTCGTCACAGGGGCAAATCCAGCCATCCGGCTGCTGACGGTCCACAATGGACTGCACATACCGGTTCGCCCGGATGATGAGATCCTTATCCTTGAGCAAATGCGCCAGCGGAATGAACCCATCCAGCCAGTAGGGCACGCGCTCCCAGCCCTCACGGTCGCCGCCAATCCATGCGCTGTTGCGCACGTCGGGCCAGATTTTGTCCAGATTGCCCGATAGGCCTTCTGCCTGAATTTCCAGCTGACGGCGCAACCAACCTTCCGGCTGAATGTTCCGATATAGGATGGTATTCATCTGCCTTCTCCTCACTCCAGTGCATGGACGCTCAGCGACGCAAAGCCCATGCCATCCGTCACTGCACTCACGCCCACACGACCAGCCACAATCGGCATCGGATCGGTTGCTTCCAGCAAGACGCCGTTTTCGCCAATGACACTGATGTGACTGCCCTCAACGCGCAGCACCAGAGAGAGCTGGCTGCCCCATTCCACCATCAGCGGTGCTTCCTGCAAGACCCATTCGCGATAGTGCTGCTTGGCCAGCACGATTTTATTTTCCCGCACGTGCAGGGCATAGGCGATGCGACTGGCCTTGACCTGATCGCCATGCCACGACTCCCGACCGGAGCGGATATATGCGCTCACCTGTGCATCGGGCGAACACGGCTTCATGTTGATGGTCATGTGCAGCTCATAGTCACGCCACTGCGCGCCATACCACGCCTCGCCATAGCCTTCTGCCGCCGTATAGCCGCAGAACTTGCGGTGCATGCTTGCGCGGGCCTTATGACCAACGACATGCAATGCGCCGTTTGTCACGTCCTCGCCACCGTCGATGATGACAGCCGGAGCAAACGCATCCGCTTCCGACAGGAAAATACGGTCAAGCACCACATCCTCCTTCGCTTCAAGCGTCAGCACCGACTGTCCGGCAGGAAGCGAAATCGTCCCGAGATAACGCTTTTCCATACCATCACACGCGCATGCGCCCGTTGGCGTGGCCGTCATTTCCTGCCCATTCACCATCAGGTGCAGAGGCGCATCATTCGCGCGCACCGTCACCGCCAGATGATACAAGCGTGTCTGCCAGACATTCAGCAGGAAGGATGCTGTTTCCCCTGCCGATAGCGCCAGCGCCGCACAGCCTGTTTCGCCTTCCGACGTGTGCATTTCCATTTCCAGGCAATGCACCGCATCAAACGCACCCGGTACGGCCTTAGCCGCAATGCCCTCTTCGCTCCCCTGTGCCACATCCGACAGGCCGATGAAGGACGGCGCACAGCCTTCGCCCACGCCAATCCGGCCACCTGTCACATTCGTCTGCTTGCGCAGGAATTCCATGCCGTTGATGCACAGCACCAGCTGTCCCTTGCGCAGGGACACCTTCACCGTCACAAGCGCATCCATCGCCACGTTTTCCGGGAAAACGCCCGTTTCGCCACTGCTCAGCGTCCACTGCCGGTTCGCATGCAGGGTCAGCGTCAAGCCCGCAAAGGACACCACGCCCACATCTGCCGTCAGGCGCACATTGATTTCCGCCGTGAAGCAATCCCCTGCGGTCACAGGCAATTCGCCATTCACCAGACCCACACCATCGCGACTGACACACAGCGGCTGCTTCGGTGCGCGCTGATGCCACCATGTGGCGTTGCAATACATGCGGTCGCCGTTAAAATACAGGCGGTCAATGTTCATCGAGCGGTGCAGCGGACGATTCCAGTCATTCAGGATGTTTTTGTGATAGATGATATACATCGTATCCATGTCCGGGCCAACGCAGGTGGAGGAATGGCCCAGCGCATGGTATTCATCGCGCGTTTCGAGCAGCAGAATGCCGTCGCGTAGCTTGCGGTAGCCACGATCCGGCCCGTCATGCGAAACAACATAATCCACATGATATCCACGGGACAGCACATGGTTGCCCGTATCGGTCAGGAAATAGCGGCCATCGCGCTTGATGACCTGCGGGCCTTCCGTCCAGTGGCCAAGCCAGCTGGCCTCGATGACCTTGCTGCGCACATCAATCTCACCGGGACTGGGCATATCATGCACGCGAATGCCCTGATGGCTGGCGCGATAGAAGTAGCTGCGCCCATCATCATCCACAAAGAGACTGCCGTCAATGCCGATGCCCAGATTGTCACTGACCACCTCAAACGGGCCAAGCGGACTGTCCGCACGAAGCAGATAATGTCCACTGCCACGCGGCGACGTGACCATCCAGAACTTGCCTGCGTTGTAGGCAACCTCCGGCGCATACGCACCCGTGGTGCGCTCGTCCGTGCAGACAAAGCCCTGATAGTCAAAGTGAATCATGTCCTCACTCACCCAGCACTTGATGCCCGGGCGGCTGCTCTGGCTGGAGCAATACAGGTAGAAGCGCCCATCATGGCGCATCAGGAACGGATCGCCGATTTCCCTTCCGTCCCAAAGATCCGTGAGCGCATATGGGTTGCGAATGGTATCCATACGATTTTCCTCCGTTTATCAAAAAGGCGCGGACAGCCCATGGGATTGGGGTTCTGTCCGCGCCATCATATCCTGTTATCGCTGCAAGTTGATGCGGCGGATTTCATCAAGGTTCGCCTTGGGATTGCGATCCATGTCCAGCAGGCCGTTGACCTCCTGGAACACGTCCGTCAGCTGCGTGTAGCAGTAGCCCACAAAGCCCGGCATGTGCTTGAACGCCTGGGTAATGGCCTCAAAGCGCTCCAGGAAGGCTGCTTCGTCCTTCGCCGCGCCGTTGTAGCCCCAATTGCCGTCGCCGGAGTCCTTCGCCATGGCAATGCCGCCGTATTCCGTCAGCAGCTTGGGCTTGCCATGATGGTCATAGCCCTTGGCCGTCACCAGGCGGCCAAAGCCCGGATTGCCGTCCAGCAGGACATCCTCGTTGGTGTAGTTCGGCGTCAGCTCATGCGGCCATGCGGTGTAGTCATGCACCGTGGCAATGTCGGTGCAAGCCTGCTCCCAGCCATCGTTGCCGGAGACATAGCGCGTGCCGTCCAGGCTGTGTACCATGTGGTAGAGCGCGTCGGCCAGCTGCTGGGCTTCCTTCTGCGTCTGGATGAAGGGCACGCCCCAGCTTTCGTTCAGCGGCACCCATGCAATCAGGCTGGGATGGTTGTAGTCGCGCTTGATGGCTTCGCTCAGATCGCGCATCATGTTGCGCTTCTGGCTGTCGCGCAGCCAGTATGCGCTGGGCAGCTCGCCCCAGACCAGCAGACCCAGCTTGTCCGCCCAATACAGGTAGCGCGGGTCTTCAAACTTCTGATGCTTGCGCGCACCGTTATAGCCCATGCGGATGGTCAGCTCGACATCCTTGCGCAGGGCATCGTCGCTGGGCGCGGTCAGGATGCCGTCCGGCCAATAGCCCTGATCCAGCACCAGACGCTGATACAGCACGTGGTTGTTGATGGTGATTGCGCCGTTGACAATCTCAATCTTGCGCATGCCGAAGTAGGTGTCCACCTTGTCGCAGACCTCGCCGTCCACAATCGTCTCAATGGACAGATCGTACAGGCTCGGGCAGTGCGGCTCCCACATGTGGATGCCTTCCAGCGTCTCATTGTGGCGCAGGAACATTTCCGTCACGACATAGCGATCCGTGGTCACGCGCACATCCTGCTGAGCGACCAAATCGCCATGGAAGGAGGCCGTCAGGCGAATCGAGGCATTCTTGGGCAGCTCGTTCAGGTTGATTTCCACCTTGATGGAGGCACGCTCCACGCACGAGGTCAGGCGGAAGTCCACGGGATAATACTCGCCCACACCTTCCAGCCAGACGCTCTGCCAGATACCGGTCACAGGCGTGTACCAGCAGCCCCAGCATTCCGGGCGATGGCTCTGCTTGCCGCGCGGCTGGTCGGGATCCAGACGATCCTCAGCGCGCACGGTCAGGGTGTATTCCTTGCCGGCCTCAGTCAGGTCGGTGATGTCAAACACAAAGGGCGTGTAGCCGCCTTCGTGGCCGCCCAGATACTGGCCATCCAGCCACACATCGGCGATGTAGTCCACCGCGCCAAAGTGCAGCAGACGGCGACCCGTCATGTCCGTCGGGATGGTGATTTTACGGGCGTACCAAACCACGTCCACTGCGTCCAGGCACTCGATGCCGCTCAGCTTGCTCTGATAGGCAAAGGGCACTTCGATTTTGTGCGTCGCGGGCAATTCGCGATACCACTTTTCCTTCTTGCCTACCTTCTGATGGTCAAAGGCAAAATCCCACTGGCCATTGAGTGTACACCAGGTCGAACGCACCCGGTCGGGTCTGGGATGCTCCATACGCAATGCTTCGCTCATTTTCCTTACTCCTCCTGTGTGTCAAGTTTATTTTCATTCTGTTTTTCGCTACAATCCAGGCGCATGATAATCGCCTGGCGATGATCCCCAAAGTGTTCACCGAAAATGTTGATACCGCCCTGATGCACAGCATCCCGCTTGATGCCAATTTTCAGGCTGATGTAGGGTTTGTCCTGCAAATGCAGCCGATCCAGCGTCACATCGGAAATGCGCTGGTCATCCAGCGTGCTGCCGTTTTCATCCACACTCCACCGTGTCAGAAGACCGAACTGCGTGGAGGACGGCAGCCACCATTCCGGTGTGAAGCGCCCCTGGCGTCCACCGAAGTCGCCCGGACAGCACCATGTGCCAATCTCGACATCATTAATGGCGACTGTAATATCGCTGGGCCAATCCTTGCGGTAGTTGGGCGCCTCCGAGCAGGACTCAAAGCTGACCTCCAGGCATTTGAGATCATGGTCCTTGAGCACCTGATTGGAGAAGCGATACTCCACAAAGCCCTGCTGGAACCAAAGCAGCTGTGCCTCAAACCGCCCGGGATCGTAGAAGGAGGCCACATTGTCATGCTCACCAATGTTGCTGTGTGCATTCAGCAGGCCACACGTGGGCACAACGTGGCAATCCGTGTACGCGCCAATGGGCATGGAGTAGAAGTAGCTTTCCACCTCCTTGTGATACAGATGGTGCAGTTGAATGTTAACTGTGTCCTTCTTTCGGCTGCACAGCTTTGCCACACCGCGCACACCAGCCTGACGCTCCGTGCGAATCAGGTCCGCCTCCTCCAGCACAACAATGCTGTTGGACACGGTTGAAATCGGCACGTCCAGCCGCTGGGAAAGCTCCAGCACGTTCATGCTGCACTCATCCAGCAGCTGCAAAATGTGAATGCGCAGATCGCTGGACAGCGCATGCGCCACCTTTTGCAGCTTTTCAGGCTCCTTCAAACTGAGTTCCATGTGTTTCATATGTCAACTGTCTCCTTTGCTTGTGAAAATGACAGTTGGCGTTCAATCAAGTGGCGTCACCGTGCATTCCAGCACGGTCAGCTCCTTGCCCGTGGAGAAGAAGCCCCACAGGCCATGGGTAAAGGGCTTGGCATCCTCTGCCGTAAGAATCGGTTCGCTTTCGCCCATCAGGTAGACGGATACTTTTCCGTCCCGCAGCTCGATGTGCAGTGCCGCCTCCTCTGCCGTCTCCCATGCCGCAACCGCCTCAAAGCTGGCCGAGCCGACCGCGCCATAGCGCGCGCGCTTGAGCGTCACGCCCAGACGGCTGATGGACAGGCTGTAGCCAAACCAGCTTTCCGACACCTGCGCGTCGTAGAGGGATACATCCGTGGCATGAAGGAGAATGCCGCTTGCTCCATTTCCCTTTTCAGGAATCTTGAAACGAACGTCCAATGCCATATTAGTATACCCCTCTTTGCCGAAAAGTGCAAACCCTGATTTGTTTCCGGCAATCCGAAGGATTTCCTCCGACGGCTTCATCATAAAGTTGCCCAGCGTCACAAACTGATTGCGCTGTGTGCCGTCGGTAAAGTCAATGTGCATTTCCTCCACCGCCGCCCAGGCAAACGCCTCCACGCGGTTGATGAGCACATCCTCTGCCTGAATGGTCAGTACATGGTCGCCCGACAGCATCAGCACCGGGCTGCTGGTGAAGGTGAAGCGCTCTCCGCGTCCCGTGAAGGTCGGCACCACGCCGCGCCAAAGCTCCATTCCGTCCAGCAGGATGGTCATTTGCTTACCCGCATCTGCCTTGCGGACGTTCAGGTCAAAGCAATATTCGCCCGTTTCTGCCACGCGCACATTGTAGCTTGCCTGTCCCAGAATCGGCGCTTTTTCCTCCTGCGCACCGACGTATTCCCACGTCAGCTCCGCAGCATTTGTGGCATGAATCGCGCTGAAGCCACCGGGCAGCAGCTTCACCGCCGTGTCGTCGCCAGAGCCAAGCGCCTGCGCCGTGCATGCCATGAAGGAATACACCACATTGTCCACATGATATGCGCCAATGTGCTGTGCCGTCAGCGCCAGCTCCTTTTCCGTCAGGACGCGCATGTCGTCCACGTACAGATACAGGATGTCGGGCGTGTTTTCCACGCGCAGGGTGTGCAGACAGCTTTCCGGGCCAATGGCCGACAATTCCTCTGTGCGCAGTAACGTATCGCCAATGGACAGCGTGATGGCGTTTTGCGTCACCGTCACCACCGCGTCCTGATTGCCCTGCTGGCCGATGCGGATTTTCGCCGTCGCTCCACCAAGGATGAAATTCCATTCCTGCGTGAAGCGTCCCGTTTCGGGGATGTCCGCAAAATAGCCATCCTCCGTCTGCTGGAAGCTGTTCAGGTCGCCCGCCGCATCGCCATAAACATCCGGCATCGACGGCACGGGCATCGCCGTGTTGCTCGGGCCGGTCGTGTAGAGCAGACCGCCGTTTGTCAACAGGCGATCCAGGTTGTACAGTCGCGCCGGGCCTGCCAGTGACACCAGAGAATGATACGTGGTGTACATGCTGTCCAGATCCGGGCCAATCACATTCGCCGAATGACCAAGGCCCTTGAATTCGTCACCGAAAACGCTGTTGATGAGTAGCGTCGCATCCTCGCGCTGTGCAAAGCTGCCGCGCGGGCCACCCTTGCGGGACGCAAAGCTCACCTGATACCCTGTGGAGCAAACGTGATTGCCCGTGAAGGTCAGATAATACCATTCGCCCCGACGGAACAGCCCTGGGCCTTCCGTCCAGTGCTTGAGCGTCGCACCGGTCGTTGATGCAGACCGCGAAGGCAGCATCGTCTCCTCATCCAGAATCGCGGATTTGATAATCCAGTTGTCCGGGAAGAGCATCATCAGCCGGCCGTCGTCCATCTTGTAGAACGAGCCGTCAATGGAATGGCCGAAGTTCTCCGTCACCAGCGTGAACGGCCCAAGCGGGCTGTCGCTGCGCAGGATATAATGACCATTGCCGCCGGGCGAGGTAATCATGTAGAAGCTGCCGCGCCAGTAAACAACCTCCGGCGCATAGGCAAAATACACATCACTCCCCTGCGTGCAGTAGCCCGCATACGTCCAGTTCACCAGGTCACGCGAGGTGTACACGCGCACGCGCTCCTCGCAGGTCGATGCGTACATGTAATACATACCGTTGTAGCGCATCACGAAGGGATCGCCAATACCATAATCATCCGCACCCGCTGTAATCGGCGGATATTGTCCATCCACCTGCATCGGGTTGGTGTATTCCTCCGCAAATGCCGTCAGCGGCAATAGCAGCACCAGCAACAGTAGCAGGAATTTCAACATTTTGTCTCCCTTCTTTATAACAGCGGCGACACGGACAGCTCCGTCACGCGTAGCTCCTTGCCTGTGGAGAATAAGCCACACATGCCATGCGTATACGGCGTCGCGTCGTGAATCTCCGCAACGGCCTCTGTCTCCTCACCCACAAAGATGCTGATGGTGTTATCCTGCACCCGCAGCGTCAGCGTGGCATGCTGCATGTCCTTCCAACCGTCAATGTTGATTTTGTCTGTGTCCATCTTCATGCCGTAATTCATCCGGCGCACCGTCAAGCCGGTGTTCGTCACCGCAATGGCATAGCCGAAGGCGCTTTCCGTCACCTGCGCGTCGTAGAGGGATACATCCGTTGCATGCAGCAGGAAGCCGCTAAAGCCACTGCCAAGCTTGGGAATATCAAAGCTGACGCGCATTTCGTAATTCGTGCAGCCCTCGCCACCGATGAGCGCAAAGCCCTGCTTGCCCGACGCGATGGAGAGCGCACCATCCCTGGCCACAAAGTTGCCCAGCGTGATGATGCCCTTGCGGTCGTTTTGCGCAATCGCCCAGGTCTTTTCCGGCATCACTTCCTGCTGGAAGGCCGTTACCGTCATCACCGCCACGTCCTCACCCAGCAGCGTCAGCGTGTGATCGCCAGCTGGCAGCGAAACAGGTGCTGTCGTGAAGGTATACCATGCCGCATCCGGCGCATCGGGCAGTGTGATGGTTGTCCTCGTTTCGCCGTCCAGCAGCAGCGTCAGCGTCTTGCCCGCATCCTCTGCGCGAACGGTCATGTCAAAGCAATAGGCGGCCTCCTGCGCAATGCGCACCGCGTAGTTGGCTTCACCCAGCACGGCCGCCTGTGCCTCCAGGTCCGGCCCTGCCACACTTGTCAGCGTCATGCCGTTGACCGCATGCACCGCGGCAAACCTGCCCGGAATTGCCTTCGTGGCCGTCATGTCGCTGTCGCCCAGCGCCTTTGCGGTATGCGCCATGAAGGAATACGATGCGCCGTCACGGTTCAGTGCGCCAATGGTGTCAGCCGTCACGCCAGCATGCGCCACGGTCAGCAGACGCATCGAGTCGATGTACACATACAGCACATCCTCCGTGCATTCCACACGCAGCAGGTGCAGGCGACCCGCTTCACCCAGCTCCGGCACATTGGCCTGTGCCACACACTGGTTATCCACCAGGAAGGCAATCGTCTTGCCATCGGTGGTGATTATCGCCGCCTGTCCATCCATGGAGCCGATGCGCCATGCCATTTCTCCGCCATGCAGGCTGAAATTGCATTCCTGCGTGAAGCGGCGTGTCTCCGGGACGCTTGCCATCAAGCCATCCTGGGTGCTGGTGAAGTCGCGCAGATTCCCCTGCGCATCGCCATACACATCCGGCATCGACGGAACAGGCATGACCGTATTCGTCGCGCCGGTGGAATAGAGCACACCGCCGTTTGTCAGCAAACGATCGAGGTTATACCAGCGAATCAGGCCACCGCCCGTCTGCTCCGGCGCATGGCTGTGATAGGATGCATAGATGCTGTCCAAATCCGGGCCATAGAAGCTTGCGGAATGACCAAGCCCCGTGAAGGAATCGCCAAACACGCTATTGATGAGCAGGGTGTGATCCTCCAGCTGCGTGTAGCGTCCCAGCGGATCACCCTTGCGGCTGGCCCATGCCACACGGTAGCCTGTGGACAGATAGTGATTGCCCGTAAAGGTCAGATAATACCAATCGCCTCGGCGAATCAGGCCCGGCCCTTCCGTCCAGTGATAGAGGGAAACGCCCGTGGCCTTGTTCAGCCCCTTAGGGGTCAGGGCATCCGCATCCAGCGCCGTCACGCCGATGGACTGGTTGCCGGGCAGGTTGAGCATATGGAGTGTGCCATCATCCGTCACAAACAGCGACCCATCTATGGAGTAGCCGAAGTTCTCCGTCACCCGCTCAAACGGGCCCAGCGGCGAATCGCTCTTCATGATATAATGGCCGTTGCCATAGGGAGAGGTAATCAGATAAAACGCCCCGCGCCAGTAGCACACCTCCGGTGCGTAGGCAATGCGGCCATCCCCATTTTGGGTGCAGTGGCCCTGAAACGTCCAATGGACGAGATCTTCGGATTCATAGACGCGGATTTCTTCCGCGCCGGTGGTGTAGAGGTAATACTTTCCGTTGTAGCGCATCACGAAGGGATCGGCCGCATCCATGCTTTGTCCCTTGTCATTAAAGACCTGGATGGGGTTGCAATACTCCTCCGCAAAGGCGGTGCTGATCAAAGGAAGCACCAGCAGAAGCAGAACCATCAGCAATTTCACGGAAATACCTCCTTCATTTTGCGCCGGAACATGTTTTCCTGCGCATTTCGGGGGATACAAAGAATTACTTGATACCAGAGTGCGCCATCGTGCTCATCACCTTGCTCTGGCAAAGGATGAACAGAATCAGATTCGGCAGGAACATAATCAGCGATGCGGCCGCGGCCACGCCCTGTCCAGCAACCGCGTTTGTGTTGCTTGCCAGCGTGTTCATGTAGAAGGTCAGCGTGCGCATGCTCTCCTTGTTGGTGTACATGGTGGAGGTTTCGGTGTTGTTCCAGACGGACTGGAACGCCAGAATGGCGACGGTTGCAATGGCGGGCTTAATCATCGGCAGAATGATCCGATGGAACACCTTGAAGTAGCCCGCGCCGTCCACAATAGCGGCCTCGATGAGGGCATCCGGCACCTGGTCGGTAAACTGCTTGACCAGGAAGAGGCCCACAGGCAAGGCAACCAGCGGCAATACATGTGCAAAGTAGGTGTTAATCATGCCCAGCTTGTCCACCAGCAGGTAGCGCGGGATAATGACAGCCACAGGCACGAACATCATGGCGATGTTGTTAATCTCCATCAGCACGTTCTTGGCGCGGAAGCGCAGCTTGCTCAGCGCGAAGGCCGCCATGGCAGACATCAGCATGCTCAAAAGCACCACGGAGCCTGTCACAATGACGCTGTTGAAGATGTAGCGGCTAATGGAAATGCCGCCAGAGGACGCCTGTCGGCCCAGCTTGACGAAGTTGTCCAGCACCGGATTTTCCACCAGGAAGCGCGGCGGGAAGGCAAACAGCTCCTCAATGGGCTTAAAGGCATGGTTGATGATGAACACGATCGGCAGAGCCATAAACAGCGCAATAGGCACCAACACCAGATACATCGGGATCTGGTTAGCATGGAAGCGATCGGGGTTGAAACGCGTTTTGCGCATGGTAGGTTCCACCTTTCATAAACGGAATAGTTGAAAAGTATCCGAAAGAATGTGGAGGACAGGCAGTGCGTTGCCTGCCCTCCGGATTTCCTGCCCTGTTGCCTTCATCACATCTGTTTTTCTTGCATCAGGGCAGGAGAAAATGAGTTACTTGATGGTTGATTATTCAGCCAGCAGCGCCTGATGGTCAATCACAGCCTGATCAGCCACAGCCTGCAGCTCGGCAGCCACGTCCGCCGCGGACAGCTCGCCGCGCAGAATCTTGCCTTCGATGTCGTTGGTGTTGTAGTAGGTTTCAATCGTGGACCAGCCGGGAGCGGTCTGCCAGTTGGAGGGCACGAAGTTCACGCCACGGGTCAGAACACCCTCGAAGAAGGGCTTCATGTCTTCCGTCGCATTGTCCAGCAGATCCTGCCACACTTCAGGCGTGGACACGACCGGCATACGGGACACAGCATAACCCAGAGAACGGTAGGTTTCCTGACGCTTCAGGGCAGCCTGCGGACCCCAGGACATCCACTTGGACAGTTCCCACGCTTCACGCGGATACTTCGTGGAGGCAGAGATAACGCCGTTGTCAACGATGGTCAGTTCGCCCTTGCCTTCGCCCATGGGCAGCGGATAGAACACGTATTCACAGCCAGTTTCCTGCGGCACGGTGGTCTGGAACATCGCAATGGTCCACGGCCAGTCAATGTGCATCGCCGTGCGGCCCTTTCCGGGAGGCCAAGCGCCAGGATCGCCCAGGACAGCTTCCTTTTCTTCCTCGCTCATCCACTCACAGATCTTGTTGTTGATGACTTCCGCACGGGTTTCGATGGCGTTCACCCAAACGTCGTCGAAGTTGTACTTCTCGCCGTCCCAGCCGAACTTGCCCTGATTGCCGTTGTAGGCAGCCGGGAGCAGGTCAACATACAGCGGGTTGGACACGCCGAAGTTGTACTCTTCAGGGTGGCTCAGCTCGTCAGCCAGCTCAAAGTAGTCGTCCCACGTCCAGTCGATCGAGGGCAGATCCACATTGTACTGTTCGAACAGGTTCTTGTTCATGAACATCATGTGCGGGAACTGCACGGCCGGATAGGAGTAGTTCTTGCCATTGATCTTCGCGGCCTCACGCATAGCAGGATAGAGCTGCTGCGCGTCGGGGTCGTTTTCCATGTAGTAGGTGATGTCCAGCGCCCATTCGTTGGCCACAGCATTCGGGACGTTGAAGACCCAGAACACGTCCGGCAGGTTGCCGGTGGAGGCCAGGTTGGTCAGGCCCTGATCCCAGGTCGCCTGATCAATGTTCACGAATTCGACGTTGATGTTGGGATACGCAGCCTCAAACTGCGCAATCAGGGCTTCGATGACTTCGGGCTCGCCCGCTTCGGACTGTCCCCAATGTGCCACCGTCAGGGTAATCTCTTCCGTCGTCATGGGCGGAAGGCCAGCTTCTTCTGCCATCGCGGGAACGAGGGACAGAACCATGAAGCAAGCCAGAACCAAGGAAAGCAGCTTCTTCATACTTGAAATCTCCTTTCAGTTTGTCTGCCATCAAATTTTCTTTGACAGCCGTTTTGCAAGGGCGATACGCACCACGCCTTGCGGGTCTTATAGCTGTACAGCACCCACGACGCACCGCAGGACTGTATAGATACCTTGGGGGAATTATTCACCGGTGATGCCGCTACGGTCAATCGCCTCGGTGAAGTGCCGCTGCAAGCAGAAGTAGACAATCAGCAGCGGCGCAATGGTCAGGATGGTGCCTGCCATGGTGACAGCTTCGTTCTGGATGTTTGCGCCACTGTTACGTGCCGCCCAGCCACCGGCCTTTTCCAGATACGCCAGGTAGCTTTCCTCAAACTTTGCCAGCTCCATCACCAGCGTTGAAATGGCCTTCGCGTCGCCCAGGGAGGCATTGCCCATGAACAGCGACGTGGAGTACGTCTCATTCCAGTACCAGACGAAGGAGAACAGGAAGCTGGTAATCATCGCCGGAACGCCCAGCGGCACACCGATGGTCAGGAAGATGCGCGTTTCGCTTGCACCGTCCACACGGGCCGCCTCGTCCAGCGAGAAGGGAATCTGCTCATAGGTCGCGCGGTAAATCAGGATGAAGATGGCCGCACGCAAGCCTTGGCCGCTCAGGGCCGGCAGAATCATCGTCCAAATGGAGCCCAGAATGCCGTAGTCGGAATACATGGTGTACGTCGGCACCATCAGGACCGGGAACGGCACGATGAAGGTCAGCAGCACGCAGGCCAGCAGAATGTTGCGTCCCTTGAAGCGGAAGCGAGCGAATGCGTAGCCCGCCAGCGCGCAGGAGAAGGTCTGCGCCAGCGCCGGAATCACCGTCACCAGCAGGGTATCCAGCAGGTGGTCGGTAAAGCCCATGATGTCCAGTGCCTTGGTGTAGTTTTCCGTCGTCAGCTCATGCGGCAGCCACTTGACCGACGGGTCAAGCAGGTCCGTCAGGGATTTAAGGCTTGTCACCCCCATGTGCAGAATCGGGTAAACATAGACAAAGCACAGGGAAATGAGCATCACATACAGCGCGATTTTGGGAAGCAGTCCGAGCTTTTTGAAGCCGCCCAGCAGCGTCCGGCGGACAGGCAATGCCTTACTTTTTCTTGCCATGGCGCTTGCCTCCCTTCATGTTCCGTGCGCGCTCAGCATGCATGCGCTCAATGGCGATTTGCTCGCCCGTCTTCTGGATGGCAATCTGCTTGGGCTTGCGCTCGCGGGTCAGAAGCATCAGGATGCCCAGTGCAATCCCCAGCGTCAATGCGTAGACCCAGGACATGGCCGTTGCCTTGCCGTAGCCGCCGCCAACCGTTGTGGCGAACATGCGCTCATTGATGGTGGCAATCACCTCATTGAGGCCCGTTGTCGCCAGGAAGACGATGATGTACACGCCGTTGATGAGAATCATCGGACGCAGCGCCGGCAGGGTGATTTTCCAGAAGGACACCCAGCCATTCGCGCCGTCAATCATGGCCGCCTCGTAGAGCGAACCGTCAATCTTCTGCAAGCCGGTCATGTAAATCAGAATCGGCACGCCGGAATACCAGAGGACGAGAATCAATTCGCTGAACAGTCCGGACATAGGGCGTGCCAGCATGGGCGGCAGCATGGCCTCCACAATGCCGTTGACGCCGTAGGATTCAATCATGGGCACGGTCGTCGCGCCTTCATTCACCAGTCGCTCCAGCACCGGGCCGGAAACGACGATGATGGGCAGGAAGAACAGCGTGCGGAAGATGCCCTTGCCCTTGAGCGGCTGATTGAGCATCATCGCGATGACCAGGGAGAACACCAGAATGACCGCCAGACGCAGCACCGAATCGGTGTAGAAGTTGGTCAGCTGCTCGGTGAAGACCGTGTCCTCCATGAAGATGTAGCGGTAGTTCGCCAGCCCGATGAAGGACGTTTTGAGGCCATTGGCCGTCACCTTCACATCCTGGAAGGAGAAGATGAGCGATCGCACCAGCGGCATGACGAAGAAGAAGATAAAGCCCAGAATCCACGGCATGAGGAAGAGATAGCCCTTCATTTCGCGCCGGGTGACAAGGCCAATGCGTGCTTTCTTCATTGCGCCTCGCCTCCTTTCAGCACGATCCAGCTCTGCGCCGGGATGGTCACGCCGTCCGCCGTATACTCGCTGCGGCGGTAGTTGACCCAAATGGTCGTGTCGCCTTCATAGGACACGCGTACCACGTCAGTATCCACAATTTCGTGGCCCGTGATGGACGCACCGCCCAGCTGCGCATGCAGCTTGCTCAGCGTTTCATCAACCACCAGCGCACGTTCCAGCAGCACATCCCACTTGGCCGTGAAGATGTCTGCGGAGTTGGTGTTAATCAGCGCCTGCACATCCTCACCCGTCAGCAGCCAGGACGGATATGCGCCGTATTCCACCATCTTCAGCAGTGCTTTCTGCTGATTGCTTTCAAAGTTCAGCCACGTGCTGTAGTAGGGAACATAGCCGTTAATGACCATCGGCAGGAACGGCACCTCAGCGGAGAGGAAGGAGTAGCTGGTCGTGCCAAGGGGCATATCCAGATACGCATCCATTTCGGAGAAGTAGCCTGCCAGCGGATTTTCCAGTGCCAGGAAGGCATCCGCTTCCGCCATCGTGGTGCGGTAGTCCGCCATGGTGCTTGCCCGCATGTGGTTTTCACCGTTCGAGTAGTAGGAATACAGGACATTGGGCATCGTGGTCAGCGCAATGCCGTCCACGTGGCTTCCCCATTCCTTGACCATGTCGGACAGGATTTCCGCACTGCGCCTGGGCGTGAGGTAGTACATGGTCGGGTACAGCTCCTGATGCGTCTGAATCTCGGCAATGGTCTGGCCGATGGTGCGCACCACGTCCACGCGCATGTTGTACATGCGGCTCGGATTCGCCTGCACCGGGTCAAGCTCCAGTAGGAACTTGCCGCCATTGGCGTGTACCTGCTCCACCAGGGCAATCAGGTCATTCTTGCTGCCCAGCTTGCCTTCCAGCTTCGTGCTGCCACTGCCCAGTGCATAGCTCAGGCCACCGGGCTGCCAGCCACGGTAGAGCACCATCGGCGCGGAGAAGCCAGCTTCTTCATACGCCGTCAGGATGTCGCTTGCCTGTTCCACGCTGGTCATAGGCTCGACGCTGTTCCACAAAAGGAACTTCGCGCTTTCCGCACCCAGCAGGTCAATGCGCGGCCGGTAGGTCGTGTCTGCCGTTTGCAGCGCACCCTGTGCCAGCAGCTCATCGCGATAGCGCTGTGCCATGCCGGTGTAGTTGGCCTTTTCACCCGTCAGGATGTAAAAGCGCATCGTCATGTCGCGCAGGTTCGCTTTCTTTTCGCGGCTGTTCAGGCCAAGGGTTCTGGTCGTCTGAGCGATGTACTGTTCACGCAGGGTGAAATGCGCCGCCGCCCAGTTGAATTTCGTAATGACACCCGCCGGGTAAGCCATGATTTCTGCCGCTTCGTGTCCTTTTTCCACCACGGCCAGGTAGGCAATGCCCTTTTCTGTCTGTGCCAGACCGAAGACAGGCAGTGTCACCTGCTCTGCCGGACGGTTCAGCTCCGTCAGCACCGACTTGTCCACACCCACGTTCGCGCCGTAGATGCGCTTGGAGAACGGTGTCGTTCCGATGCCGTTGCCGTCGGAGAAGTTGATGATTGCACCCGCCGCCTCCGGCACAAGCATGTATCCCGCCTGCTCGTTCAGCTTGGTTGCGCCAAACGCCGGCAGCAGGTAGATGCCGCAAATCGTCGTTTCGCCGTATTCCTCAATGCCGTCCGCCGGAACGGTGATGGACACGCTGTCCACATCCAGACGAATCTGCACCCGGATGCGCTGGCCGACCTCCTGGAAGTCCACCAGTGCATCCACGCCGTTTTCGACCGGCGTGCAGGTAACAAGTGCGCCCGAGGAATGAATGTCGTAGTTCTTCGTGGTCACGGCCGTGCCCTGCGCCACATCAATGACGACACTGGAGGACAGAAAGCCGGTCCAGGACTTGTTCGCGCCCGTGTCCGTGGCGTCCACGCCGCTGTTCAGCGTCAGGCCCGTGGCCTTGTCCGTTACCTGCAAATCCAGCGTCGCGCCGTCCACCGTCAGGATGAGCGCATCATTTTCCACCGTGTATGTATCCGCCAGAGCCATCACCGGCATCATCAGCAGGAGCAGCGCGATGAGCAACCATTTAGCTTTCATTGTAGAAACGCGCCTCCTTCCATACAGCGGTGATGAACTCCCATAGCTGCGCCACCAGCGCCGCCGCAATGACCATGGCGATGACAATCATCAGCATGGTGAACAGCGTCAGCAGCAATGCCGCAAAGGTTTCACGGAAATTGTAGTTTTGCAGTGTCTTGACCATCATCACAATCAGCATCAGGCACAGCCCAATGGCCGCCAGATTCAGCAGCGAAATGATGAATGCTTCGTTATACGTCAGCACGAAGGACAAGGCAAAGCTGATGGGCTTGAGCATGATGTACGGCCCGAGCGCATACGCCAGGGAGCAATACATCTGCTTGAATGTCCCCTCGCCATCGCGGATGGAGCAAATCAGGTTGCAGGCAATCAGGAACAGCGCAATGCCGCCCACGACCACCACCAGATCCATGCCAACCGAGTACTGGCCGTCCTCCACCGTCTTGAACAGGAAGCCGCAGGCGTACTTGTTGACGATGTAGATGATGACCGTCATCACATACAGCAGCGTCGCTGACAGGACGGACACCTTGCCTTCATGCTTGACGCCGTAGAAGGCATCCGACGGGTTGCGCAGGAAGTAGGTCATGAAGCGCACCTCGCGAATGAGCTTCACATCCATCACCCGATTCCATCCGGCCTTGACCGTCATGGCGGGCTTCCAGCACGTCGTCAGCTTCTTCCAAATCTTGCAGACAAGCCACCAGAGGAAGAGACCCGCGAAAATCCACATGATGCTGTTTTGCAGCCACACATTGCGGATTTCCCAGTAGGAATCGCTGTAGCCGGTCTTGTCGCCGCCAAGGCGAGAGGCCGCCAGCGCTTCATCATACATTTCCAGCTTGTAGTATGCACGGCCAAGACCCGTCTGGGCATAGTCGAACATGCTGTTGAGCTGAAGCACCTGCTCCCACGGTTCACGGCTCTGGGCGTAGCGTCCCTCCTGGAACAGCGCCAGCGCCTGATGCACCAGGGCAGCATAGTCCGTCACCGCAAAGCGCTGCACCAGCGCCTTGTCGCGGTCAAGCACATACAGGCGACCCATGCTGTCCACATCAATGGCCACGGTGTTGACAAACAAGCCCGTGCGGGTACGATCCTGATCCTGACCACCGAAGTAGAAGATTTGGCGACCATCACGGGTGTATTCCATGATGTAGCCCGTTTCGTTAATGGCAAAGATGTTTTCATACGCGCCGACGGCCACGTCAACGGTATTGTCAAAGCCATAATTCACCGGATCCATGATGTTGCGGCCCGCCATGTTCAGGCGCTTGACACCATACGCACCCGTGGTCACGGTGTAGATGAGGCCGCGTGCGTCCATGTCCAGACTGGTCGGCGTGGCCGGAACCACCTTTTTGAGCATGCTCAGCTGCTCCTGCGTGTAGGTCAGGCGCTTGAGCTTTTCCATCCAGTCCAGATCGGTGTTGTTCGCACCAAAGTACCCCAGGAACGTGCCATCCGCAGAGAACTGCGCGATGCCGTTGGTGTTGCCCTTGGAGATGACGTACATGCTGCCCGCATCGTCCACGGCAATTTTCAGCGGCTCGAACTTGGCATTCACGCCGTACAGGGGCGTTCCGGGATGCTCCAGCGTCATGATCTGCTCGCCACTTGCCACATCGAAGACAAGCACCTGCTTCAGCTTTGCGTCCGTGACGTAAAGCTTGCCAGCGCGCGCATACAGGCCGCCGGGAGATTTCAGCGTATCCTCACCGAACACGCGAATCGTTTCGCCCTCCGTTGTGGCCATCACGACGCGCTTGTTGCCCTCATCGGAAATGAAGAGGTTGTCGTTTTCATCCACAAACAGGTCTGCCGGGCGTTTGAGGGCTTCATCCTGAAAATCACGGAAGGTGCCATCGGGAAGGTATCCACTGGGCGAATAGGCCGTGTTTCCGTTATGTGTCTCCGTCAGCGTGTAGTAGGGCGCTTCCGCCGCCAGCGCCATGGTTGGCAGCAGCATGAGACACAGCATCAACGCAAGGATGCGCCATGCTCGCATAGGGTCAACCTCCCTTCCTTAGTCTTCCTTGAAGATTTTGCCGCTCCAGCGGGTAATGGTATACACCAGAATCAGCAGCACCACCGAGGCCGCCGAAGCATAACCCATTTCGTATCGGATAAAGCCATAGTCCTCAATCAAGTTGACAATGAGCTGACCCGCGTACTGTGGCGTCGGGTTCGCGCCGGACAGGCTGACGCCGATGTGACCGACCTGGAAGGTGTTCACCACCGCCATCACCAGACCGAAGAGCATCTGCGGCTTCATCATCGGGATAGTGATGTAGAATACCTCCTGGAAGCGGTTGCGCATGCCGTCAATCTCGGCCGCCTCATAGACGCTTTCGTCAATGTTCATCATGCCAGCCAGCATCGCCAGGAAGCCGACACCCATCGAGGACCAAAGCGCCACGATAATCATGACCGGCATCAGGTATTCGCTGGATTGCAGGAACTGAATGGGCTCGGAAATCCAACCCAGATTCATCAGCACTGCATTCAGGTAGCCACGCTCATCACCCGAGAAGATGATGCGCCAGACAACGTTCATGGCCACGCCCGATGTCATGGACGGGCTGTAGAGCAGCAGCGCCAGCACCGTGCGCGGGCCCTTGGAAATCTGGCTCAGGCACCATGCAAGGAAGAAGCTGAGCATGTAACCGCCAGGGCCGACGATAATCGCAAAGAGAATCGTGTTGGGCAGCACATACTGCATGAAAATCGAGTCGCGCGTCAGCAGGTTGATGTAATTCATGAAGCCCACGAAATCGGGCGTCTGAATCGTGTTGAAGTTCGTGAAGCTCAGGCCAATGGCAATCACCACCGGCACGATGATGAACAGCGTGAAGAGAATAATGTAGGGAGCGAGGAAGACCCAAGCAATCTTCTGATCCTTCGGGCCATGCTTCTTGACAATCGCCGATTTGGTCATTCCAGCCACTCCTTTACAGTATTGATATCCGGCACGATGAAGGGCTGCGTCAGCTCCCCGTTCACCAGACGGCCGAACTCTTCCAGCTTGCGTTCCAGCTCGCGGTCAATGCGCTTGATGGCTTCATCCAGCGCCGCGCGCAGGTTCTTGCCTTCCAGCGCCACCGCGTTGACGGCGTTGGACAATTCGCGCTCCACCATGTAGGAGCCCGGATTGCGAGGCGTTTCGTAAATCCAGTTCATCTGCTCTGCAATGACCTTCTTGTGTTCGGTCGGCCAGGGCGAGTTGAGGAAGGCCGCCACGTTGGCGCTGTTCCACATGTACTCATTGCCCAGGGTGCTTTGCAGGGTGTAGGCAAATTCCGTCTGCGTGTCTTCGCTCATCCACCAGGAGAGGAACTGCCAGGATTCATCGGGCATGTTGGTGTTGGAGAAGATGAAGCAGCTTTGCTCCGCACCGCTTGTCCAGCGTTGCACCTCTCCGTTTTCATCCGTGATGCCGGGATACAGGGCAATGCCCCATTTGTCCGACAATTCCGGCGCGGCATTCATCAGCATGTTGTACATGCCGTAGTTGGCCGTGCCGATGGGCAGTGTGCCATCGCGGAAGGACTGGTAGAACGAGTTGATTTCGTAATCCATGTCGTAGATGTTGAAGCTGTCGGTCATGATTTTCAGACCGTTAATGGCTTCCTCCGTGTCCAGCTGCACATGCAGGTTGCCATCCTCATACAGCACCGCACCGGACTGATAGAGGAACGGCGTGGTAATGGCAAATGCCTTGTAGCCAATGGAGTTCGCCACGAAGCTGTTGAAATTCAGGCCGTACCGATGCAGCGTCGGCAGCATTTTCAGCACATCTTCATAGGAATTGGGCACCTCGACCCCGATGGAGTCCAGAATGTCCTTGCGGTAGAACAGCACATAGAAGTTGAAGGTTTCCGGCAGGGCATACATGCCATCGTCGCAAACAGCCGGCATCAGCAGACCCGTGGGGAACCACTTGCCTACCTCACCGAAATTGCTGTACTGGCGCAGGTCCATCAGTGCGCCACGCACCGCCAGGTCGTACACGCGCGTGGTCGATACCGCCAGCGCAACGTCCGGCGAGGAACCACTGGCGTTGGCCAGAATCAGCTTGCTTTCATCCGGCATGATGGAGAAGTCCACCGCAATGCCGGTTTGGGGCGTGAAGGTCGTATCGGCCATGCGCTGCATGATTTCCAGATACTGGCGCGGACGGTTGACCCACACCTGCAAGCGCGTTTCATCCGTTTCATCCGCCACATAGCTTTCGTCGGTGAAGGAGGAGACGAAGCGTTCCGCTGCCGGAACGATGCTCTCCGTCCAGCTCATGCCCGTAGGCAGGAGCGCTGCATCCGTGTAGAGGTAGATGGTATCCAGGCCCATCGGGCTGGTGGAAAGCTGCTCCACCGTCGTCACCAGAAAGTTTCTGGCCGAGGAGGTACCCTGGGAGAACAGCGTCAGCTTCTTGGGCAGGTCATCCGGCTTTTCAGCCAGCTGACCGAGCAGCTGAATGCTCATGTTCAGGTTGCTCAGCGCACCTACGCGCTCATCCGTGTCCGCCAGCACCGCCAGGGCGTCTCTGGCCATCGTCAGCTCTTCCTGCCAGCGAGCCAGGTCGTCAGCAATGTGGAAGTCGAATTCCGCCAGGCTGAAATCACGGAAGAAGTCCGTGTTGCCACCTGTAATCTTGGTGATTTCCAGTGCCAGGTCTGCCATTTCGCTGGACACCGTTTCCAGCACCTGCAACGCCGGACGAACCGGGTCAAGCGTGGTGAGCAGCGTCAGCGTGTGTTCTCCAGCGCTCAGATACATCAGCGCCGGCGCACCGTTTTCATCCAGGATGGTCTGGTTATCGAAGTTCAGGCTGTAGGTAAACCGTGCCTGCTGGAACGCTTCTCCCGGAATCACACCATCCACCATCACCGTGCGATAGACCGGGAAGTTCGCCAGCTCTGCTTGACGAAGGCGCAGCGCCATAGCATACCAGCCTTCGTTTTCCACCGTGAAGGTGTATTGCAGGGTGTCGCCCGCATACTTGTAAGAAATATCTTCAATATAGTTGATGACTTTCTTGCCACTGGAATAGGGCGTCAGGCGAATGTCGTAATCCGCAGCGGGTCGGATGTTGGGATTGTTGCGCTGCGGCACCTGTTCTGCTTGCAGGGTAATCAGGTGACTGCCTGTCATGCTGCCCTGCGTCTCCTGCGCCACCGGAATGCTTCCCGCCAGCGTCAGACCGTAGAGCTTGAACGGGCCTTCGCGGCACAGGATGGTGATTTCGTGCGTGCCTGCCGTCAGGTATAAGCCCATGCCCTCCGAATACATGCCTGCCTTGCCCATCATGCGGCAGGAGGTCACATCGTAGGACTTGACCGGCATGGACACCACCTCGTTGCCGAAGCGATCCTTGTCGAACGTACCCGTCTGCGTCCAGACGCTGTCCAGCGTCAGGGAGCCGCACTCGCTGTAGGGCGTTTCGCCATCCAGCGTCAGGCCATACGCATTGTCCAGAATGTTGCTACCCGTCATGGCGTAGGTCAGCACCGGATAGCCGAACATATCCTCCGGCACCTCAACGGTCAGGGTGACGCTTTGACCCTCCGCCAGGTCGTAGCCATCCGCGCTTTCGTGCAGGATGATTTCTTGCGTGATTGTGGGCACCGCCACAAGCTCGCTCAGATAAGCAGTATAATCTTTGCCGTCAGCGCGCGACAGATACAGGTCCGTCAGTGACTCGCCCTGCGCCTCCATCGGCAGGATCAGCATCGCGCAGATCATACAGATCATCGTCAAGATGCGTCTCATGGCAACTCCCCCTTTGTTCCGAAACTGCTGAAATGTTTCCGTTTGTCTAGATTAAATCATACTTTCACATTCCTGTCAACCCCATTTCTGAAATTTTTGTGTTATTTGTCCATTATACTTCCTTTTGTTGCAGGCTTTTCCTTGGAGGAAACCGGCAGAAAACGTTTTCTCTCACATAAAATCTGAAACAAACAGATTTTCCACACTAAACAAGGATTATTTTTCAAGTTTTTCGGAACAAAAGTCCTCCCCAGCATTGTCAGCAAATCATAAACTTATTTCCATTTTCAGTTATTTCTACACGGTGTTTCTTCCACTTTTTCTGCCCACGCACATATACCTGTCATATTTTCCATCCATCAGGGGTATCCTACCACCACAGACGCCTGTAACACAGGCGCACAGAAAGGAAGAATGACGATGGAACAGCAGCTTCAGGAACGAAAATGTGTTGGTTGGCAGGAAAGCGAAACCGTTCGCCTCTTTTCCGCCGTCCAGCAGGCGCAGCAGCAGGGTGCGCCCCTGCGTCAGGTGTTTGAAACCCTGTCCGGTGATTTGAACCGCAAGCCCAACAGCATCCGGAATTACTACTACGCCTGTTTGCGCCAGCAGCCCGAAAGCACACCGCGCGTGCAGAGCTTCGTACCCTTTTCTGCACAGGAGGCGCACGACCTGCTGCGTCAGGTGCTGATTGGCCGCGGCGAGGGCAAAAGCGTCCGCGCCTGCGTCATGCAGCTGGCGCAGGGCGATCATGGCCGCATGCTGCGCTATCAAAACAAGTATCGTGCGCTCATCAAGCATCAGCCTCAGCTTGTCCAGCAGGTTTGTCAGGAATTGCGCCAGGAAGGGCTTCCCTGCCCCGCCGATGCCACGGAAAGTGCCACACCTGCCACCGAGCCTGCACCTGCCAGCTCGCCGCAAGGGTATCTGCACCAGATTCTGCAAGGCGTGCAGGGGCTGATGCACTGCGCCGCACAGGCCGAAAATGCCCAGAAGCATCAGCACACCATTGACCGCATGCGCGTTGAGCAGGATTTGCGCCGTATCGCATGGGAAAAGGACTACGAGGACGCCATCGACCATCTGCGCCGCCTGACAGACTGTCTGCACGCGCTGGAAAGCGCTCATTTTTCCTTTTCGCACGACGAGGACATCTGCATGGCGCGGGACACCCTGTCCGCTGCGGAGGAATTTTTGTCCACACGCGCTGAAAAAGCGTAATTCGCCCCTATGCGAAACGCGAAAAATGCGGTATACTAAAGAAGAACGATACTACAAAAAGGAGCGTCAACACACATGAATATCGGCATTCGCCTGCACGACACCGCGGGCAACACCCTTGCAGAGCATCTTCGCGCCGCCAAGGCACAGGGCTTTGACTGCGTTCATATCGCCATGGGCAAGGTCATTCCGGGCTTCCGGATGGCAGATGCGCCCCAGCTGCTGACCGATGCGCTGGCCGAGGAGGTGCGCGGTCTGCTGGAGGAAAACGGCCAGACGTGCGCCCTGCTGGGCTGCTATTTGAACCTGTGCAGTCCGGATTTGGAGGATCACGCCAGGACGCTGGAAATCTACAAGGCACACCTGCGCTTTGCGACAAAAATCGGTGCCCTGATGGTCGGCACGGAGACCGGTGCGCCCAATCCCGAATACCGCACCTGCCCGGAATGCCGGACAGAAGAGAGCCTGCGCCTGTTTATTGAGCGCGTCACGCCCGTTGTCCGCTATGCCGAGGAGGTCGGCGCGACCTTTGCCATCGAGCCGGTCGTGCGCCACATCGTCTGCACGCCCAAGCGCTGTGAGCAGGTGCTGGATGCCCTGCCCTCTGACAACCTGCGCGTAATTCTGGATGCAGTGAATCTGCTGGATCGCGACAATGTGGGCCAGGTCGATGCTGTGCTGAACGATGCCGTCACGCGCCTTGGCGACCGCACGGCGCTGCTGCACATGAAGGACTATCTGCGTGAAGGCACGCCTCAGTGCATCCACGCGGAGCAGAACATGCCTAACGTGAACATGTTCGACGGTCTCCTGTCCCTGGCACCCGGCCTTGGCGAAATGAACTATCAGCCGCTTGTGTCCCTGGCGAAGCGCCGCTCGCTGCCGATGACGCTGGAAAACACCAATCCGTCCAATGCCGAATTGTCCCGCCGTTATCTAGAAAGCATTTCCTGAGGAACACGCGCATGTCAATGGATTTACAGCGCCTGACCAGCCTGCTGCGCAAGTGCATGCAGGACTATCACATGATTGCGCCGGGCGACAAGCTGGCCGTTGGGCTTTCCGGTGGCAAGGACAGTCTGACACTGCTCATGGGACTCAAGCAGCTGCAAAGCTTCTATCCGATTCCCTATGAGCTGTGTGCTATTCACGTTTCCAGCGGCGCGGCAGGGTGCGAAGACGGCATCCGCACCATGGCGGCCTTCTGTGCGCAGCTGGACATTCCCTTCTATTCCGTCAACGCGGACATTTATGAGATTGTGTTCGTCCGGCGTAAGGAAAAGAACCCGTGCAGCCTGTGCGCAAAGCTGCGCCGTGGCGCGCTGAACAATCAGGCATTGGCACTTGGCTGCACAAAAATCGTCTACGCACACCATAAGGACGATTTTATCGAAACAAGCCTGATGAACCTGATGCTGGAAGGCCATTACGGCTGTTTCCCACCGGTGACGCATCTGGACAAGACGAATCTGTCCGTCCTGCGCCCCATGTTCCTGATTGACGAGAAGGACGTTCGCGGCTTTGCCAAGCGCTACGACCTGCCCGTCGTCAAGAACCCCTGTCCAGCCGATGGCCGCACGAAGCGTCAGGAGGTCAAGGAGTTCATCCGCGACAGCCGCAGCGTCTTCCCAGCCAGCCGCGAATGCCTCTTTGCCTCGCTGGTGGAGCTATTCCAGCGGGAGCAAGGCATTTAACCGTCATAACAAAAACAGGTAATCCTCACGAGTAAATGGAGGATTACCTGTTTTTCATTGATTCGATTTTCACTTATTCGTCCTGTTCATCCAGTCGAATCGCTTCAATCAGCGCTTGCGGCGTGACACCGTTAACGCCGTATTGCTTTTCCGCGCGGATGCCCGCCATGGCGTGAATCAGCGCACCATAGGCCGCCAGTCGCAGTGTCGGCATTTGCGTTTCAAGCCGATTCCGCTGGCACAGCAGCGCCGTCAGGATGCCCGACAGCACATCACCGCTACCACCCTTGGCCAGCGCAGGCGTGCCAGTCATGTTGATGTAGCGCTCCTCGCCGTCCGTCAGCAGCGTCCGTGCGCCCTTGAGCAGCACACAGCATCCGCACAGCTCGTGCAGGTCGTCAAGCGCCAGCAAGGGATTGCTGACAACCGACTGCGCATCCTTTTCCAGCAGGCGCGCCGCCTCGCCCGGATGGGGCGTGATGATGTCCTCCTCCTTCAAGGGGAAAATACCATCATGCGTCGAAAGCATCGTCAGCGCATCCGCATCCCACACAATGGGGCATTCAGCTTCCGCAAACACGCGCAGCATCATCGGCATATCCGCCGTGCGACCACTGCCACAGCCAATGCATGCCGCCGCCGCACCGCTGAGCGCATGGCGCGTCATCTGCGCCGCCTCAGCTGTCAGCAGGCCTTCCTTTTCCGGTAGCGGAATGCACGTCGCCCCTGGTGCGAGCATTTGCAGCACCGGCAGCAGGCTTTCCCGGCAGAGAATGGTCGTCAGACCCGCGCCCGTGCGGATGCATGCATTGGCACAGAACGCCGCCGCGCCTGCCATGCCCTTCGCGCCGCAGAAAATCACCGCACGCCCGCAATCACCCTTGTGGAGCGTCTTCCGGCGTGCAAAGCGCTTCGCCATGCCTTCCGGCGATACATGCTGCATGCCCGGAAAGTCCATGTCGTTATCATCACCATACGGGAGCAAAATCGGCTGTACCGTCACTTCACCCGTGTAATCCGGCCCTTCGCAGAGCAGTAGCCCCTGCTTTACCCGGTGGAACGTGACCGTCTCCGTTGCATGGATGACCTCCGTGCCAATGGGATGTCCGGTCGTGCCGTCCAGGCCGCTGGGAATGTCCACCGCAATCACCGGCACCTCCGGATGATCGTTGCAGCGGTGAATCAGCACTTCCGCATCGCCTTCCACGGCATGATTCAATCCCGTGCCATACAGGGCATCCACCACCGCCGCGTAGTCGGTTAGGTCAATTTCGCTCTCCTGCTTCAGCTGTGCATTCCCCTGCATCAGCGCCAGCGTCCTTTCGGCCAGCGCATCCCCACGAGCCGAGGACACGACCTCCCAAATATCTGCCTTGCCGCCCATCACGCACCACATCCGCGCCGCCGCATAGCCGTCACCGCCATTATTGCCCGGGCCACACAGGAACAGCACACGGCTACCCGCAGGGGCATGACGGCCAAGTGCCGCCACCACGCCCTGCGCCGCCTGTTCCATCAGGACAATGGACGGAACGCCACTTTCGGCCAAAAAGCGCGTTTCCAGTGCCTTCATATCATCCGGGGTAATCGTCATGACCTCTTCGGGAATGTACATCGTGAAAGCCTCCTTGCGAAGGATAAGATTTTTCCGTTTCTCTACATCAGTATACCGTATTTTCCGGAAAATGCAACCCTTCCTGTGATTTTCGCGCCGCCCGTTGCGCATATCGTCGTTTGGTAGCCTCACCGCCGCGCAGATGGCGAATCGCCTTATGATATTGCAGCAGTGCATGCACCTGACGGTACATTGCCGGATCGAGCTGTGGCAGACGGCACATCAAATCCTTATGGACACCAGACTTAGACAGCCCGAAGGCCGCAGCCGTTTGGCGAATGGTTGCCTGATGGCTAAGCATATACCGGGCTGTCAGCAAGCAGCGTTGGGCAATGGCATCCTCCATATGCGAAAACCTCCTCTCCTGCCGGAGCAAACGCCCCGCTTTGCTCCGAGCATATGAGGAAAAATCGCCATGCATGACGCCCGCCAGGTTTTGCCTATTTCCGCACCAAAAGCTCCACGCAGAAAAAGCAAAAGGAACAAATTCAACTCCATCGCGAAATGGGTTTCGAAAGGGCCAAATAAAACGAGACGAAGTCTCCCCTTCGCAGGTGCAGGGCATCGCCCTGCTGGGGTCTGGGGTAAAACCCCAGAAGTGTAATCAGAAGAAAGCAATCCAATCCTCTACACCGACCCGCAAAGCACGCGCTCGCAGAGTCACGGAGACTAACTTTCTTCCCGCATGGCAAGAAGCAAGCATGGTTTGATGAGAAACGCCTGGTTTGCTCCGCTGCGGCTTGACTTTGTTTGATACTTCCAGAGGGCTTTCCGGGCGCCCTCTGGACTTCTTCGGATTTCCTCCGTTGTTGCTTGACTTTGTTTGCTACTTCCAGAGGGCTTTCCGGGCGCCCTCTGGACTCCTTCGGATTTCCTCCGTTGTTGCTTGACCTTGCTTGTTACTTCCAGAGGGCTTTCCGGGCGCCCTCTGGACTCCTTCAGATTTCCTCCGTTG
>CAYXHF010000028.1:0-31718 GCA_964464815.1 uncultured Faecalibacterium sp.
CCTTGTTTACTGCCCAGGGGGCTTTCCGGTCGCCCCCTTAAACCCCTTCGGATTCGCCTCTTTTGAAGTGGTTTTTTACGTTGCAAAGGTTTTGTCTCATCGAAATCGTGCCTACCGGACTTTTTCTCCCCTTTGTCTGGTAGGCGCGATATTTTATCCACAGTTCATCCACTTTTTGCTGAAAACACCCGCATTTCGCAGCAATTGCAAGGTTACACACCTGCCTCCCTTGTGTAAAGGGAGGTGGGCACGCAGTCCCGGAGGGATTGTTGTTGCTTGCTCTTCCATGCTACAAGGATGTTTTCATTGGCTTGTTTTTTCTTTCCGGCTTGTCCTTGTTTACTGCCCAGGGGGCTTTCCGGTCGCCCCCTTAAACCCCTTCGGATTCGCCTCTTTTGAAGTGGTTTTTTACGTTGCAAAGGTTTTGTCTCATCGAAATCGTGCCTACCGGACTTTTTCTCCCCTTTGTCTGGTAGGCGCGATATTTTATCCACAGTTCATCCACTTTTTGCTGAAAACACCCGCATTTCGCAGCAATTGCAAGGTTACACACCTGCCTCCCTTGTGTAAAGGGAGGTGGGCACGCAGTCCCGGAGGGATTGTTGTTGCTTGCTCTTCCATGCTACAAGGATGTTTTCATTGGCTTGTTTTTTCTTTCCGGCTTGTCCTTGTTTACTGCCCAGGGGGCTTTCCGGTCGCCCCCTTAAACCCCTTCGGATTCCACCTTTCGAGTTGTTCGGTTGCGTAACTATGATTTTTTCCCTGACGCAAAAAGGCCGGAGTCCTTTCGGACTCCGGCCTTTTTGTACTTGTTGGCTTGTTCCCTCAGAAATTACTTCTGGGTGTCGCGCAGCTTGGTGGTGTAGCCAGCTTCGTAAGCGGCCTTGCGCTGCTCGATGACTTCACGATAGCCAGCGTCCATGTACTCCTGGGTGTACTTCTCGTACAGAGCGTCGAACTCTTCGGTGGGGCACATGACCAGCTTGTCGTAGTATTCGGTGAACAGAGCCTGCAGGGTGCCACGATACTCGTTCTCAGCTTCGATGGTCACGGAGAACAGCGCGTCGTTCATGGCGTAGCCCATTTCAACCTTCTTCACGTTCAGGTCGTAGAGCTGGCAGAGCTGCTCGGTGAAGTCCTGCGGGATGCCCTTGGGGGAGTTGGACGCCAGCTTGTCGTAGATGGTGCCAAACTCACGGGACTCGATGGCGCAGCACCAGTAGTCCTTGTTGTTGTTGTAGCCCTGAGCATAGGTGCCGTCGTACTCGCCAACCAGGGTGGGCACGCCGTCGATGTAGTTGAAGTTTTCGCCTTCAACGCCCCACTGCATCACGAACAGGTTCTCGGGCTGGATCATCCATTCCAGATACATCATAGCCGCCAGGTGCTGTTCAGCAGTCGCGTCGGAGGAGAAGCCAATGATCATGCCCATGGGGTTGTCGGAACGGTAGATGGGGTCAGCTTCCGGGGTCAGCTTCACGGACTCGTCTTCCATCATGGTGTAGACGGCCAGCTTCGCGTCGGGATTCTGGGCGTAGAAGTTGTTCAGCAGGTACATGTCGGAAGCGATGTAAGCGCCGTAAGAGTAGGTCTTGCCAGCGTAGAAGTTCGCTTCAGCGGTGGTGGAGTCGATGACGTAGTACTCGGGGTCGGTCAGGCCCAGGTTGTAGTTTTCGTTCGCCTGGCGGACAGCTTCCTTAGCGGGAGCCCAGCCCATCGCGGGGATGGAGAAGTCGCCATACATCGCCCATTCGAGTTCGCTCATGGGCAGCTCACGAGTGCCGTACACCTGGAAACCACCGTTGGCAGAGAAGGTCGCGCCGCCAGCCGGATGATCGGCAATGCCCGCTTCCTTGATCTTGGTCATGGCGTCCAGCCATTCGGTGCGGCCAACCGGGATGTGGTCATAGCCGACAGCCTCCAGCCAGTCCATGCGGAAGAAGGTGACGAAGTTCACAGCGGTCGCGGCGTAGGGACGCTGAGCCATGACGAAGTAGTCATCGCCCGCAATCGCGGTGTAGGTCAGGTAGCCGTTGTCTTCCATCATCTGGTAGTAGGTGGGAGCGATGGACTTGAAGTAGTCCAGATCGATCGGCACCAGGTAGCCGTCGTTGGCCCAACGGGATACCTTGGGATAGTCGTACTCCATCATGATGGTGGGCAGAGCATCACGGGACGCCAGCAGGTCGTAGTCAGCTTCGACCGCGCTGCGGGTGATCGGGATGAACTGCAGGTCGATGTTGTACTTGTCGCCGAAGTTCTGCTGGATCCAGTCAACCCAGTAGTTTTCCTGAACGGAGAGCTTGTAGCCGCGGTCGTAGACAGGAATCTGCAACTTCACGGTATTCTCAAAGGGCTTCCAGGATTCGATGCCAGTCGTGGCGGCTTCCTCGGCCGTCGCGAAGCAGCACATGCTCAGTGCCAGCATCAGCGTCAGAAACAGGGAAACGATGCGCTTCATATGGGGGTACCTCCTTAATGAATTATCTTCATGGCGAATCTCTTCCGCCATAAATCCGAAGTTGGAGAAGCTCTTAATCAATGAGGTAGTACGATAGCGAGCGGAATTTCTGCAAAAAGCAGATGGCTGAAATTCAGCCGATAGCGTGCTGCCGAATGATTCAGAGATTCCTTGGGAATCGGCGCGATTAGCCCTTGACGGAGCCAATCATAACGCCCTTGACAAAGTGCTTCTGCACGAAGGGGTAGATGACCAGAATCGGCATGGTGGTCAGCATGATTGCGGCTGCCTGCTGCACTTCCGGGTTGGTGACCTGCGCCGAACCTTCCGCGAAGGCAATCGTCTGCGCTTCGTTGGCGGTCGTCACCATCTGGTAGAGCAGGTACTGAATCATCTTGAGCTTTTCGTTCAGCTTGATGTAGTACAGGTTATCGCCGTATGCATTCCAGCGGCCAACCGCGAAGAACAGCAGCAGCGTGGCGATAATCGGCTTGGACAGGGGCAGCACGACCTTGAAGAGGATGCGGAAGTAACCCGCGCCATCCAGGAACGCGCTCTCTTCCAGCGAAGCGGGTATGCTGCTTTGCAGGAAGGACTTCATCACCAGCATGTTGTAGGGCGAGAAGATCAGCGGCAGAATCAGCACCCACACGGTGTCCAGCATCTTGTACTGGTTGAACAGCAGGTAGGTCGGAATCAGGCCGGCGCCGAAATACATCGGGAACATCAGCAGGAAGGAAATCAGCGGACGGAAGGGCAAGTCCTTCTTCGTCAGCGGATACGCGGCGCAGATAGTCACGGCCACGCCCAGGATGGCGAAGACAATCGTCACAATCGCGCTGTAGACAATCGAGTAGGTGATACGGCCATCCTTGAGGATGGTTTTATACGCCTCCAGCGTCGGTTCAACGGGCCAGAAGGCAACCTGCTGGGACGCAACCGCCGCGTTGGAGGAGAAGGACTTGGCAATAATGTGCAGGAACGGGAAGATACACGTGCAGCACAGAATCACGATGATTGCCATCATGATGCCATCGGCCAGGGTGAAGTGCGTTACAGCATGTGTACCGTCGCCGCTAACGCTGTCGAAGTTTTCCTCCGGCTTCTTTTTCTTAAACAGACTCATGTGCGCACCTCCTTACAGCAAGCCGTCTTCACCGACGCACTTTGCCACGCGGTCGGCCAGCAGCACCAGAATCAAACCCACCAGGGACTGGAAGAGGTTCACAGCGGTAGACATGCTGTAGTTACCGCCCGAGCCCAGACCTTTTTCGTAGACGTAGATGGCCAATTGATATTGGTATTCACGAACCTGCGAGTTGCCGAACACCTTCAGCGCTTCAAAGTTCGATCCCATCAAACGGCCCAGGTTCATAATCAGCAGCGTGATGATGGTGCCCTTGATGCCGGGCAGGGTGATGTGCAGCATGCGCTTCCAGCGGCCCGCACCGTCAATCATGGCCGCCTCATACAATTCACCGTTGATGCCGGTGAAGGCCGCCAGGTAGATGATGGTGCCCCAGCCCATGCCCTGCCAGACGCCAATCAGCAGGTAGGTCACGGCCCAGTGGGTCTTTTCCGTCAGGAAGGGTATGCCCTGCTCTATCCATCCGGCCTTCATCAGCAGCACGTTCACCAGACCCGTGGACGGGCGGAACAGGCTGTAGGCCAGAGAGCCAACGATAACCCAGGAAAGGAAGTGCGGCAGATACAGGATGGTCTGCGAAACCTTCTTGAATCGCGGATACTTCAGCTCATTGAGCATCAGCGCCAGGATAATCGGTGCCGGGAAGGACAACGCCAGGCTCAGAATGTTGAACACCAGCGAGTTGCGCAGCGCACGGTAGAAGTCGCGATCGCGGAAGACCTTCTCAAAAATCTGCCAGCCAACCCACTTACTTTTCTCAAAGCCCAGCGCCGGCTTGTAGTTATAGAACACAATGCGCAGACCCGGATAAGCAGCGTAGTTGAAGATGAATACCAGCGCCAGGGGCACCAGCACCAGCACCAGCAATGGCCAGTACTTTTTGAGACGCTTGCGAAGATGGCGATTGTTACCCATCTCACGCAGGGATTTTCTCTCCACGTTCTCCATCTGATTGATGACCTCCTTCGTTTCTTTCTCCGACATTCGGAGAAAATGTGTATCCGTTTTTAACTCCCTTGTTGCCTTTATTATAGCGCAACCTCTATGCTGCATCCCACCACAAAGCAACTGAAAACCGCTTAAAAACAACCATTTATTCAGTTTTTCTTCCTTGTTTTTTCTGAAAATTATGGTATACTGGTAATGGAAACGTCAAATTCACCATCAAAAAGGAGGTTCGATGGACAAATGGCGCGTAACAAGCAGGCTGTCGTTGAGTACCGTATTTATGACCTGCCGCTCGATTTTCCGGTGCTTTGCCTGTCGGGCGATAATTGGCGTATCTCCGATGTGCCGTCGCACCGCCTGCACTTCCATAACTGTTTGGAGATTGGCTTTTGCCATACGGACAGCGGCACGCTTTCCTTTGAGACGGAGTCCATTCCGTTCGCGGCGGGCGATATTTTTCTGATTCCGCGCCATGTGCCGCACACCACCTGCTCCACGCAGGGCTGCAAAAGCCGCTGGAGTTATCTGTTTGTGGACTTCGACGTCTTAGCTGGTAGAATCGCCCCCCCAGATAAGGACGTTGGTATCGGCCTGTCCCACTTAGGCAAGTACCTGAAAGTGACCGCCAGCACCGAGCCGCGCCTTCATTTTCTCTGCACCGCACTGCTGGAGGAGGCCAAGCGCAACAGCGAAGAAGGCCAGGAGCTATTCCGCCTCTACGCGCCTGTGCTGGCCGCCGAGCTGCTGCGCCGCAAATCCGACGAAAGCAAGCCGACCGCCAAAAGCAACAAGGCGTTCCCGCTCAAGCCTGCACTGGAATACATCCACGACCATTTTTCCGAGCCTTGTGACGCGGAGACGCTGGCGAACCTGTGCTTTCTGAGCCAAACGCATTTCCGGCGGCTCTTCCTTTCCTGTATGGGTTCCACACCCTTGCAATTTGTGATTTCCACCCGCATTTATCAGGCATGCATCCTGCTGGTCAACACAGATGATCCTGTTTTGAGCATCGCCCAGGCCGTCGGCATGCCCTCCGTATCCAGCTTCAATCGAAATTTCCAGCAGGTCATGGGCATGAGTCCGCGTCAGTACCGCGAAACTTCCCAGCGTCCCAGTCCGCGCAAGGGATCGATTCTTCCCTACCGTGGCTGGATGCTGCCGGATAAGTAATGCTTCTTTCCTTCTATGATGTAATATATGCGCACCTGCCACATGGCAGATAAAAAAACGCACGCAAAAAGCGCTGTGACAGCAGTTTGTTTCTGCCACAGCGCTTTTTCTTTGCCGCATTCGGATTTTCCAGGCAAATGTACGTCCAGGTCGTCCACCGCTTGTTGTGCATACCGGATACGATACTCATCCATTGTTGCTTCTCGCCTCTAACCGTTCCATCACCGCATCATGATTGAGCATCTTTCCCTCTGCCATCTGCTGGTCAGCCACCGCAAGCTTCATTTGCAGGCGATACCATGCCTCCCGGTGACAGAACGCCTCATGGCATCACTCCTTGCGCATTTATCTGTCATCGTTCTAGCATACCCCAAGCCCAATGTCAGCAACATCGCACCTGCCAAAACGAGGCAGCCACCGACCTTCTCCGTCAGCAGCTGCCTCGATTACTTACAATTTCATGATTCTGGTTTCCATGGGCTTGAGCGTCACCGTCAACGCGCCATTGGGTGTGGCAATCGTGCTTTCCACGTCCTCCTCGGCGTTGTTGAACAGAATCAGCGTCTTGTCCACCGGATACCAAGCCGTTTCGACCTCGGCGCGGTCGCTGAGGTATAGCTCCTCCGCCTTCATGCCGGTCAGGTGCATCAGCAATTCCAGCAGCATGCGCGTGCTCTTCTGACCCACATGGAAGTCGCTCATGTAGACGCCAACGCCCTTGCCGAAGCGGTGCATCGTCATCTGCGGCACACCGTCATGCTCTGCCAGCACCTCTGCCGTGCCGTCGGTCAGGTAGAGACGGTTCTCCGTCCCCAGCGTCTCCGGGCAAAGCGCGAAGGGTGCCGCCTGCACATCATACTGCCAGCGGCCGTGGCAAACGCGCGCGCCCGTGTCCTTGTCGATGCCCAGCACCTGCGCCATGCGGAAGTAGGTGTGATAGCCGGGCACAGCCGAAGGCTCCTTCACGCCAATGAAGGCGCCACCCTGATGCACAAAGCGGGTCAGCTCCTCCACCAGACGGTCACTGCGCCATGCATCGCCGCCCGACCATGCGTCACCCGCACAGCCCGCATTGATGACCACGTCCACATCCTGCAATGCACCGTTTTCCACGTCCTCGAAGCTCAGGTACTTCACATCCACCGGCAAACCAGACAGCGCCTCGTTGATGTGAATCAGGGCATGCTTGTCCGTCTCGTGGAAGTGGCCCGACAGCGTCCAGGAGCGCAGGCTGCCCCAGGTGTGCAGCACCGCCACGCGGCACCTGCCGGTCAGGGGGGCGCCGTGGCTGTACAGCTCCTTCATCCGGCGGAAGTCAATGGCCATCTGCTCCATGGTGTCATTGAATTCCGGGAAACCCAGCGTCAGGTGCAGATAGCCGCCCAAGCCGATGCGATCCACGCACTGACGCGCCAGCGCACGGCGCACACTGCGCCAGTAGATGAGCGCATCGCGTGCCGGATTGCCGCCGGGTGCGAAGGTCGGCAGACCGCCCAGACCTACCGGGAACAGATACGGATGGAAACGAATCTCGTGCGTAGGCACATCCACATTGGCGCACAGACGGCACTCAAAGCCGGAGAAGACGCACTTAATCAATCCGTCAAAGCCGATGCCGCTGAAGTGCTTGCCATAAGGCTCCATGCCGACCCAGCTGTCATCATAGAAGACGTAGGCCAGCTTGCCATGCTTGTGGATGATGTCCACCAGCACCTTGGCCTTTTCGGCCACGAACGCCTGAATGAAGGCCATGTAGTCGCGCTTGGCCTTCGTGGGCGGCATGTGCGTGACCTGTAGCTTGCGCTGGTTGATGAAGTCCTCCGCCGTCAGGGCGTAGCCGTAGGCTTTTTCAAACGCCTCAAGTGCCGCTGGGCTGACCGTGAAGTCGTAGCTCGCCCAGTCGGTGAACATGTTGCGGTTGCGCATATCCGCGCCGAAAATCCACACAAAGTTGTAGAACAGGCTCGTCAGGCGTACCACGTTCGTCGCCGGATTCTGGACACACCAATCCTCCAGCCACTGCTGCAAATACGCCCATGCCGCCGGATGACGCGGGTCCAGCTGACGCAGATGCTCGCTCGTCCAGCTGTTGGTGGTGTGGTTGTACATGTTGATTTCTTCCCAAATGCGCCAGCACAGGAAAGAGACCGTGTACTCATGCCACGGCGTGCAGCCGGTGATGGTCACCTTGCCGTCGGCATAGTGCCACTTGTCGCGGGCGACCTCCTGATTCGTCGTGCGGTCATAGACCTGCCAATAGGGCAAGGCATCCGCCGATGCGTTGAGTTCAAACTGCTCGGTGAAGTAGCCCTTCATCGGCTCAATCACCAGCTCCTCGCCCTGCGCCACCACTGGCTCAGAGCAGAGGAAGGTCTGCTGCTGGCTGTCGGGATGCTCCGCGGCAAAAGCATTGTGCTGGCGAATGATACAGATGGTCGAGTAGATGCCGTATCCCGCCTGAATGATTTCGTCCGAAAGCTTTGTGCCGTCGCTGTCACGAATGACATCCGCGCCCCATTTGCGCGCCAGCTCCAGTGTCAGCTGCTCATACCCTGCCTCACCCGGCAAGGTGAATCCGCCCTGTCGATACTGTTGCTCCATCTTGCTTCTCCTGTTCCGAACCATACGTTCGTTTCTCTATGCATTGTTTCTGAAAGCAACTCTTTTGCTTTCGCGTTTCCTGTTGTTTTCCGATTTTCCCTGCTTATATGATACATAATTCAGCCATTTTCCACAAGAGAAAAGTGCATTCAGGGTCGTTTTTGAGCAGGAATTCATCACTTTTGCGCATCTGTTTTTTGTGTTTTCCCGCCTGCATTCTGCGGTTTTGTTTCTTCCTGCGTTTCCAGCCACGGATATACCTGACGGAAGTCCATGTCCGATGCGTAGTAGAAGGACGGATAGACCGGCTGATTATAGCAATTGTTCTGCCACGCGATGCCGCAGCGATATTGCGGGTCGTGCATCATCGTGGGCAGCTTGTGATGCGTCACGTCCGTGGTGGTGTAGATGCGGATGGCACTGCTGTCCGCCGTGCGCAAAAGCAGCTCCTCGCGGAAGTCGCCCAGAATGTCGCCAATCAGGCATGGATTGCCCTTCGTGCCGTTGTTGGTCAGCGTACCTTCGGGCGCAAGCACCACGCCGCGCCGCAGGTCGCAGACGCGCCCGGTCTTTTCGCTGTGCAGATAGTCCGGCGTATCCGTCACCTGCGTGGTCAAATCACCCAGCCAGTAAATTTTCGCGTTGGTGGACGGTTCGGGCGCGTCCAGGCGGTTGCCCTTGCAGTCGAACATGCCCTTTGACCAGACCTGTAGTCCGCGCACCTCCGGCAGGACATCTCCAATCATGCAGCGGCCAAGGTCGCCCTCGTGGTATTCGCCAAAGCGCACCACACCCGTCTGCGCGTCCCGCAGCGCAAAGCCGTAGGGCGCATGCTTGCCCTCCTCAAATACGTTAAAGATTTCCAGGCCAGGCACATCCGGGTCAATATCCGCCACGTGCATCGAATCGCCATGTCCAAGCTTCGCCATGCGTCCATCGGGCAGCTTATCGCAGCTGCTGTATAGCAGTGTGCCATCGTGGTCAATGCAGGCCGCGCCGTAAATGACCTCCATGCACCCATCGCCATCCACATCGGCGGTGGACAGGCTGTGATTTCCCTGTCGCGCCAATGCACCATAGACCGGGTCTGTGCCGTCCTGTGCATCGTCCGGCGAAATGACAAACGGATTGCGCATCGGCAAAAAGCCCGAATCGACCTGCCAGCGCAGCACGTGATGCCCGTCCTTGAGGTCATATGCGGCAATGCAGCTGCGCGTATAGTACCCACGGCACACCAGCAGCGAGGGATGCACGCCATCCAGATACGCCACGCCCGACAAAAAGCGATCCACGCGGTTGCAGGGCTCAATGCGATTCCACGCATAGTCGCCCCATAAAAGGCCATCATCCACACGCGGGAACGGAAACGGAATCGTCTCGATTTCGCTGCCATCCCCTGCAAACATCGTCAGATACTCCGGCCCCTTGTAGATGAAGCCCTCGAAGGCTTCCAGATGGTTTCTCAGTGACCGGGACGGCGCAAATTCCCGAATGAAGTAATCCGCCAATGCCTCCGCATCCGCAGGAGAGAGCGGATACGGATACCGCTGTGCAATGCCGAAGCATGCTTCCAGCGTGCTCGGCCACTGACCGCGCACCACCTCCGGATGCTCGTGCCAATGCGCAAACATATCGGCCACGTGCGCCCGGTAATCTGCGGCCGAGCAGACATAGTTGTCCGTGTGCGCCACACCCGCCTGTACATCCGCTTCGGGCAGGGTGATGTATCGCTGATGCTTCACCCGACCATCCGGGTAATAGCACGTCATGCACGTGCCCGGTGCCGTCTTCACCGACATTTCGGCCCGACCGTCGCCGTCAAAGTCGTAGACCATGAACTGCGTATAATGCGCTCCAGCGCGGATATTGTCGCCCATATCCAGCCGCCAGAGCAACGTTCCGTCCAGCCGATAGCAGTCGATGATGCAGTGGCCCGTATATCCCTTGATGGACACATCCTGACTGTTGGTCGGGTCCCATTTGAGGATGTACTCATATTCGCCATCCCCATCCACGTCGCCAACGGACATGTCATTTGCCGTGTAGGTGTACGCCTCTCCTGCCGGTGTGACGCCGCCTTCCGGCTTCTGTAGTGGCAAATCCCAATAGCCTTTTTCCCACACCGCCACCGGCGCACAAGGGCTTTCGCCTTCCACCGCCACGGCGTACCAGTCTGCTTTCGTGCCATCCCGGTCGAGATAATTCGTGCTGTCCGTCACGCGTGCGATTTCCTGTCCGTTGCGCAGCACGCGGAAGTTCGCGCCAAGCATGCGCTCCTTCGTGCTGCCGTACACCTCATGGCGCAATAGTCGCCAGCTGAGAAAGATGCCGGTCTTCGCCTGCACCGCCACCAAGCCGCGATGAAGCTTTTCCAGCTGCGGCTGTGGCGTTGTCAGCACACCCAGACGCTCCTGCGCCGAACGCGCCAGCTCCTGCCCATACGCATCTCGTGCCGACACATAGACGCGGTACGGACGATCCGGCTGCCTCGGGAAGACACACGTCGTCTCCCGTACCTCCGGCAGCGCCTTGTAGTACTGCTCCTCCGTCTCCCGATCCGACCAGTACACGCGATAGCCTGCCGCCTGCGGAACTTCCGTCCACGACAGATGCCATGCGCCGTGTTCTTCACACGCCTGAATTTTCATTTCCGCACCTCCACCCAGTGTATCCTTCTGATGTAATATACACCAGCTTTCCCGGTTTTGCAAGCAGAAAGCCCAAAAACAACGTGCAGCTGTTGCAGAATTCTCTTCCGCAACAGCTGCACGTATTGTTATTCCTTGCTGTCGATTTCGATGTTGTGTTCCGCCAGCCAGTTCAGCCAGTATTCGTCAGAATACAGCAGCTCCTCGCGCGTGGACGGCATGGGCGGCAGCGAGCCACCCGTGGCATAAATCAGCGCAGAAATGGGCATCACTGTGTAGCCCTGCTCCTCGTAGTAGGTCAGGCAGGCATCCACAATCTCCCAGCTGTGCGAGCTGTCCAGATGCGTCAGCAGAATCTTGCCGGGTTCCAGCTTCGCCAGCGTCGTGCCGTACTTAATGCACTGCTCCGTGGTGTACTTGCCCAGGGAGTCCTTGGTGTCCATCGACCACATGATGCCTTCCATGCCCTCCGAACGGCTGACACTGAGGACATTGCTGTTCGTGTCGCCATACGGCGGACGCATCAGGCGCGGCGAAACGCCCAGCGTCTCTGCCATCGTCTCCGCCGGGAAGACGATTTCGCGCATCATGTCATAGGGACGCTCCTGCGTCAGCTTGGGATGCGTGTTGGTGTGGTCGCCGATTTCGTGACCGGCCGCCACCGCATTCTTGGATTCCTCCGGGAAGGTGCGCACAAAGTAGCCCGTCATGAAGAAGGTCACCTTCGTGTCGTGCTTTTCCAGCACCTCCAGCACCTTATCCATGTTCTTGCCGCCAAAGCCGCAGTCAATGCCGATGCCGACATACTTCTTGTCCGTGTCCACCTGCTTGATGATGCGGCGGCTGCCATCCATGATCGTCAGGTAGCCGTTGTCCGCCACCTTGTAGTTGCCAAGCCATACGCTCATCTTGTGATAGCCTTCCATGTCGGCCGTGGGCGTCAGGACAAAGTTCATGTCCGAGCCAGGATTCGACCACGTCTTCTCAGCCAGCACCGTGCCGTCCTCGTCACGCAGCTGGAAGGTGTTGTTGCCCTTGAGGATGTTGGCGGAGTTGCTGTTCATCACACGCACCGTCATCTTCTTGTCCACCGTGCCGAAGTTGATGCCCAGATAGAACTTGACCTTGGGCAGACGCTGCACGGTCAGGGTGTGCTTGCCCGAGCCGGTGTAGCCGCTGCCGGACGAAATTTCAAACGTCACGCGGATCTTTTCCTCCACCACCTGCGTGGGAATGGTGACGCTCACCTGCTTCTGACCTGCCGGAACGGTCACGCTGTAGCTGCCGTCCAGACCGTCGCTGGTCAAAAGCACGGTCATTTCTTCATTCTGCGCCGGGCTGATGTTCAGCTTGATGGTGTAATCAAAGCCGCCATTCACCTGGCCACTCTTGTCCGCAAATGTCACCTTCGCACCGTCAGCCAGCGCAAAGGAGATTGTCAGCGCCAGCATCATCAGCAGCGCACTAATCCATTTCTTCACCTGTATTTCCTCCTTGTTTTCTCACGGTCAGATTGCCTTTCCCGTCAAAAGTCCACTTGCAGTATACCATTCTTTTTCACTTTTGTCTATTCTCCGCGCCAGTTCACGGGAAGTTTTATACTAATTTACGTCTAAAACATGGCACCGAGCATAGTGGATTTTTTGTTCTGGCAAAGCTGAGTGCAGCGAGGCGTACTGGAGGTACGCGCGAGCGGAACGAAGCACCGGCAGAACGGAAAAGACGCTGTGCGAATGACATGGTTTAGATGAAAATTAGTATTTCAACCAGTTCAATGCGTGAAGCAGCGCTCCGCACCCGCCGCAGGCAAGCATGAGCAAAATCGGGTTGCACTTTTTCCAGCGCAGTAGCACAAACGCCGCCACCATCAGCACAATGCCCGGATAGGAAATGTCTCCCTCCGCACGCACTGACGCCACCTGCACAATGCTGAGCGCCGCCGAAGCAATCAGCGCCACCACAACCGGACGCAGTGCTGATAAGACCGTCTGCATCGTCTTGCCGCTGCGAAAGCGCGTGTACAGCGCCGATAGGAGCGTCACCAGCACCAGCGACGGCGTGATGCAGCCCATCGTTGCCACCAGCGCTCCCGGTAAGCCTGCCAGGCGCATGCCCACAAACGTTGCGGAGTTGACCGCAATTGGCCCGGGTGTCATTTCCGCAATGGTCATCAGGTTGGTGAATTCTCCCGCCGTCAGCCATGCGCGGCCATCCACCACCAACGACTGAATCAGCGGCATGGCCGCATAGCCACCACCGATGCTGAATAATCCGATTTGGAAGAAGACCCAGTAGAGCGATAGCATCATGCCTTCTCCCTTCTGCGTGCAAGGAGCGCCCGCACCACGCCCAGCGCAGCCGCCGCCAGAATAATGGCAATCACGTTCACATGACAAATGGCCGATAGCACAAACGCCACCACCATCAGCACCACGTTGAGGGTATCCTTGCCCTTCACCACGCGACCACCCAGATTCGCCGTCACGTCGCAAATGACCGCCGCCACGCCGGACTGCATGCCCAGCAGGACAGCACGCACCCATTCATTCTCTGCAAAGGCCGCATACATCACCGATACCACGCTGATGATGGCAATGGGCGGCAGGATGGTCGCCACGACCGCCACCACCAGACCCGGCCAGCCCGCAATCCGCTTGCCGACCAGAATGGCCGCATTGACCGCAATCGCGCCGGGCGCACTCTGCGCCAATGCGGTCATGTCCAGCATTTCCTCCTCGTCAAGCAGATGCAGGGAATCGACAAACTTCTTTTTCATCAGCGACACAATCACGAAGCCACCGCCGAAGGTGAAGGCGCTGATGGTGAGCATGGACGTAAAGAGCAGCCACAGCCTTTGCCGCAGCGGTTTGTTTTCTGTCTCCATTTTGGTTTTCACTCCATGAAGGAGAGCGTTTCCACATTGAAAACACCCTTTGTTGTGGCTGTCATGCGCAATGGATGCCGCCACCGCGCCACGGCAATATCACCATGCTCCAGCTGGCTGGTGAACACGTTGACATAATCCGCATTATACTCCGCACGGGTTGTCGTTTCCATCATCCGGGCTGCACGCTCCTTTTCGTTCGTTTGGAAGAGGTCATACGCCTTTGGCATCTGTGATACTATGCATCTTACCAATTCTCTTCTGCGTTGTCAAGCCACCGCTTCCTGCGCCATAAAAAAGGATGCATGGTGTTTGTGCCATGCATCCTTTGTGGGTAGTTTACTTTTTCATAATCAGCTTGCGGAGCATTTCCACCGGAATAATCATCAGGGCAATCACCATGCAGATGATCCAGGCCTTCACGCTGAGGGCCTCCACGCTCAGGAACGTGCCACCGAAGGTGACAAACACGAACTGGAGCAGCAGCAGACCCAGCGTCACCAGGACGAAGTTGCGGTTGCTGCCAATGCGCTCAAAGGGATTGAAATGCTCCTTGCGGGCATTGAAGCCGTTGAAGGTAATGCTCATCATGAAGGTCGCAAAGACCGCAGAATTGAGCAGCACCGTGTCCAGCCCATTTTCCTTCCACGCACCCAGCAGATGCTGCAAGGCCGGCACGAAACGGATGCACAGGCACGCCGCCGTGATATACAGGCCGCTGACAATCACCTGCGTCAGCATCTTGCTCGTCACCAGGGACGCATCACGGTCAATCGGCTTTTCCTTCATGTATTCCTTCAGGGCAGGCTCGCTGCCGAAGGCAATGGCGGCCAGCGTGTCCATGGCCAGATTGACCACCAGCAGCTGAATCACCGTCAGGATTTCGTTTTCGCCAAACATCGGCGCCAGGAAGCAGAGCATCACAGCCGCGACGTTCACCGTCAGCTGGAAGATGAGGAACTTGCGGATGGACTTGAACATCGTGCGGCCATAGAGAATTGCCTTCTCGATGGAGAGGAAGTTATCGTCCAGAATGGTGATGTCGCCAGCCTCCTTGGCCACCTCCGTGCCGGAGCCCATGGCGAAACCAACGTCTGCCTTCTTCAAGGCCGGAGAGTCGTTCACGCCGTCACCGGTCATGCCGACAACCATGTTCAATTCCTGTGCGCAGCGCACCAGACGGCTCTTGTCCGTGGGCAGGGCGCGGGACACAACGCGCAGGTTCGGCAGCACCTTCTTGAGCTCGTCGTCGCTCAGCTCGGCCATTTCCGCACTGGTCAGCGCCACGTCGGTGTTGCTGGTCAGCAGACCCGATTCACGTGCGATGGCAACGGCGGTTTCCTTGCGGTCGCCCGTGACCATCACGACCTGAATGCCAGCCTCCTGCACCTCGCGAATGGCAGCGACAACCTCCTTGCGAACGTTGTCACGAATCGCCAGCACGCACACCAGCGTCAGGTTGTCGCCATCCGCATCCTCGCCATCGCACTTCGCCACGGCCAGCAGACGCATGGAGCGACCAGCCTGCTCATCCATGTACGTCAGCAGGTAGTTGCGTTCCGTCAGCGTCTTCACCGCGCCGTTTTCGTCCAGATACGTCTGGCAACGGGCAATGATGCGTTCGGGCGCGCCCTTGATGTAGGTCACGTTCTTATCGCCCTGCCGGATGGTGACGGTGGAGAACTTCTTGGCGGAGTCAAAGGGATTGAAGTTGCGCACATCCTCGCGCGCCACATCGGCATCCACACCCGCATCCACCAGGAAGGACATCAGCGCACGGTCGGTGAAGTTGCCACCGATGATGCTGCCGTTGCTGTAGGAGGAGGAGTTGTTCAGGCCAATGCCAATGACCACTTCGTCACGCAGGGCATTGGGCAGCTCCTTCATCGTGTTGAAGCGGCGCACATTGCCCGTGGCCACCTCCATCACGCTCAGTTTACCTTCGGTAATCGTACCCGTCTTGTCCGTGAACAGCAGGGACAGAGAGCCTGCCGTTTCCAGACCGTTGATTTTGCGCACCAGCACGTTATCCTTGGCCATGCGCACACTCTGATAGCTCAGCAGAATGCTGGTGAGCATCGGCAGACCTTCCGGCACGGCGCAGACGATAATCGTCACCGCCACGGTGATGGCCTCAATCGCCAGATGCACCCACGCCATGGCCGTTGCGGGAACGCCCTCGGCAATCAGGGTGCGGGCAAAGACGCCAATCACAATCGCAATCGCGCCCACATAGCCGAAAATGGAAATCTGCTTGGCCAGCTTGCCCAGCTTCACCTGCAAGGGCGTGGCGCGGGTGTCTTCCTGCACCTCCAGGGCCAATTCGCCAAAGAGCGTCTTGTCACCGACGACCTTGACCTCCATGTAGCCCTCACCGCCGCACACCACCGTGCCGCGATAGACATAGTGGCGGTTGAGCAAATCCTTGGTATTGTAGCTTTCGCCGCTTTCGTTGACGGTCTTGGTCGCCTCTTCGGTTTCGCCGTTCAGGGACGCCTGGTCAACCTTGATGGTACCCTCAATGATTTCGCCGTCGGCGGCAATCTTGTCACCGGACTGCAAATACACAATATCGCCCACGACGACTTCGCTCACATGCAGTTCCAGCAGCTTGCCGTCACGAATAACCTTTGCTACTTCCTTGGCCTCTTCCTCCGCCTTGAGCGCGGAAGCCTTGCCTTCCTGCTGGCTTTCGCTGATGGAAGACACGCCATTGGCAATCAGAATGGCAATCAGAATGCCCACCGGTTCATACCAGTGCGCCTCGCCCATGAAGCACAGCACCACCTGAATGATGAGCGCCACAAGCAGAATCATAATCATCGGATCTTTGAAGCCCTTGAGCACCTTTTTCCACAAGGGCTCGGGCGGCAGCTGCGTCAGGGTGTTTTTGCCGTGCTTTTTGCGGCTTTCCTCTACCTGCTGCTGATTGAGACCACGAAGATTCATCGTCTTTCCTCCTGTTTTTGGTCCGCATCCTGTTCGGATGACTTCCTATTATTGATACGTCTGCCATTCTACCTGATTTCCCTGTTTTTTGCAAGTGCCTTTCTCCAGTTATTGGCTCTGTTTGTCTCAATTGTCGTCTTTTCGGACGCAAAACATCACCTGCCACGCTCAAACAATACAATTTCGCGCTTTACAACCGCCCTTGGCTGTGCTATGATGACGTTACATACCTTCGTCACAATCACATGAGCAGGAGGAAGTTATCCACAATGTATACGCATCATGGGGACAAAGTCACGAATCTGACCATCGCCTATATTGGCGGCGGTTCACGCGGATGGGCATGGGGCTTCATGCGCGACATCATCTCCGACCCGCAAATCAGCGGCACGGTTCGCCTGTACGACATTGACCATGACGCCGCCGAGCGTAACCAAATCATTGGCAGCAAGCTGGCCGCGCATCCGGATGCCGCCTCCGCGTGGTGCTTTAGCGTCTCCGATTCCTTGCAGGACGCACTCACCGGTGCGGATTTTGTCATCATCAGCATCCTGCCCGGCACGTTCCAGCACATGCAGGGCGATGTGCATCTGCCCGAGCGGCTTGGCATCTACCAGAGTGTCGGCGATACGGTCGGTGCTGGCGGCTTCATGCGTGCCATGCGCACCCTGCCGATGTTCGTGGAGATTGCACAGGCGATTCGCGACTATGCGCCCGACGCATTTGTCATCAACTACACCAATCCCATGACGCTGTGCGTGCGCACGCTGTATGAGGTCTATCCTAAAATCAAGGCGTTCGGCTGCTGCCACGAGGTGTTCGGTACACAAGCACTGCTGTGCAAGATTCTGGAGGTGCAGGAGCATATCCCGGATGTCAAGCGGCAGGAGCTTTACACCACCGTCACGGGCATCAACCACTTCACCTGGCTGACCTCGGCCAGCTATCAGGGCATGGATTTGATGCCCATCTACGACCGCTTCGTTCGTGAGCATCCCGACGGCTTCCTGACCAGCTCCGATAACTGGATGAACAACCACTTCGCCTGTTCGCACAAGGTCAAGTTCGACCTGTTCCGTCGCTATGGCGCGATTGCGGCCGCAGGTGATCGCCATCTGGTGGAGTTTCTGCCGCAGTGGTATCTGCACAGCCCGGACACGGCGCATTCCTGGGGCTTTGGTCTGACGCCGGTTTCCTGGCGCCTGGAGGATTTAGCCAAGCGCATGCAGCGCTCCGATGACCTGCTCAGTGGCAAGGAGGCGCCCACGCTGACCGCCTCCGGTGAGGAAGGCCATTTGCTGCTCAAGGCGTTGCTGGGCCTTGGCAATTTCATCAGCAATGTCAACATCCCCAATCAGGGACAAATCCCGAATCTGCCGCTTGGCGCGGTGGTGGAGACAAACGCACTGTTCTCCTTCGGGCGCATCGACCCCATCTGCGCCGGTGCGATGCCTGCCAACATCCTGCCGCTCGTCTCGCGCCATGTCTACAATCAGGAGAATACCCTGCAAGCCGCGCTGCACTGCGACCGTGCGCTTGGCTTTGCCGCCTTCATGAACGACCCGCAGCTTGGCGGCGTCACCATGGAGGATGGCCAGCAGCTCTTTGACGACATGCTGCTGCACCAAAAGGACATTTTGCCCAAGGGCTGGTTTGAATAACCATCATCAATACATTTTCCGCAAAACAACAGGGAGCTGTCCGCTGGCATTTTTGCCATCCGGACAGCTCCCTGTTGTATCCTAATTTTCAGCTACCCCATGTCATTTGCACAGCGGATTATTGCGCAACCCGCTGCAACGCCGCCTGCAAGGTATCAAAAATCCGTGCATTGGCCGCCATGTGTGCCATCGGACGATTATAGACAACTTCGCCGCCCATAATGTCACCGCATTTGCCGCCAGCCTCCTCCACAAGCAGCGTTCCCGCGGCATAATCCCATGGCTGCAAGCGCCATTCAAAATGGCCGTCGCTGATGCCACTGGCGATATCGCACAGCTCCTGACAGGCGCTTCCCGTGCGCCGGAAATCCGCGATTTGCGGCAGCAGGGACGCAACCGTCTGTGCCGTGCGCGCAAACAGCTCCTCATAATACGGCGCTGTGCCAAAGCCGATGAGCGCCTTGTCCAGCGGCACATCCGACACGTGCAGTCTTTCGCCGTTGCAATAAGCACCCTGTCCACGCTTGGCCAGATACATCTGCTTGCTGTAGGGATTGTACAGCCCTGCAAAGACCGGCTGCTTGTTTTCCACCGCGCCAATGGAAATCATCGAGCAGGCGCGGCGGCGGAAGTAATTCGTCGTGCCATCAATGGGATCAATGATGAAGGTCAGCGCATCGGTAAGGGCATGCGTTTTTTCCTCCTCTGCCAGGAATTTGGCCGACGGATACGCCTTCTGTAGCGCCTCCATCACATGCTCCTGCACGGCAAGATCCCCTTCCGTCACAAAGTCGGCATGACGACCCTTGTCAAACACCTTCGGCGATTGAAAATCCAGCATCAGCGCACCCGCTGACAGCAGAATCGATTCGATTGCCTTCATTTGCCTTTCTCCTTTTCTGCCACGGGATGCAGCTGCACCATCACCAGCTCGCACGGACACCACAAGCGCGGCGCACTGGCCGAATTCGTCATGCCACGGCTGACGAACAGACGCTCCTGCTCATAAAACCCGCTGGTCAGCTTCGGCAGCAGTCCCTGTCCGGGTGAGTAGATGCCCTGACCCGCAATGCGCACCTGACCACCGTGTGCATGACCGGATAGCGTCAGGTCAATCGGCCAGCTCCGTACCGCCTGCACATAATACTCCGGGTGATGGCACAGCAGTAGCTTGTAGCCATTCTGTGCCGCCATTTCGCTGAGAAACGGCTTTTTCTGCGCCAGCTGTGTCTCGCGGGAAGGCTCGTTTTTTCCGCGCCGGACGCTGCTGAGCGCACCCAGGATGATGCCCTCAAAGGGCACAAACGCATCGTCCAGCAGCACCACGTCGCTCTTTTCCACATGCGGCCAATATTGCTTCAATTCCGGCAGACGCCGCTCATGGTTGCCAATGTTGTAGAAGGTCGGCGCGACCTTCGGCGCTTGCTCCAAAAAGGCAACCGCCCGATGCCAGCCATGCCGACGATGGCGATTGACCAGATCACCGCCAATCAGAATGGCGTCGCAGCCCTGCATCATTTCCAGCGCCGCATCGACCCTGCCATCATGGAAATCGGCCGCATACGCCAGTGTCAGCGGCTTGGTGATTTTCTCCGAATAAATATCAAGGGTTGTTTTGTTCATCCTTCTTGTCTCCTCCTCAGGAGCAAAAGTCCAGCAAGCACCAGCAGCAGTGCCACCACGTACCACACGCTCAGTCCGAGCAGCAGCGCATGCGTGCATTGCTTCTTCGCAATCTGGCTCAATGGGCGTAGCATTCCCGGCAGGTTCATCAGCAGTATCGGCAGCGTCATGCCGATTGCCGACACGCCACCGGCCAGCAGCACCGTTTCCTTCCTCCGATGCAACGCACCAAGGCAGACAGCGCCCAGTAGCGCCACCACGCTCATCCAGCGACTCGCCGTCAGCAGACGATTCAGCGGCAGCTTCTGCTGGCACAGTCCTGTCATTAATTCTGTCACACTTTCCCGCACAGGGAAGGCATACCGCCGCACCAATTCACCCATCGGATAGACGACCAAATCGCGTGCCGTGGCGCGGCGCATGTCCTCCTCCACGACGGCTTGAAAGCCGCTGTCCTCCATCACCAGCTGTGTCATTTCGCGCTCGTTCCATGCCGAAGCTGGGAATTCCGGCCATGCCTGTGCGGGCGTGCGCCAGATGCTTCCCCACCATGTGGCCAATGCATCCATATACGCTTCTGCCGCGCCCTGCAAATGCGCCATTGTGTCCTGTGACAGATGATATTCCTGTGAAATCGCATCGGCGTACCATTCCACCTTATGCTGACTTTCTGTCAGCGACGCCTTTAGGGATGCCCGCAGGAACAGCGGCGTCGACACGAACGACACCATACCGCCCAGCATCGCCACCAGCAGCAGCGCAATCGCCAGCACGCCAGCCAGATACTGTCCCACAGCGCCCAATATCCGCTTCATGCTCATGGCAGCACCGCCAGCTTCACAAACGCCGTCATGACATCCCGCAGGGGCGGCACAACCAGCACACATGCCAGCACCGCCAGCAGCAAAAACGGCAGCGCCAACAGCAGCACACGGAAAAACGTAGGCATCGAAATTCCAGCCTCCTTGGAAAAATCAAGCAATCAATGATGACGGGTGCTTTCTCTCGTTCTGCGACGTTTCTTCTGTACCTGCTCCGTTTGCGGCTTTTCTCCGCGCAGGGAAAGCAGCTGATCGCGCAGCTTGGCCGCCTTCTCGAAGTCCAGCTCCTTGGCGGCGGACAGCATCTGATCCTCAATCTGCTGCATCAGGGAGGCGCGTTCTGCCTCACTCATTTCAGCCGGTGCATTTTCCTCTGCCTTCTTGGTGATTTCCAGCACCTGATGCACGGCGTTGCGCACCGATTCGGGCGTGATGCCGTTGATGCGGTTATACTCCTGCTGAATCGCACGGCGGCGGTTCGTTTCGCTGATGGCGCGCATCAGGCTTTCCGTCATTGTGTCTGCATACATAATCACGCGGCCATCCACATTACGCGCCGCGCGGCCAATCGTCTGCACCAGAGACGTTTCCGAGCGCAAAAAGCCTTCCTTGTCCGCATCCAGAATCGCCACCAGCGACACCTCCGGCAGGTCAAGGCCCTCACGCAGCAGGTTAATGCCAACCAGCACGTCATATTCGCCCAATCGCAAGCCGCGAATCAGCTCCATGCGGTCCATCGTCGTCACATCACTATGCAGATACCGCACACGGATTTCCATACCCTGCAAATACTCCGTCAGGCTTTCCGCCATGCGCTTGGTCAGCGTCGTGACCAGCACGCGCTGCTTCTTCGCCACCACCTGATGAATTTCGCCCACCAGGTCATCCACCTGACCCGTGGCCTTGCGCATGATAATCTGCGGATCCAGCAGACCTGTCGGGCGAATAATCTGCTCCACAATCTGGGATGCATGCGCGATTTCATACGGCCCGGGCGTGGCGCTGACGAAAATCGTCTGGCCGATACGCTGTTCAAACTCCTCAAACAGCAGCGGACGATTATCAAACGCCGACGGCAGGCGGAAGCCATACTCCACCAGCTGCTCCTTACGGGCGCGGTCGCCATTATACATGGCGCGAATCTGCGGCACGGTCACGTGGCTTTCATCAATAAAGCACAAAAAGTCCTTCGGGAAGAAGTCCAGCAGCGAATACGGCGCATCACCCGGCTTGCGGCCATCAAAATACCGCGAATAGTTCTCAATACCGCTACAATACCCGATTTCGCGCATCATTTCAATATCATAGTTCGTGCGCTGTGCAATGCGTTCGGCCTCCAGCAGCTTTCCCTCTTTGGTGAACTTCTCCACCTGGTCACGCAAATCCTGCTCAATCACCGCGATTTTCTCCGGCAGATTCTCCTGATTCGTCGCATAATGCGTCGCCGGATAGACGCTTGCGTGTTCCAGCGTGGACAGCCGATGTCCACTAACGACCTCGAACTCGCTGATGCTCTCTATTTCATCCCCAAAGAATTCGATATGCAGGCCATGCTCCTTTTCGCCCGCCGGGATGATTTCAACCACGTCGCCTCGCACACGGAATGTTCCGCGTTCAAACTCCACATCATTGCGTTCGTACTGAATACCAATCAGCTGGCGCAGCAAATCATCGCGCCCAATTGCCATGCCCGGACGGAGCGAAATCATCTGTCCCTCATACTCACTCGGGTCACCCATGGAGTAAATACAGCTGACCGACGCGACGATAATCACGTCCTTACGCTCCCGCAGGGCTGCCGTGGCACTATGGCGCAGGCGGTCTATCTCCTCATTGATAGCCGCATCCTTTTCGATATACGTATCAGACGAGGCAATATACGCCTCCGGCTGATAATAATCATAATACGACACAAAGTATTCCACCGCGCTATCCGGAAAGAATGCACGGAACTCCGAGCAAAGCTGTGCCGCAAGCGTCTTATTATGTGCAATCACCAACGTTGGCCGTTGCGCCTTTTCAATAACGCTGGCCATGGTGAATGTTTTTCCCGAGCCAGTCACGCCCAGCAACACCTGTCCCTTCAGACCAGCCTGAACGCCCTTTGTCAGCGCCTCGATTGCCTGGGGCTGATCACCACTTGGTTGATAAGGTGCTTTAAGGACGAACTTACCTGATAGCTGTTGCTGTTCCACATGCATCCCTCCTTGCGAAAAGTTCTTTGGTGCAATTATGATACCACGTTTCCCATTTCCTGTGAAGGGGAACACCAAACCTTATGATTTTTCCACAGCAAAATACGAAACAGCCTCCCACGCGGAAATTGCAAGATAAAAAAACAACCCTATCGCGAAATGGGTTTCGAGAGGGCCGGATGAAACGAGACGAAGTCTCCCCTTCGCAGGTGCAGGACAGCGTCCTGCTGGGGTCTGGGGGAAAACCCCAGGGGTGCAATCAAAAAAGCGCACTCAATCCTCTACACAGACCCGCAAAGCACGCGCTCGCAGAGTCGCAGAGACTGGCTTTCTTTCCTCATGGCAAGAAACAAGCATGGTTTGAGAGAATTGCTTGGCTTTCTCCGTTGCGGCTAGCGGCTTGTCTTTTTTCTTGCGGCTTGCGTTTGTTTGCTAGAACCAAGGGGCTTTCCGGTCGCCCCTTGGAACCCTTCGGGTACCTCTACTTTTTTGTTGAATTTTCATGTTGCAATGGATTTTGGAGCGTGGCTTTTTTCTTGCGGCTAGACTTTGTTTGCCACAACCAAGGGGCTTTCCGGTCGCCCCTTGGAACCCTTCGGATACCTCTACTTTCTTGTTGGATTTTCGTGTTGTAATGGATTTTGGAGCGTGGCTTTTTTCTTGCGGCTAGACTTTGTTTGCCACTTCCAGAGGGCTTTCCGGTCGCCCTCTGGACTCCTTCGGATTCCATCTTTTGAGTTGTTTTTTGTTGCTTCAGTTTGCGGAGCGTGGCTTTTTCTTTATCCTGATTGTAAAAAAAGCTTTTGCCTCTTCCCAAATCTTCCTGAACGTGCTATGCTATATCTTGTACCATGTACTTTATTAGAAAGGATGGCTGTTTCCTTATGAAACGCTTCATTAGTTTTCTTTGCGCTCTCCTTTTCCTCCTCTCTGTGCCTACTGCCTTCGCCGCAAAGGCTACCCCTACGCCTCCGCCTGTCCAAATCACCGAGGAAGCGCCTGTTGAAGTCCCTGAACAAATCCAGAATGTCCTCGATATCGCTTATCGTGAATGGGAAGAACTCAATGGCCAAACCCTCAAGCGCGTCAATAAGTATACCGAATGGCGTGGTAAGGGCGTCGGCTTTGGCTGGTGCGGTGGCTATGTCACCTGGTGTATGATGGAGGCCGGCGTCGAAATGGATGAACTCGAAGCCGCGAAAAAGGCCGCGAAGGATTCCGAGGATGGCATCTTCATGCCCGTGGAAGGCGTCCACCATATTAAGGAGGCCAGCGTCGGTAAGCTCCTGCGTGGCTATCAGCTCATGAACCGCACCAGTAAAGTGCCGCAGCCCGGCTTCCTGCTGGTGTATGGCTGCTCCTTTAATAAGACCATCCACGTGGCCCTCGTCTATGACGTGAAATCGCTGGGCGATGGAAAATACCGCATCACGACGCTGGAAGGCAATATGTCGAACCGCGTCAAGATGTATATCCATGACTATGATATGAATGCAGAGGTCAATACGAATAAGAAGACCTCGACAAACCTCTTTGAAGTGCCGGAGGCGGAGCGCGTCCTGCCGGAAAGTGATGCACTTGACTATACCGTCGTGATGGCGAAGCCGAGTGACTCCACGTCCGGCAAGTATGCATACTATGTCAATTGCTTCCTGATGCCCTATGTGCCCGGTGAAGCCGCTCCGGCCACGGAAACGCCCGTAGAATAATTGACTCCCCGACAGTGCTACCTGTCGGGGACTTTTTCAAAGAAGTGTACCTATGCAGCTGTATCGCCGTACTATTTCCAATTATCGGCGGCCGCGTGCTGGTTGTTTGTCCTGCATCCCTGCTGTATAACCGGGAGCGCAAACGGACATTAAGCTCCCTGACCATGGATTCATCGCAAATGGCGCAGGGATTGCTTGACCGTGATGAGCTGCTTTCCTGGCTGTCGGAGCGTGATACCTGATTGTCGCTTGTATTCATCTGTCAATTGTGGTAAAATAGGTACCGAAACGCCCTTTTCAAGCAAGGGCGATGAAAGGAGAACCGTTTCTGATGAATTATTCCGTCAATGACATCCTCCACGGGTTCAAAATCGACCGTGTGCGTCAAAGCCAGGAGCTGAACGGCACGATGATTGAAATGCACCACGAAAAGACGGGTGCGCAGCTGGCCTGGCTGAACAACGGCGAGGACAACAAGCTGTTCTGTGTCGCTTTTAAGACGCTGCCGGAGGATTCCACGGGCGTATTCCACATTCTGGAGCATTCCGTCCTGTGCGGCAGTGATAAGTATCCGGTGCGCGAACCGTTCGTCGAGCTGCTCAAAAGCAGCATGAACACGTTCCTGAACGCCATGACCTTCTCCGACAAGACGATTTATCCCGTTTCCAGCCGCAATGAGCAGGACTTCATGAACCTGACCGAGGTGTATCTGGATGCGGTGTTCGCGCCCGCGCTGCTGACGAATCCGAACATCTTCTATCAGGAAGGTTGGCACATTGAGCTGGACGAGAACGGTCAGCCGCTGTACAAGGGTGTCGTCTTCAACGAAATGAAGGGCGCCATGAGCGATGTGGACGAGGTGACGTACCAGACGACGCTGGACACCCTGTTCCCGGATAATTGCTATGGACACAACTCCGGCGGCGACCCCAGGCACATTCCGGATTTGACCTATGAGCAGTTTGTGCGCATGTACAAGCGCTATTATCACCCCTCCAACGCCCGCATCTATCTGGATGGCAGTGTGCCGCTGGATCGCGTGCTGCCGCTGATTGACAGCTACCTGAGCCGCTATGAGCGTCAGGACGAAACGCACGAAATTCCCATGCAGGCACCACTGGCCGTCACCGCCCAGCGCTACTACGAAATCGGCGCGGACGAGGAGACGAACGGCAAGACCATGATGACGCTGGCCAAGATTGTCGCGCCGTGGCACGACCGCACGCGCATTCAGGCCACCGAAATTCTCTTTGACGTCCTGACGGGCAGCAACGATGCGCCGCTGAGCAAGGCACTCCTTGCCTCCGGTATGTGCCAGGATGTGCGCATGATGCAGGATACCTCCATCGCACAGCCCTACATGATGCTGACGCTGCGCTGTATTCAGGACGGGAGCGAGGAGGAGCTGCGCGAGCTGATTCGCACGACCGTGCAGGATTTGCTCAAAACCGGTCTGGACAAGGAGGCCCTGACGGCTTCTCTGAACCGCGCTGAATTCAAGGCCCGCCAGCTGGAAGAGCCGGCTGGTCTGACGCGCTGCATCAACGGCCTGACGACCTGGCTTTACGGCGGCGACCTGATGGAGCCGATGGTTTCGGATGATTTGTATGCCGCCCTGCGCCAGATGGCCGCCGGTGATGGCTTCGAACGCCTGATGGAGGATTTGCTGCTGAACGAAAGCAACATGTCCATCATCTACGCCCTGCCGTCCCACACCTATGGTGACGAAACGCGCAAGGAAGAGCAGCAGCGCCTGTCCGACATTGTTGCCTCCTGGACGGAAAGCGACCGCGAGGCCATGCAGATTCGCAACGAAAAGCTGTTTGGCTGGCAGCAGACGCCCGACACCGCCGCCCAGCTGGAAACTCTGCCCGTGCTGTCCGTGAGCGAAATCAGTCCCGAGCCGGTGCTGATCCCCGCGCAGGAAACGTGCGTCAATGGCCGTCCGGTGATTTTCCACGACCTGCCCATGAACGGCATCACGACGCTGCATTACTATTTCTCCCTGACGGATTATACGCTGGATGAATTGAGCAACCTCTCCGCATTGGCGTTCCTGCTGGGCAAGCTGCCGACGAAGCAGCATGACTCCCTGGCGCTGGTGCAGGCCATTAAGCGTGACATTGGCGAACTCAACTTCCGTGGGCGCGTCGTCTCCCGCTGTGCCGAGACGGCCACGCCCATGCTGGATGTCAGCTGCTCCGTGCTGGATGCGAATCTGGAGTCCGCCAAGGCACTGGTGCATGAAATCCTGACCGAAACCTGCTTTGACGATGCCCAGCGCGTGCAGACGCTGCTGGTGCAGTATAACGAGATGCTCAAGCAGCAGATTCTGGGTGGTGGCCATGTGTACGCCATGACGGCGGCCGCCGCATCCACGTCTGCCCAGTCGGCTGTGTCCGAGGCCAACGGCGGCCTGAGCAGTGCCTTGCAGGTGAAAAAGCTGGTGGAGAACTTCGATGCGCTCTATCCGCAGTTCCGTGCGCTTTGCGAACGCTTCGCGCAGAAAACGGCCGTTCAGTCCCGCTTGACGCTGAGCATTTCCTCGAACATCCCGGTCGATGCCGCCGCCATTCTCGCCGCCTATCCGGTTGGCACGACGGTCGCGGACGCTGCTGCGTATGTCACGAACCTGCCCAAGAAGGTCGGCTATAAGATTCCGGCGCAGATTAGCTTTGCGTCCCTGGCCTATGACTATCGCAAGGCCAACATGCCCTATAGCGGCACGGCTTCTGTGATTGCCAACATCCTGTCGCTGAGCTATCTGTGGAATGAGGTTCGCGTGCAGGGCGGCGCGTATGGCGCTGGTCTGTCCATTAGCGATAGTGGCCGCATGGCCACGTATTCCTATCGCGATCCGTCTCCGGCGCGTTCGCTGGGCATTTATCGCAAGCTGTCCATTGGTCTGCGCGACTTCGTGTATGGGGAGGAGACGCTGGATAAGTATATCATCTCCACCGTCGCCAGCCAGGAGCCGCCGCTGGGTGCCTCCACGCAGGCAGTTGTCAGCGACTTGCAGATTCTCTCCGGCCAGACGGCGGAGAAGCAGCGCAAGGTGCGTGCGGAAATGCTTGCCACGGACAATGACGCCCTGCTGCGCTGGTGCGACACGCTGGACGCCATGGCCAAGGACGGCAGCATCTGCGTCATTGGTCACGAGGAGGCCCTGAAGGCTTGCACCGATGAAAATCTGACGCTGCTGTAATCTACCTTTCCTTCCAATTGGTATTGTAATCAAAAAGTGCGCTCTGCCCGGTTGTGATTGCCGGGACAGAGCGCACTTTTTGTTGGTTATTGGAATGTGGAAATTACTCCGCATCCTCCACCGTGAAGGTCGGAATCACGCCGCCTTCGTAGGTGTTGATCATGTAGTCATAGGCTTCCTTGGTGGTCAGGGCGGTGTAGAGCGCCTTCACCCAATCGGATTCGACTTCTTCCGGACGAACCGCCACGATGTTGGCGTAGAGGGTCGCGAACTCGGAGTCAGCAGCTTCCACAGCCAGCGCGTCCTTGGCGGGCTTCAGGCCAGCGTCGATGGCGTAGTTGCCGTTGATGACCGCGATGTCGTAGTCTTCCAGCGTGGAGGGCAGCAGCTCAGCAGCCACTTCGTCAAAGATGAAGCCGTGCGGATTCATTTCCTTGGTGATGTCGTACTTGGTCAGAGAGGACGCAGCGGTCGTTCCTTCCGGGACGGAAATCAGGCCCAGCGCTTCCAGCAGCAGCAGCGCACGGGTTTCGTTGGAGGGATCGTTCGGCAGACCGATGTGCGCACCGTCCTTGAGCTCGGACAGGTCCTTCAGGTTCGCAGAATAGACGGCGAAGGGCTCATAGTGGACAGTGAAGGCCGCCACCAGCTGTTCCTTCTCGGACGCCGTTGCATTGTAGGAGTCCAGGTAGGGCTTGTGCTGGAAGTAGTTCGCGTCATCCGTGCCGTCGGCAACCGCCGGATTCTCCAGCACGTAGCCGTCATACACCACAACGTCCAGCTTGTAGCCCAGCTCAGCCAGCTTTGCCACAACAGGTTCGGATTCCAGGATTTCAGCATGCGGAGCGGCAGTCGCACCCACGCGGATTACCTTCAGTTCATCAGCAGAGGCCATGGTCAGGGACAGCGCCAACACAAGCGCAAGGGCAAGAGCAAAAAACTTCTTCATGGAACAGACACTCCTTTCATTTTTCGGAAACCATTTTTATTTTCAATCACTTGCAAAAAGTGAATGAAGCGAATTACTTCCGGCGGCGGTGGTCAATCATGTGGCTGAGCCAGGTGCCGGATACCTGGAAGAACTGCACCAGCAGCACCAGCACAATGCTGGCCGCATACATCACGTCATACTGACGCTTGTTCAGGCCATACGTGATGGCCACCTTGCCCAGGCCGTCGCCGCCTGCCGTACCAGCCATGGCGGTGTAGCCCAGAATGGTCGTAATGCAAATGGCAAAGCCGTTGACCAGCGACGGCAGGGCCTCGGGAATCAGCACCTTCCGGACAATCTGGAAGGTCGAGGAGCCCATCGACTGCGCCGCCTCCACCACGCCGTTGTCCACCTCCAGCAGGCTGCCTTCCACCATACGTGCCACGTAGGGGAACGCACTGACCGTCAGCGGAATAATCACCGACACCGTACCCGTGCCGCGACCCAGAATCGCACGCGTCGCCGGGAAGAGCATCACCATCAGGATGATGAAGGGCACGGAGCGCAGCAGGTTCACCACCACGCCCAGCACACGGTTAATCGTCGGCTTGGGCAAAATGCCATCCTTGCGCGTGATGACCAGCAGCACGCCCAGCGGCAAACCAATCAGATACGCCAGCAGCGTCGCCGGCAGCGTCATGAGCAGCGTATTGCCGGTTTCCTCCAGCAGCATTGCGCCCAGTCTTTCCCACGTCATGCTCATGCTCGCACCTCCTCAACCGTCAAACCACGCTGACGCAGATATTCCATCGCCCGCAGGCACATGACCGGATCATCCGGCCGGCTGACAAGCATTTGGCCATACTGCGCGCCGTTGAGGGTGTGAACATCAGCACTGAGGATGCTCAGGGAAATGCCCAGATGGAGAATCAAATCTGCAAGCACCGGTTCGCTCACCGTTTCGCCATTGAAGACGATGCGCAGCGCCGGCGTCTCCTGCACGCGCTCGCGATTTTCCGGCGTCACGATGCCGAACAGGCGGCGACCCGCTTCGCTCTTGGTATGCGTGAACACCTCGTCCACGCTACCCTCCTCGGCAATCACGCCACCGTCCAGAATCGCCACATGCGTACACACCTGACGAATCACTGCCATCTCATGGGTGATAATCACGATGGTGATGCCCATATCGCGGTTAATCTGCTGCAACAGGCGCAGAATCGACTGCGTTGTCATGGGATCCAGGGCGCTCGTTGCCTCGTCACACAGCAGAACCTCCGGATCACTGGCCAGGGCACGTGCAATCGCCACTCTTTGGCGCTGACCGCCGGACAGCTGCGCCGGATAGGCCTTCGCCTTACTTTCCAGCCCGACCACTTCCAGCAATTCCTTCACGCGGGCATTGATTTTCGCGCGCGGCATGCCGATGCATTCCATCGGGTAAGCGATATTCTTCGCCACCGTCTGCTGCATGAGCAGGTTGAACTGCTGGAAGATCATGCTGACCTTACGGCGCATTTTCCGCAGCTGGCGCTTATTCATCTCCGGCACATTCTGGCCATCAATGAGGATTTTGCCTTCCGTCGGCGTATCGAGTCGATTCACGCAACGAATCAGCGTACTTTTTCCCGCACCGGAGAGGCCGATAATACCGAAAATATCGCCCTTATTGATTTTCAGGCTAATATTATCCAGCGCCACGACCTCGCCACCGGTTACAGGATAGACCTTTTTGACATTTTGCAGCTCAATCTGAGGCTGCTGGGATGTTTTCGTTGTCATTGGTTTGTCTTTCCTCTCTTGGTTGGCTATTTCCCTTTTGCCTTACGGCACAAAAACAGGGAAGTCCGCATCGTATCCGATGCAGCCTTCCCCACAATTTGCGGTCAGGTTCTGCCGGAGGCTCATCTTTCACGCCTCCAGCCATCCATCAAGTGGAATGGCGCATCGAATTCGCTGCACGACGAAACATGCTCATGCGGCACATGCACATGGGCATCATCATGTTCATCATCATGTTCATCATCATCGTAGCGAACTTCATTGCGCGTGACTCCTTTCCTCGGTGGATGAGAAAATGATACCATGATGGCATACATTTGTCAAGGGCTGATTTTATTTTTGATTGTATTTTCCATGTTTTTCAACCAAATTTCACCGAAAACCATGGAAAAAGTTCAACCAACACGAACTTTCCACGCGGAAACAGCAAGAAAAAGTCGCCAACCCAATCGCGAAATGGGTTTCGAAAGGGCCAATGGCCCTTCGCAGGTCAAGGGCAGCGCCCTTGTGGGGTCTGGGGTAAAACCCCAGAGGTGCAATCCGAAAAAAACGCTCAATCCTCTCTACCGACCAGCAAAGCACGCGCTCGCAGAGCCGCGGAGACTAACTTTCTTCCCTCATGGCAAGAAACAAGCATGGTTCTTGAAAATTGTCTGACTTTCTCCGTTGCGGCCAGGCTTTGTTTGCTACAACCAAGGGGCTTTCCGGTCGCCCCTTGGAATCCTTCGGACTTCCTTCGATGTTGCTTGACTTTGCTTGTTGCAACCAAGGGGCTTTCCGGTCGCCCCTTGGAATCCTTCGGACTTCCTTCGATGTTGCTTGACTTTGCTTGTTGCAACCAAGGGGCTTTCCGGTCGCCCCTTGGAACCCTTCGGACTTCCTTCGATGTTGCTTGACTTTACTTGTTGCAACCATGGGGCTTTCCGGTCGCCCCTTGGAATCCTTCGGAATTCCTTCGATGTTGCTTGACTTTGTTTGTTGCA
>CAYXHF010000029.1:0-31123 GCA_964464815.1 uncultured Faecalibacterium sp.
TCGCATTTTTGCCCTTTCGTCAAGCGCTTTTTTCGATTTTTTTCAGGTTTTTTGAAAGGTTTTTCGTTTTCCGAACGAAAACGGTTTCTGTACACCCGAACGATATGCCCTATTCGCCGAACCTTTTGGGGCAAAACCACAGGGTTCGTCCGGCAGCCAGCAGGCCGTGATGCTCACGACCCGCTGGCTGCTTCAGGCAAACTGTACTGAATTCGGTTATTCCAGTCGCAGCGGAGCACAATTTCCATCGTCCGCTGCGTGTTGTTGTAGTCAATTGACCACTGCGTCGTGCTGACATCGCGAAGCACCTTCGGATTTTTCGCCACGGCGCGCATCGCCTTCCAGACTGTCCCCACATTCTTTTCCCGCGCGGTCGAAAGCACCGCCGACACCGCTTCGTAGCGATCCAGCCCGAAGCCATAGAGGTCATCATCGCGATTCATCGGCACACGATCCTGATACATAATAAAGAAATTGCTGACCACATCCGTTTTGGTGGCAACCAGCGGCCGCGCCGGATCGTCACAATCATACTCCACCACACGCGCATCACCCGACGCGTCGGTGATATAGAAGTGATAATCCCAGCCACCCATGGCGAACATGTCATAGCTTTCAAGGAGCGTCACCGCCTCCTCCGTCGTTGCCGCATGGTCAAGCACCAGGCGAACCGCCAGCGTCGTCATGATGTTAGGCTTTTCCGTCTGATGATTGACCGGCGGACTGTTCAGCGACAGCACAGCAATCGACACGCCCATTTCGTTCATGCCGTCCAGACAGATGAACGGTGCCGTCAGTGTCGCCATGCGCTGAATCAGACTCCTGTCAGGTGCATTTGCGCCCACGTTATCCAGCGCGGCCACACCGACCGAGCGATAGCCATTTTCCGGCGCACAGTACACCAGCATGGCCGATGTAGCATTTCGCAAATCATAATTGCGTCCCATGTGGACATCGCCGTCCACATCCGTCATCTGGAACGCCGTGCAGCCAAACTCCGGCGCGTCCATCGAAATCGGCAGAAGCGGCAGTGCTTCCTTCAAAATCGCGTCCACCGCGCTTTGCTGGTCGGTGATGCCATAGGCAATCACGTCCTCCGGGCTGTAATCGTACTTGACCTCCATCTGGTAGATGTTGAAGCCGTCGTCATACGCCGTCAGCTTCTGCATCGTCGCCAGCGTCTGGAAGCGCGACGTGTACACCACACCCAGTCCGACAGCCGCGACCAACACCAGCAACGCCACCACGACCAACACGCTTTTCAGCCACTTCTTCATGCCGTTTTTTCCTCCGCAATTGAATATGTAAAAATTCCCTGTTTTGCCTTCATCTTACTATACCATAGCCTTTTTGTCCCTGTCAAGCCCATTTTGTATATAATATGGAAGGTATTTTGTTTTCAAGAAAGCAAAAAGGCCGCCAGCCTATCGCAAATCGCGACAAGCTGACGGCCATTCAGGACGTTCCGGAAGGCAGGTCATTCTACCTTCTTATCCAGCGTCAGGTGGTGGTCGAACATGCCATCCATCGCCGGAGAGCGCATGCGCATATCATAGCCCGCATTGCATTCCAGGAATTCGGCGAAAGACTGCGTACCATAGACGATGCGCGTCATGACGGCAATCGGCAGCTGCAAATCCCAATCACGGCGTGCCTCGACCATCGTTTTTTCGCCATTTTGGCACGTAATCAGCCAGCGGCAGTTGTTGGCAGGAATCTGCTCATCCACAACCTCCAGCACAAACGAGCCATCTCGGCCTCCTGCGGGCAGCTTGCGCAGCACCTTCTCCGCGTTGATGATGCGCACCATCGGAATCGTTTTGGCGCGGCGCGGTGCTTCCTCACCCGTCAGACAGGTCACGTAGCCCAAATCCGTCATGTCAATCACCTTGCGCGTGTGCAGGGTGGAGACAACCGCACCCTGACGGTACAGCGCGTTGATGCTGTCCGCCACAAGGGAGCGCGACGAGCGCATGCGGCCATACATGATGCCAAGCAGCACCGCCAGCCCTGCCGAGCAGCCCTGTACCAGCAAGGCAAGCCAGCGCAGGCGCAGGATTTCCGTCGTGCGCAATTCCTGCATGACTGCCGAATCCTGCCAGACATGCCAGAAGGCTTCGCCAATGTCTTCCCACTCGACCAGCACGGTCGGAATCCACTCCGGGAAGGTATACACCGGCTCAATCACGTATCCCATCAGCAGCGCCACCAGACCAGCCGCCAGGCCATAGCCGATGATGAACAGCAGAATCGCGCCGCTCAGTTCCGGCATCAGGCTGATGGCGTACTTTTCCTCCAAACGCTGGCGGTAGTGCTTGCCATAGTGGCGCACGCGGCCATTCAGGAAAGCAATCAGGCGCAGCGCCACCGTCATGCCGACAACGAAAATCAGCACGCGCAGCCAGAGCGTTGCACTCATCCCCTGCTTGCCAAGGTCATAGACCGTGCCGCCAGACTGCCACTGCTCCACCACGGACTGGAAGGAAACGCTTGCGCCCGTACCGGCACGCGGAATCGCCTCCACAAGCAGCGCATCCACCGGGAAGGTGCTATCCAGCACCGCCACCAGCGGCAGATATGCCGTGTATTCCTGATATTCGCCGACACGCTTGGAATGGCGTGCAATGCCAATCACCTGAAACCTGACGCCGCTGACGGAGATTTCCCGGCCAATCGGATCAGCCACGCGGAAGAGCGCCAGCGCCAAATCCTCATCCAGCACGGCGACCTTCCGGCCATTTTTCAGTTCCTCTTCATAAGGCAAACGACCATAGCGCAACAGCTTCGGACGCACCTGAAAGCCATATGTGCCAACCAGCTCCACACGCGCCGACGTACTACCGTCGCCACCGGAGACGGTCATTTTTTCCGACACGCCGCCGATGGTCCAGCGCTCCATGGTGGTGTTGTCCCATTCCTCGGTTCTTTCTTGCAGGCGGTTCACCCAATCGGCAATGGGTTGATTTGGGCGAACCGCCTCCGTTTCATTTTCCCCTTGTGTTTTCTGCGCCGGCGCCGCAATCAGGTATTGCAGGTGATTTCCTACCTGCGCAACCTGATACGCGCCAAAGCACAGCGCGGCGACAAAGGCAACCAGCATCACCCATTGCCACCAGGTCCCCAGCTTTTTCACTGCACGTACTCCATGACCGTCGCGCCGTCCTCCAGTGCGCGGTCTTCGCGGTCGGCAATCGAGCGATAGCTCAAATCCTCCTCGATGGCGACCGTGGTATCACTGCGTTCGATGACGGTCACGCTGGTTTTCTTGACCTTCATCGTGCTCTGGGACAGGAATCCGCCGCTGGAATATTCGACAATGTAAACATAGTTGCTATCGCCGTCGGAGCGCACGCAGCTGGGTGAGAGGAGCGTCGTGCTCTTCTTGGCGCGGTAGGTGATTTTCACATCCACGCCGCCGTCCTGCATAAAGCGGCGAATGGCGCTGGAATCCTTGTCCAGATACTTTTCCGGCATCGGCATTTGCAGATACTTCGTGCCGTCGGAGGCAATGGTGGTCTTCTCCACCGTCGTGCGCTCCGTGCCGTAATTTTCGCTGCTGACCTCGGCGCGCGTGCCGTCGCTGATGGTGCGCGTGCTGCTTATATCCAGCGGCGCGCGCAGCATCGGAACGCAATCCTCCTTGTTCATCAGGAAGGCGACCTTCGTGCCGTCATACGTATCGCTTTCTGCCACCTTGATGTCCGCAATGTAGCCATCTCGGGGCGCAGTGACCTTCTTCAGGCTTGTTTCCAGCACCGTCAGCGTCACCATCTTCTGGTTCAGCTCTTCGATTTCCGCCAGCAGGGCGTTGCGCTTGGTGATGTAGTCAAACACGGAGTCGGACACCTTGAGCTGCTTATTATCCAGCACCGCAAAGTACGCCGTGCGCGTTTCCTCATAGGCCGCCTGTGCCGTGCGCGCCTTGTTGACCGCGTCCCTGACCTCCTCGGAGGTGTTTTCCGACAGTGCCAGCTGACTGGCCCACGTGGAGACATCGCCCGTCAGGATGATGTCCTCCTTCGCCGCGGCATAGCGTGCCTCGTAGGTCGCGTCGCTCAGCGCATCCTGCGCATCCAGCAATTGCTGGTAGAGCGTCGTCTGGTAGCTTTCCTTGCTCAGCTTGCGGTTCTGCACGTCCAGCTCCAGCAGCTCCTTGTTCTTCTTGTTGTACTCCTCGCGCACCTTTTCAATGTCCGCTTCGTAGGAAGGCGTCTTGGCACTGAAAATCGTGTCGCCTTTTTTGACATAGTTGCCCGCGCGGACATACAGCTTGTCCACAGTAATGTTCATATCCTTGGCTTCTTCGATGGTGAATTCCTCTGTCTCCTCGAAATACACCTGGGCGCGGAAGGTCATTTTGTCTTCAAACCGGCCGGAGGAGCTTTGCACCAGCTGCACTTTGGGCGTGGTAATGGTCTGGATGGTGCGCGCAAAGAACATGCACAGCGCCACCGCCACAAACAGCACAATCAGGCCGCGCAGGGCGAATTTTTTCAGCTTCATACGTTATTTTTCCTCCGTCACTTGAGTTCGCTCAGCTGAATGCCGGCAACAATATCTTCCTGGAAATACAGATAAATCATCAGCGTGGGCAGGATATACAGCGCACTGCCCGCGAAGGCCACATCCGCGCGATCGGTGCTAATCTGGTTAAACATCACCGACAGCGGCTGCAAATTGGTATGATTGGCCAGATACACAAGCGGCTGCTCCACCATGTTCCAGCAATCAGCAAAGGACAGCGCCGCCGCCGCGCCGATAATCGGCTTACACACCGGCAGAATCACGTGGATGAAGCCACGCACCGGCCCGACGCCGTCCACCATGCCAGCCTCCAGCAGCTCATTGGGAATACCGACCATGAACTGGCGCAGGAGGAAGATGTAGAAGGGCGAAAAGCACATCGGCAGGATGACTGCCCAAGGCGTCTCCATCAGATTCAGCCAGCGCAGCACCATCACGCTGGGCGCCATGGTCACCTGGAAGGGCAGAATCATCAAAATCAGAATGCAGAAGAACAGCAAATCGCGTCCACGGAACTGAAAGCGACTCAGGCAGTATGCCGTCATGGGCACAATCAGCGCCTGTCCGGCCAGAATACCGCCCGTGTACATCATACTGTTGCAGAACAGCTGCAAGTACTTCGGCTCTTCAATGAAAATCTTGTAGTACTGTCTGAGGGAGAACATGGCCGGTGCATACAGCACATCCAGCCACTTCGTCTCATCATAGCTGCCGCGTCCACCCAGATATGCCTTGATTTCCGACTGCGGGAAGAAGGAATACAGGAATGTGAACACGATGGGAATCAGAATCACCGCCGACAGAAGCGTCAGCAGCAAAAACGCCAGCCTGCCGCCCCAGGAGAGTCGGTTCAGGCGATGACGAATTCTTTTTCTTGCCATACCTTTCTCCTTCCCCCGTTACGTGCTGGGCGAGCGCACGGCTTTGCTGGCATACATCAGCGCAAACAGCGCCATCACGCCAATGGCAAAGAGATACGCCGCCGTCGTCACGTCCTGATATTCCAGACGCGCAAACTTGTTGTTCATAAAATGCTGCAAGGTATAAATGGCGTTGGATGGATAGGCGCCGCCGATAAAGTACGTCTCCTTGAAGATTTTGAAGGCGTTGACCCATGCCAGCACAAACACCAGAAACGCCGTGGGCATAATCTGCGGCAGCGTAATCCGGAAGGACTGCGTCCACCAGCCAGCGCCCTCCAGCGCCGCATATTCATACAGCGACGGATGCACCGCCGACAGCGCGGAGGCAAACAAGACCACGGAGAAGCCTACATTCTTCCAGATATACAACAGCACAATCGGCACGCGCAGCGCGTCGCCCTCCAGCCACAGCACACGGTCAAAGCCCATGGCCACCACCGCACGGTTGATGACACCGCCATAGTCAAACATCAGCGTCCAAATCAGCAGCATGGCCGAGGACGGCATCAGGTACGGCAGCAGCAAAATGTTGCGGATCACCGTCGAGCGCTCCTTGAGCGTCTTGAGCATCGCCGCCAGAATAAACGCCAGCAACCAAATGACCGGCGCACATAGCAGCGACAGCTCCCACGTGTTTTTCATACCCAGCTGGAACATGCTGTTTTGAATGGTGCGTCGATAGTTTTCCAGCCCGACAAAGCGGTTTTCAAACGAACCATCCATCAGGGAAGAATAGATTCCTCCGAAAAACGGGATGACATAAAACAGCATCAAGCCCGTTAAGCCCGGCAGCAAAAGCAGCCAGACAATCTTTTTCTTGCGAAACATGGCGCCTCCTATCCTTCCGCAAGCATGAGGAAGGAAAGTTTGTTTTGATTGGCCCTTTCCCTGCATCCATGCGACGGGAAAACCGATGATGCTTTCATCATATCGCAGGAGCAGGAAATATAGTAGAATTTCGACATACAAATGCCTTCCTCCTGCTTTTTGCGCTGGCATCTGAGGAATTTACAATTTGCCAAAACTTCGGAAATCGCAGAGCGCGACAACGCTGCCGCGCCCTGCGAGAATAGCAGATGCTCCGATTACTGATTTTCCAGCTGTACCATGCGCAGCTTGTTATCTGCCTCACGGATGAACTGTTCCAGATTGATTTGCCCATCCAGGAAGCGTGCCATCAGCGTTTCAAGGCCCGCAATGTCATCACGGGTATCCAGTATGCTGGGCTTGCGCACATAGAGGGCAGGCAGAATGATATCCTGATAGCGCTGAATATATTCCGGCGTGACGATGTAGCGGCTGTTTTCCTTTTCCATTTCAAATGTGGCCGTATAGTCGTCCAGCATCATCTTGTAGTCAGCCTTTTCGCTTTCGTCAGCCGCTTCATATGCTTTGCGCGCTTCCTCGATGATTCGGTTCCATCTCTCCGCATATTCCTGATAGTACGGATCCTCCACCGGTTCGGTCGCGCCCGCCACCATTTCCACCGCGTCCTGCGGGCTGATGTTATCCAGCACGTAGTTCAACAGCGTCTCAATCTGATCCTTGTCCGTCGTGCGCGGGTTGACGTAGTACACCGTCACCTCGCCCGCAGACAGCACAAATTTCGCATCCTTGGTCAGCGTCATTTGAATCAGGCTCGGTGTCTTGTTTTCGCCGAAGTAGATATCCCGTTCATAGTACGCATCCGTCACCCGCGTGGACGTCCAGATCAGCGGCTGCTTGTAGTCGCTCTCCTCCGCATTCGTCGTCTGATTGCTGCGCTCGATTTCTGCATACTCCATCTTGCTCAGAGCATCCATCATTTCGCGGAAAATCGGGTCGTCAAAGTGCAATTCCTGATTCGTCGCCTGGCAATAGCCAACCCAGCGATCCACCATCAGATCGAAAACACGCTTGCGGTAGTTCTCCGTGCTGTCAATTGGCGCGTAGTTCGGGTATTCCTCCACAAACTCATCGTTCCAGCGGGTGATGAATTCGCACAGCTCCACCAGATTGGTCGGGATTTCCTCGATGGTCAGCCCCATTTCCGTAAACACACTCGGATTCAGGGTGAAGGAGCTGCCACCATACACATCCGTCGGCAGGGCGAAGATTTTGCCATCCGCATCTGTCACCAAGTCGCGGAAGACGGGATTCAGGCTCTCCACATATTCCTTCACGCGCGGATAGATGGACAAGTCCATGCAGTAGCCACGCGCATTGAGCGTATCCAGGAACCAGCCACCAGCAGGATTGTTTGTCCAGTTGGGATTCAGATAGCCAAATGCCACATCCGGTGCATCTGTTCCTTTTGCAAAGGCGCTGGCAATATCCTCGGCATTGCTCACATCACCTTCCACTTTTGTCAAAACGATATCCGGATTGTCCATGCCATACCTGCGCGTCACGGCATTTTCCAGATAGCCCAGCACATTCACCGTGTGGTCGGCGGTGTAATCCTTCACCAGCTTCCGCGCTATCACACCATAAAAGCCCTGACCGCACACCACGCTATCGCCCACAATGGTGATATTGCTCGTATTGCCAATCGGCAGATACGCATAGACAGCCGTATCCTTCAAATCCTGCGTGCCGTAGAGCAGGGCATTCGAGGCATAGTAGAAGCAGTCCTTCTCCTGCGAATACGTGAAGGATTCACGTGCGATATAATTCTCCACAACCTTCGTTTCGTTCACCAACGTCTTCGTTTCACCGCTGGCCGGATGATACGTCAATGCTTTCCACGGGTAGCGGTTCCCATCATCGTCATAATCCGCATCGTGTTCATTCACCAGCACAACCGCCAAACCATCCTTGTAGCCCAGTAGCTTGCGCGGCTTGTCAATGTTGGCCTTGCTGACCGAACCGTCCGTCAAATGCACGCACGTGATTTCATACTGAGCGCCCTCGTTATTCCAGCTTTCCGTGCGCATGAGCAGGTATTCGCCCGTAATCACTGCATCCTCTGGTGAAATGCTGTAGGTGTAGCTCTCATCATCATATGATTCCGTAACGTAGAAGCAGCTGTTGTCCGACATCTTCGCCACGTCCTGATACACGGCCTTACCATCCTTGCCGCTGATGGTGAAGATATCACCCGTTGTCACGTTGATGCCATACAGCGCCGTATCCGTGCCAACAAGGAAGGAAAACACATGCTCCTTGGGCGGCAGCTGGCACCCCTCCGGCATATCCTCCTGGCTGTAGGCAAGGTAGCTTTCCAACTCCTCCACGCTATCACAGCCGGAGACGCGATAGAGGTCATCTGCCACAAGCGTCATTTCCGACTGACCTTCCTGCCACGTGTACATGCTGTACATCCTTGTTTCCGAGTTGCGCATGATGATTACAGCCTGATTGCCCACCGTATGGACAGACTGAAGGGACAGTTCCGCTTCGCGCTCCTGTGCAGGTAGCAGCTCATTGGCTTCCCATTCTGCGTCATTCATACCCGAATAAATCACCCGGTTCTCCGCCAGTGCGCTACCACTCAGTAGCGCCACCGTCAGCAGCATTGCCGCGACCCTCTTCATCCATTTCATCTTCCGAAACCTCCTTTTGCCCTTTTGCAAGGTGCATCGTCTTGTTCCTTTGCGGGGGCTGGCAGCGCTTTTCCAACCCTCTTCACTATATTAGACGAATGAAAAGCCCATTTCGTTTCATGTTCTGGAAATTTTTTTGAGACATGGGCGGAGATGGGGTGGTGCGGACGTTTTCAGGGGATAAAAATGCGGAGAAATCGTCCAATTTTTGATTGCACACGGCCATTATTGCATCAACGAAATAAAAATCACACACTGACTGCTGGTGTAGCTCATACTCACGCCCTTTTCACCATTTGACAGGAGCACACCCATGGATATTGCGTCTTGTCCTTTGATTTCTTCTGCCACTTCCTGAACGACAGAAAAACCCTCCTGCTGCAAACAGGCAAGATAGCTGCGCCACTCCTCTTCGCTGATTTCCGTCAGCTGGATACTGCAATGCTGCTTTTCATCCACTTGCACCCATGATACCGTACCAGGTGGCACAGACAATCCATCGGTATATTCATTCACAGGCCACATACCCTTATCCAGCATCACATCGTTTTCTGACTGTACACTGTTTTCCACATCAGCGGGTTGTTCCAGCGGAGAGCATGCGGTCAGGGACAGCATCAGCACAGCAAGCACAATAAAAGCAAGCTTCTTCATACTTTTCTCCTGTTCTGGCGAATGCTCCGGAACATCTGAACCGCCACAAACGCCAACGCTACAACACCAACCAACAGCGTCATGTGCGCCACATTACCAGCAAACGCACCCTCAATCCGGATGTTTGTCATCGCATCCGCCTGTCCAATCGTACCTTCCGGCACGCTGTCGATTTTTGCAAATGCATAAATAGCAAAGGAAATGACCGCCACAAGCAGCGCCATCACATCAGCGATGCGTTCTTTTCGCTTGTGTGCCACGGCGGCATCCATACCAAACTGTTCCGCTGCACTCTTTGCAAATATCTGCGGCGCGCCCAGTCTTTCAATCACCTGCTGTTCCGTTTCGCCATGCTCCAATGCGGAGGAGAAAATTTCCTCCAAATCGCGCACAATTTCCTTTTTTATTTTGCGGGACAGATGCAGTTCTTTTTTGACCCGCTTGATATATTGCTCCTTCATTCTGCCACCTCTGTTTGCTGATAGTCGGTCAGATACCCATTGACACAATCCGTGTAGCTTACCCAAAACAGCATCAACTCCTCCAACGTCTCTTTTCCCTTTGGCGTAATGGCGTAATACTTCTTCATTCCCCCATTGGCCATTGCTGGTGCTAATCGGCATTGAATGAGCTTCGCTTCTTGCAGGCGATACAGGATGGGATAAATCGTGCCTTCCTTGGCATAGCCCAAGACCGACGCACAGCGGTTCAGTTCGGTGATTATCTCATAGCCATAAGTCTCTTTTCGGCCAATCAATGCCAACAAAATCATTTCCAGAGAACCTTTTTTGAATTGCTGCACATATTTGTTCTCCATGCGTTCCACCTTTCTTTCTTGTTTGTATTTAGCATTGCTAAATAGTAATGCTAATTATACGCGCATTTTCATTCTTCGTCAATCGCTTTTTCAAAAAACTGCACGCGCAAACCGCCGAAACGTAATTGTGCATCAAAAAATGCGGAGAAACGCCCTCATCCGCTGCTCAGTCGCAGCGCCTGGCATTTCCCCGCACCATTCACATTTTATTCAATTGGCGATTCCTGCGGCAAGGCGTCCTCATCGCGATGGCGCTGCTTTTCTTCCTCCTCGGCCTGATGGATGATTTCCATCAAGCGGCGCATGCGGTGATTGACTGCCGACTTCGACAGCGGCGGATCAAGCTGCATGCCCAGCTCCGTCAGCGACAGGTCAACGTTTTCCAGGCGCAGACGGGCCACCTCCTGCAAGGCCGGTGGCAGCTCGCGCAGACCATGCGCAATGGTGTACCAGCGGATGGAGTTCACCTGCTGCTGCGCGGCAAGAAGCATCTTCTCGGAATTATGCTCGTCGCAATTGATGGCGCGATTCGCCGCGCCACGCGCTTGCTTTCGGATGCGCACATCCTCCAGCGCAAAGACACTGCCCGATGCGCCCATGAGCGCCAGACAGTCCGAAATCTGCTGTGCGCCCTTCAAATACAGCACCGTTTGTCCTTTTCGGGCGTAGGTATGCACCGGCAGCTCGGCCTTTTCCAGCACACGGCTTAATTCGCGCACCAGACCCTGCTCGTTGGCAGTGATTTCAAAATGATAGTCCTTTTCCGGCGCGGTCATGGTACCCGCACCCAGGAAGGCGGCCCGCAAATACGCCCGTCGGCAGCATTGGCGCGTCAGGTGATGGCGCACAATCGTCCGGCGGTAGGACACGTGACCTTCCTCGTCCTTGTCAATCAGGTGAAGCGCCAGCATCAGACGCTGAGAATCCTCGTCGCCGATGGTCAGCACGCACGTGCGCTGGCCGCCAAGGCGTGCATGCTGTACATAATGCAAGCGTGGCGTAATGGCCATCCGCATGGTCAGCAAGCGGAAGATTCTTCGTGCCAGCGCCGTGTTTTCCACACGATACTGCACCTGCACACGTCCCATGCCGTGGAAGGTCAGTGACCCGCTGGTGCGGTAGAGCGCCGCCAGCTCACTGAGCATGCAGCAGCTTTTGCCAAGCTCCTGTCGGCACAGTTCATCCTTCAAGGTGGATGAAAAAGACATGGTTCTTTCCTCCGCTTCCTATTTCTGCGCTTACTCGCTCTTCTCCTGCCAATGGGCGCGTTCCAGCTCCAAGTCGCGGTGGCTGACGCTGACATTGTACCCCTGTGTGCGCAGGAAACCGGCCAGCTCCTCGCAGATGGCAACACTCCGGTGTGCGCCGCCTGTGCAGCCAATGGAAATCGCCAGACGATGCTTGCCTTCCTCGCGATAATGCGGAATCAGGTAGGCCAACAGATCATGCATTTTCGTCAGGAATTCCTGCGTCACCGGGTTGCCCAGCACAAAGTCACGCACATCCTCATCCAGTCCTGTATGACGTCCCAGCACCGGCACATAAAACGGATTGGGCAAAAAGCGCACGTCAAACACCAGATCTGCCTGTAAGGGTAGACCACGCTTGTAGCCGAAGGAGTTCATTTCAATGCGCATCTCATCCGGCTTTGCTTCACCCTTCAAAATTGCCTCCAGCTTCTTTTGCAGCTGGCGCGGCTTCATGCGGGTGGTGTCCAGAATGTAGTTGGCCGTCTCCCGCAGGGGCTGCATGATGGCGCGTTCCTTCGCAATGGCATCCATCAGGGAGACATGTTCGCCCGCCAGGGGATGATCGCGGCGCGTTTCCTTGTAGCGGCTGACGAGTGCGTCCTCCTCCGCCTCCAGATACAGCGTTTCAATCTGATACCCCAGCGTCCGGCACTCGGTGATGACGTCACTGACCGACTTGGCGTTGAACAGCTCGCCACTGCGCACGTCCACGGCCATGACGACCAGGGGACGGTTCATCACCGATTTGTCGATGGCCTCCATCATGCGGAAGATCATGTTCGGCGGCAGATTGTCCACACAGAACGCGCCCATGTCCTCCAAATAGCGATTGACAGACGTCTTTCCAGCACCGCTGAGGCCTGTCACAACCAGAAAACGCATTTTTCCTGCCCCTTCCCGCTTATGTATTGCTGTCAATTTTATGTTGCTTGTTATACAGCCGTTTCCGGCGCATCCTCACCCAGAATGCGAACCTCCGGTTCCAGCTTCACACCCTTTTGGCGATACACCACGCGCTGCACATGGGCAATCAGCGCCAGGAAGTCCTCCGGCGTGCCTCCGCGATTGAGCAGGAAGCCCGCATGCTTTTCGCTCACCTGCGCACCGCCAATCTGCGCGCCCTTGAGGCCGCATTCGTCAATCAGCTGTGCGGCAAACATGCCCTCCGGTCGCTTGAAGGTGCTGCCCGCACTGAAGAAGGTCAGCGGCTGCTTTTCGGCGCGGCGGCGGTTGAATTCCACCATTTCGGCCAGCAGCTCGTCGCGCTTGCCCTGCGGCAGCTGAACGGTCACGTGGGTGATGATTTTGTTTTCCTTCATCAGGCGCGTGGAACGATAGCCAAACTGCATGTCCGGTCGGGCATAGCAGAACGGTTCGCCCTGCATGTTGTAGCCCTCAACCATCGTGACCACCTGGCTCAATTCTCCACCGTATGCACCGGCATTCATATACGTGCCACCGCCAATCGTGCCGGGAATACCACTGGCAAACGTCAGGCCACCAAGCTCCTGCTCCGCAGCCATCATCGCCACGGTGGACATCATCGTGCCCGCCAGAATGCGCATGCGGTCGCCATTGACCTCAATGCCCTGCATATCGCGGCAAATGCGAATCACCAGTCCACGGATGCCACCGCTTTTGACCAGCAGATTGCTGCCATTGCCGATGACCGTCACCGGTATGCCCATCTCCCGCGCCATATCAATGATGATCGGAATCTGCTCGGGCGTCTCGGGATTCGCCATCAAATCTGCCGTACCACCCAGGTGGAGCGTGGTATAGCGCGCCATCTCCGCATTTTCCTTCAAATGAATCGTTGCATCAATGGCTTTCAGTCGTCTTCGCAGCTCCTGCACGTCCGAAAGTGGCTTGATTATCACTTCACTCATTGGCAATCCTCCTGCCATTTATTTTACACGTTTTCCTCGCCTTTGGCAACCATTTTTTTACGGAGTTTTTTCCTCCCTCTTAATTCTATGCAAAAGGCCCGCAAAAAAGGCTGCGTCCACGCCATGTGATGTGGAACACAGCCCATTTTTGCCTTCATTATTTGCGGAAAGTATTACACTTCCATCGCTTCAAACCGGCGACACCATGTGTATTTGCTGATGGCGCTGGAAAGCGCGTTGGGGCAATACGTATTCAGCAAATCACGGATGTAGGGTGGCATCACCCGGTTAAATTTGACTTCCAGAATGATTTCGTTGTTATCAAAGGGCGGCACCGTCGCCACCGCTGGATTGAACAGGTCAATGCTGCCCATGCCGGAACGCAGCTGCTTGTCGAAGGTGATTCGCACCTCCTCCGCCGGATGCAGGTACGCCTCGCGCACATAGTCCACAATCACGACCGGACGCAGCAGATGACACGTCATTTCGCGGTACACATCGCTGAGCAGGCCATAGCGCGTCTGTTCCAGTCCCGTTGGGTCACAGGCGATAATCTGCTCCGCCAAATCACGCGGAATGGACAGGCTACGCTTGGAAATCAGGCTTCCTACCTTCGTCTTACATTCCAGCTTGATATGATTATCGCGCATGTTATAAATGCGGATGCGGTACTTATCGCGGTTCTGGTCGCCGTCCATCTTATCGAAATACGCATCGTTAAAGATGGTATCGAAATACAGCGAACGAATATGGTACTCATTGTTCTCATCGCCATTCGGATCGCGCCAAAGCACCCGATCCAGCTGGCGCGAAAGCACCTGATACTGCATTTCGTTAATGAAGAATTTCAGCTCATGCCGAAGGGGAATATTGAGCGCCATGGGTTTCGCTCCCTTCCGTCATCAGGTACCCGCCTCGGTCTGGCAGGCAACGAGGGTCGCATCGTGAACGCCTTCGATGCCCAGCATCAGCGCCACGAGATCCTGCTTATTATCCAGGCGAACCTCCCAGGTCATTTCCGCGCCCGAACGCGTCATCGTCTTCGAGCGCAGGCGGCGGTTCTTCACGCTACGGCGCATCATCTGCTCCACGTCATACTCCGCTTCCTCATCATAATGCACCACCAGCAGGTAGCCATTCGGATTGGTGAAATGCACAAACGTCAGCAGGAACAGGATGGCCGCAATCGCCGCCGCCACCACCAGCGCAATCAGATAGAGCTTTGCGCCCAGCAGGATACCCATCGTCAGCGCCCAGAACATATACGCCGTATCCATCGGGTCCTTCACCGCTGTACGGAAGCGGACAATCGACAATGCGCCGACCATGCCCATGGACAAAGCCACGTTCGAGGAAATACACATGACCACAGGGGTAGTAATGAGGGTAAGCATCACCAGCGTCATCGCGAAGGACGGGCTATAGAGCACGCCACGGAAGCAGCGCTTATAGACAAAGGCGATGAGCAGACCGACCAGGAGGCCCAGGCCCAAGGCCAGGACGATTTCAGCCGGTGCGATTTCCTTGAACTGGTCAGAAAGAGCGCTAGAGAGTTGCTGGACAAAGCCAGTGGTATTGGTTGTATTCAGGCCACTTGTGGACAAACCACTCAGCAAAGCGAGATCAGACATCGGGACATTCCCTCCTGTTTTACATTCGTTTTATTATAGCGCAGATTTGTTTCCATTGCAACACTTCCAACCCAGATTCATCATAACTTCCACGCGGAAAAAGCAAGCATATCGCGCCAACTCCATCGCAGAATGGGTTTTGAAAGGGCCAAATGAAACGAGACGAAGTCTCCCCTTCGCAGGTCAAGGGCAGCGCCCTGCTGGGGTCTGGGGTAAGACCCCAGCAGGGCAATCAAAAAAGCGTACTCAATCCTCTCCACCAACCCGCAAAGCGCGCGCTCGCAAAGTCGCGGAGACTAACTTTCTTCCTGCATGGCAAGAAACAAGCATGGTTTGAGAGAATTGCCTGGCAATTTCCTTGTTGCTTGACTTGACGTGCTGCATCCAAGGGGCTTTCCGGTCGCCGCCAGTGTGGCTCACACCCTTGGAACCCTTCGGATTTCCTTCGTTGAAGTTGACTTTGACCTTGTACTGCGGCTCTGCGAGCGCGTAACGTTGGGCGTTGCCCAAACCCAGCAGGGCGCTGCCCTGCACCCGCGAAGGGCTTTCAGCCCTCTCGACTCCCGTTTCGCGATTCGCTTGACGCCGTTTTTGGGCTTTTGCCGCGTGGAGCGCATTTGGGGTTTCTTTCCCTTTACTTTCCCTTACAGAATTGCATCCTCCGGGTAGTCCGGTTGCGGTCCAAACAAGGCTTCCATCTCCGACTTCGTTAAGTCATACTCTTCCTTGATGAAATCCCACAGTCGATGCGGTCTTAGCTTCAATGTGTTGTACAGTCGATTCACACGCGTTTCCCAGTACGTGTACGCGCTGTCAATGCCAACCGGTACTTCGCTCGTGATGGCCTTGTCGTTCAGCTCACCCCAGCGTGTCCAGTGGTTCTTCATTTCCGGCTCAATCTCGGCTAGCACACCGTCCAGAATTTCCGTCATGTACTCCGTGGTGAAGGTCTTGTAGACGTCTGCAAGCTTTTCCAGGAACTTCTGCCGGTAATCCGGGTGCTCAAGGAGCTTCAGGAAAATCGTGTTGTCAATCCTCTGTTCACCCATGCCCTGCGTCTTCATGTAGCTCCATGGGCTGTTGAAGCTGGAGCTGTATAGGCCGTAGTCGGCATCGTACCAAATCCACTTCCACTTGCTGCCCTCCTGATGGAGACGGTAGTAGCGGATATTACCGATGTCGGAGTTGCCGACGAACATTTCCAGCGCCATGTACTCAAAGAGGTTGTCCACGTCCACGTTGTCCAGAATGTACTGCAAATCTTCGGGATTGGTGGCCGGGCTGCCCGCTTTGATTTTCTTGAGCATCGCGCGGTATTCCTTGTTCGAGCCAAAGTAGACAGAGCCGTTGGCTTCAAGGATGTCCATTTCGTCCGCCTGATCAAGCGGAAGGCCCTCATGCTGCGCCACAAAGAAGCGGTCAACGCGTTCGCGCAGGTTCATATGGCCCCAGTATTGACCGTTCAGGAAGACGCTGACGGGCTTCCATGCCTGATGAACCACCGACGTGCCGTAGGCATCCAGCAAACGGGACTGGAAGCCGTCCAGCAAGCGTGTGGACATGGCATCGTTGCCGGAATTTCGCACAACGAGGGACTTGTACTCCGTGAACGGACGATCGTCAAAGAGTGCCGCCGCAAACGTCTTTTCGCCGTATAGGGACTTGGCGCGAATCTTCATGGACTTCTGCGGCATATCCAGGGAGTAGTTGCCAATCAGGCCAATCGCCACGCCCTGCGAAAGAACCTGCGTGCCGTCCAGATCGTAGTATTCCAGATAGCCTTCGCGCATCGTCTTGCCGTACTGGCGGTAGACGGTGTTCTTGAAGGGAATGCCGCCGGACTTGTCAATATCCGGGCCGGCGGCCAGCATGCCTGTTTTCTCGTTCCAAAGCTCCTCCGGATCAATGGTGATGCAGACAACTGGCGTTGTGTAGTAGGTTTCCACCAGATACGTTCCCGTGATGACCGTGCTGGCCTTGTACTGGCCATTGGCCGGGAAGGCACGGGCGCGCAGCGTGGTTGTGTGGGAGAAGAGAATCTCCTGTCCCGTGTACAGATAACCCTTTTCCATCGTCGGCACAGAGCCATCCGTGGTGTAGTAGACCGTGGTATTTTTCGGAATCGTGAAGCCGGTCACGACCGTGCCCTTATGCTTACCCGGCTGAAGGACAAATTCCGGCGTCTCGGCATAGCCCAGGAAGGTATCCGTGCCGTTCTGGCTGCCTGCGGTGGCCGTTTCATAATAAAAAAAGCCCTCACGCCCGATGCTGCGGCCGTAGGACACATTCGTTGGAATTTCCGGCAGCACCACTTTGTCCAGTATTTTGCCCGTCGGGTCTGCAAGCACCAGCACCTCTCCGCCGCTTTTTTTCAGCTTGAAGGAGGTGTGCGGTTCAGCGGTGTTGTTCAGGGCGGCGTTACCGTCGCACCAAATGATTTTGTATTCACCCGGACTGATATATGTGCCCTCAGGAAACTGCCATTTCCGCGCGCGTCCGATATTATCCGACAGACCATAGCCGGACAAATCGACCACCTGCGAGGAGGAATTATAGATTTCCACCCAATCCGCATAATCTCCCGACAAGGACATCATCGCCGTGTCGTTGGATGCCATTACCTCGGTGATATACACCCCCGTGGGGTTGAGGGAGCGCAGGATGTAATCCATCCTGTTCGCTCCCTCCTGCGTGTTCGGCAGACCCGGCGTCGGTGTCCGGGTGATGATGAAAATGCCATTTTCATTTCGTGCATACGATGCATCATCCGGCACATTATCCAGCGTCACACGATCCACCAGCCGTCCACGGCTATCGGAAAGAATGACGTTATCATGCTCCGCGCTCAGGCGGAAATTCGCATGCGGCACGGCGGTCGGATCGATATTGGCCGACGAATCGCCATTGCAATACACCAGATAATACCCATGCGGTTCAACCGTCGCGCCCGCCGGGAAGCGCCACTTCAGGGGCTTGCCTTCCTTATCGCTCAGCGCGTAGTTATCCAGCGAAATGACCTGATCGGTGGTATTATACAATTCCACCCAATCGCACACATTGCCCGATGCATCGGTATAGCCCGTCAAGGGGCTGGGGCAAACCTCATTGATAATCAGCGCGCCCTGCGTCACCAGCGTCGCCGAGCGATACGCCTGATGACCGACCGTGGTATTTTCATACCCAGGGCTGAATTCCTTCGTCTGTCCCCACGTACCATCCGCCAGACGCGCATAGCTTTCATCCGCGCCCAGAATCGGCGTCTTCACCGAGTCAATCAGGTACGCATTGGGGTCATAGAGGTACAGCGATTCGCCATTGCTGGACAGACCGAACTTTGCATGCAGGGGCTTTCCCACGATGGCCTGATTCGTCTTATCACACAAAACGACCACGCGTTCTCCGGCCGCCAGCACCATATCCGGGAACAGGAACTTAATGGACGTATCGTCATCCGACAAGCCAACGTCCTTCAAATTCATATCATGGTCGGCGCTATTCCAGATTTCCAGCCAGTCCGGATATTTTCCATCCTCATCCGGCATCGCGGTCTGGTTCGAGGCCATCACCTCACTGATGACCAGTCCCGTATAATCATACAGGTGGCCACCCGTTGCATTCAGGTTATCCTGCGTACCGACCGAATAATAAGCGCGGCGCGTCGGCTCCTTCGGGCTTACAAGCACAATCAGGGCAACAATGGCCACCAGTGCAATGCACACCAGCGCATTGAGTACGCGGCGCTTTTTCTTCCGATACCGCACCGCCGGCGCTGCCTGCTGAGGCTGTGTGCGGCGTGTGCGCCTTTCGGGCTGATTCGACTGCATGGCGTTCCTTTCTGCGGCTTCCCGGCAAATTCCTTCACCGCCGCGGACAATTCTTTCTTTCATCTGACAGAGAAACCCGTTTTTCTGCTCAACGTGTCACGTTTCCCTGTTATAGAACGATTGACGACCGTTCTTCCCTGCATTGTACCACAAAACACCATCACAACGCAAGTGTTTTCACGAAAGCATCACGCTTTCCGCCGCGCTTTCGGGAAAAATCAGCTTTTACGGCAACATATTGACATTCCTGCCGAATCTGTTCACAAGAAAAATCTTTTTTTTGCAAGCCAAGTCAACTCAAAAGCTGCTGTTTCCCTTACAAAGAAACGCTACTCCAGCAAGGGCGACCCCGAAGGGTTCCAAGGGGCGACCGGAAAGCCCCTTGGTTGCGGCAAGCAAAGTCCAGCCGCGACAAAGAAAACCCGGCTGATTTTCTTAAACCATGCTTGCTTTTTCCGCTCGGGAGGCTACGCCCTGCTTTTCTTTCCTTTTCCTTATTGGAAAAGAGACATGATTTCCTGTGGGGAGAGTCCGCCAACCATCGATTCACCGGGCTTAATCAATTGATCAAACAAGGCCTTCTTCCTCTGCCCTAACGCAACCACCTGCTCCTCAATCGAAGCATGCGTCACAAGCCGAATCACTTCAACCTTCCTTGTCTGACCAATTCTGTATGCACGGTCCGTCGCCTGATCCTCTGCCGCCGGATTCCACCACGGATCGTAGTGAATCACCATGTCAGCACCGGTTAAGTTCAAGCCCGTGCCGCCAGCCTTGAGCGAAATCAGGAAAATCTGTCCCTGACCAGCGTTGAATTGCTCCGCCATTTCCACACGACGCTGCGCCGGCGTGTCGCCGTCCAGGTACATCGTTTCGTACCCGGCATCCTCCAGCTCCGTGCGGAGAATCTTGAGCATCGACGTGAACGCACTGAAGAGCAGGACGCGACGTCCCTTCGCAATCGCTTCGGGAAGCATGTCCAGTAGCATGTCCAGCTTGCCCGACGTACCCGCGTAGTCGTCCAGAACAAGGGACGGATGACAGCAGATTTCGCGTAGCTGCGTGATGGCCGCCAACACCTCGGTGCGGCCGCGCTCGAAGCCCTTCTCCTTGACAATGGTGTCCACGCGCTGACGCAAACGCATCATCGTCGCCTCGTAGACCTTGGCCTGTTCGGGGCTCATCTGAGCGGTGAAGATGGATTCGATCTTGTCCGGTAGCTCGGTCAGAACCTCCTTCTTCAAGCGGCGCATGAGGAAGGGACTGATGCGGCGGCGTAGGTCCTCGGCATCCGTGCCGTCCTGATAGCGGCGCAAAAACGCGCTGTAGCTCAGCAGGTAGCCCGGCAGGACGAAATTGAAAATGCTCCATAGCTCGCCCACGCCATTTTCCAGCGGCGTACCCGTCAGGGCGAAACGCGTCTTGGCCTGTAATTGACGCACGGCCTGTGCGCCCTTGCTGCCAGCGTTCTTGATGTGCTGTGCCTCGTCCAGAATGGCGAAGCGGAATTCGATGGTAGAAAGCTGATCAATATCCTGACGAATCAGCGGATAGGAGGTAATCAGCACGTCCACATCCTGTGCTTCCTTGACGTGGCGAATCTGGCTGGCACGCTGTGCGGCCGAGCCACCCAGCACCATCACCGATAGGTCGGGCGCAAAACGTGCCAATTCGCTCAGCCAGTTGTAGGTCAGCGTCGTCGGCGCGACCACCAGACTGATTTGCCCTTCCTGACGCGTCGCCAGCAGGAGCGCAATCACCTGTACCGTCTTGCCCAGACCCATGTCGTCCGCCAGCACGCCGCCCATGTGCAGGCGGTCAAGCGCCAACAGCCACTGGAAGCCGCGCTCCTGATACGGGCGCAGGGTCATGCCAGCAGGCAGCGTCACCTCGACGTTTTCCTGCGGCTCGGTCAGCATGCGGACGGTCTTTTCCGTCTGCTCGTCCACCTCGATGGGGAGGTTGAGGCTCTCCATCAGGCTCTTCAAATAGCATGCGCGGTATGCCTGCAAACGCAGGGTGTCCTCGCCCATTGCGACAGACTCCGCGCCCTCGACCTGTGCCGCCTCGAAGATGGAATCAGCCAGCGGCAGCCACTCGTCCATGGCGCTCAAATCCAGGAAAGAGCCGTCCTTTAAGCGGAAATAGCGGCGGCGGCGTGCCAGGGCTTCCATAATCGCCAAAATTTCCTGTGCCGGTTCGCCGTCCTGCGTGAATTTGAGTTCCAGCGCCGCACCATTCATGCGCATCTTGCCGGTGAAGTGCGGCTTGCGCGGCGTCATGCGCTTAAAGTCGTTGGAAAGGTACACCTCAGCCAGCTCCTGCAATTTAGACACGCCTTCGCTGACGAACTGGAAGATGGCCTCCTGTCCAGCCAGATACACGTGTCCCTTGCTGACAATGAAGCCTGCCGCGCCCAGTGCATCCAGCACGTGGCGCTCCGCAGCGGCATCGCGCAGCAGCAGCTTTTCGCCGCGCGGCAGATTTTCAGGCAGCGGCGTTTCGTCAAACGGGTCGATTTCCCGATCGCCGTAGCGGAACTGCGCCCGCGCCACGACATCGCGGCCATTGGCCGAGCGATCCAGGTACACCCGCGCCACCAGCGGCAGCTGAATCAGCTGACGGCGCAGCTCATCGGAGATTTCCACCAGACCCGTCAGCTTCAGGAACGGCACCAATTCGCCCATCACGCGCGCCGCCTCGCGCACCGGATAGTCGAAGCTGCACTGGCCGCCCATCTGCTCCTTGTACAGCACACGCAGGACGCTGCGCTGCTGCTCCTCCACGGCAATCACGTTTTCGCCAACCAGCGCAAACGCACAGGAGGACAGCAACGGTCTGAATTCCTTGGGGAACATTGCCAGCACCGTCAAACCATGCAGGTCGCTGGAAACGCGGAATTGCAGCGGAATCCGGCGCGCACGCACGGGCTTAACCGCCACCGTCTTCTCCCCGACCTTCAGGCGGAAGGGCATGTTCATCAGCTCTTTGAGGATGGCTTCTGCATACGGCTCCGGCAGCACCATCTCGCGCTGCTCCGCGCCGCGCAGCAATGCACCCGCTTCCTTCTGCGCCATGCACAGCGCCCGCAGAATCATCAGAATGCGGTTCTGCGCCGCACCAAAGCGCATCCATTCCGGATGGAACACAAAGCCCTTGCCGTATTCCACCGGCGTCAGGGTGTCCATGGCCTCCATCATCTGCGGGATGGACTTGACCACGTACAAACGCTCCTCACCAATCAGCAGACAGATGCGGATGCGCGGCGTCGCCTGTTCACGCACGGCCTCCAGCGTCAGGCGCACCTCCATGTGAATCGTGCCTTCCTCAGGCAAAGCGCGATCCATCGCGGCCATCAGCTTCGGGCCAGCCATTTCCGCCTTGCGGCGCACCATGTCGTCCATCGCGCCCTCATCCTGGCACTTGAGCATGGACGCCACCACATGGCGGCACGCACCATTTTCCTCATAAATCGGGCAGTTGCAGCGCGACTGTCCGTCATCGGTGAATACAACCTCGTAGCGCTCTCCATCGGCGACCTGACAGGTCAGTCGCTTGGCGCTCTTTTCCACAATTCGCACCTGGTTGGCATGGTACAGCCTTTCGCCGTACCGTGTTTCGTTTTCTCCTGCCAGCACGCGCAGGGTGTAGGGCACTTGTGTCATGCTTTTCACTCTCACACAAAGGTCTTCTTGACGACCTGTTTTTTTCACAAATATCGCCGCTTTGGCGAGGTGCTTTTTCGCACCCGCAAAATGGCAACCCCTATTCTTTCTCCAAAAAGGACGAAATTCCTGCCTGTCACCCGGAGGTTTTTCATCTTTTTTTCAGACAAATTTTCGCCCTTGTCAATCTGGAAAAACAACGCCCGTTTCACCACTTGCCGTGCGGCGCATATCATGAAACCAGCCTTGCAGAAAGGATGTGACGCATTCCCCATGTCCCATGTGTATTTGCTTTCCTCCTTTGGCGCGACGATGGTGATGTATCTGCTGACCGCCCTTGGCGCGTCCATGGTGTTCGCCGTGCGTCGTCTGCGCACAGAAGGGATGAATGTCCTGATGGCCCTTGGCGCTGGCATCATGCTGGCCGCGTCGTATTTTTCCCTGCTTGCCCCTGCCATTGCAACCATTGACGGCGCGGGCGATTGTGCGCTGATTGCGCTGTCCTTCGGCCTTGGCGGTGCGCTTGTCCTTATCGCGGATTACCTGATGGCGCGTGGTCTTCGCCATGTGAATGGTCTACCGGAAAACAAGCGGCGCACTGCCCTGCTGATTGCCAGCATCACCCTGCACAACATTCCCGAGGGACTATCCGTTGGCTGTGCCTTCGGCGCGCTGATGTATGCCGCACAACGTGATATGCATGGCGCATGGCTATTGGCGCTGGCATCGCGCTACAGAACTTCCCCGAGGGTGCGGCGGTCAGTCTTCCCTTGCATCGGGACGGCTTTTCCCGAAAGCGCGCCTTCTTCTTCGGCCAGCTGACTGGTGCGATTGAGCCAGTCGCCGGGTTGCTGGGTGCATTCCTCGCCATGCAGGTGCGTCAGGCGCTACCCGTCCTGTTGGCGCTTGCCGCTGGCGCAATGGTCGCTGTCATCCTGCTGGAGCTGCTGCCCGAATGCCAGAAGAGCCGCTATCGCCGACTGCTGACCTTTTCGGTGCTGATGGGCTTTTTGCTGATGATGCTGCTGGACACTCTGCCATTATAAGGAACGGGTGTTGCAGACCTTTGCATCTGCAACACCCGTTTGATTTTATTGTTCCTGCTGCTTGCGTGCCACATATTCTTCCAGGCACTCGCCCGTTCGCTGCATTTCCAGTGCGGCATTCAAACCCACATAGCGGAAATGCCACGGCTCGTTGGAAATACCGGTGATTTCCGTCTTGTCCGCCGGATAGCGCAGGATGAATCCCCATGCCCAGCAATTTTCCGCCATCCAGACAGCCTGCTTGGTCGAACCAAAGGACGTTCCCGGAATCGTAATGTCAAACGCCAATCCCGTGTGATGCTCGCTGCATCCGGGCTGCGCAACCAGCTTGCTCGTGGCCGAACGCGCCTGTGAGCCGCTCAACCCCTGCTGGCGATAGGCATACACCTGATCATCAAACAGCTTCTGCTGGTATTCGACCGTCCGATAGCATGCGCTGATTTGCCAGTCCGACAGTCCTTCCTTCTGCGCCTGGGCGAACATGTCCATCAAGGCATCGGCGGCCTCTCTTTCGCCCATCATTTCGCTGCCCTTGACATAGACGATAGATGCGTCGCAATATTCCCGCAGGTTCACCAATTCCCGCGTCGCATAATCATCCGGTAATGGATTCTCCCGGTTGACCAGCAGCGGAAGTCCATCCGCCGTGAAGCCAACCGGGAGCTCTTCATCCAGCATGAATTCCTGCGCCTGCGTCGCCGCCACTGGAGCAGCCGTTGGCGCAGCGGCCACCGGCACAGGCGTTGCCGTGGGTGCTGGCGTCGGCGTGATGTACGGCTGTACATCCTCCGAATCCAGCAGCAAGCGCGTTTCCGCGCCGACAATGCCATCCGCGCTCAGCCCATGCTGGCGCTGGAAGCGCTGTACGGCCTCCTTCGTGGCCGGCCCGAACTGGCCGTCCACCTGACCCGACAAATAGCCCAAATCGCGCAGTCGCTCCTGCAACGCCCAGACTGCTTCGCCCTGCGAACCAGAACGCAGAATCTGCACCGTCTCGCCCGGTTCAGGCGTGACCTGCATCACATTGCCATATCCCGGCACGGGTGTCGGCGTGCGCGCCTGTTCATCCTTCACCACCTGATACAACTGCCATTCCTGCGTGGCCGCAATCAGCGCCGCCACCGTCAGCATGACCAGTGTCACCGCCGCCACGATACGCTTGGGCGTCCATTTCATTGTTCGCATGCTGCTTCTCCTTTGCCACACGATTGCTGGCGTGCCTGATTGAGGCGGCGAAGTCTCTCGCTCATGGCCAGCGTCTGCGTTTTGAACTCCGCAACCTTCGCTTCGTCCATCCCTTCAAAAAGCACATTGGCCAATTTCTCCGACACGTGGCGAATTGCTTCACTGTACTGCATGGCCTTTTCCGTCAGGTATACACGGCGCACGCGGCGATCATTTTCATCCATCTCCCGCCGGACAAGTCCCTTGCGCTCCAGCCCTTGCATGCTTCTGGTCGTGGCGGCACGATCCACGGCGTAGGTTTCCGCCATTTCGTCCTGCGTGCGACCATCCTTTTCATACAGCATTGCCAAATACAGCACGTCAGCAGAGGAAAGCTTTTCCGTCTCCAGCTCCCGGTTCAAAAACAAATTCAGCTGCCGAAACAGCACAATCACTGACTTATCCACCAGCATGTCCGGCGCCTCCTTCCCATTGGCAAGCAGCATTTCCCTACTCACACAACATTCATTCCTATTGTAACGTATTGTTCTTGACATGTCAACAATGAGGTTTTCTTTTCCTCCGCAAGCAGGAAATCACGCGATGAATGGAGAATATAATTTCTTTGACAAATTTTTCGCAGAGAAGGAGGCGCAGACGGACATGGAAAACCTGATTCGCGTCGTCATTGCGGATGACAACGAGGACATGCGCCGCATTGAGCGGATGCTCATTGAGCGTGCTGGTGGCTTTGACATTGTGGCCGAGGCCAAGGACGGTGCGGAGCTATTGACCATGGTGGAAGAAAAGAAGCCGCAGCTTGTCTTTCTGGACGTGGAAATGCCGGAGAAAACCGGCGTGGAATGCGCCCGCATCATTCAGGACATGAACCCGACCATCATCATGATTTTTGCCACGGCGCACGACCAATACATGGGCGACGCCTTTGAGGTATACGCATTCGACTATCTGCTCAAGCCCTTCAAGAAGGAGCGCGTGATGCAGACGCTCGATCGCGCCAAGAAGCGCATCCTGCACCAGATGGACGAACAGGACAAGACCGAAGCGCCCATCCAGCCCGTGCATGTGCCTCCCCGTCGCCCCAGTGGCCGCCTGATGCTGCGCCACAAGGACGGTGTGTCCTTCCTCAAGCAGGAGGACATCGTGCTGGTACAGCGTGAAGACCGCACGACCGTCTTCTACACCCAGACGGGCGGACGCTACGTCACAGCAGACTCACTCAGCGACACAGAGGAGCGCCTTGATTCCAGCACGTTCTTCCGCTGCCACAAGAGCTACCTTATCAATTTGAACTACATCACCAACATCACGCCCTATGGACGCTGGACGTATGTGGTGCATTTGCAGGGCATTGAGCCGAATGCGCTCATTACGCATGAGAAGTACGAGGAGTTGGAGCAGTTCTTTTCGTGATGGCGTGTGTGCGCCCTCTCAGTCGGCCTAGGCCGACTGCTCTCCCAGAGGGAGAGCCAAGGAGGGGTGTGCGGTGGCTGAATTGTGCTTCTATGCCATGGTTCGATGAAAATATGTTATAAAAAAGCAGCAGCGCGACCTTGTATCACGCTGCTGCTTTTGTTTGCTTATATTTCGGTATCAATGCTCACGCGATCCGTCCGGATGGCCTTGCAAAGCGCCGCAACCTCGCGGTGACGCGGGTCGTCGCGGTATGCCTGAACATCGGCCATGGTGTCAAACGTGCTGACCAGTGCCGCGTCGTATGCGCTGCCCGGTACAGCGCTTTTGGTCACGGACATGGAACGAATTTGCGGAATCACGCCTTCCAGTGCCGCCAGCCGCGTCAGGAATTCATCGGGGTTGGCATCATCACGGAATTTCCACAAAACAATATGCTGTATCATCGTGCTTCACCGCCTGTCGCATGTGCTTGATTGCATTTTTACTGCACAAACGCCGAGTAAATCGCCTGAATCGTCTTCTCATAGTCAGCATCATTGACGCCCACGATGATGGACAATTCGCTCGAGCCCTGATCAATCATGCGCACGTTGATGCCGGCCTTGCTCATGGCAGAGAACAGGCGCGCCGCCGTACCACAATTATGCACCATGCCGCGGCCAACCGTAGCGATGATGGACATATCGTCATGGACGGTAATCGTATCCGGGTTCGTTTCATGAACGATGCGGGAAATAATCACGTCGCGCTTGGCGGCGAACTGTTCGCCGGAAACAACAACGCACAGCGTATCAATGCCTGTGGGCAGATGCTCGAAGGAGACATGATTCTCCTCAAACGCCTGTAGCACCTTACGGCCAAAGCCCAGCTCGCTATTCATCATGGCCTTTTCAATGCTCACAACGGAGAAGCCCTTGCGGCCAGCAATGCCGGTGATGGTCGGGTTCGTCTCGTTATGCGGCGCATTCAGGCTGATGATGGTGCCAGGATGCTTCGGATCGTTGGTGTTGCGGATATTGGTGGGAATGCCCGCCTTATGCACCGGGAACATAGCGTCCTCATGCAGGACAGATGCACCCATGTAGGACAGCTCACGCAGCTCCTTGTAGGTGATGGAGCTGATTTCACGCGGCTGCGGCACAATGCGCGGGTCAGCCATCAGGAAGCCGGACACGTCCGTCCAGTTTTCGTATACGCTGGCCTCCACCGCACGGGCAACGATTGCACCCGTAATATCCGAGCCACCACGGGAGAAGGTCTTGACCGTGCCATCGGGATAGCTGCCATAGAAGCCCGGAACGACCGTCGGGATGCCATCGGAGAGCTTCTGCGCCATGAGCGTATTCGTCTGCTCCGCGTCGAAGGCGCCGTCCTCGGTGAACTTAACGACCTCGGCCGAATCCAGGAAGCGCCAGCCCATATAATCGGCCAGCAGCAAGCCATTGAGGTATTCGCCACGGGAGGCGCAATAATCCGCATTCGCACCCGCTTCGATTTTTTCATTCACCTCATCCAGCGCCGCGCCCAGATCAACGGTCAGGGACAGCTCCTCGGCAATATCCATATAACGGGCGGCAATCAGGTCAAAGGTATCCTGATAATCCTCGCCCGCCACCTTCTGGTGATAGCAGCGATAGAGCAGGTCCGTCACCTTATCGTCTTCCTTAAAGCGGCGGCCCGGTGCAGACGGCACGACATACTGGCGCGCCTCATCCATGAGCAGGATTTCCTTGACCTTCTGGAACTGGCCTGCATCAGCCAGGGAGCTTCCACCGAATTTCGTTACAATCTTCTTCATTCTAGCCTCCATCGGCTACGCAAAAATGCGCAGCGCGTCCATCGCATATTGACGATACGCTTTTCATCATATCCATTCCGGCGCCAATTGTCAACTGCGCTTTGCGAAAAATACAGGATTTATACGGTTCAAGGAAAAAGAAGGCTCTTTCCGGTCGCCCCTTTGACCCCTTCGGCACCACCTGCATCCGGCTTATCGTTTGGGGGCGATTGATGATCAGAACCGCAGTCCTGTTTGCTCGCCGAATACGTTTTCCTTTGGGATTAGCTTCGCGGCGCTTTGCAGACGCTCGGTAAGCGCGGTGTAGCGGCGCATGATGTGGTCGTTTTGCGCCATGAAGCGAATGATTTCTTCCTGACCGACAAGGACCACCATTTCCTTGGCACGGGTGAGCGCGGTGTAGAACAGATTGCGCGTCAACAGCATTCGCGGGCCATTGACGACAGGCAGTATCACCACGGGGAATTCGCTGCCCTGGCTCTTGTGTACCGACAGACAGTAGGCCAGGTCGAGGTCTTCCAGCTGCTGCGTGGTGTATTCGGCCTCCTTGCCTTCGTCAAAGCGAACCGTCAGCGTGTGCGCTTCGCTGTCCACCCATTTTACAAAGCCGACATCGCCGTTGAAAACGCCCGTGCCATCTTCCCAGCCGGTGCGCGTGCGACGACGCCATTCCATCTGGTAATCATTGCGGGTCTGCATCACCTTGTCACCGACACGGAAAATCGTGTCGCCATGGAGGATGCTGGGTTTGTCGGACGACGGCGGATTCAACGCCTCTTGCAGACGGACATTGAGCGCCACGACGCCGCATTCGCCCTTCTTCATCGGCGCCAGCACCTGAATTTCACGCACGGCACGGTCGCGCCAATCTTCCCCATAGCCACGGTAGCGCGGCAGGCGCTGGGTCGTCAGGGCGACAATCGTCTGCGCGGCGTTGGGCAAGGACGGCTGTCGCTCAAAGAAGAAGTCCGTATTCTTCTCATTGAGCAAGGGCATTTGTCCTTCATTAATACGGTGCGCATTGGTGACGATTCGGCTCGTCTCCGACTGACGGAAAATATCGGTCAGATGAATGGAGGGAATCACACCGCTTTGCAGAATGTCCCCCAGCACATTGCCCGCACCAACGGACGGCAGCTGGTCGGCGTCGCCCACCAGAATCAGTCGCGTTCCCGGTGCGACAGCGCGCAGAAAGGAGCGCATCAGCATCAGGTCAACCATGGACGTCTCATCGGCAATGATGCAATCGCCCTCTATCGGTTCATCCTGATTCCGACCAAAGGAGCCTTCCTCGCCGCCATATTCCAGCATGCGGTGAATCGTCTTTGCTTCGCGTCCTGTGGCCTCCGTCATGCGCTTTGCGGCGCGACCCGTCGGCGCACAGAGCTTCACCTCGCCCTCATGGGACAAAAGGGTAATAATACACTCAATAATCGTCGTTTTGCCTGTGCCCGGGCCACCGGTGATAACGAGCAAGCCATTATGCAGCGCCATCAGAATGGCCTCACGCTGGCGCTCACTAAAGGAGATGCCGCGCCGCTCCTCAAAGCGGTCGATTTCGTCCTCCGCATCAATCATACAGGACGGCACGGTCGATGCCAGCAGCTCACACAGGCGCGTGGCAACCTCTCTCTCGGCGCTATCAAAGGCCGGCAGGTACACACGCTCCTCATCGTCCTTACCAACAATGACCAGCTCGCGCACCATCTGCATCCGCTTCAGCTGGTAATCCGTCAGCTCACACGACACCTCCAGCAGCTGTGCGCACATCTCCACCAGCTCCCTACGCGGCATATACACATGCCCCATGCCAGCGGCCTGTTCGCTCAGCACATATTTCAGCGCCGCGCAGATTCTTTCCTCACTATCGGCGGGTGTTCCCATGGACATAGCGATTTTATCCGCCGTCCGGAAGCCGATTCCATCCACGTCTTCACAGAGGCGATACGGGTTTGCACGAACGACAACCGGCGTTCTTTCGCCATAGAGCTTACTGATTTTCATGGCAAGATTCGCCGTCACGCCATAGGATTGCAGGAACATCATCGCCTCACGCGTTCCCTGCTGCTCCTGGAAGGCTTCGGCAATTTGCCGCCAACGCTTTTTGCCCATATTCGGCACTTCCTGCAAGCGTTCCGGGCATTCACTCAGGATGGTCAAGGTTTCCTCACCGAAGCATTCGACGATATCCTTGGCTGTTTTCGTACCGACGCCACGGATGACGCCACTACCCAGATAGCGGATGATTCCCTGCACGGTAGTAGGCTGCTGAACCTGGACGGTTTGGCACTTAAACTGTTTTCCATACTGGGCATGTTCAGTCCATTCGCCGGTAAAGACAGCGTTTTCGCCCACGGACAATTCGGGCATGATTCCGACGACAGTCCACTGGCGGCGGCCATCCTTCACCATCACCACGGAATAGCCATTATCGGGATTACGATAGACTGTACCTTCGATACTCCCTTCGAGCTGCGCCACGACCTTCACGCCCTTTCCAATCAAATCTATTCCAGTATATCACTGTTTGTGGAAAAAGAAAAGCACTCCCATAAGAAAAGCCCACCCACCAGAAGCGTTCCACGCGGAAAAAGCCCGAAAACGGCGCCAACTCCATCGCGAAATGGGTTTCGAAAGGGTCAAATGAAACGAGACGAAGTCTCCCCTTCGCAGGTCAAGGGCAGCACCCTTGTGGGGTCTGAGGTAAAACCCCAGAGGTGCAATCAGGAAAAAAAGCAATCCTCTTCACCGCATTGCAAAGCACGCGTTCGCAGAGTCGCGGAGACTAACTTTCTTCCCTCATAGCAAGAAACAAGCATGGTTTTTGAAAAAACGTCTGATTTTCTCTGTTGTGGCTGGAGTTTGCTTGTTACTTCCAGAGGGCTTTCCGGTCGCCCCTTGGAACCCTTCGGCGTTTGCATCTTTTTTTACTTGAATTTGCGTGTTACTTCCAGAGGGCTTTCCGGTCGCCCTCTGG
>CAYXHF010000030.1:0-31017 GCA_964464815.1 uncultured Faecalibacterium sp.
GCAGTTGCCGATTTCGTAATTCTTTCAAATTACTGTCTTATCAGCACACAGCAAACCGTCTTCGCTTCTTTTTTTGTTTTCTATTATTTTTCTTCACAAGCGACTTCTTCGCTCTCTCCGCCGATAATTTCCAGTACGTCTCCGCGCATGCTGTACAGCCACGTTTCCGTTACCGCGCGGTAGCGCTGCCCCATTTCAGCATGATGCACAATCATCGGGCCATTGGCGGCCGATTTCGCGGCGATGGTCTGCCAGCCAGCTTCTGTCCAGTGCTGCAAATACAGGTGCATCATCGCCTGTCCGGGTTCGCGCAGGCGAATGCTCCCCTTGGCGCGGATTTTACCGTTTCGGCATGTCAGCTGCACCTTTGCAATCATCGGGGACACCTCGCTTCTTCTGAACGCACAGCAGGAATCGGATACCATCAGTGTATCATATTTTCCTTTTTTATGCAAGGCATGCCACGGTTTCGAGGCGCACGCGGAGATGCTTACTGCATCAATTCATCCGTCAGGCGCAGGATTTCCGGCGCAATCCTCTCCCGCTCCTTGCGGCTGATGCGCTCATACAGCGGATACGCCAGCGAGGCCAGCGCGATGCCCGCCACACCAATCACGATGCCCGGCACGAACCATGCACCAGCCCACACCATGCAGCAGCTCATGCCCAAGCCCAGCAGCAGCGCTCCCACAATGCCGACCACCAGCGAAACCACCGTTGCCTTCTCTCCGGCGCGCTTGTCCAGACGGCGCAGCTTCTCCATCTTGTTTTCTTCCTTGGGCAGATAGCGACTGCGGATTTTTTTGACCTCCTCCTGCTCCTTGGCAGAATAGGTATAGTGAAAAGTGTTCTCCTGCTCGTTCATAGGGATGTCCTCCTCGTTTCCTTTCGATTCAAATTTTTCGTTGCGTTCCGAATCATCCAGATGGCCATGCAAAGAATCAGCATGACGACCACCGTGCCGGAAATCGCCAGCATCAGCGTGCGGAAATGCGTGCTTTCCGGCTTGCTGAAGGTCGCCAGCATCGAATTTTCCAGCGACAGCATCGAGATAGCCGCCGCCGCCAGCGAAATCGCCTTCGCCGCCGAGCAGACCGGGCTTTCATACCGGCGATAGCGCACGACGTTTCTCACCGCCATCACCAAGGCCGCAAACGTATACGTCGCCATGGCGATGGTCGTAATCTCATGATGCCGCACCACGCGCAATTCATTGACGTAGTAGAAAATGAACACCTGCAACATCAAGTTCATCATCAGCAGCCCCATGCCGCACCAGCGGTATCTGCGCCATTCCTCACGGCGCTTGATACCCGGTGCATGCGTGCGAATGTGCTGACCCAGCAGCATCCGCATGGCCGCCAGCAGTATGTAATACAGCGCCATGGCATAATACCACGGCGAACGGTGATAGAGTCCCAGCACCAATTGCCAGAGCGCATAGCCCGCATTCCACAATAGCGAAAACAGCAGCGACATGTTCATGCGCAGCTGAATATCATTCTTCACCAGCCCGTAATACGGATTTTCCCGGCAGAAGTGCTTCACAAAGCGCACAATGTCCGGCACGCGCAGGCATACGACCACCAGCGTGTAAAACGACACCGTGTAGGCCACGATGGACAGCACATCCGTCCCTTCGGCCACGGCAAAGCTGTAAATCAGCCCTGCAACGGAAAGCATGCAAAGCAGCGCCGTCAAAAGTGGCGGCGGAAAAAGCGTTCGCTTCATCACATTCTTCCAGCTCATCCGTTTCTCCCTATCGTCACGGAAAAGGTCGAGCCTTTTCCCGGTGCGCTGCTGACGCTGATGCTGCCGCCCACAATGTCCACAATGCGCTTGACCAGTGCCAGACCAAGGCCATTGCCCTGCACGGCATGCGACGCGTCTCCCTGATAGAACTTCTCAAAGATATGCGCGCCCGTTTCCTGCGACATGCCGCAGCCTGTATCCTGTACGCTGACAACCGCCGTTTCCGCATCTGCCGTCAGGGTCAGGCGGACGCATCCACCCGGCGGCGTGAACTTAAACGCATTGGAGAGCAGATTATTCCACACCAGCAGCAGCATCGACTTGTCGGCGCGGATGGTCACATCGGGCGCAATGTCCGTATCAATCTCGATGTTTTCCTGCTCCCACGTGCTTTCATATTGCAATAGTGCTTCGCAGAGCTGTTCGCCCAGATCGAACGTCTCCTCCTGCATGAAAATCTGCTGATTTTCCAGCTTGTTCAGGCGAAGGATGTTCGTTATCATATCCGACAGGCGACGCGCGGCCTGCATCACGCCACGGGCGTATTCCTGCCGCTTTTCCTCCGGCAGGTTCGGTGCTTGCAGGAGTGTGCCGTAATTCTGGATGACCGCCAAGGGCGTCTTCATCTCATGCGACACGTTGGAGATGAAGTCCATGCGCAGCATTTCCACGCTGGACAGCTCCTCGGTCATGCGGTTAAAGCAGTCAATCAGCACGTTAAAGCTTTCATCCGACGCCATCGTGTTCACCGGCGCAACGCGCACGCTGAAATCTCCCGCGACGACCTTCTGTGCCGCTTCGGCAATGTGGCGCGTGGTTCTTTCCACCGTCACCTTGCGGCGAAGCACATCCAGCAGCGTAAACAGCAAGCTGAGCAGCATCACATTGCCAAACGTCAGCTTGGCCGCCGTGTTCAGATGCTCCGCCGTCAGGGTGATGTCCACGGCATCCACCAGTGCGCCCATAAACAGCAGAATACAGCACGTCACCAGGAAAGCGCAGAGCAGGAAAAACAGCAAATAGTTCCTCAGGCCATGCAAAAACGCCTTCATGCCTTCAGCACCGCCTTATACCCAAGCCCATGCACGGTTTTCAGCTCAAAGTCCTCGCAATCCGCCAGCTTGGCGCGGAGCTTGGTCATATACACATCCACCGCGCGAGGCGCTGTGTCGGAATCCGCATCCCAGAATTCGTCCATCAGCTGTTGCCGGGTGAACGTCTTCTTCGGGTAGGACAGCAGCTTATAGAGGATGTTGAATTCCCGCACGGTCAAGGGAATCTCCTCGCCATTCAGCGTGGCGGTGAATGCCTCTGCGTCCATGCAGAAGCTGCCAATCGTCACCTGACGGCTATTGGCGATTTTCGCCCGACGCAGCAACGCTCCGATGCGCAGCAGCAGCTCATCCAAATCCAGCGGCTTGACCATATAATCATCAATGCCCAGCCGGAAGCCGCGCTGTTTGGAGGCCATATCGTCCCGCGCCGTCATGAACAGCATCGGAATGTCTTCATCCAGCTTGCGCACATGGCTGGCGAAGGAAAAGCCATCCTCGCCCGGCATCATAATATCCGACAAAATAAGCTGCACCATGCCGTCCGAGAGCGCGTCATACGCCTCCTGCGTGTTCAGGCAGCCGACCGCCTCATATCCAGCCTGCTGCAAATACGCACAGACCGTGCGATTCAGGTCGCGGTCGTCCTCCACCACCAGTATCTTGATCATCCTGCTTCCTCCCCGCATGCCATGTATCGGAAACTCGTCCAGTATTATCATAGCACAAAATTGTTTGAATTTTGTTGCCGCCGAGCCTTTTTTGTCAAAAAAACATGCGGGGAAGCATGATTTATTCCTTCTTGAAGCCGCAGCACACCGGAATCACGCCCAGCAGCAGCACCACGCCGACCAGTCCGACCGCCATGCCGGGCAGCATCATGCCCTCAAAGGCCATCACCAGTGCCATGCCCGCACCGAACACCAGGCACGCCACCACACAGTACACAACCTGACCCACACGCTTCCAGCTGACCTGCGGGAAGGGCTTGCCCGCCATGACCCAGCGCGTCAGACCCAGCACGCACAGCACCGCCGCACCCAGCGCCGTCGACACCACACCCGGACGGAACAGATTCCACTGCGGCAGTAGACACATGCACATTCCCAGCGAAAACAGCAGACCACCCAGCACCATCAGCACCACAAACACAAAATTCTTCTTCGTCATTGTTTTTTCCTCCTTTTGTTTGGCTGTCACGCAACCAACAGAAAGGATGATACACCAGCGGCATTTCCGTTTTATCTGCATTTTGTTTCTGTTTTATGAATTCGGTGGGAAAAACGGAAGAAGAAAATACAACAACGCATGTTTTTTGCATTGTATTGGTTTTGTCAGTACAATCGCGCATAATATACGTAGCACCCCATCTAAAGCGTTGAAAGGAGTTTTGTGACATGGCTAAATCTGCAAACCTGTATGCACGAATCGAACCAGCTGTGAAGGAACAGGCCGAAACGATTCTGGCTGCACTGAGCATTCCCGCATCGAATGCCATCACCATGCTTTATAAGCAGATTATTCTGCATAACGGTCTTCCGTTTGAGGTAAAACTGCCCGACCATTCGCTCGACATCAGTCGCATGACAGCCAGCCAGTTGGATTCGGCACTTGAAAAAGGCTATGCAGATGTGCAAGCAGGGCGCACAGTACCGATGGAGCAGGCGTTTGCTGAGCTTCGCGAGGAATTCGGCGTATGATATATCATATTACGCTAACCCAGCAGGCACAAACGGACTTGAAAGAAATTTTTAAGTACATTGCTTTTGATTTTCAGTCTGTTTAATCGTTACGGTGCTTCGCATTTTGTATGGAGGGCATGACATCAACCAGCAGTTGAGTCATATGGATTAACCATTTTTCTCAAGGTGCGTCCTTGCAAAGGCGTTCCTTTTTATTTTCAAAAAAACGCGGCCAGCACAGGGTTTTCCCCATGCCAGCCGCGCATATTTTTTTTACGCCATCACGTTGTCCACCGGCAGGGAAATCAGGATGCCCTGCGCCTCGCTGCGCAGACCGTACTGCGCGCTGATGGCCTTCATGATGTTCAGCTTGTCTTCCTCGGTCGTCAGGATGAGGATGACCTCCTTCTCCTCCTGAATGCCGAATTCCCAATACTTCGTCGTCGCTTCGTCCACAATCTTGCGACTGGTGATGACCGTACCACCCGTTGCGCCCGCAGAACGCGCCGCGGTCATGATTTCCGCGCTATATCCACGATTGGCCATGACGCCAATGAGCGAATGCTTTCTTTCATCCATGTAAATGACTCCCTTCTCGTTCTGATTGAGCAGCTCCTCCGGCATGGCCGCGCCAATGGTGGTCAGGAGCAGATGGCTGGCACTGGATACAGGCAGCGTGAATGCAATGCCGCGATCCACCGGCGTCCAGCGCAGCTCCATTTCCAGCATTTGCAGCATCTTGTTGGCCATTACGCGCGGCAGAATACTGACGGTGACAATCTTGTCCGGGCTGCCAAGGCCAAGGGTGCTGATCATTTCGCTGGACGCTGTACCCATGGCGTTGAGCGCGTATTTGGCAATCACGCACCCTTCCTCCATCAGTCGTTCGATTCTTTCCAGCGTTCTATGTGGCGTAATCGTAATAAGAATACGTGTACTCTTTTCGTCCGACACGGTTATTCCTCCTCAATCTCCACGATGTCGTCGCTGTCATCCGGCAGGGCAGGATGCGCAGACTGCATCTTCTCGATTCGCTTAAGCTTCGCCTGATAAATCAGGCCCATCACCTGAATGGCAATCAGAGGGGTCAAAGCAACCAGCGCCACCACGCCGAATGCATCCGTCATCACATTGCCGCCCAGCTTTTCGCATGCGCCAAGGCACAGCGGCAGCAGGAAGGTAGAGGTCATCGGGCCACTGGCCACGCCGCCGGAGTCAAACGCAATGCCGACAAACAGCTTCGGCACCTTGCGCGACAGCACCAGCGCAATGATGTAACCCGGAATGACAATCCACTGAATCGGCAACCCGGTCAGCACGCGCAGCATCGAAATGCCCACGCTGACGCACACGCCGATGGACATGCTCATGTTCATCGCCTTGGCAGAAATGGCGCCATTGGTCACGCTCTGCACCTGGCGGTTCAGCACCTGAATCGCCGGCTCGGCCTTGACGATGTAGTAGCCAATCAGCATGCCCACCGGAATCAGAATCCAGCTATAGTCGAGGCCCGCCAATTCGCTGCCCAGAATCGTACCAACCGGCGCAAACCCAACATTCACGCCACACATGAACAGCACCAAACCGATGTAGGTATACAGGAAGCCCACCACGCTCTGCAACCGCTGATGATGCGTGAAGCGCTTGCTGACGAACTGGAAGATGACATACATCGCCAGCACCGGCGCAATGGACACCAGCACCTCCTTGGCGTAGTGCGGCAGGGACTGGGCAAACACACGCACCAAATCCTGCGTCGTGGTAACGGAGATGATTTCCGTCGCCGAGTAGGACGCCGACTGCGGCGCAAAGCAGCAGCCCAGAATCATCACCGCGATAATCGGGCCAATACTGGCCAGCGCCACCAGACCAAAGCTATCATCCGATGCATTCTTGTCCGAACGAACCGCCGCCAGACCAACACCCAGTGCCATAATAAACGGCACGGTAATCGGGCCTGTGGTCACGCCGCCTGCGTCAAAGGCAACCGACAGGAAGTTTTCCGGAATCACAAACGACAACAGCAGCAGCACCGTATAAAATATCAGCAACAGATTATTCAGGCTGATATGCAGCAAAATACGCAATATGGCCACCGCCAGAAAGATGCCCACGCCAATGGCCACCACCCAGACAAGCGTCATGTTCGGGATGGCCGGCACCTGATTGGCCAGCACCTGCAGGTCTGGTTCGGCAATGGTCACCACAACGCCCATAACCAGCGCCACGACCGCGACCTTCCAGACCTTTTTGGAATGCGCCAGCGTGCTGCCTATGCCTTCGCCCAAGGGCGTCATTGCAATTTCCGCACCCAGCTGAAACAGCCCCATGCCGATAATCAGCAGTACCGCGCCCACCAGGAACAGGGACAGGGAGCCCAGCTCCATCGGGACAAACAGGATACTGATGGCCAGCACGATGAGGGTAATCGGCAGCACAGCAGCAAGCGATTCCGAGATTTTTTCTTTCAATTTCGGATTCATTGGAAGCTCCTTTCATTGTGTATTGAATCCACATCCGATGGGTTTTTCGCCACGACCTTCCGGATGACAAGGCCGCGGAATGGCTTCCGGCTTTTGTCCCATGCCACCTCCTTTCATGCCCTCTGGATGATACCAGTTTGACTCATAAAACAATTGTATTATAAATAGGAAGGCTTGTCAAGGGAATGTCAATGTCCCGCGAAAAAAAACAGAAATTTTTTCGTTCCGAAAAGATGCCTTTTGCGGTGCCGAATTGCAAAATTCCTGTTGAAAAAGCGTAAAAAATATGTTAGAGTATCTACGTATGCGATTTTTCCCCTGGGGCAGGCAAACACTGTTTGTCGCCCTCAAGACGATGCACCCGCACATGCGTTGCGCGGCGATGCAAAAATAAGCGGAGGATGTAAATCACATGTCTTTAATGAACGTCTTCTCCCTCTTTGGTGGACTTGGACTGTTCCTGTATGGCATGCACATCATGGGCGAGGCGCTGGAAAAAGCAGCCGGCACGCGCCTGAAACAAATGCTGGGGATGCTCACGCGCAATCGCGTGCTGGCCATGCTGGCCGGTATTTTGATTACGGTCGTTGTGCAATCCTCTTCCGCCACGACCGTCATGGTGGTTGGCTTTGTCAACGCCGGACTGATTTCCCTGACACAGGCTGTTGGCGTCATCATGGGTGCGAACATCGGCACAACCGTGACGAGCCTGCTGCTGTCGGTCAAGATTGACTTCGCGGCCATCTTCACCTGCGTGGGTCTGGTGCTTTCCAACGTCGTGCCGGAAAAGTACAAGGGCGCGCGTCAGCTGGGCACCATCACAATGGGTCTGGGCATCCTGTTCATCGGTATGAACACCATGTCCGCCTCGATGGAGCCTCTGCGTGATTGGGAAGGCTTCCGCAACGCCATTGCCTCCATCCAGAATCCCATCGTCGGCGTTCTGGTGGGTGCGGGCATTACCGCCGTCCTGCAATCCTCCGCCGCCAGCATTGGCATTTTGCAGTCGCTGGCCGCACAGGGTCTGATTCCCCTGAGTACCTCCATCTTCGTGCTTTTCGGTCAGAACATCGGCACGTGCGTCACCGCACTGCTGGCTTGCCCGGGCACGAATTCGACCGCCAAGCGCTCCGCGATGGTGCATCTGCTCTTCAACGTCATCGGCACGGTGATATTCGTCATTATCGCCTGCTGTCTGCCGCTGGCCAACTGGATTGAAACGCTCTCGCCCGGCAACCTGAAGCTGCAAATCGCAATCGTCCACATCATCTTCAACATCGTCACGACTGTCATGCTTCTGCCGGCGGCCAGCGTGCTGGAAAAGATGGCCTGCCTGCTGATTCACGACGATGGCTCCTCCAAGCAGGGTGAGGCGATGCGCCTTGTCCACTTCGACGCCCGTTTCCTCAAGACGCCTCCGATTGCCGTTGAGCAGCTCTTCAACGAGGTGCAGCGCATGGGCAACATCGCCCTGAACAATCTGGACAGCGCCATTTCCTGCTTCACCCAGTGGGATGAGGAAAAGGCCAAGGAGTCGGCCCGCAATGAAGACGTGCTGGACTTCCTGAACCGGGAAATTACCACCGCCCTGGTGGATGTAAAGGGTCTGGATTTGTCCGAGAAGGACACCAAGCTGGTCGGTTCGCTCTTCCACGTCGTCAACGACATGGAACGTATCGGCGACCACAGCCAGAACATTCTGGAATCCGCAGAAATGAAAAAGAACGACGATGTGAAGTTCTCCCCCAAGGCCGCACAGGAGCTGGACGAGCTGTCCACACTGGTGCGCGGACAGGTAGCGCGTGCGCTGGATCTGTTCCGGACGCAGTGCAGCGACATTCCCGTCCTGACGCAGGTCGAGGGCACGGAGGAATCCATCGACAACATGACCGAGGCGCTGCGTGGCCACCACATGGATCGCTTGAAGAACCACAAGTGCTCCGCCAAGAACGGCATGATTTACCTCGATTTGCTCACGAATCTGGAGCGTATCGCCGACCATGCCGAGAACATCGCTACCTCCACGACCCGCGCCACGGGTATGTAAGGTAAGGAGCTATGGAATTAAAGAAACTTTCCCGTGCTGACTTTGACCAGGTATATGCCCTGATGGAGTGCAGCTTTCCCCTGGTCGAGCGGCGCTACTACGAGAAGCAGAAAGCGCTGCTGGACAATCCCTACTACGCCATCTACGCATTATACGAAGGCACGCAGGTACGGGCATTCATGTCCCTCTGGGATTTTGACTGCTTTGTGTTCTTTGAGCATTTCGCCGTGCATCCCGACTGCCGCAACGGCGGCGTTGGTGCAAAGATGCTCCGCGACTTACTCGACATGATGCAGCGTCCGGTCTGTCTGGAGGTTGAACCTCCGGACACCGAGCTGGCTCAGCGCCGCATCCGCTTCTACGAGCGCAACGGCTTCCATCTGAACACATACCCCTACATGCAGCTACCGCTCAACCCGGAATCCGTCCCGATTCCGCTGATGGTCATGAGCACGCCATCTCCCCTGACGCAAGATGCCTTTGAGCAAATCCGCGACACGCTCTACCGCGAAGTCTACGGCGTCAGCAACCCCTAATCCCATCGCCAGCATCTGAACAGGTGCTGGCTTTTTTCGTACCAGCGCGCACACCCTTGGCTCTCCCTCTGGGAGAGCTGTCGGCCTCCAGCCGACTGAGAGGGTTCCCCTCGCCAACGCAAAACAGCCAGCACTGAACACGCCAGTGCTGGCCAACACAGAACACAACCTTCACACAACAAACAGCAGCTTCCGCATGTTCATTGTGCTTTTTTTACCTTATTTCCGGTATTTCTTCCACCGCTTCATCCTGATCCGTTCCCCACACCGCACAAACCAATTCCGCCTTTCCCTTCTCAATCTTCCCCTGCAAGGTCGGAATCACCGTCCGCGGATACATCAAATTCGTATTATTCTCACCCCATACAACCATACCATTTTCATACCCCTGTACCTTGAAAATTCCCGATGACCCATACGCACCATGCGCCAGTGCATGCTGCTCATCCTGCACCGTCTGCACATAGCGCACATCGCACGGCCGGTTGCCTTCCCAATCGCGTCGCACAGCAAAGGCACCTTCTGCTATCTCGATGTCGTATGCTGTCTCGATGTGGTGTCGGCGGATATGCCAGTTGCCATCTATCGGTATCAATTCCGTCTTGATGACCACGCCGTCCATTGGCGACCACGTGAAGGATACCGCCTCCTCCGTCAGCTGGAAGTCGATGCACCCGCTTCTGCCGTGCCAGTGGTCATGCTCACCGCGGCGAACCACCAGTGTGCTGTCGTAGCCGCCGCGACCCAGATGCGTTGCCTCCTTGACGACGGAGAAAGCGAAATGCGTCGAATAGGCAAACTTTTCGTACTTCTCGTCCTCGTGGCAATGCTCATAGGCATGGTTTCCCGCTGTGTAGGCCGTGACCATGCCGCAATCTGCCGTGCGCACCAGCAGCAGCTTGGCCGGTTCATCCAGAAAGCGCGCCGGCGGTGTGTAGGGCGCTTCCTCTGCCTGCCAGAAGGGATGCGATTCCGGCAGCGCCAGCGCGGCAAACACCTTCATTGCCCAGTACGGCGAGCCAGGTGAGTTGTACCCTTCCGTCACAATCAGGTTCGGATAGCCATATCCGACCGTCAGCACGCCGTCGCGGTCGAAAATCGGCTGTTGCATCCAGAAGCGCAGATGCCGCAGCAGCAATCCCTTGATTTCGCCCATGCCCAGCGTATCCGTCGTTTCACCCGCCAGCGCCATCACCGACCAGAACGCTCCCTGCGCAAAGCGGTAAATCAAGCTGCGTCCATACGGCAGGGCGCGTCCCTTGCCGTCAAACCAGCACGCAAAGCGGGGCGCAATCAGTCGCGCACGCTCCCGGAAGCGTTCGCACCGCGCCGTATCATGTGCCTGCGCCGCCACGGCATACACCAGACCGTAGTAGTGGAACGCCCACATGGTGTAATAATCGCGCTGTGTCGCCTTGTCCGCATACCAGCCATCGGTCATGTAGTGGCTTTCAATCAGCTGCAAATCCTCTTCCATGCGCTTTTCATCCACCGGACGGCCAACCTTGCGGAAACCCTCATTGACCAGCACACGGAAGAAGCGCCAATTGTTCTCCGGCATCCAGAAGGCGTTTATCTGATTCAGCCACTGGTAGAGATTTTCCTGTTGCGCCTCCGTCAGGTCAAAATAGAACCGCTCCGGAATCAGGCACAGCGCCATGCCCATGACGGCCATTTCCACCATGCGCTGGTCACAGCCTGTCATCTCTCCCCAGTACTCCGCATGTTCCGGGTTGGTGCCATTAATCAGTCCTTCGCGCCAGAGCGCCCAGTACGGCTCGACCTCCGGACAGCGGCCGCAGAGCATCGGCACAATCGCCCACAGCACCCGTGACCAGCCTTCCATGCCTGCCACGCTTTCAGGATAATAGGCCGCGCTATCGGCAATGTGCAGGCGGCTTTTCCCTTCCGTCAGGCACTTTGACACGCTATCAATCATATCAATCGCCGCACGCACCACATCCTGCCGTGTGCGCAGCGGATTTTGCTTCAACGCTTCTCCAAAGGCCATATGCTCAGCTCCTTTTCGTCACATGGAAGGTCTGGCAATGTGTCTTCGCCTCGCCTTCTGTCAGGGCAATGCGCCATAGCATTCCCGGCCAGCTGCCCTGCATGCGTCCATCCGTCACCGGAATTTCCTCCACTGTCACCTGTAAGGCCGCATCGAACGCCATGCGCGCATGCGCAAAGCGGATTTCACCCGCCGTCACCTCCGGCACTTCCCGGCTGATGAAGGTATACGTGACCGTCTGCGGCTGTGACAGCGTGATTTCATCCGTCAGCTGGAATCCATCCGACAGCACCGCCGTGCGTTTTGCCGTCAGCACGTCTGCTTCCTCCGGATAGGCCAGCGCCATATCCAGCGTCGCGCCGTTTTCCGTCGCCACGAACGACTGCGCCGCATGGTGAATGCCTTCCTGCTGCTCCCACGAGCCAATCATCGGCACGCTGTGATACTTCGCGCGGCAATTCCACAGCGTGTATCTTTCGTCCGAGAACGTCTTGGCCGTATACAGCATATTGCCCGCATCAATCATCAGCGGATGCTCATCCGCAAACAGGATGAACGTTCCCACGTCATTGTGGTTGTGGCTTTCACCATTGTGGCCGCCCTTGATGCACAGCGTGAAGCCATGCTGACGCACGATGCGCACCTGCAAATCCGGCAGCAGCACCTCGCTGGGCAGCTGCACCGCCGCCGTCTCCTGCACAGCAGGATGGAACAGACGCTGCAACAGGCGCGAAAAATGCGGCACGTCCGAAATGCTGTCCAACACCTTGCCGCGCAGCTGTATCCCCGTCTGGCGCAGGGCTTCATCCTGTATCTTTTCGCCCGCACACTGCAAGCGCTCTCCATACAGCACCGGACGAGCGTCACAGTCGGCGAAATTCACAAAATAGCCGCCACCCAGCTTCACCTTCATCGGAAAGCGCAGCATCTGGCGCAGCTTTTCCTCCTCCCAGCAGGAAAGACCCGCTTCTTCCAGCAGCTCCAGACAATCCAGCAGGCTGCCCGTTGCCATGTTCCAGTACGCCACACCCTCGTCGCAGCCACCATCCTCCGGCACACAGCGCAAATAGGCATCCAGCATCACGCATGCCCGGCGATCATACGGCACAGGGTCATCCAGCAGACACCGCGCCGAAAACAGCACGTTCGAGACAATCCACGGCGTCCAGTTGCACAAATCCTTGCGCGTGAAGCCCATCCACCAATCCGTATCACGGTGCATGAACGGCATCAGCACGCGCTTTTCAATTTCCCGCACGACCATTGCCCGCAGCTCTGGATGCAGCAGCCCGTCCGTCAGCGCCACGGTCAGGGACAGCACCATCGCCGTCTGTGCCGCAAACAGATCCAGCACCGGCTCATCCGAAATCGGGAACGGATGCGACTGATTCAGCCCGGCATGAGCGCTGATAGCCCACGTCGTTTCCTCACAGATGCACCAAAGTCCGTCCTCAATCGCGGATAAGTCCTCCATTTGACCGCTGACACCGACCTCCAACACCGCCGCAATCAGCTTTCTGCGGCGTGCAAAATACGGCGTTTCGCACTGCACGCGACTTCCGGTGCGCACAAACGCGGCGTAGTCACTCAGTGTCAGCATCGGATAGGGCTGATTGTGCCACTGCCTGGCATAGCACAGGATTTCCTCCGCATCCTCGGGCGCAATCGCATTCCACCTTGCGCGATCCGTGATTTTGGGAAACAGCGGCGCGCGATTGTCCGGCAATGCATGCAGCTTCTGCACACGCTCCATCAACATACGATTCACTCTCCTTATACTTAGACATGAATAGACAAAAACTGGTCTGCCACAACAGCAGACCAGCCCATTTTCTTATTGAAACCACGGACGGAATTTTTTCGCAATCGCAGAAATAATCGGTCCCAGGAAGAAGCCTGTCACCAGCGTCACCACACCGACCGTGCTGCCCAGCAGCCAGCCAATGCCCAGCGCGGCAATGTCATACATCATGCGAATAACGGCAAAGGGCAGCTTCTTGGTGTGCTTGGCGATAATCTGCGGAATCGCATCATACGGGCCTGTGCCCAGCTCCACCACCATGTAGAACGCCACCGCCACCATGAAAATGCCCAGCGTCGGCACCAGCCATGCAATACGCTCCGCCATGCCCAGATTCGTCAGCGGATGCACATGCTGGAAAATCACATCGAACAGGTCCTTGGCATAGCCCACGACCACCATGTTTGCAATCGAGCCAAGGCCAATGAATTCCCATTCCCGCAGGGCCATCACAATCAATAGCAGCAGCAGATAGAACAGCATCTGATACGTTCCCAGCTGCATGCCGATGCGGTTCGCCACACCCAAATTCAGCACAGACGCCGGATCCGTGCCAAAGTTGATTTGATCAAAAACGGACACACACGCGCCCATAATCGTCACGCTCAGCAGCACCACAACCGTGCGGCGCAGCATGCGTGGCTGACAGAACAAATGCCGAAACACCTTTTGAAGCATCGAGAAAAACCTCCTTCACGTTGCATGCCTATCATACCATAAAAAACCCGCAAAAGGAAGTATCTCGCAGAAAATTGCCATCCATTGTCGGAAGTGTTACATTTGACAAATTGACATTGCGCGTCAAATGCGGTATGATGGACACATCCGAAACGATATGCCGGAGGTGTATGTAACCATGCGATTCCTGTCAAAATGCCTCAGCGTTCTGCTGATTGTGTGTCTGTTTCTTCCCTGCCTGTCCCTGGCCGAAGCGCTGTCCTCCCCTGAAGCAACCAATGCGCCCGACGCCTCATCTGCGCCTGACATGACGGAGTTTCCGCAAAGCATGTTTGCACCCTTCAACCTTGTTCTGCCCGAAGGCGCCCATGTGGAAATCACCGACAGCCGCGTCACACTGGTACAGGATGCCTCCCGCGTGGTGGCGATTCACCTCTCCCGTGTCGCCGATGAAGACCCGGACAGCGCCATCACCACGCTGATGCAGGAATTCGACAGCGCCACCGGCGAAACGATTCCCTTCACCGCCGAGGAGGGCTTCTCCATTCTGGGCGGCGTGGTCTACAACGCCTTCAATGAGGGCGAGGACAAAATCACCCTCATGGTGCTTTCGCACGATGGCCCGTTGCTGATTCTGTCTGGCTACAATCTGGACAAGAATCATCACGCACTGTATCTGTTTCTGACGGAGCTGCTTGCAGGCGTCACCTATGACCAGCAAACGGTCTATCTGCCCGAAACGGTTGCGGAAAACGAATAATGCCTATACAAAAGCCGGGCTGCGCCAGAATTGCTTCTGCGCAGCCCGGTTTTTTTTGCTTTTTATGCGTGTACGATGACCGTGTAGGGCTTGGTGGAATCCGTTTCCACCTGCGCCTGGCCATTGTTCATCGTGACGGTGAAGGTCGCCGCCACATTGCCCTTGGTGTCGGGAATGACGACCGTCTCGCTCTCGCCGTCTTCCAGCTGGTAGACATGCAGTTCGAGATTGTCCAGATAGTCATAATCCGGACGGTTGTCGCATGCACCCAGCGGCAGCACCGTGCCCGGACGCACCATCAGCGGCAGGGACATGAAATCATGGATTTCCGTCTGCCAGTGGCCGCCTTCGACCTTGCCGTCATCCAGCAGGGACGTCCACACGCCATCGGGCAGGTAGTACTGCACCTCGCCATCCTTGCGGAAAATCGGCGCAACCAGCAGGCTGTCACCCAGCATGTACTGGCGGTCGAGCATATCGCAAGCCGGATCATCCGCAAATTCCAGCACCATCGGACGCATCATCGGCACGCCGTGCTCATGCGCCTCCACAGCCTTGCCATACAGGTAGGGCATCAGGCGGCACTTGAGCTTGGTAAACTTGCGGCAGACATCCACGCTCTCCTCATCGAACATCCACGGCACGCGATAGCTGGTCGAGCCATGCAGGCGGCTATGAGAGGACAGGAGGCCAAACTGCACCCAGCGCTTGTACACATCAGCCGGTGCGGTGGACTCAAAGCCCGAAATATCGTGGCTCCAATAGCCAAAGCCGCTATGGCTCATGGACAGGCCCGCACGCAGCGTTTCCGCCATGGAGATATAGGTGGCAGAGTTGTCACCGCCCCAGTGTACCGGGAACTGCTGGCCACCGACCGTCGCACTGCGCGCGAACAGAATCGCTTCGCCCTCACCCTTGCGATCCTTGATAACATCAAAGACCACCTTGTTGTACAGATAGGTGTAGTAGTTATGCATATACAGCGGGTCGCTGCCATCGAAATACTGGATGCCGCGAACCGGGATGCGCTCGCCAAAGTCCGTCTTGAAGCAGTCCACACCCATGTCCATCAGCTTGTAGAGGTAGGACGCATACCACTTGCAGGCATCGGGATTGGTGAAGTCAACAATGCCCATGCCGGCCTGCCACATGTCGGTCTGCCACACGCTGCCGTCGGTCTTCTTGAGCAGGTAGCCATGCTTCATGCCTTCCTCAAACAGCGGCGACGCCTGACCGATGTAGGGGTTAATCCAGCAGCAGATGTGCAAGCCCTTATCGTGATAGCGCTTGAGCATGCCCTCGGGATCCGGGAAGGTATCGTGATCCCACTCGAAATCGCACCAGTTGAAGCCCTTCATCCAGTAGCAGTCAAAGTGGAACACGGACAGCGGAATGTCGCGTTCGGCCATGCCGTTGATGAAGGAAGAGGTGGTGTTCTCATCATAATTGGTGGTGAAGGACGTGGACAGCCACAGGCCGAAGGACCACGCCGGCACAAGCGCCGGACGACCCGTCAGGGCCGTGTAGAGATCCAGGGTATCCTTGGGCGTGCCGCCGTAGATGATGTCGTAGACCATGCTCTCGCCCTCGTGGGAGAACTGAACACGCTCGACCTTCTCCGTCGCCACCTCAAAGGACACGTCACTGGTGTTTTCCACCAGCACGCCATAGCCGCGGTTGGTCATGTAGAAGGGAATGTTCTTGTACGCCAGCTCGGAGGCCGTGCCACCGTCGGCATTCCACATATCGACCGTCTGGCCATTCTTGACATACGCACCGAAGCGCTCGCCCAGACCGTAGACGCATTCGCCCACATCCAGCTGGAGGCTTTCGGACATATAGGACTGGCCATGCGGCAGCAGGGAGCAGTCCGTGCCGTCCTTCTTCAGCGCACGACCCATGCCGCGCCAGCCAGAGGTGGTCAGGATGCGGTCGCCTACCATGTAATCCACGGCCCAGCCTTCGCCCTTGTGAACACGCGCCGTCACCTCACCCGAGGTGAAGTACGCATACTGGTCGTCCTCCGTGATAACGGGCGTGACGTCCTCCTCATAGGTGGTGAACTGCGGATTCTTCAGCGGCGTACCGGCAAAGTGCGTCACCTTCACGCGAATGATGTTCTTGCGTGGTGCGGTGAAGACCACATCCAGCGAGCCACCATCCAGAATATCGCCACGATGGCGAATCGGACGGCAGGCGCTGATGATATGCAGCTCCTTGTCGTTCTTGATGACACGCACAACCTGCGTGGCGTAGGACATGATGTAGTCCTGCTTAATCATCCAATAGCCCTGTGTAAAGCGCATTGTCGTATCTCCTTACTCCGTAATAATTTTGACGACCACCGGCATGTCGGAGCGGTATGCGCCCATATCGACATGCAGGGCCTCTTCATCGCGTGTCCAGGTGACGTCATTGGGGCAGCCCAGCACCTCCACCTTCTTGACGATGCCGTGCCACAGGGGCAGATGGCTTGCATCCGCCTCGCGCAGGGAGCGAATGTGCATCTTGCCATCCTCCGGACACACCAGGCACGCGGCGTAAATATCGCCACCGCGGCAGGTGAAGCGGAAGTCCTCGCTGGTGAAGTTGCGGGACTGACCGTCGGCAAACTGGCCTTCCTGAATCTTCGTCGGGCCTTCCTGATTGATGCGCCACACGCCCGTGCCGTGGATGCATTCATCATTGACCTTCATCCAGTCTGCCATGGCGTGCAGAATCTCAATGTCCTTTTCCGCCAGCGTGCCATCCGGCTTCGGGCCGAAGTTCAGCAGCAGACGGCCATTCTTGCACACCACGTCCAGCAGATCCCAGATAATCTCCTGCTTTGTCTTATACGTGGCGCGATCGTGCTGCGTGGAGTAGCACCAGCTGCCGCGCATGACGGAGGTATCCGACTGCCACAGGAAGGGCTTGGCCTCGGCAAACTGGCCGCGCTCAATATCCGGCACGCCAATGCCAAAGGGCAGCGCATCATGCTTGTAGTTAATGACGCATCCGCCACGGCTCTCCATCTGATTGAAATAGTACGCCGCAAAGCGCTTCAGGTACGGCTTGACCGCCGAATGCTGAATCCACCAGTCGAAATAGAGGATGCGCGGATGATAGCGATCCACGATTTCGCAGCAGCGCAGCAGCCAGTCCGTCAGGAATTCATCCGTCGGCGTCGGCTCGGAGTTGAGGTCATAGTGATTCGCCTCCGCCATGGCCGGCCATGCATAGTCGCCCGGTTGCAGTGGCTGATGAATATCGCTATCAAACTCGGTCGCATGGCCCAGGAAGAACCAATGCTCCACGCGGTGGCTCGATGCGCCCAGCGTCATGCCAGCACGATCGGCCTCCAGCAGCAAATCGCCCATGATGTCACGGTGCGGGCCCATTTCCACGGCATTCCAGTGGGACAGGTCGCTGTGATAATTCTGGAAGCCGTCATGATGCTCCGCCACCGGCACGATGTAATCCGCACCGGCCTCCCGGAACAGCTTCACCCACGCCTGCGGGTCAAACTGCTCCATCTTGAACTGCGGAATAAAGTCCTTGAAGCCAAAGTCCTTGTGCGGGCCATAGTGCTTCAAATGGTACTCATATTCCTCCGTCCCCTGAATGTACATATTCCGCGCATACCAGTCATGATATGCGGGCACGGAAAAAACGCCCCAGTGCAGGAAGATGCCCAGACGCTTCTCCCGATACCATGCAGGCACAGGGTGCTTGGACAACGATTCCCACGTCGGCTGATACGGGCCAGCCGCGTTGACCGCGTCAATTTCCTGCAAATAACGCTGCTTATCCATTCCAATCTCCTTTCCGAGACAAAAAGATTGATTTTCCTGATGGAAGATTACGACACAAAGACCGCAAAATCCTTGTGAAAAACAAAAAAAGCAACCGAAAATTTTTGCGAAAACGGAAACAAACGACCCGCATCGGAGGTTTTCTGTTTTTTCGTGAATTTTCGTTTGCAACCTCCTTGCCTTTTTGGCAAAAAGCATGTATCATGTAGCCGAGTCATGCAACCATCCATTTTTCTTCATCAATCAGGAGGTTTACCATGCCGGCAGAAAATACGATTGCGCAGCAGGTAGAAGCACTGCTCGCACAAATGACCCTGGAAGAAAAGGCCGCCCAAATGGTGCAGGTGCCTTACACCGTGGTTGGCCGTGAGGAAGCACTGCGCTGGGCCAAGCTGGGTGCGGGTTCGTTCCTGCACGTGCTGGGTGATGACGCACGCGAGGTGCAGCAGGCCGCCATTCATCAGAGCCGTCTGGGCATCCCGGTACTCTTTGGCATTGACGCCATTCACGGCCATGGTCTGAATGACCATGCCACGATTTTCCCGTCGCAGCTGGCCAGCGCATGCAGCTGGGATTGCGAAACGGTGCGTGAAATGGGCGAAGTGACTGCCCGCGAGGTTGCCACGGATGGCCTGCACTGGACGTTCTCTCCGGTTCTGTGTCTGGGCCGTGATACACGCTGGGGCCGCGTGGACGAAACGTTCGGCGAAGACCCGTATCTGGCTGGTGAGCTGGGTGCGGCAATTGTGCGCGGCTATCAGGGCGACGATTTGTCCGATGACGAGCATATTCTGGCCTGTGCCAAGCACTACATCGGCTACGGCGAGGCCACGGGCGCGCGCGATGCCTGTGACACGCAGATGACGTACCGCCGTTTGCGCGAAACGTTCCTGCCGCCCTTTGAGAAGGCGTTCCGCGCCGGCTGTGCCACCATCATGACGGCGTATGGCTCCATTGACGGCACGCCCTTCACCGCAGACGAAAAGAGCATGAAGCAGATTCTGCGCGACGATGCCGGGTTTGACGGCTTCGCTGTCACCGACTGGGATAACTGCAATTCCCTGATGACAAATCAGCATGTAGCCGAAAATATCGACGATGCCGCCGTCATGGCCGCCAAGGCCGGCAACGACATGATGATGACCACGCTGTCCTTCTACGACGCGGTTATCAAGGCCGTGCGTGACGGTCGCCTGAACGAAAGCGTGCTGGATGAGGCCGTGCGCCACATCCTGACCATCAAATGCCGCATGAAGCTGATGGAGAAGCCGGAAAAGGCCGGTCGTCCGGGCTGCATCGGCTGTCCGGAGCATCAGCAGGTCGCCCTGCGTGCCGCGCGTAAGTCCATCACGCTCCTGCGCAACAACGGTGTACTGCCGCTGCGTGATGTGCGTAAGGTCGCCGTCATTGGCCCGAATGCGGATGATATTTTCGCCCAGTATGGCGACTGGACGTACTTCACGCATCCCACGTATGACGGCCCTCGTCCCGGTGTGCGCCCCTATGTCACCCTGCTGGAGGGCATGGAGGCCATTGCCAAGGAAAAGGGCATCACTGTCACCTACCATCAGGGCTGCGGCGTGCTGGAAAGCGACACGGACGACATTGCCGCCGCCGAGGCGATTGCCCGCGATGCCGACGCGATTGTTCTGGCCGTTGGCGACAACTGGTTCCAGCATGGCGAAGGCAAGGACCGCGCCAACCTCGACCTGTCCGGCCAACAGATGGCGCTCTATCGTGCCCTGCGCGCGCTGAACATTCCGCTGGTGACGGTGCTTGTCTCCTCCAAGCCGCTCTCGATTCCGGAGGTCGCCGCCTCGACCGATGCGCTTGTGTGCGCCTTCAATGGCGGTATGTTCGGTGGTCAGGCTGCTGCCGAGGCCATCTTCGGCTGCTTCAATCCGTCGGGACGCCTGCCCATCAGCTTCCCGCATCACGTTGGACAAGTGCCTGTGTACTACAACCACCTGCCCGGCTGGCACTGGCATCCCGGCCACTATGTAGATTTGCCGGTTGAGCCGCTGTTCACCTTTGGCGAGGGCATGGGCTATGCACCCTTCCACTACGCGGACATGCACTTTGACGCTGCTACCCTGACGCTGACGGTCAAGGTGCGCAACGAAGGTGACGTTTCCGGTGAGGAAACCGTGCAGGTCTACCGCCACGATGTTGTCTCCTCCATCATGCAGCCGGTGAAGCAGCTGATTGCCTTCCAGAAGGTCACGCTGGAGGCTGGTGAGGAAAAAACCGTCACCTTCCAGCTGCATCAGGACGATTTCACCTTCATTGACCGCAACGAGCAGCGCGTCTTTGAGCCGGGTGAATTTGAGGTGATGGTCGGCCACAGCGCCAAGGATGCAGACCTGTTGAAGGTCAGCGTCCATTTGCCGGAATAAGCCGCCATTTTTCGCTTTATTTAGCGGTGCAAGTTTTCCTTTTCGGTTTATTTTCATCCAGAAAATGCAGATTTTTTGCCAAATCGCAACCAATTTTCTCATTTCCCCTTGACTTTCTTCGCCAACCATGGTAAGATAGACAAGGTGAAAAATACACCTGACATCTGTATTCAGAAAGAAGGAGTTTGCAATATGAAAAAGTTCCTTTCCACCCTGCTTGTCGCCTCGATGCTCTCTGCTGGCGCTGTTGCCCTGGCTGAGGATCATCCGCATCATCACGGCTATCCGTTCCCCTTCTTCTTCCCCTTCTATCAGCAGCAGGTTCCCCAGTATCCGCAGCAGCAGGAACCCGATCTGAATGAAGAAGCGGGCATCAATCCCCTGCGCCTGCACACCACGACCTCTACCACGGTGCGTGGCCACTAAGGTAAATGGGTTGTCTCATTAAGATCATCAAGGCACCCTTCCAGCTGTTTTTCTTCCTGCTGAAGACGCTGCTGGATGCATGCGGTCGAGTGCTTTCCCTGATTCTGGGTGCGCTCATCTGTGCGCTCGGTGTTTTGTGCTGTGCGACCCTGCTCGGCGCGGCGCTTGGCATTCCGCTTGTCATTTTCGGCGGCGGACTGATGCTCAAAGCGATTTTCCGCTGATGCATGGTATGCTCACGACTGTTCTTTTGCACGCTAAAGAAGTGGCGCTACAAGCATTTTCCGCTTGCAGCGCCACTTTTGCTATTCTTTATTCGGGGGAGTCAACATATGAAGCTCATCATCAAGCACTTTTCGGAGCTGACCACGCAGGAGCTGTTCCGCATCTACCAGCTGCGCCTGTCCGTCTTTGTCGTCGAGCAGCATTGCCCGTATCAGGACATTGACGAAGCGGATCTCGTTGCCTATCATCTGTGGCTTGAGGATGAAAGTGGCATCGTGGCCTATGCGCGCGCCTTGCCGCCGGGCGTGACCTTCCCGACCGCATCCATCGGGCGCATTATTTCCATCAAGCGGCGTTGCGGGCTGGGCAGTCAAATCGTTGCCGCCGCCATTCGCACCGCGCAGGAGAAGTTTTCCGCCACGACCCTCACCATCGGCGCACAGGTTTACGCACGCACGCTCTATGAAAAAGCGGGCTTTCGCCAAATTTCCGGTGAGTATTCAGAGGATGGCATTCCACACATCCACATGCAGCTCGATTTGTCTGCTTTATCGCCTGTTGCCGCGCAGCTTTCGTCCGAGGAATGACGCGATTTTCCGTCCCCAATGCTGGCTTTCTAGATGCACCACGGGCAATTCCTGAACGCGCCAGTGCTGCCCTTCCAGCCACACGTCCAGCAAGCGCTCAGCCAGAAAGCCAAACACGCGCTGGTCACGCGGGGTATAGCCAGACCAGTCGATTTCCTCCTCCAGGGCAAACAGCAGCGGAAAGAGCCACTGCGCGTATGCCTGAAACGCCTCCCGGCGCATGAGCAGCATGTTAAAGCGGTGTCCGCTTCGCCGCGCCATCACGCGGTCAAACAGCTCCTCCTGTCCCGGATGCTGCCGGGCAAGCACCTGACGCGCCTTCTGCAAATCGGCGGCGTGGTGCGCATGCGCGTACTGTGACGCGTTCGTTTCAATCCAGTAATGGCGCTTTTTCGGCAGGAAAATATCGCCCTGCGGCAAAACGGCCTGCGCTTGCGCCAGCGTCAAGGGACGCGTTTCCTTCTTGCCCACACGGCGCAGGGAAAAATACCGCCGGTAGTGGCACAGGCCATACCAATCGGCCTGTACATTCTGCCACATCCAGTACATCACCGTCAGCTCACAGAAATTCGGATTCTTCTGGCTGATGGACGCACCCGCATCATCCCGCATCATCTGCATCGAGGGATGAATGGCCGCGCCAGCCTGCACCGGTGTATAGAGGGCATCCGTCGGCCGCGCATACGGTGCATGCATGGCCACGGCAAAGAAAATGGATGGGAATGCAGTCATTGTTCACTCGTCCTCCGTCTGGGCTATTGTACCATGCCGCGCCGCCATCCGTCAACCGCACAAAGGGTCGGAAATTGTAAATTTTCCATGGGAATGCCCGCTTTTGATTGACAAACGGCCTCTTCCTATGGTATTCTTTTTAATGGATATTTTTTGACTACTATTGTAGGAAAGGAACGCGCAAAACATATGAAAAAGTGGCTTGTAGCGCTACTGACGCTCCTGATGCTGAGCGCAAGCGTTGCCTTTGCGGCTGAAGCGACGGACATGACCGAGGATTGCAAGTTCAAGACGTGCAGCTCAGGCCGAAAATACACCCAGATGACCGACAAGAAGTACACCTCCTACTGGGAGAGCAACAAGGTCAAGACGCCCTGGGTTTCCGTGACCGCACCGGAGGATGAACCCATTGCCGGTCTGTACATCTGCTTTGGCAATATGCCCGACGCCTGGGAAGTGCAGACCAGTGACAACGGCAAGGACTGGTTCACCGCTGTTCCCGGCGACACCAGCTATCTGCATGCGTATGTCGCCCTGCCCGAGCCGTCGCGCTACGTCCGTCTGGCCGTAACGAGCGAAAAGAAGACGGCCCTGCGCATCAACGAATTCTTCGTTCTGTCCGAAGGCAGCCTGCCCGACTGGGTGCAGGTGTGGCAGCCCACGGCAGAAAAGGCTGACATTCTCTTTCTCTCCACGCACCCGGATGACGAGCTGATTTTCTTCGGCGGCGCCATTCCGACCTATGCCGTAGAGCAGCAGCGCCAGGTCGTTGTGGCGTATCTGACGCGCTCCAACACCACGCGCTCCTCCGAATTGCTCAATGGCCTGTGGCACATGGGCGTTCGCAACTACCCGGTCATTGGCGGCTTCTCCGATAACTACGCCAAGGACTTGACGACCGCCTACAAGAACGCAGGCGGCAAGAGCAAGGTGAATGCCTGGGTGGTGGAGCTTTACCGCAAGTACAAGCCCGAGGTTGTTGTGACGCAGGATACCAAGGGCGAATATGGTCACAAGCAGCACATGATGGTCGCCGATGCGGCCCAGAAATGCATTGCGCTGGCCGCCAACGAGGATGAGTTCACCGACTCCACGATTGCCTATGGCACGTGGCAGGTCAAGAAGCTGTATCTGCACCTGTGGCCGGAAAACCAGATTACCTTTGACTGGACCGTGCCGCTGGAAAGCATGAACGGCTCCACCGGCATCGAGCTGGCCGAGGAAGCATACGCCCTGCACAAGACGCAGGCGGCCTCCGGCATGAGCGTGCGCGAAACCGGCACGAAGTATGACAACCGCATTTTCGGTCTGGCCTACACCACCGTGGGCGAGGACGTGCGCAAGGATGACTTCCTGGAGAACATCTACGACGCGCCCGGCTCCTATAACGCCTCCGCTGCCAATGCCGAGGTGACGCCCAAGCCCACTGAAGCACCCGCATATCTGGCGCTCCTGCCTCAGCTGAACGACAAGGGCTTCCTTGACGAGGGCGAATTCATCTATTCCTCCGAGGATGAGGGCCTCTGGATTTACATCAACCAGACCAGCAAGATTATCATCCAGCGCAAGTACGATGCCACGCAGCCCCTGACGTGGTTCGAGGCTGACCTCTACGGCGACCTGTCCGCTGGCGAAACGCTCCGCACCGTTCAGAATGACCCGGAAAAGATGGGCAAGGTGCGCGTCGATGCCACGGAAACCGCCAAGAAGCACAATGTCGTTTTCGCCATGAACACGGACTACTACACCTACCGCGTGGCCGTCAACAACAGCCGCAAGACGGGCGTCGTGATTCGTGATGGCAACATTCTCTACGATGATCCCTACACCGAAAAGCAGGTCACGTCCGGCATGTTCCCGAATCTGGATATGCTGGCCTTCATGCCCGACGGCAGTCTGGAGGTTTATCACAGCTGGGAAAAGACCGCGCAGGAATTCATTAATGAAGGCGTGCAGACGGTCTACTCCTTCGGCCCGTACCTGATGCAGGACGGCAAGCTGTCCGAACGCGCCTACGAGAGCAGCGATTCCAAGAATCCGCGCTGCGCCCTGGGCATGGTCGAGCCGGGCCACTACGTCGCCATCATGTGCGAGGGTCGCCTGAAGCGCTCCGCCGGCGTCACGGTTGGCTATCTGGCCAAGCTGATGCGCGCCAAGGGCTGCCAGGTTGCCTTCAACATGGACGGCGGCCAGACGGCGGTCATGATTTTCATGGGCAAGCAGCTCAACCAGATTGGCGCCTACGATGGCGGCAAGACGAATTCTCGCCCGACCAGCGAGGTGCTGGGCTTCGGCACATCCGAGCAGGTCGGCACCTACGTGGTGCAGTAATTTTCCCCGATACATTCCATGAGCCAGCGTCTTCACGGCGCTGGCTTTTTTGCTGCGTAACTTTTGCTCTTCTGCCTTGACATAAGGGGCTTTTCTGGTATACTGTCAGTAAGCGCTTTCACGATAGCAATTCCATACGCAAAAGCATTTTTTACGCACACAAAGGAGGATTTTCCTGATGCCGCGCACCATCCTTCCCGTATCAACCGGCTGGACGTTTTCGCTGGACGGCGTGCATTTTTCGCCCGTCAGCATCCCGCACGACTGGTGCATTGAACGCCCCATTGATGAGCATGCACCGCTTGACATGCCGCAGGGATATTTCTGCCGTGGCGACATTGGCTACTATCGCTGCACCCTCGCCGTCAGCAAACAGGAAAAGCACCGCTACTTCCTTGATTTCGGCGGCGTATTTGAGCAAGCCACCGTTTTCTTGAATGATCAGGAGGTCGGCCACCACGGCTACGGCCCATCGCCGTTCTCGCTGGACGTAACAGACGCGCTGATTTCCGGCGACAACGCCCTGCTGGTCAAGGTCGATTGCCGGGAAGAGCCGGCTGACCGCTGGTATTCCGGATGCGGCATCTATCGCCCGGTGACGCTGCGTGTGGTAGAGGACAAGCACCTGGACACGAAGCAGCTGCTCGTCCACAGCCACGTGGCAGACAATCTGGCCACCGTGGACATTCAGACCGGCACTTCCCTGCCCGTTCAGGCCGTATTGACCGCACCCGACGGCACCACCTTCACCGCGAAGGGCGAATCGCGCTTGTCCCTGACCGTTTCCAATCCGCAGCTTTGGTCGTCTGAGACGCCGCATTTGTACACCCTGACGCTTTCCCTGCTGGATGGCGAACGTGTCGCGGATGAAGTCACCCTGCGCATCGGCATCCGGGATGTGCGCTTTGTGACGGGTGAGGGTCTCTTCGTCAACGGCGCGCACGTCTATCTGCGCGGCGTGTGCCTCCATCAGGACATGGGCTGCCGTGGCATTGCTGCCAAGAAGGAAATGTGGCGCGTTCGCCTGACGCAGCTTAAGGCCATGGGCTGCAACGCCATCCGCGCCGCACATCACGTCCACTCCGAGGAATTCATGGATTTGTGCGACGAGATGGGCTTCTACGTCTACGAGGAATGCTTCGACAAGTGGCATTCCGGCGCCTATGCCCGCTATTTCCAGGACAATTGGCGCCAGGATGTGGATGCCATGATTCTGCGCGACCGCAACCGTCCCAGCGTCATTATCTGGGGCATCGGCAACGAGGTGGAGAACCAGGCGCACGATTCCATGATAGAGACGCTGCGCATGCTGGTAGGCCGCGCCCACACGCTGGACGCGACGCGCCCTGTCTCCTGCGCCATGAATCCGCACTTCAAGCGTCCGGCGGACATTGACCTTCGCACCATCCGAGACATTCAGGCGTTTGTGGACGAGGTGGACGAGCGCGAAATCACCGATTTGCAGGAGCGCCTTGTCGCCATTCGCCGCATTGCTGAATGCGTGGACATTATCTGCTGCAATTATCAGGAGCAGTGGTATCCGCAGATTCACGCCATGATGCCGGACAAGCTGATTCTGGGCACAGAAATCTTCCAATACTTCGTGGGCGAAACCGACCACTATCAGAACTACACGGAGCTGCCGCCGCTCCTGATTGCAGAGTCCGAGCCGTGGCTGCTGGGCGGCTTCACCTGGTCTGGCTTCGACTATCTGGGCGAATCCATGGGCTGGCCGTCGAAGGGCTGGACGGGTGCGATTATCCGCACAAACGGCAATCCACGCGCCAGCTACCATATGTTCCGCAGCTTCTGGACGAAAGCGCCGATGGTGCATCTGGCCATCCTCGATTACAGCCTTGGCGATGAATTTATCAAGGATCATTGGGGCTTCCCGCCGTATGAGGCACACTGGGACTTCCCCATGTTCAACAAGCAGCTGCTGCCGTACATGATTGCCACGAACTGCGACAGGGTGGAAATTGAAGTACCCGGTCGTTCCTTCGCCGCACCGGAAAAGGGCAAAAACGGCCTGATTACGGGCTTCCTGCCCTACATCCCGGGCTTTGTGACGGCCAAGGGCTATCTAAATGGGCAGCTGGTGTGCGAGCATCGCCTTGTGACACCCGGCCCGGCGGCCAAGCTGGCCTTTGATGCACAAGCCACTCTGCCGCCGGAATGCGGCTACGAGGTGCTGCTCACCGTCCGCGTGCAGGACGAAGAGAACCATCCGACCCTGCGGGAAAATCGGCCTGTCACCTTTTCCGTGGACGGCCCGGCCACGCTTGTCGCCACGGACAATGGCCACCTGACCGAAACCACGCCCTATCCCAGCCCGACCGTCCCGCTTTGGCATGGTCAGGCCAGTGTGGTGATTCGCCTGACAGGCGAGCGCGGCACAGTCCACGTACACGCAAAGGCAGAAGGGCTTGCACAAGACACCTTGACCATCACCGTGCAATGACGGAGGAAGAGTATGCAGTACGAGAACCCTGTTCTCTGCGGCATGCCTGTCCTACATTTGATTTTCTTTTCAGGGAGTGACCGGTGAGTCACTCCCTTTTTTCGCATAAACAAACGCCCCTGCCACAGAGGTTCAACCTCCACAGCAGGGGCAATGATATGGCAAAACACAACGTCGAGGAGAAAATTATTCGTCCTCTTCCTCGTCCTCGGGCAGCTCGGCATTGTGATACACGTTCTGCACGTCGTCGTTGTCTTCCAGCATTTCCAGCAGCTTCTGAATCTTCTGCAGGGTGTCCTCATCGGGGACAGCCACGGTGTTCTGCGGAATCTTGTCCACTTCCGCAGACAGGAAGGTCAGACCCTGCTGCTCCAGCGCTTCGCGAACCGCGGAGAAGTCATTCGGGGCGGTGTAGATTTCGTAAGCATCCTCATCCACCTTCATGTCTTCCGCACCAGCGTCCAGCGCCAGCATCATCATTTCTTCCTCGTCGGAGCCGGGCGTGCGCTCGACCACCAGAACGCCCTTCTCGTCGAACATGAAGCCGACGGAGCCGGTCGTGCCGAGGTTGCCGCCGTTCTTGGCGAAGCAGTGACGCACGTCGGAGGCAGTACGGTTGCGGTTATCGGTGATGGTGTCCACGATAATCGCCACGCCGCCGGGCGCATAGCCTTCATAGGTAATCTGCTCATACACCACGTTGGACAGCTCGCCGCTGGCCTTCTTGATGGAGCGCTGAATGTTGTCATTCGGCATGTTGTTGGCCTTGGCCTTGGCGATAATATCGCGCAGCTTGCCGTTGGATTCGGGGTTCGCGCCGCCATCGCGCACAGCGATTGCAATTTCACGGCCGATCTTGGTGAAGATTGCGCCGCGGGCCGCGTCAGCCTTGCCCTTCTTCGCCTGAATATTATGCCACTTGGAATGCCCAGACATTGAAAAATCCCTCCTGAAAATACATCAGAGAAGCATGCGCCACGGCATGTTTGCTCCGAACGTTGGTAGTTTGAAACACTTTATTATAGCACCTTAGCCGTCGTGCCGTCAAGGGAAGAACGGAAGGAAAGGCTCTTTTTCGGAAAATTTCTTGCGAAAAATACGTTTTTCTGTCGCCACGCATGTTTTTTCCCTGCGTGCGCAGACTATTTTCCGATTGAGACGGGAGGTTTTGTGATGAAGCAACGTGTTCCACCGCTGCGTGCGGCGCTGGCGCTGGTGACCTCGCTCCTGCTGGTGCTTTCGTACTTTTCTCCGGCACAGCAGGCCCTTCGGCGCTTTCCAGAGCAGATTCATCTGACATGTGGCGAGGCGGCCATTCTCTACACCGGTGGCCTGACGCTGCACGGCGAAGGGCTGAACGTCAGCGCATCGCAGGACGAGACGCTGGGTCAGTCCGTCAGCGTCACCGCGGCCCAAAGTGGCACATCCGAGCTGCTGCTGAGCCTGCTGGGCATTCCGCTGCGCCGAAGTGAGGTGCAAATTGACGCTGAAAAGCGGCTGATTCCCGGTGGTCAGGCACTGGGCGTCGCCATGCGCACCAGTGGCGTGCTGATTGTCGGGCTGTCGGATGTGACGGCGAATGCTTGTCCGGCGCGTGATGGCGGCCTGAAGGCAGGCGATTTGCTCCTGCGCATGAATGGCGAAGCGATTGCCCGCGTCAGCGACGTGACCGACGTCATTCAGCGCAGTGGCGCAACGCCGGTGCAGGTGGAATTCAGCCGCAACGGCGAAGCGCATCAAACAACCCTGACACCCATTGTCGATGACAGCAGCGGCACAGCGCGGCTTGGCGCATGGGTGCGCGACAGCACCGCCGGCATTGGCACGCTCTCCTTCTACGACCCAGACACAGGGCGATACGGCGCACTCGGCCACGCCATCACCGATGGCGATACAGGGAGCATCCTGACCGTCAGCAAGGGCAACGTGCTTTCCGCCGACATTGTTGCCGTGCAAAAAGGACAGCGCGGCACGCCCGGTGAGTTGAAGGGCTCCTTCCTGCGCAACAGCGTGCTGGGCGACATCCAGCAAAACACAGCGCTTGGCATCTACGGTCAGATGAGCACACCCATGGAAAATCCGCTGTATCCGGACGGCCTGCCAATTGGCCTGCACAGCAATGTGCATACCGGCCCTGCCACGATTCTGAGCACCATCGACGTCCACGGCGTGCAAGCCTTCACCGTGGAAATCACCCACGTCAACCAGCAGAACACGAAAAGCCCCAAAAACATGGTTCTGCACATCACCGACGAACGGCTGCTGGACGCCACCGGCGGTATTGTGCAGGGCATGAGCGGCAGCCCGATTATTCAGGACGGAAAGCTAATTGGCGCGGTGACGCACGTTTTGGTAAATGACCCAACAACCGGATATGGGATATTCATTGAAAATATGCTGGATGCGGCAGGATAGTATTTATGCCAGAGGCGTTTTGTCTCTGGCGTTTTTCTATGGCGTGTGGTATAATAAATTGAATAAATTGGAATTTGTGGAGGTACACAATGATAATAAAAATGCTTACAATTTCATTGATGGCAGCGTTCTACATCTGTTATTTTGTAAAGATGATCAGTCAAAGAAAAAAAGGAATACAAACAGACCAGCTTGGAAAAGGGAAAGCAGGATTTATAAAGTTTATAGAAATCACACTTAAAGTAGCGACTTGTGCATTACCCTTAATTCAACTCGTCAGTATCATATATTCCAAAGAGAGTATTTATACATTGCTAAAACCTGTAGGGGTTGCGATAACTGCCATGGGGGTTGTCACATTTATTATTTCTGTGTTGCAAATGAAAGATAACTGGCGAGCTGGGGTTCAGCGAGAAGATAAAACGAATCTTGTTGTAACGGGCATATATGCTATTAGCAGAAATCCTGCATTTTTGGGCTTTGACCTAATGTACATAGGAATATTGATTTCATATTTTAATTGGTATTTATGCCTTGCGACGGTTATAACAGTATTACTTTTTCATTTGCAGATAGTCAATGTGGAGGAGGCTTTTTTGATAGAAGCATTCGGAAATGAATACCTGCAATACAAATCAAAAGTATGCAGGTATTTAGGAAGAAAAAGATAGCCTCCAGTTTAGCGCCATAAGGCAACAGCGAGTTGCTTGAAAAAAGATTTATCTGGTCTTATAATATCGTTGGAGGTGAAATCCATATGGAAACAAAGGATATTATATTAGGACTTAGAAAGAAAGCAGGTTTATCTCAGGATGAACTTGCAGAAAAAGTATTTGTAACTCGCCAAG
>CAYXHF010000031.1:0-2970 GCA_964464815.1 uncultured Faecalibacterium sp.
TTTGACTACTGGCGCACGTTCTGCAAGGACTGGCTGCTGTCCCTTGGCATCAAGGAGGAAAGCCTGCGTCTGCGCGACCATGAGCCGGAGAAGCTGGCCTTCTATTCCAAGGCCACGACCGACTTTGAGTACCTCTTCCCCTTCGGCTGGGGCGAGCTGTGGGGCATTGCCGACCGTACCGACTATGACCTGACGCAGCATCAGAATCATTCCGGCAAGTCGCTGGAATACCTCGACCCGGTGACGAATGAGAAGTACGTCCCCTACTGCATTGAGCCTTCTCTGGGCGTGGAGCGCATGGTGCTGGCCGTGCTGTGCAATGCCTATGAGGAGCAGGAGCTGGAAGGCGGCGACGTGCGCACTGTGCTGCACCTGCATCCGGCGCTGGCGCCCTACAAGGCGGCCGTGCTGCCCCTGCAGAAGAACAAGCTGGGCGCGCTGGCAAGCGACATTCACGCCGAGCTGGCCAAGTACTTCCCTGTCGATTATGACGAGACTGGCTCCATCGGCAAGCGCTATCGCCGTCAGGACGAAATCGGCACGCCCTTCACCATCTGTGTGGACTTCGAGACCGAAGAGACGCAGTCCGTCACCGTGCGTGACCGCGACACCATGCAGCAGGAGCGCGTTGCCCTGAAGGATCTGCGCAGCTACATCGAGGAGCGCATGCGCTTCTAATTTAAATACATGCACTGTTTACCAGAACCACGAAAGGATGCGACAAAGACACGATGAAGTACCTGCGGACGCTATTGGCCATCTGCTTATTGATGGCACTTTGCTGCCCGGCACTGGCCGAAACGGCTGAAACTGCTGACACAACCACAACCTTTGAGCCGTTGCCCTGGCTGGATGAAACCGGCAAGCGCCCTGCGATTGCACCCTACCTGCCCAACCCGGAGAACTATCTGCCGAATCAGGGCGGCTATCACGACGAATCGCTGGATATTCGCCTGGAAACGTCCTACTGGACGCAGGATATCGAGCGTGTGGATGCACCCGGCAAGGATACCACGACCGTTCTGGCCATCTACGTCAAGATTACCGACCCGACCCAGATTCGCACGGCATTGGCGTATCCCTTCCCGTCCAAGTACACCGCGCGTGTGGAAAAGATGGCGAAGAAGAACAATGCGGTTCTGGCCATCAACGGTGACTACTTCATCTATCACTCCGAGGGCATCGTTTACCGCAACACCGCCCGTCTGCGCGAGCTTCCCCGTGATTATCGCGACACGATGATTATCGACACCGAGGGCGAGATGCACATCATTCAGGCCACGACGCATGAAAAGTGGAATGCATATCTGGAGAACGGCGGCACGGTTGCCCATACCTTCTGCTTTGGCCCTGGTCTGGTGATTGACGGCGTGGTTCGCGATGAGTTCGACCGTCGTCTGGATAACGGCCCGAAGACACTGGCTCAGCGCATGATTTTCGGCCAGATCAATCCGATGGAATTCGTGATTGTCTGCACCGAAGGCCCGGAGAGCCGCGATCCAAAGTCTATCGGCTTTGACCTGTGGGGTGCGGCCAAGCTGGCGGCAGCCTTTGGCATGAAGAACGCCTACAACCTGGACGGCGGTTCCTCCTGCACGGTCATTCTGAACAACGAGAAGATCAATTCTCCGTCTAACCCCAAGCGCCGCGAAGTGGGCGACTGCATCTACTTTGCCACGCTCGTTCCCAGCGAAACCTGATTGCTGCTGCACTGTACCTTGGGCCTTGCCCGGTGCAGTGCAGTTTTTTGACTTTTTCCGGAAAGGAGACTCGCATGAGGCAGACCGAACATACCGCCATCGTCCTGCGCTACGCCAACTACCGCGATAACGACCGCATGCTGACCCTGTTCAGCCCGACCCGTGGGCGCATTGAGGCGCTGGCCCGTGGTTGCCGCAAGCCGCGCTCCCCGATTCTGAACGCCAGCGAGCTGTTCGCCCTGGGCGACTTTGAGCTATATGAGCGTGGCGACCATCTGACCGTCATTAACGCCGCCCTGGTGGAGACGTTCTATCCCCTGCGCAGCGATTTTGACCGTCTGGCCGTCGGCACGTATCTGCTGGGCGTGGCCGAAAGTGTGATTCAGCCCGGCGTTCCCGCGCAGGAGCTGTTCATGCTGCTGCTGCACACGCTGTCGCGCCTGACCTTCTCCGACCAGCCGTGGCGGCCGCTGCTGTCCGGCTTCCTGCTACACCTGACCCAATGCGAAGGCTTCACGCCGCGCATGTCGCATTGTGTGCGCTGTCAGCGCAAGCTGGAGGATAACGAATCGCGCTGGTTCTCCCATCCGGAGGGCGGCACCGTCTGCCGCGAATGCCGTGACCCGGCCTGCATGCCGGTATCGACCGCGCAGCTGCACTGGATGCGCCACATGCTGCATTGCGGTTCGGCCAGCTGGGTTGATTCGCTGGAGATGACAGCACCCTATCACCTGCTGCGGCAGTATGTGGAATCACGTCTGGATCAGCCGATTCGCAGTGCCGCCATGCTCCCGAAGGAGTAATACTCATTTTATCGCCTTCACGATGTGGTGAGGGCGATTTTTGTTTTTCTCCCGCAAATCTGGTAAAAATGCCAATTTTTCTGTCTGCCCCTATTGACATATGGTGTGTCCGGGTGTATTATACACATGAACAAATGCTCATTTGTTTGTTTCCGTAGGACGCTACAGAAAGGTTGTGTCACCATGAAGAAGACTTGGAAGATAGAGATTGATTGCCCGAACTGCGCCGCGAAGGTTGAGCGTGCGCTGCAACAGCTGCCCGGTGTGCAGCTTGCCACCATCAATTATGTCCAGAAGCGTCTGACCCTGGCGGCTGATGACGCCCAATTCGAGCAGGTTCGTCAGGCCGCCTATGCCAAAATGAAGGAAATCGAGCCGGACGCGGAAATCTTCTTCGAGGAGCGCACCACCAACGCACATGCGCATCATGAGCATCATCACGACCACGATGAAGGCTGCTCCTGCGG
>CAYXHF010000031.1:3070-30943 GCA_964464815.1 uncultured Faecalibacterium sp.
ACGCACATGCGCATCATGAGCATCATCACGACCACGATGAAGGCTGCTCCTGCGGCCACGAACACCATCACGACCACGATGAAGGCTGCTCCTGTGGCCACGAACACCATCACGACCACGATGAAGGCTGCTCCTGCGGCCACGAACATCATCATGACCACGATGAAGGCTGCTCCTGCGGTCACGAACACCATCACGACCACGATGAAGGCCACGCCCACGGCAGCAGCAAGGGCAAGACGCTCCTGCTACGCATTGCAGGTGCGCTGGTTTTGCTGGTGCTGGGCTTTATCAGCCGCGACCGTCTGGGCGAGACGAATGTCGTTTCCATCCTGCTCTTTTTGGGCGCATACCTGGCGGTCGGCTATGATGTGCTTTGGCGCGCGGTGTGCAACATTCGCCGCGGCGAGGTGTTTGACGAGAACTTCCTGATGGCAGTGGCCTCCATCGGTGCGATGTGCGTGGCCGAATTCGCCGAGGGCGTCGCGGTCATGGCGCTGTACCAGATTGGCGAGTACTTCCAGGACAAGGCCGTTGACAAGAGCCGCGAATCCATCACGCGCCTGATGGACATTCGTCCCGACTACGCCAATCTGGTGGTGTCGGGCAGCGAAAGCCAGCGCGTCTCCCCGGAGGCTGTCAACGTTGGCGACATCATTCTGGTCAAGCCCGGCGAAAAGCTGCCGCTGGACGGCGTTATCATCGAAGGCACATCGAGCCTGAACACGACCGCCCTGACCGGCGAATCGCTCCCGCGTGATGTGCAGGTCGGCGACAATGTGCTCAGCGGCTGCGTGAATCTCTCCGGCCTGTTGAAGGTGCGCGTGACTGTCCCCTACGGCGAATCGACCGTCGCAAAGATTCTGCACCTTGTCGAATCCTCCGGCGACGCCAAGGCGAAGATGGAGCGCTTCATCACCAAATTCAGCCGCATTTACACGCCCGCCGTATGCATTTTCGCGCTGGCGCTGGCGATTCTCCCGAGCCTGTTTGATGGCAACTGGACAAACTGGATTTACACGGCGCTGACGTTCCTGGTCATCTCCTGCCCGTGTGCGCTGGTCATTTCCGTGCCGCTGACCTTCTTCTCCGGCATCGGTGGCGCATCCAAAAAGGGCATTCTGATTAAGGGCGCAACGCATTTGGAGACCATGGCGTCGCTGGATACGGTCGTCTTTGACAAGACCGGCACGCTGACCAAGGGTAGCTTCCGCGTCACGGGCATTTATCCGGCCGCTGGCGTGACGAAGGAAACCCTGCTGGACATGGCCGCGCATGCCGAGGCGTTCAGCAATCATCCTATCAGCCGTTCCATCCGCGACGCGCTGGGCCACCCGATTGACCCTGCACGCGTCGCACAGGGCAGCGAAACCGCCGGTCACGGCGTGCAGGCACTGGTGGACGGCCAGCAGGTACTCGCCGGCAACGCACGGCTGATGGCTACCATCGGTATCACGCCCGATGTGCCGGAGCAGGTCGGCACGGTGGTCTACATCGCCCGTGCGCAGCAGTATCTGGGCGCGCTGGTCATCAGCGACGAGGTGCGCGAGAACAGTGCTGAGAGCATGCGTGCGCTCCGCGACGCCGGTGTGGCGCGTCTGGTCATGCTGACCGGTGACAAGTGCGAGGTGGCCGCCGACATCACCCGCAAGCTTGGCCTGACCGACTATCGCGCGGAATTGCTCCCGCAGGACAAGGTGACGACGCTGGAAGGGCTGCTGGGCGAAAACCACAAGGTCGCCTTCGTGGGCGATGGCATCAACGATGCGCCGGTATTGCGCCGCGCTGATCTGGGCATCGCCATGGGCGGTGTGGGCGCCGATGCCGCCATTGAGGCCGCCGACATTGTGCTGATGGACGATGACCCCGCAAAGCTTGCCCTGGGCGTCAAGCATGCCCGCCGCACGATGCGCATTGTGCATCAGAACATTGTTTTCGCCCTGGGCGTCAAGCTGCTGGTGATGGTGCTGGGCGTGTTGGGCTTTGCAAATATGTGGTTGGCCGTGTTTGCGGACGTGGGTGTGGCGATGCTGGCCATCCTCAACGCCATGCGTGCCATGCAGATTCGGTAAGTTTTTTGGGAAACCCACACGAAGTTTTTGCGAAAAGCAGATTTTTTTGAAAAAAGCCTTGATTTTTTCTGTAAACCATGCTACAATAAACAGCGCTGGTTTTCGCACGGTTTATACCGTACTCAAACCCCAAATCCTATCGGTGTGAACCGCCGATTAACAGATCGAAACCGGGAGGTGAACGAAGTTGCCGAATATCAAGTCCGCTAAGAAGCGCGTTAAGGTGAGCGAGAAGAAGAATCTGCGCAACCGTATGATCAAGAGTGCTGTCCGCACTTCTGTCAAGAAGCTGGAATCCGCTATCAAGGCGAATCCCGAAACTGCCAATGAACTGCTGGTTGCCACCACCTCCGCGATTGATAAGGCTGCGTCCAAGGGCGTTATGCACAAGAATGCTGCCAATCGTAAGAAGGCTCGTCTGGCCAAGCAGCTGAACAAGGCTACTGTGTAATCCAGATGCACATAAAAAAGCCCTTTCCGCATCCCGGAGAGGGCTTTTTTCGTACCCGGCATCACTTTTTCTCTTTTGCCGAAAAAACTTTTTTCTTTTCCAGGATGAAAACACCCTGCTCAACCGTTTTATGGGTGAAAAGGAAATGACGAGGAACGGATGGCTTGCCCATCCATCCTCTTGGAGGTATGAGGCAATGAAACGAATCGCAGCAACCGCGCTGGCCCTTGTGCTGGCAACCACGGCTATCCCATTATCCGCACAGGCGGAAACGACCACGTATGACGCACAGGCGCAGTCCGTCTCCGCGCAGGCCACCTACGCAACCGCGACGGTCAAGGGCGGCTGGCTTCGCCTGCGCAGCGACGCATCCTACTTTTCGGAAACGCTCGCTTCTTACTATACCGGCACGCAGGTCACCGTCATTGGCACGTCCGGCGATTGGTACTATGTACTCACGCCCGATGGCCTCTACGGCTTCATGCATGGCAATTACCTGACGGTGAATGCCTCCTCCGGCGTCTCCACAACGGAGAAGACCGCGTATGTCTACGCCGCCAACGGCAAGGCTGTGCGCATGCGCTCCGGCCCTTCCACCGATTACGGCGTGATTGGCTCATATGATGTCGGCACCAAGCTGACCATCCTCATCAGTGGCTCGGATTGGTCGAAGGTGCGCATCGGCAACACCACGGGCTATATGATGACCAAGTTCATCAGCTACACCCAGTCCACCACCCCCAGCACGCCTTCCAGCACCTACACCGCCTATGTCACCGCCAGCAACGGCAAGCCGGTGCGCATGCGTTCCGGTGCCGGCACGAACTACAGCGTGATTTCCACCTACAGCGTCGGCGTGCAGGTGACGGTGCTGGAATACGGCAAGACCTGGTGCAAAATCCGCGTCAACAACCACACGGGCTACATGATGACCCAGTTCCTGACCACGACCGCGCCCAGCAAGGTCACATCGGCCACCATCAGCGCCACGTCCGTCTGGCCGGGCCAGACGCTCAGCGTGCGCGTGACGCCCTCAACCACCAGCGTCACCTATGAATGGCGGAACGCCTCCGGCGTCCTGCTCGGCACGGGCAGCACCTACACCGTGAAAAACAGCGATGCCGGCACGCGCATCCGCGTTCAGGTGAAGGGTGCAAACGGCACAATCGGCACCGCCACCAGCGCCTGGGCCACCGTGCAGGGCAACGGCTCTGTCGGCGTCGCCTACCAGCTGACCAGCCTGACGCTGAACACCACCGTCGCCACCGTCGGCACAACGCTGACCGCCACGGTTGCTCCCTCGGGTGCAACTGCCAATATCTACTGGTATCTGGATAACGGCACGTATCTGGGCTACGGCAGCAGCTACACGGTGCAGAATGCTGCGCTGGGCCGCCGCATCTTCGCCTATGCAGAAGGCACGGGTGTCACCACCGGCACGGCCAGCAGCGTTTATACCAACACCGTTACTTCCGGCGTGACCGCCACGACCCAGCTGACCGGCGTGACCATCAATGGCACGTCGCCCGTTGTCGGCCAGACGCTGACCGCCACACTCTCCCCTGCGAATGCAACCGCCACCATCCTGTGGTACCGCGATGACAACGTATTCCTTGGCAGTGGCGCGACCTACACCCTGTCCAGCGCCGACGCGAATCACCGCGTCTACGTCTGGGCGCAGGGCACGGGCAACACCAGCGGCAGCCTGACCAGCACCTACACCCAGATGGTTTCTGCGGGCGCAAGCTACCGCGTGGACAGCGTGACCCTGAGCAGCCTGAACCCGACGGTCGGCCAGACGCTCTTCGCTACAGTCGCACCCGCAGGCGCAACCGCTACGCTGACCTGGTATCGGGATGATGACAAGATTCTGACCTACGGTTCGTATTACACTGTACAGCCGGACGATCTGGGCCATTCCATCTACGTCTGGGCCGATGGCAGCGGCAACACCACCGGTTCGGCCACCAGCCGCATCACCAGCGCCGTGACGGCGAATGTCGTCACCGTCTACTAATCGCAAATCAAACGCACCTCCTGCATGTTCTCTTTGCAGGAGGTGCGTTTCTATGATGTTGCTTATGCCAGCTTCCCTTCCTTGCGCAGCACCTGACGAAGCCACAGCATCGCCAGCAGCGTCAGCACAAAGAACAGCATCAGGTATACCGGGAACACCCACATGCCCAGCAGCTGTCCCAGCAGGCCACAGAGCGTTGGCGCACCAATGCAGCCGATGGAGGCAAACGTCATCTGCATGCCCATCACCGATTGGCTGACATCCATGCCAAAGTGGCGCGGCGTCAGGTGATTGAAAATCGGATACAGCGGCCCGATGCCCAGACCAATCAGCATCAGCGACGCCATGGACATTTCCGCACTCGGCGAAATCAGCAGTAGCACCAGCGCCACGCCCAGCACGCCCGTCGACAGTGCAATCACACGCCACGGCCGCCATTTCGTCGCCACCACACCGGACAGGAAGCGTCCCAGCGCCATGCCCATGTAGAAGAACATCGACGCCAGCGCGGCCGTTTCCGGCGGCACCGCTTTGCAGGAGACCATGTACGTCGCGCTCCAGCCACCGCAAATGGCTTCAATCGCGCAAAAGGACAGGAACGCAATGCACGTCAAGAGCGCGCCTGGAATGCGTATCGTCTTCGCGATGGGCAGCACCTGCATGTTCTTTTCTGCTTCAACTGACTCCTCGCCATGCGCTTTCTTCCACAAGGGCAGGGTCAGAAACATCACCGCCGCGATGCCCAGCTGAATCATGCTGGCCGTGCGATAGCCACCGCGCCAACCAGCCGGGCCGCTAATGACGGTGGACATGATATAGGGGCTTGCCATCACACCCACGCCGTAGAAGCAATGCAGGAAGGACATGACCGTCGCGCTATAATGCAGCGACACGTAGTTATTCAGCGCCGCATCCACGCAACCCGCGCCAAGCCCCAAGGGAATCGCCATCAGGCACATGAACAGGAAATTGCCCGTGAAGGAATACAGCAGCAGCGCCAGCGCCGTCAGCAGCGTGCTGAACGCCGTCACCCTGCCCGTGCCGAAGCGGCGAATCACCCGTGCGCTGTTCATGCTGGAAATCATCGTGGACAGGGAGGTCAGAATGCTCACGATGCTTGCAAAGGACAGCGGAATCGAAAACTCCGGATAGATGACCGGCCACGCCGTTCCCAGCAGCGAATCCGGAACGCCAAGGCCGATAAAGGCCAGATAAATCACCAGTAGCAGCAATGTCGCCATGGTTTTCTCCTTACAAACACAAGTATCAAGCGCATTTGCCCTGTTACACCGGCAAATGCAGACAAAAACCGTTGGCATCATATCATAAGCGGCGGCAATTTTCAAGCCCCTTTTGGGGAACGTGCCAGGATTCCTTGACAAAAACGATTTTTTGCGCTATGATACATTCCGTGCGAGGTGATCAGGCGATCGCGTGCCTTCCGGGCATGAGGAAAGTCCGAGCACCATAGGGCAGGATGCCGGCTAACGGCCGGTGGAGGCGACTCCAAGGAGAGTGCAACAGAGATATACCGCCGTGCGTCGCAAGGCGTGCGGTAAGGATGGAAAGGCGAGGTAAGAGCTCACCCACGGCTTGGCGACTTGTCCGTGCTGTAAACCCCATCTGGTGCAAGATGCGTATGGGGACATATGTGGCGGCCCGTCACGTCCTCGGCATCGCTTGAACCTGCGCGGCAACGCCAGGTCTGGATAGATGATCGACCCTCGACAGAACTCGGCTTACGGTCACGCTCGCATTTTTTTTGCATCGTAACAGCTCCCGGCAGCAGGCAATCTGCTTCCGGGAGCTGTTTTTTGATTATTCTTTTTGCGCCACAAGGCGACCATAAACGTCGTAGAGGAGGGCCGCATCGTCCTTTTTGTCATGCCAGACGTTCTTGTCCGGCCAGCACAGATCCATTGTTCCATCCGAGGAGTACGTGCCAATCACCAGCGTTTCGCCCGGTGCAAGCGTCACGCCATCCGGCAGGACGAACAGCTCACCGCCGCGCTCGCTGCACAGGAAGCACCCCGACAAGTCCACCACCGTATCGCCTTCGTTGGTAATGCACAGGGTGTCGGCCTTGTTGTCCTTTTCCGTGAACACAATGCCTGTCATTTCCGGCGGCAGCTGACTGATATGCACCAGCTCCGCAGAAGCCTTGCCGTTTTGCAGCCACACGCGCACGCCACCAGTCGCCTGCTGCGTCTGGGCAATCTGTGCGCCCGCGCTTTGCAGCAGCGTCAGCACCTTCTTCGCGGGCGATTCGGGCAATTCCGCGGTACTGGTGCTGATGATGGCAACCTCCGGCCTGACAACCGAAACAAGCATCGAGGAGGTCGCATCGTCGCGCCCATGATGGCCGACCTTGAGTACCTGACAGCTCGGGATTTTTCCTGCCAGCAGCAGGTCGTTTTCCTCATCATACTCCATATCGCCCGTCAGCAGCATGCGGCCACCGCCGCCCTCCACCAGCAGGACGAGGGAGTTGTCATTCTCGCTCTCCTTGCGCGCATTCAGTGGGCCAAGCACGGTGATGCCACCTTCCTGCAAGGGCAGGGTGTCCCCTGCATACAGCTTCGTGACCGAATCGCCACGCAGCGCCGCCGCCTTCACAATCGGATGCTTCTGCCAGTTGTCATCCTCCCATGCCCAGGGCACATACCACGCATCCACCCCAATGGAGGACATTGCCAGCGCCGACGCACCGCCGTAGTGATCCTTATCCATGTGCGTGACAATGACACCATCCAGATGCTTGATATCCAGAAGCTCAAGCATCGCAGACAGCTGTCCCCAGCTTTCCTGCGTGCCGGTATCAATCAAATACTGGCTCTCGCCGCTTGTCAGCAGCAGGGCATCGGCCTTGCCGACATTGATGGCCATCAGGGAAAGCGTCATGCCTGTCTCTCCTTCCACTTTTTCTTCCGCACACGACCCGAGCATGCCTGCCATGAGCAGCACCAGCAGCAGGGTCAACCATCTTTCCAGCGTCTTTTTCATCCGAAACCTCCTTGCTGGCAAAAATCCATTTCCTGAAAGAAGGAGTTCGACCCATGCAGCGCGAATTCCTTCTTTCGCGGGCCTTTTCCCGCACTGATGAGAGAAATGAGGAAATGCAGCATGACGCAGGAGCAGCAGCACTGGATGTCCATCGCCATACAGGAGGCGCAGGAGGCGGCCGCCGCCGGAGAAATCCCGGTTGGCGCGGTCATTGTGCGCGATGGCACGCTTCTTTCGCGCGCCCATAACCTGCGCCAGACCCTGCATGACCCGACGGCGCATGCGGAAATCCTCTGCATGCGACAGGCGGCGCTTCGTCTGGGCGATTGGCATTTGAGCGGCTGCACGCTGTACGTGACGCTGGAGCCTTGCCCGATGTGCGCCGGTGCAATGGTCATGAGCCAGCTGAGCCACTGCGTCTTTGGCGCATATGATGCGCGCCAAGGCTGCTGCGGCAGCGTCTACGATCTGCCTGCCGATCCTGCCCTGGGCGCATGCACGCGCTGGCAGGGTGGCATTTTGCAGGAGGACTGCGCCGCACTGATGCGCGATTTCTTCGCCGCGCACCGCAAGGCGTGATGCTGTTCCCTTCCCTGATGCAACGAATAGGAAAGGCTTTTCCCTGCCTGTCTATAAGAAAGCAGCCCCAGTGATGCGTTTTTCCGCACCACCGGGGCTACTTTTTGTTGGTTATTCCTGCTTGTCCAGCAGCTTTTTCAGGAACATGCCCGTATACGACTTTTCGCACGCCGCCACCTGCTCCGGCGTGCCAGCGCAGACGATTTCACCGCCCTTGTCGCCGCCTTCCGGCCCAAGGTCAATCAGATAGTCGGCCACCTTGATGACATCCAGATTATGCTCAATGACCAGCACGCTGTTGCCCGTTTCGGTCAGGCGTTGCAGGACGCTGATGAGCTTATCCACGTCAGCCATGTGCAGACCCGTTGTCGGCTCATCCAGCACGTAGAGCGTTTTGCCGGTAGCACGGCGGGAAAGCTCGGTCGCCAGCTTGACGCGCTGCGCCTCGCCGCCAGAGAGCGTCGTGGATGCCTGTCCCAGCTTCATGTAGCCAAGACCCACGTCGTAGAGCGTTTCCAGCTTGCGACGAATGGACTCGTGGTTTTCAAAGAAGGCCAGCGCCTCCTCCACATTCATGTCCAGCACGTCAAAGATGCTTTTGCCCTTGTAGGTCACTTCCAGCGTTTCGCGATTGTACCGCTTGCCCTTGCAGACGTCGCAGGGGACATAAATATCCGGCAGGAAGTGCATTTCGATTTTGAGCAAGCCATCACCGCAGCAATTTTCGCACCGGCCACCCTTGACGTTGAAGGTGAAGCGGTTCTCCTTGTAGCCGCGCGCCTTCGCTTCGGGCGTGGCGGCAAAGAGCTTGCGAATCATGTCAAACAGGCCCGTATACGTCGCCGGATTGGAGCGCGGCGTGCGGCCAATGGGGCTTTGGTCGATGCAGATGATTTTGTCCAGCTTCTCCACGCCGTCCATGCCCTCAAAGGCACCGGGACGCGTTTTGGCGCGGTTGAGTACCTTCGCCAGATGCTTGTAGAGGATTTCGTTGACCAAGCTGGACTTGCCCGAGCCGGATACGCCCGTCACACAGCACAGGCATCCCAGCGGCACGCGCACATCAACGTTTTTCAGATTGTGCTCCTTCGCGCCACGAACGGTCAAAAAGCCCGTGGGTTCTCGGCGCACATCGGGAATGGCGATTTTCCGCTTGCCGGACAAATACAACCCGGTGATGCTGTTCGGGTTCTGCTTGATGTCCTCCACCGTACCCTCGGCCACAATATGGCCGCCATGAATGCCCGCACCCGGGCCAACGTCCACAATCCAGTCGGCGGCGTACATCGTGTCCTCGTCATGCTCCACGACAATCAGCGTGTTTCCCAAATCGCGCATCTTTTTCAGCGTCGCAATCAGCTTCATGTTGTCGCGCTGGTGCAAGCCGATGGACGGCTCATCCAGAATGTAAAGCACGCCCATGAGTGCCGAGCCCATCTGCGTCGCCAGACGAATGCGCTGTGCCTCGCCGCCCGACAGCGACCCGGCCGCACGTCCCAGCGTCAGATAGCCAAGTCCAACGTCCTCCAGGAAGCCCATGCGGGCGTTGATTTCCTTCAAAATCTGCGATGCAATCAGGTTTTCCGTCTCCGTCAGCTGAAGCGAGGACAAAAACGCACGCGCATCCGTGATGGACATGCTGCTGACCTCATAGAGGTTCTTGTCGCCTACCATCACAGCCAATGCCTCCGGCTTCAGGCGACGGCCACCGCACACAGGGCAAGCCTCCTCGGCCATGTATTCCTCATAGGCGGCCTTCATGCCTTCGCTGCCCGTCTCCTGATAGCGACGCTCCAAGGCCGGTATGACGCCCTCAAACGTTGTGGAATATTGCCCCTTGCCCTTTGGCGTATCGTATTCCAGCGTCAGCTTTTCACTGCCCGTGCCGTAGAGCAGGGCGTGAATGCCCTTGGCAGGAATGTCGGCAATCGGCGTATCGAGCGTGAAGCCATAACGGTCGGCCAGCGCCTGAAAATACTGTGCCGTCACACCATCACCTTTTGCCGAGCCAAAGCCCATGGCGTTCAGGCCGCCCTGACGCAGGGACAGCCGCTTATCCGGGAACAGAATGTCCTGACTGACGACCATGCGATAGCCAAGGCCAGTACACGCCGGGCATGCACCATAGGGGCTGTTGAAGGAGAACATGCGCGGGCTAAGCTCCTCAATGGAGATGCCGCAATCCGGACAGGCGTAGTTCATCGAAAAGAGCAATTCGCCCTTGTCCATCATATCCATGATGACCAGACCGCCGGAGCGCTTCGTGGCCGTCTCGATGGAGTCCGCCAAACGACTCTGGAATTCCTTTTCGTGGCGCACAATCAGACGGTCCACCACGATTTCGATGGAATGCTTTTTCTTCTTGTCCAGCTCCGGCGTTTCCTCCAGGCGGTACATTTCGCCGTCCACGCGCACACGGGAGAAGCCGTTTTTCCGCGCGTCCTCAAAGATTTTTTGATGCTCACCCTTCTTGCCACGAATGACCGGCGCAAGCACCATCATCTTCGTTCCTTCGGGATAGGCAACAATTGCATCCACCATCTGATCCACCGACTGCTGGCGAATTTCCTTGCCGCATTTGGGGCAATGCGGATGACCCACACGCGCATAGAGCAAGCGCAGATAGTCATGGATTTCCGTCACTGTGCCGACCGTGGAGCGCGGATTGCGGCTGGTCGTCTTCTGGTCAATCGAAATGGCCGGCGATAGTCCCTCAATCTGATCCACATCCGGCTTTTCCATCTGCCCCAGAAATTGACGCGCATAGCTGGACAGGCTTTCCACATAACGCCGCTGTCCCTCGGCATAAATGGTATCAAACGCCAGGGAGCTTTTGCCCGAGCCGGACAGGCCGGTAAAAACCACCAGACGGTTGCGTGGCACATTCAGATTCACGTTGCACAGATTATGCTCCCGTGCGCCGCGAATGATAATCTCGTCATTCATGCTGTCTTCCCTCCGTTTCAATGGACAGTATAGCACAGGAGACGCCACCCATGCAAGGCGAACACGAACAAATATTTTCTTTGCATCCCCTCATTCCTGTGCTATACTATAGAAAGACTTTTCAGAAAGGGAGGATATGCACCGTGGACGAAACGCCCGCTTTTCGCCGTTTGTGCCGACGCATCCGACAGGACGGCTTCACCTGGATTCCCGGCTCGATTCGCTTTCGCCTGCGCGCGCGGCGCGGCAAGCCCTATGCCCAGCTGGAAGCTCGGGCACGGCAAGCGGAGGAAGACAGATACCAGCGCTTCATTCGCCACCATGAGCAGCCCTTGCACACGCCCTTTGTGCCCACGATGCGCCTTTCCTTCCTGATTCCGACCTACAACACCGACCCGGCTTTGCTCCATGCATTGGCGGATTCGCTGCGCAAGCAATCCTGCCCGGCATGGGAAGCCTGCCTCTACGACGGTGCCAGCACGCGTGAGGACACCCGCGCCGCCCTGCAAGCGTTGCAGGCGCAGGACGAGCGCTTCCACGTCACATTCGGCGCGCAGAATCTGGGCATTTCCGGCAACACAAACGCCGCCTTTGCCACTGCCACGGGCGATTTCATTGCCCTGTGTGACCACGACGACCTGCTTGCCCCTGATGCCGTCCGCTGCATTCTCGAAGCCGCGCAGGACGGCGCTGATTTCGTCTACACAGACGAGGACAAGGTGTCGCAGGACGGTACGCGCTTTTTTGAGCCGCACCTGAAGCCTGATTTTGCGCTTGACACCCTGCGTTCGGGCAACTACATTTGCCACATCACCGCCACCTCCCGTGCGCTGTTTACCCGCGTTGGTGGCCTGCGCCCTGGCTTTGACGGCTCGCAGGATCATGACCTGGCGCTCCGTCTGGCCGAGGTGGCAGCAAAGATTGTCCACATCCCGCGCATCCTGTATCATTGGCGCATGCTGGATGCTTCATTCAGCCATCAAAAGGCCGCCATTTGCGCTGACGCTGCGGCACGGGCGGTCGATGACCACATGAAGCGCCTTGGCCTGAATGCCAGTGCCACGGTACACGAATTGCGCGTACAGATGCACTGGCCGACCGCGCCCGCACGCATCGTCTGCTTCCTTTGGGGCGATGGTGCTGCGCCTTCTCTCCCTTGTCCTGTGCAACGCTTTTCCGACTGGCGACAGGTGAATGATCTGGTGCGCAAGACAGACTGCGATATGCTGCTGTTTTTGCACACCCAGCTGCATCCGTTGGCAAAGCACTGGCTGCCATCGCTCCTTGCCTATGCCCAGCGCCCGGATGTCGCCTGTGTCGGCTCAGCCCTGCTGGATGCGGAGGACATCTTCCGTCATGCGGGCTATGCCGTCAACGTACCCGGCGGCGCGGTGAGCCACCAATTTGGTCAGTGGCGTTATGGGCATCCGTACATGCTGACCGATCGGTTGGTGCGCAACGTGACCGGTGTCTCCTCGGCGCTGATGATGCTTCGGCGCGACGTGTTTTTGTCCGTCGGCGGTTTTTCCTGCTACGAAAGTGACCTGCGTGGCGCTGACCTTGGGCTGAAATGCCTGCAAGCCGGTTATCTGAACATCTACACGCACGAAGCACCGATGCAGATGTCCTCCGCCTTGTCCCAGCATCCACCCTGTCTTGTCAAGGCCGCACCAGCGCATGACCTGCGCGCCTTTTCTGCCGCATGGGGCAAGCACCCGACGGAGCATTACTATTCCCCACTCTTTGAACCCGATGGACGCATGTTCATCCGCACCCGAGAATAGGAGGAAACGCCGTGCATCCTGTTTCCCACACCAAGGCCGCTTCCTCCACCACGCGGCGCGGCCTTGTCCTCTGCGGTAGCGTCACCCTGCTGGCGCTCCTGTATGGAGGACTGTTTGCTCCTGCCTGGCGTGATTGTGGGCTTTCGTTCCTTGGCCGAACGATTCCTGCCATGCACCTGTATGCCCTGTTCGTCTGCGCGCTGGCCGCCGGTGGCATTTTCCTTGCACTGCGCTGCGGACAGCTTCGCCGCCTCGGCCAGACGAACGCCATTCTGCGTGTCAATGATGCACTGCACCGGTATGGCTTTCTCATCGAGCAGCTGGTCAGCCGCAATTTCAACACCAAGTACCGCCAAAGCATCCTCGGCGTGCTATGGAGCTTTCTGAACCCCATGCTGACCATGCTGGTGCAGTATCTGGTATTTTCGGCGCTATTTGCCTCCGACATTGACCACTTTCCGGTGTATCTCATCTGCGGCATTATCGCATTCAATTTCTTCACCGAATGCGTCACGCTAGGCATGGATTCCATCGTCCTGCATGCCTCGTTGATTACCAAGGTCGCCATGCCCAAGGTCATTCTGCCGTTCAGCCGGGCGCTGTCAAGCCTGATCAATTTGCTGATTTCGCTCCTGCCGCTGCTGGTGCTGATGCTGCTCACGGGCGTCATGCCGTCGCCAGCGCTGTTGCTGCTGCCACTGGCGATTGGACTGCTGTTCGTATTTGCACTGGGTGTGACACTGCTGCTGGCGACGCTGAATGTGTTTTTTCGCGACACGCGCTTTTTGTGGAGCGTCATTTCCCTGCTATGGACCTATGCCACGCCGATTTTCTACCCTGCCACCATCTGGCCGGAGAAGCTTCGGCCGCTGTTCCACCTGAACCCCATGTACCACTACATTGACTTCCTGCGGCAAATCGTCATTGACAGCACCGCGCCCTCGCCGGAGCGTTTGGTGTGCTGCATCGTCTTTGCCCTGCTGGCGCTGCTGCTCGGCGTCATGGTTTTCCGCCGCCAGCAGCACAGGTTTGTGTTCCATCTATAAACAAAGGAGGTGCTGATGATGCCCACCACACCCATGATTGAGGTTTCCCACGTCTCAATGGATTTCCTACTGGACCGCAACAGCACCACCAATTTGAAGGAATTCATCCTGAACAAGCTCCACGGCCAAAGCCGCCTGGAGCGCTTCCACGCCCTGCAGGATGTCACCTTCACTGTCCCCAAGGGCAGTGTGGTTGGCCTCATCGGACAAAACGGCGCCGGAAAATCGACCCTGCTCAAAATCATCAGCGGCGTCTATCAGCCGACCAGCGGCCACACCGCCGTGCATGGTCAGCTTGTGCCGATGCTGGAATTGGGCAGCGGCTTTGATGCGGAGCTGACCGGACGGGAGAACATCCTGCTCAACGGCGCCATTCTGGGCTATTCCAAGGAATTTCTGCTGGCACACCAGCAGGAGATGATTGACTACAGCGAGCTGGGGGATTTCATCCACATGCCGCTGAAGACGTACTCCTCCGGCATGATGGCGCGCCTTGCCTTTTCCATCGCCACGGTGGTACAGCCGGATGTGCTGATTGTGGACGAGATTCTGGCCGTTGGCGACGAGCGTTTCCAGCGCAAGAGCCGCGCCCGCATGATGGAGCTGATGAGCGGCGGCACGACCGTGCTGTTCGTCAGCCACAATCTGCAACAAATTCGTGATATGTGCAGCCAGGTCATTTGGCTGGAGCATGGACAGCTGCGCGCACAGGGCGACACAAAGTCCCTTTGCGACGCATACGAAAGGGAGGCGATTCGTCATGACTGATGCCACGCCGCGCCGCCGCCGTGCGCAAGCGCCCGCACAGGCAGTCGAGATGCATTCAGACGCGCCCAACCCGCAGGACACCGTGCAGGATACCGCCATCCCGGAGGATACCGTCCCTGGTGCCTGGCCGGGAAGCATTCTCCTGCCGGACATGCCTGCCTCGCAGGGCAGCTTCATGCCCGATGATGCAGCTTCGCCAGACAACGCCTTTCCGGAGGACACACCGTCTTCCGACCTGCCCGACACCGATTTTTACGACGATCAGCCCGTGCGGCAGTCGCTGTTTGCGCGTCTCGGGGAGCATATTGCCTATATGGCCCTGCCGTCGCGTCCGCGCTGGCGGGTGCATTCGCTGGCCGATTTCATCAACTGGGTGATTGACTGGCTGACGTTTCCATTGCGCATGCTGGGCGCATTTTGCCTGTACTGGCTGCGGTATGCGCGTTCAGCTATCCGGTATTTCTTTGAGCCGCTTTCCTCGCGCGTGCCGGTCGTTCGGCGTTCCTTCTGGCTTCGCTTCGGGCGTGCGCTGCTGGTGCTGCTGGCCATTTTGGGGCTGGTGGGCGCAATTGCCTTTGCGCAGCCGCTGTTGCTGCTCCTCTGTCTGCTGCCACTGCCAATGCTCATCTGGCGTTACTACAGCCATCGCAAGCGCCGTCAGCAGCTGCGTGAATTGCAGGCCAAGGGCATTCATCTACAATTGCCGATTGACGCCCTGATTCCCCTGCCGACAAAGCCCAACGCCGTGCCGATGCAGCTGCTGTCCTTCCAGACGGTGCATCCGCGCACCGGAACGCCGATTTCGCTGTTCTCCGACCCTGTCCACGGCCACTTCGTGGTGGGCGCATTGGTACATGTCATCCTGCATCCCACGGATGAAGACCTCTACCACATTGACGTATCCACACCCGTACCCAAGCACTTTTCCTTCCCGCATCTGCGTGGCAAACGAAAGAGCAAGCATGCGCCGTCCCAGCGTACCATTCAGCGCAAGCTTCGGCGAAGCATGAACGCTACCACGCCCGAGCGTGTGAAAAAGTAAGAGGTGATTTTCTTGAAAACAAATCGCATGATTTTCCGCATCCTGATGCTGATTTTTTCGATTCTCGGGTCTGTGTATGCGGTGGTTGGTGGCGCGCTTCTGTTCTTCGCCACGCAAGCGCCGTCGGATGTACGCGCACTGTCAATGATTGGATATGTGTTTCTCCTTACCGGCGTGGGTTTCCTGCTGGCGGCGCTTGTTTTCTTCCTCCTGCGGCGCAAACAGCAAGCCTCCATCGAGGAATTGCGCACCTACGGTCTCCTCGCCACGGGAAGCATCACCGCCATTGAGGAGAATCGCCATATCACCCGCAACAATTGCCCCTACCAGTATGCACTCGTTACGTGCCTGCATCCGGTCACGCGCAAGGAAACGGTGCTTAAAAGCGAATCCTTCCCGCAAATCACCCGTGCGATTGGCGACCGCGTGGATGTATACTTTGACAACTACGACGAAAAACGATATTGGATTGCCATGGAGGAAAGCGACAAGCGCTGACGCAAGTCCTGCCATACACAACGCGCCCGGTGGAAAACAGCATTCCACCGGGCGCGTTGTGTTGCTATGTGCAATTATTCGTGCTTCCGAACCGGGCAGGACAGCACCGCCTCCACCGCCTGTGTCATCTGCGGCAGGACGATTTCATGCAGCTTGCCTTCATCGCACTTGTGGGCGATTTCCGGCTGAATCGGCAGCTGCGCCAGCACCGGCAGGCCGTAGCTTTGCGCGACCTGCTCCGTCTTCCCTTCGCCGAAGGGATACAGGCGGCGGCCGCAGTCCGGACATTCCATATAGGACATGTTTTCCACCAGACCCAACACCGGAATGTTCATCATCTGCGCCATCTTGACAGCCTTTTCCACAATCATGCCGACCAGCTCCTGCGGGCTGCACACGATCACAATGGCATCCACCGGCAGGGACTGGAACACCGTCAGCGGCACATCACCCGTTCCCGGAGGCATATCGACATACAGGCAATCAACCTCGCCCCATGTCACATCCGTCCAGAACTGCTTGACCGTTCCTGCAATCAGGCTGCCGCGCCAGATTACCGGATCGGTTTCATGCTCCAGCAGCAGGTTAATGGACATCACCTTCACGCCGCTTTCGCTGTCGCAGGGCAGAATCCCCTGCTCACAGCCAACAGCCTTTTCGTGTACACCCAGCACGCGCGGCATGCTCGGGCCGGTAATATCCGCATCCAGCACGCCCACGCTTTTGCCGCGACGCGCCGTTTCACAGGCCAGCAAACCCGTTACCAGCGATTTGCCAACGCCACCCTTGCCGCTGACAACGCCAATCACCTTCTTGACGTGGCTGCCCGGATTCGCGGGCGCCAGCAGGCTCTGCGGCTTCTGGCGCGACGCACAGTTGCTGCCGCAATTGGAACAGTCATGAGTACATTCTGACATGATTTTTCACCCCATCATCTTGTTCTTGCCCATCCAGCGCAAGAATATTCATTGGATAATTCGACAGCGGAGAAGGGTTTTCCTGCATAGGCGGCGTCCGTCCTTGCTTTTTCCAAACATTCAGCATCTCCTGCCCGCTGTTTTTCACCTCGATAGACTTCCACCCTATCTTCGTTCACGCAGAATCTCCTCAATGCTGTTGTAGGGCACATTGGTGAACAAATTCCGAATTTCATCCACGCAATCCAGCGCCATACACAGCTTGGTCAATGAAATCAGCGAAATCTGTCCGCTGGTTTCAAAGCGCTTGATGCTGCCGTAGCTGACATGACTTCTTTGGCTCAATGCCAATTGTGACAGCTTTCGCCGCTTGCGAATGCGGCTCAGGCGCTGTGCCAGGGCCAGGTCAATTTCCTCCGGCGTTTCCCAAATAAAATTCATGCATTTCTCCCATGGAGTATATTTTCGCTATTTCAGCCATTTTTCCGCGTTTTTGGATAACATATTATCCACGCATATTGTACCACATGCGTGGTCATTTTGCAATCCGACCCGCATCACCTCTGCATTTTCCACTTCCTGCTGCATCATAAAAAATCCTGTCGAATTTGCCCGCCTTTCAGCAGGAGAATCGCACCCGGATGACGAATTATAGTATTTTGCGAATTTCGGGAACAATTCGCGTCTTTTTTGCGTCCTTCTGGATGAAAGACGCCTCCTCATCCGTTGTATGCATGGATGGAAGGCTTTTTCGCCAGATTCCGGCATGGGAAGTGTAATTTTTCCCCTTGCCATTCATCGCAGAAATGTGTACAATATAAATGGCGTTGTGCATGCACCACGCCCCGAAGACGATTGCACGCTCCGCTCCTTCGGATGGAGAAAGAAGGGACTTTCATCATGAAAAAACGTGTTGCCAAGACGCTGGCGCTGTGCGGCGTTGTTTCTCTGAGCATGACCATGACGGGCTGCTTTGTGCCGCCGGACGACCTGTCCGGTGATTTGTCGCAGCCCGGTGTTATCTATACACAGATCATCACCGAACCCCCGAAGACGAATACGCCCACACCCACGCAGGAGTCGCAGGAAACAGCCACGCCCGAACCGACGTATAATTTCGGCACGAGCGATAGCGATATTGGCGTTTTCCGTCCCGATGCCGCTGGTACCTCGACCTCCGGCACGGCCACACCGACGCCCACGAATCGTCCGACCGCCACGCCGACGGCATCTCCTGCCGCGACAGGTTCGCTCAAGAACGGTTCGACCGGTGAGTCCGTCAAGTCGCTCCAGCGTCGCCTCAAGCAGCTGGGCTACTACACGGGCAGTGTCGATGGCGATTTCGGCGATGCGACCGAGGCGGCTGTTCGCGCCTTCCAGGATCGCAATGGCTTGTATGTGGACGGCAAGGCTGGCGAAAAGACGCTGGCCAAGCTCAACAGCGCCAATGCCGTGAAGGCCACCGCCACCACTGCACCGCGCAAGACCGCCACGCCCAAGCCGCAGGCCACCGCTACGCCGAACCTCTCCACCGACTACTATCTGCAAAGCGGTTCGTCCGGCGCGAAGGTTCGCACGTTGCAGGCGCGCCTGATTGAGCTGGGCTGGATGGACGGCGCGGCCGATGGCAACTATGAGGGTGCGACCGAATACGCGGTCAAGGCGTTCCAGGCGAAGTACAAGTCGCTCTACACCGACGGTGTGGCCGGCCCTTCCACGCTCAAGACGCTCTATTCGTCTTCCGCACTCAAGTCCTCCAAGCCGGTTTCCTCTATCGGTAAGACCCTGCAATCGGGTGACAGCAACGATTCCGTCCGCGCCATGCAGACGCGCCTGAAGTCGCTGGGCTACCTGACCGGCACGGTCGATGGCTCGTTTGGTGACGCCACCAAGGCCGCCGTGATTGCCTTCCAGACCGCCAACGGCATCAAGGCCGACGGCAAGGCTGGCACGACCACGCTCAACCGCCTGTACTCCGATGCGGCCATTGCCGCCTCGACGCTGGCCACCGCCACGCCTTCTGTGTCCGTGGATGGCTACACCACGCTGGCCGAAGGCGATACCGGCACGGCGGTGCGCAATCTGCAACAGGCGCTGAAGAACAAGGGCTATTATTCCGGCTCTGTCGATGGCTCGTTCGGCAGCGCCACGACGGCGGCTGTGATTGCCTTCCAGAGTGCGCAGGGTCTGCGTGTGGATGGCAAGGCCGGTCCGGCCACACAGCGCGCGCTCTACGCCGTCTCCACGTCCAAGTATGAAACCCTGCGTCCGGGCGATAATGGCACGGCTGTGCGTCAGCTGCAAACCACGCTCAAGCAAAAGGGCTACTACACCGGCTCGGTCGATGGCGATTATGGCAGTGGCACGGTCAGCGCCGTGAAGGCCTTCCAGAAGAAGATGGGCCTCAACGCTGACGGCATCGCGGGTGAAACGACCCTGGCTGCCCTTTACTCCTCCGACGCGGTGAACAGTGACGAGTACGCCACCCTTCGTCCCGGTGATACGGGCACGGCTGTGCGCACGATGCAGGCCACGCTCTATGAGCTGGGCTACTACGACGGCTCTCGCGATGGCGTGTACGGCGAAACCACGCAGGACGCTGTGCGTGCCTTCCAGATCAGCAACAAGATTACGCCCGTGGACGGCATCGCGGGCAACAAGACGCTCACGAAGCTCTACAGCGGTTCGGCCATTGCCGCCGCCGCCAAGAATACCGAATACACGACGCTCCGCGCTGGTGACCGCGGTGATGCAGTCGTCCAGATGCAGGATAACCTCCAGCAGCTGGGCTACCTGGCCAGCGTCACGGGCTACTACGACGATGCGACGGTGGCCGCCGTGCGCTCCTTCCAGTCCCGCAATGGTCTGAAGGTCGATGGCGCCGCCGGTCAGGATACGCTTGCCACGCTCTATGGCAGCAATCCGCGTCCTGCCTACTAAGGAATCTCTGAATCATTCGGCAGCACGCCAGCGGTGGAATTTCAGCCATCTGCTTCTTGCAGAAATTCCGCTCGCTATCATACCACCTCATTTATTCAGAGCTTCCCTAATTTTATCGCACAGCCGCCGGTGAAGCACTCTTTCGCGCTTTCCCGGCGGCTTTGTGATTCCCCTTTTTTCGGAGGCCGTATGTTCCAGAAAAGCTTGCGCTTCGTCCCGATGCTGTCGGTGCTGCTGTGCCTGTTGCTGCTTCACGCGCTTTGTGTACCCGCAGCCGCCTACGATGCCCAAACGGTATTGCCCGCACATCCGCTGTCCGCCACAGAGCAACAGCTGCGCGATTTGCTCTATCCGGCACTCCTTGCGCAGCAGGCGGAAATTTCCCTGCCCGCTGGCACGTCCTACGACATGGCGCGCCAGGCCATGGAGGGCATGATGTGCGATTATCCGGAGCTGTTTCCGGTCGATGATACGTACACCATCACCTACACCCGCGCTGAACCGGATGTGGCCCGCAGCATCAGGCCGACCTATCGCTGCACGCTGGAAGAAGCAGAATCACTTCGCACCCAGCTGCTTTCCATCGCCCAGGTATGGGCCACTGAAACGCCGGATGTGCTTTCCCTGCATGACCGTCTGCTCGCCCAAACCACCTATGCCACCGACACGCGCTGGTATGCCACAGCCATTGGCGCATTGCTGGACGGCAAGGCCAACTGTCAGGGATACGCGCATGCCCTGACCCTGCTCTGTCGCACAGCTGGCTATCCGGTCATGCACATCACCGGCGTCGCCACGGATCACACGGGCGTGACCCAGCGCCATTCCTGGAATCTGGTTCAGGATGAAGCGGGCGCGTTCCTTGTGGACGCCACGTGGAATGACCAGGGCGCGTACAACACACACTGGTACTATGGTCTGAGCGAAGAAGCCATGGCCCTGGATCACACGCCGGATGCAGGCTTTCAGCTGCCGGACACCTCCGGCGCGCTTCCCTATCTGGTGCAGCAGGGCGCATTCGTCACGACCGAAGCGGAGCTTGCGCCGTTTCTGCGGCAGCTTGCGCATGGCGAAACCATCAATCTCCTTCTGTCCGATGACCTGTATCAGCGCTGCATCAGCGATTTCAACAGCATCCTGACGCATTACAACGACGCCGCCGCGCCGCAGGATGCGTTTTCAGGCAGCTATTCCATCCTGTTTTCTGACATCAGGCGCACCCTGCTCATCTTCTGCCCGCGCTGATTACAGGAATTATGTCGGAAAGCTTGCAAGAAGCATGCCTTTCATGCTATAATAGATAGGAAGTGTGTCCATCTGCGCACTTCCTGTTCTTTCACATTATCAGCAGCATCCATATTCGGATGATTCTGCTTTTCTATTTTGAAAGGAGTACCTTATGTTTGATTGGGTCAAAAAGCTTCTGGGCAGCAGCAATGACGCCGAGGTCAAAAAGCTGCAAAAAACCGTCAATGCCGTGGAAGCACTCGAGGACGAATACAAAGCGCTGACTGACGACCAGCTGCGCGCCAAGACGGATGAATTCCGCGCCCGCCTGCAAAATGGCGAGACGGAGGACGATATTCTGCCCGAGGCGTTCGCCGCGATTCGCGAAGCCGACGCGCGTGTGCTGGGCATGCGTCCCTACCGCGTGCAGGTGATGGGCGGTCTGGTGCTGCATCAGGGCCGTATCGCCGAGATGAAGACGGGCGAAGGCAAGACGCTGGTGGCTACGCTCCCCGCTTATCTGAATGCATTGTCCGGCAAGGGCGTGCATGTTGTGACGGTCAACGATTATCTGGCGCGCCGCGACAGTGAATGGATGGGCAAGGTGCATCGCTTCATGGGCCTGAGTGTGGGCCTGATTGTCCATGATTTGGACAGCGCCGAGCGCCGTGCCGCCTATGCATGCGATATTACCTATGGCACCAACAACGAGCTGGGCTTTGACTACCTGCGCGACAACATGGTGCTGCGCCAGAATGAATTGGTGCAGCGCGGCCATCACTTCGCGATTGTGGACGAAGTGGACTCCATCCTGATTGACGAAGCGCGTACTCCCCTGATTATTTCCGGCGCTGGCGATAAGTCCACCGACCTCTACGCCAAGGTGGACGCTGTGGTTCGCGCCCTGCAAAAGGACGTCCACTTCGAGGTGGAGGAGAAGAAGAAGGCCATCAGCCTGACCGATGAGGGCGCCCAGCGCGTGGAAAAGGCGTTTGGTGTGGAGAACATCAACGACGCCGAAAATGCTGAGCTGAACCATCACGTCAGCTGCGCCCTGCGCGCCAACTTCCTGATGAAGCGCGATGTGGACTACGTCGTCAAGGACGATCAGGTCATCATCGTGGACGAGTTCACTGGCCGCCTGATGATTGGCCGCCGCTACTCCGAGGGTCTGCATCAGGCCATTGAAGCCAAGGAGCATGTGACCATCGAGCGCGAAAGCCGGACGCTGGCCACCATCACCTTCCAGAACTACTTCCGTATGTACACCAAGCTCTCCGGTATGACCGGTACGGCCAAGACCGAAGAGGACGAATTCCAGAACATCTACTCTCTGGACGTTGTGCAGATTCCCACCAACAAGCCCAACATTCGTCAGGATCTGGACGACATGATCTACAAGACGAAGAAGGCCAAGTTCGACGCGGTCGTGAATGCCATCGCCGATGTGCATGCCAAGGGCCAGCCTGTGCTGGTCGGTACGGTCACGGTCGAGACGAGTGAGATGCTCTCCCGTCTGCTGCGCCTGCGCGGCATCGAGCATGAGGTGCTCAACGCCAAGAACCATGCCCGCGAGGCGGAAATCGTCGCACAGGCTGGCCACTGGGGCGCCGTCACCATCGCCACGAACATGGCTGGCCGTGGTACGGACATTCTGCTGGGCGGCAACCCGGAATTCCTCGCCCGTCGCGCCATGCGTCAGGAAGGCTATGAGGATGAAATCATCGAGGCCGCCATCGGTCACGCCGAAAACGTGTCGGATGAAATCCTCGTTGCCCGCGAAAAGTACCAGACGCTGTACAAGTCCTTCAAGCAGCAGACCGACGCCGAGCATGGCCGCGTGATGCAGACCGGTGGCCTGCACATCATCGGCACGGAGCGCCACGAGTCTCGCCGCATTGATAATCAGCTGCGTGGCCGTGCGGGTCGTCAGGGCGATCCCGGTTCGACCCAGTTCTTCATTGCGCTGGAAGACGACCTGATGCGTCTGTTCGGCGGCGACCGCATCACGCCCATGGTTGAGCGCCTGGGTCTGAAGGATGACGAGCCGTTGCAGGCTGGCATGCTGACCAAGCAGATTGAGTCGGCGCAGAAGCGCATCGAAGGCCGCAACTTCGACACTCGTAAGCACGTGCTGGAATATGACAACGTTATGAACCGCCAGCGCGAAATCATCTACGGTCAGCGCCGCCGCGTGCTGATGGGCGAAAACGTGCGCGACAACATTCTGGGCATGGCGGACAAGCTGATTGACGCCGCGCTGAATCGTCACTGCGCCTCCGCCGACGGCACGGATTGGGATATTCCCCAGCTGACCAATTATCTGGAAAACCTGTGCGTGCATCATGACACCTTCAGCCATCTGGAAAGCGAAATCCGCTCCGGCGACCGTGACGTGCTGGCCAAGGCGCTCAAGGACGACGCGCATGCCTTCTATGAGGAGCGCGAGGCATCCCTGGCCGAAATCGGTCTGGACATGCGCGAAATCGAGCGCGTGCTGCTGCTGCGTTCGGTGGACACCCGCTGGATGGATCACATCGACGCCATGGATCGCCTGCGTGACGGCATCGGCTTCCGCGCCTACAGCGGCAAGAACCCTGTCACCGAATACCAGATTGAAGCTGGCTACATGTTTGACGAATTAAACCACCTGATTCGTGAGGACACGGTGCGCCGTCTGTACCAGATGCGCATCGAGCGCACGCCCGAGCGTGTGCAGGCCGCCGTGCGTCCGGTGGAAGGCAAGCCGGTTGTGCCCGGCAACGGCCAGCCGCAGCAGCCCAAGCGCGTCAAGGCATCCCAGCGTGTGGGTCGCAACGACCTGTGCCCCTGCGGTTCCGGAAAGAAATACAAGAACTGCTGTGGCCGTGGCGAAGGGGAAGCGTGAAGGCGCATAACCAGGCGCACACCACCGTAACCCTTCCCGCCAGGCATTGGATTTGTTTCTTTTCAACCGACACATAAGGAGAGTTTTCTATGGCTTTGATTGATATCCCGCAGTATCGCACGGAACTGGCCGACATTCGCAAGTCCCTGCTGGCCGCTGGCGATGCCCTGCACATTGACCATATCCGCGAGCAGCTGGAAGAGCTGACCGAGGAAATGAACCAGCCGGAATTCTGGAATGACCCGGATCATTCCACCAAGGTCAACCAGAAGGTGTCCAACCTCAAGGGCAAGCTGGAGCACTACGAGAAGCTCCTTGCGACCTCCGAGGACATCGAAGTGATGCTGGAAATGGCCGAGGAAGAAAATGACGAAGACACCGTCACCGAGGCTGTCGAGGAGCTGGCCAAGCTTCACGAGCATGCCGATGCGCTGGAGCTGGAAACGCTCATGCGCGGCGACTATGACGACAACGACGCCGTTCTGTCCCTGCACGCTGGTGCTGGCGGAACGGAGGCGCAGGACTGGACGCAGATGCTCTACCGCATGTACACCCGTTACTGCGAGAAGATGGGCTTCACCGTGAAGGTGCTGGATTTGCTCGACGGCGACGAAGCCGGCCTGAAATCCGTCACCTTCGAGGTGTCCGGCGACCATGCCTACGGCTATCTGCGCGGCGAAAAGGGCGTTCACCGTCTGGTGCGCATTTCTCCCTTTGACGCCAACGCGCGTCGCCACACGTCCTTCTCCTCTCTGGACGTTGCGCCCATGCTGGAAGAGGACGATTCCGAAATCGAAATCAACATGAAGGACGTTCGTGTTGACACCTACCATTCCAGCGGCGCTGGCGGCCAGAACGTGAACAAGACGTCCTCCGCTGTCCGCATGACGCACTATCCCACAGGCATTGTCGTGGCCTGCCAGACCGAGCGCGATCAGGTGCAGAACCGTGCCACCTGTATTAAGATGCTCAAGGCCAAGCTGCTGGAGCTGCGTGAACGCGCCAAGGAAGAGGAAATGGCCAACATCAAGGGCGAAATGAAGAAGATTGAATGGGGCAGCCAGATTCGCTCCTATGTCTTCCAGCCCTACACCATGGTCAAGGATCACCGCACGAACTTTGAATCCGGCAATATTGACGACGTGATGAACGGCAATCTGGAAGGCTTTGTCACGGCGTACCTGAAGATGCAGTAATGCGTTCTTTCCGGCGTTTTGTCCCTTTCGCCGCCCTGCTATGCAGTGTCGCATTTGTCGTGACGCTGCTCTGCGGCGCGATTTGGACGCTTGGCACCAATGCGCAGGTGATGCTGACCGTCATGCAGCGCACCGCACCGCCCGAAAGCAGCCATTTGCCGGAAGAATACTACCCGCAGGCAGTTTCCACCATCGTGGAATACTTAACCGGCGCGGCGGACGAGTTCCAGTTCACCTTTTCAATGGATGGCGCGTATTATGCCGCCTTCCGCACGAATGAACAGGTGCATATGGCCGACTGCCGCGCCTTGTTTTTCCTCTGCCGACGCGTTGGCATCCTTTCCGGCGCATTTTCTGCATTTTTCTTTTGCTATCTGCTGCTGATGCCGGGTGGCATGCGCCGCTTTGCGCGTTCGCTGCGGCACGTGGCGCTGTTCCTGCTGCTCCTGAGCCTTGTTGCGGCGCTATGCTTTACCGATGCCTTCATTCTCTTCCACCGCATCTTTTTCCGCAACGATTTATGGCTCCTTGACCCACACACCAACCTGCTCATTCGCCTGATGCCCACGGCTTTTTTTGAGCATTACGCCGTGCTGCTGCTCCTTGCACTTTTGCTGGGACTCCTTGCTGGCGAAGGGCTGGCGTTCCTACTGGATCGTCTGCTTCCTACCCAACGAAAGAAGGTTCTTCCATGACCTACACGCAAACCACGCAGGAAACGCTTTCGCGCCTGCGCTCGCAGGAGAAGGTGCGCATTCTGGCGCTGGAAACCTCCTGTGACGAAACGGCCGCCGCTATCATCGAGAACGGCCGCACCATTGTTTCCAACATCGTTTTCAGCCAGATTGATTTGCACGCCCTCTACGGCGGTGTCGTGCCGGAGATTGCCAGCCGCGCCCACGTGGAAGCCTGCGACCGCGTGATTGACGAGGCGCTTCGTGCCGCCGACATGCGTCTGGAGGACGTGGACGCCCTCGCCGTCACCTACGGCCCAGGTCTGGTCGGTGCGCTCCTGACCGGTGTCAGCTGCATGAAGGGACTGAGCTACGCCACCGGAAAGCCGCTGATTCCCGTCAATCACATTGAGGGACACGTGTCCGCAAACTATCTATCCAATCCGGATTTAAAGCCGCCGTTCCTCTGTCTGGTCGTATCGGGTGGTCACAGCCACATCGTGCGCGTGAACGACTATGGCGATTACACACTCCTTGGTCAGACGATGGACGATGCCGCTGGCGAAGCCTTCGACAAGGCCGCGCGTGTGCTGACACTCCCCTATCCGGGTGGCCCGCGCATTGACGCCCTTGCCGAGGAAGGCGACCCGCACTACATGGTCTTGCCGCATCCGCACACGCCGGGCAAGTACGATTACTCCTTCTCCGGCATGAAGACGGCCTTCCTCAACGCCGCCAACAAAATGGAGATGAAGGGCGAAGCGCTCCCCAAGGCCGATATGGCCGCCTCCTTCCGCTATGCGGTGGTATCCTCGCTGGTGGAAAAGGCGATACTGGCCGCACGCGACACGAACGCGCCCGCTTTAGCGCTGGCCGGTGGCGTATCCGCAAACCGTCTCCTCCGCCGCATGATGCAGGAGGCCGCGGACAAGTTACACCTGCCGCTCTACATGCCGCAGCTTCCCCTTTGCACCGACAACGCCGCCATGATTGGTTCGGCCGCCTACTACCGTCTGCTCAAGGGCGAGCTTGCTCCGCTGACCCTCAACGCCACGCCGTCCCTGCGGCTGGTGTAACACGAGCAAAAAAGGAATTTGCACATGAAAAACAAGAATCTCCTACAGGTCATCAAGTTCACGCTTTTCAGCGCCTCGGCCGCCATCGTGCAGCTTGTCAGCTTTGCGCTCCTCCACGACGTTTTGCATCTGGACGGCTATCTATTCAGCTATCTTCCGTCCCTGATTCTCTCCGTCCTGTGGAATTTCACCTTCAACCGCCGCTACACCTTCCGTTCCGACGGCAACGTGAAGCGTGCAATGCTCCTCGTCGCGCTTTACTACGTCTGCTTCATTCTCCTGACCGGCTGGTGGAGCAAGGAGCTGGAAGCCCTTGGTGTTCACGACTGGCTGATTGAAATCATCAACATGGCCTTCAACTTCGTGACAGAATTCCTCTACCAGAAGTTCATTGTCTACCGCGGCACGGAAGACACGAACGACCTTGCAAAAAAGGAACAGCAACAATAATCCGTCTCTCCCTCCGACGTCCTGTCGAGGGAGAGTTTTTTACTTATCCACCATTTATCCTCAAAAAGCACATTCCCTTAGGCCACATGCTCCGGCTCCCTTGTCTAAAGGGAACTGTCAGCCGCTCCGGCTGACTGAGGGATTGTCCTCTTCCATCTCCATCCAACTTCAAAAAAGGCGGCCTCCGAAGGGTTCCAAGGGGCGACCGGAAAGCCCCTTGGTTGTAGCACCCAAGGTCCAGCAACAAAAAAGACGACCCCGAAGGTGTCCAGTGGGCGACCGGAAAGCCCTCTGGTTCTA